>CALYPL010000017.1 GCA_945273835.1 uncultured Dysgonomonas sp. | reverse complement strand
AATTGAAATTTAACACACAATATTTACAAACTATTACAAATGACTAAATTGGTATATGTAGTATTAATACTACTTATAGCAGTATCATGCCATACAGAACAAACTACACCTGTTGACATAGATATTGTTTTGCATATTAAAGATGATAATCATACAACACCGCTGAATGTTGCGATTGAGAATAGAAGTCATAGTGCGAGTGATTTTCTATGGACATTTGAAGGTGGTGAACCGACGACATCAAGACAAAAAAATCCCGGAACAGTAATATTTACCACTCCCGGTGAGCATGTGATAACTCTTGAAGCTTGGAACGATGGCAATAAAGAAGTAAAAAAATATATCGTTCGGGTTGATAGTGCCGTAACTGCTGGTTTCAAAGCAGAAGTGGAAACAAATAATTATGCTCCTGCATGTTATAATATCACGAATCTTACGAAAGGTGGTAGTAAATTTCTATGGACATTTGAAGGAGGAGAGCCGGCTGCCTATGAAGGAAAGAATCCGCCTGTTATAGTCTATAAAAATCCCGGAAAATACAATGTCAACCTAATAGTAAGCAACGGAAGCGCAACTTTCGAAGCAGCGCAACAGATAACGGTAGATCAATCACTTGATGCATCATTTCAGATTATCCCTTCATTCGAAGACTTGGATGATTATGAAGCTCCGATGAGAGCAACTTTTGATGTAAAGTTGAAAGGTGTTGAAAGCATATTGTGGCAATGTATTGGCGCAACTATAACCAATCCGACATCAGAAGATGCAAGCATATATTTTCCGACGGCAGGAAAATATATTGTTAATTTAATAGTCTCTAACGGAAAAGAAAACAGAACCGTTTCACAAGAAATAATAGTGAATCCGAATACAAACTTACGTACACATAAAGATATTAAATTCGGAATCAATACTGCACAAAATTTCATTGCACCCTATTATTCAACCAAGCTGAGACGCTCATTTTCAGCAACTCAAATCAATTTTGACAACGGGGAATTTATAGACTTGGTTTTCTGGGGACTGAATACTAAATTTTCATATAATAAATTCGTGTCTCCCGACGCACTTTCCTCTCTTTCACTAACTGATATTCCGAATGCAAAGCCTACCAAATTCATAAATAGACAAGAAGTAGGTACGATCTTTCTCACACCAGATCAGTTCAATTCTATGACAGACGATAGAATTCTGAAAAATATTTCAATATCTACAATCAACTATGGTGACGAACATTTCACCAATAATGCTCTTCCAAGAGTAATTCTTTTTGAAACTGCGGATGGACGTAAAGGGGCAATACTTGTCAAAAAAATGGTTGAAGCAGGTAAAACGAATTCATATATAATTGCGGATATTAAGATACAAAAGAATGATTAAGAAAGCAGGTGTAATAATAATTCTTCTATCAACAGTTATAGTTATTACGGCTCAAAATTTTCGGGTAGAAGATATCATAGATATAAAAAAGAATAAACCAGTCAGACTTACAGGAGGAGCCTCTGCAAGCTCTATTGTTAATGGAGGTAACGGAGAGCAAGGGCGTGATGCCTTTACATACTATTTGAACGGTAACTTAAATCTGAATTTTTATAATCAGGTAAATCTTCCATTTACGTTTAGCCTGACTAATTCAGGCTCGAGTTATAAATTGCCGTCCAGCCCCAATCGTTTAAGCATACATCCGTCTTATAAATGGGCTACGGCACATATTGGTGATGTTTCAATGACATTTTCGCCTTATACACTCAACGGACATATGTTCACAGGAGGCGGTGTGGAGTTAACCCCCGAAGGTTGGGAATTTGCTGCAATGTATGGACGATTACAAAAAGCAGTGGAATTTGATGCAGCACAGCCTGCTTTCTTGCCTACATACAAACGTATGGCATACGGAGTTAAAGTAGGAAGAATGAAGAAGAATTATCAAGTGTCAATAAATATACTAAGTGCCAAAGACAATATATCATCTTTGACATTTGCTCCGGACACATTAGGCATAACCCCAATGGAAAACTTGGCAGGAAGTATATCCTTTTTATATAAACCATTTGATTTTATAGAACTTAGCGGAGAATATGGGCTGAGTTTGTTGACAACAGACCGACGTTCACCCGATGACGACAGAAATGGGATATTAGGTTTATGGTCAGGCAGTAATATGTCATCAGCATATTACAAGGCGTTCAAAGGTCAAGTCAATTACATAACCGAGACGGGGCGTTTCGGTCTTGGATATGAACGCATTGATCCCGGGTATAAAACTTTAGGAGCGTATTATTTCACAAATGACTTGGAAAATATTACAGTCAATGCCTTTCAGTCTTTTTGGCATAATAAGATGAGCGCAAGCCTTAGCATAGGTTACGAACATGATGATCTTGAAAAAAAGAAAGCCTCATCAAGTTCGAGAGTAGTAAGCTCACTTTCCATTACAGGAAATTTTAGCGAGCGGATAAATGCTATGGTTTCTTATTCTAATTTTCAAGCCTATACAAATGTTCGGTCTAACTTTGAATTGATTAATCAAGAAAATCAATTAGACCGTTTAGACACATTAAACTTTGTGCAGTTAAGCCAATCAGCAAATTTAAATCTGAATCTTGTCGTAAAAAAGACTAAAGATCAGATGCATAATTTGAACATAAATCTTTCATATCAGGACGCTGCCAATAAACAGGGTGGGGTGTATCATCCGGGAAGTGTAACTGAAATGATTAACGCCTCCTCATCATATTCATGGAGTTTTGTCGAAAGTGGATTGTCATTAAACGGAGCAGTGAATTTTAATAACAGCAGGGTATTGAATGCAAATACAATAACGTGGGGACCGACCTTAGGAGTATCTTCAAAACTGTTAAAGAAAAAAGTAAATCTGGCAAGCTCATTATCCTATAACACAGGACACCTGAAAGGCATAAAACAAAATGAAGTAATGTTGTTGAGAGTTAATAGTTCTTATTCTCCAATCAAGAAACACAACATAAATTTATCCTATAACTTTCAGTGGCGTTCGGTTCTGAACAGATCTACCTCATATAATTCATTGTTGACAGTTGGGTATTCATGCAATTTTTGAATTGAATGATTATTCTGATCTATGAATGCTATTGATTTTTTTAAGATATGCATAAAAAAGACCGTTTAATTAACGGTTTTTTTTGTAGCACAGCCGGGAATCGAACCCGAATCTAAAGTTTAGGAAACTTCTATTCTATCCATTGAACTACTGCGCCCTGACTAAGTATGTCCTGCAAAAGTATAATAAATTCAGATACAAATCAAATGATTTTTCTTTTATTGAAATAAGTGTTAAAAGACAAAGTGAATGAATATAATTGAAACCCTTAGTTAGTAACCAATCGCCTAAAAAGGTCTATATTTGTAGCCTTTAAACTCTGATGAATAAGTATAAAATATGTTTCAGATAGGAGAAACCATTGTATCGCTTGATGTAATTACCGAAAATTTTTTGTGTGATCTGTCAGCCTGTAAAGGAGAATGTTGTGTTGAAGGCGATGCCGGTGCCCCGGTCGAAGAGGTTGAAGTAGATATTCTGAATGAAATATTGCCCATAGTCTGGGACGATCTTTCTCCACAAGCACAAAAAATTATTGAAGAACAAGGCGCGGTTTATAAAGATCGGGATGGAGATCTTGTAACGTCTATTGTTAATGGCAAAGATTGTGTTTTCACATATTATGACGAAGGTCATACCTGTAAATGTGCGATTGAGAAAGCATTTAAAGAAGGTAAAACAGACTTTTATAAACCAATATCATGTCATCTCTATCCGGTCAGATTAGAAAAATACAAAGACTTTATAGCGCTCAATTATCACAGATGGAGAATATGTAAGGCTGCGGTAGTTCTTGGCAACAAAGAAGGTCTGAAAATATATCAGTTTCTGAAAGAACCATTGATCCGCTGCTTTGGTGAAGAATGGTACGAAGAACTAAGTGTTGTTGCTGAAGAATATAACAAACAAAAAAATATCAGATAATGCATCCTTTAAGTCAATTCAAGTTTTGTCCCAAATGTGGTTCTCCCCGTTTTATCGAAAATAACTTCAAATCCAAAAGATGCGAAGATTGCGGATTTATCTATTATTTTAACACATGTTCATCTACCATAGCAATCATTATCAACGACGATAAAGAACTGTTGGTCGCCACACGTGCAAACGATCCTGCAAAAGGTACGCTTGATTTGCCGGGTGGATTTGTTGATATGGATGAAAATGGGGAAACAGCAGTAATGCGTGAAGTAAAAGAAGAGACAAATCTTGAAGTAACAGGCGTCAGATATTTATTCTCAATAGTAAATAATTATCTCTATTCAGGATTTAACGTGCAGACACTTGATCTGGTCTATGAATGTAAAGTAAAAAATCTGGATGCACTAAATGCCAATGACGATGTGGCTAAACTGCAATTTATTAAAATAAAAGACCTGCAACCTGAACAATTTGGACTACAATCGGTTAAAGAAGTCATTGAAAAAATAAAACGATCGTTTATATGAAGAAATTACTAATAGCCTTGACATTAGTTGCATCAGGAGTGCAAGTTGTTTCGGCTCAGAAATCAGCATTTACCGAATCCCCTAATAATCTGTTTATAAGGGGTAAAGAAATGTTTGGTGATGACAATTATACAGGCTGCATTAACAGTTTGCTTGAATTCAGAAAATTGTCTAAAGACGCGATGCTGAATGCCGAAGCTGATTATATGATTCTGTCTTCGCAATATCATCAGGGCAAAGCAGATGTGGATAATAAGATGAAAGATTATCTTGAAAAATATCCTGCCACTTGCCACCGTGATCAGTTGGAATTTTATATCGGTTCAACTCACTTTGTGAAAAAAGACTGGGAACGTGCTGCTTATTGGTTCGATCAGGTAGACGTAGATTATCTTAATAATGCAGAGCAAGCTGATTATAGTTATCGAATGGCTTATGCTTCATTGCAGATTGGAAAAACAGAAGAAGCTCGTCAACTATTCGGACTCTTATCACGAATAAGTGATAAATATTCTGAGCCTGCTTCCTATTATTTAGCATATATTGATTTCCAAAATGAAAATTATGATTCGGCAATACCGGTATTTAGAAAATTAAAAAACTCTTATGAGTATAGAGAGAATGCCACGTTCTTTTTGATGCAATCCGCATATAGGCAAGGAGATTTGGACGAAACCATATCCGAAGGTAGAGATTATGCCGTAAAGTACCCTAAAAGTCAAAATGCACCGGAAGTTTTCAGACTTTTAGGCAGCAGCTATTATCAGAAAGGAGATATGGTTCAGTCTGTAATACATTACGAGCGTTTTCTACAATATGGAGTGAAGGCATTTCCGGAAGATATGTATCAACTTGGTGCAGCCTATTATCAGAATAAGGCTTATGCTCAGGCAATCACTGTTCTGCAAGATGTGACAAAAGCACAAGGGCAACTTGGACAGGCTGCATTTATGCTTATCGGACAATGTTATCTCAAAAACGGCGACGATAATAATGCTTTGATGGCCTTCGATAACGCGGCACGCCAATCGTTCGACAAAACCATAAGTGAAGAAGCCTTGTATAATTACGTCGTACTAATGGCAAAAGGCTCAACTGCGGCTTTTGGAGAATCAATATCAGTTTTTAAACGTTTTCTTACAGAATACTCATCATCAAAATATAAGGATGAGGTCAATAACCTTTTTGCGGCAACATTATTATCAACACAAGATTATTCATCAGCACTTGAAGCAATAAATTCCATCAAATCACCCGGAATACAGATACTTGGAGCCAAGCAAACTATACTTTTTCAACAGGGTACAGAACGATTTATCAATGGTAATTACACGGATGCTTCTAAAAATTTCATGGCATGTATCGATTTAGGAAATTATAATCCTGAAATTCGTACTGAGGCTTACTTCTGGAAGGGCGAAACAAGTTATCGACAAGGACAATATCAGGATGCGATACGTAATTACTCGACCTATATTTCGCAAGCGTCACCCAAACAACCTAATTACCCATTGGCTTTCTATAATTTAGGATATGCCAATTATCAGATTAAGAATTACAACGAGGCACTGAATAATTTCAAGAAATACGTTAATACAGAAAAAGACAGACAAACACCTAATTACGCTGACGCACTGAATCGGGCAGGAGACTGTAATTTGTTCAGCCGTAATTTTGCCGAAGCAGAACGTTATTATACACAAGCAGCCAAACAGAATCCATCGAATGCTGACTATGCAGAGTTCCAAAAGGCATTTGTATTAGGATTGCAACGGAATTACTCGCAGAAAGTTTCGGTATTGAACGCTATGATGAGTACTTATCCCAATTCGCAATATTATGCTGACGCTTTATTTGAAAAGAGTAGGGCATTGGTTATGCTTTCCAAAGACAATGAAGCTATCGCTACACTCGAAAAATTGCAGAGCGATTTTCCACAATCGCCGGTCAATCAAAAAGCAGGAGTTCAGTTAGGACAACTATATTTCAATAACAATAATCCACGTAAATCAATTGATGCATATAAACGTGTGATAACCAATTATCCGAATACAGCCGAGGCTCGAATGTCGATTGTTAGTCTGGAAGGCGTATATAAAGAAATAAACGATATAGCCTCTTATGCATCCTACGTCAATTCGTTAGGTACAGGAGTCACTATAACCACATCAAGACAAGACTCATTGACATATCTTGCGGCGGAAAACTTATATATGAAAGGACGCAAAGATCAGGCTAAAACATCGTTCTTAAATTATTTGAAATCATATCCAAAAGGATCATTTGCAGGAGATGCGAATTTCTATCTCGCTTCAATGGCAGTTGAAAGTAAGAATAATAGCGATGCCGTAAACTATTTCAAAGAAGTGATAAACTTTAACAATCGTAAATATATTGACGATGCTTTGATTTATGTATCGGGTGCGGAATTCGATAATAAAGATTATTTGAATGCCTACAATACATATACAAAATTAAGTCAGATTGGAGTTAAGAGCGATAATCGTGAAGTTGGTTTGATTGGTATGCTTCGTTGTGCATATTTACTAAAGAGAGATAACGAGGTAATAGCCGCGGCTGCCAGACTTATTGGGAATGAAAAGACCTCGCCCGAAATATTAGGCGAAGCTCGTTTTTATAGAGGTAAATCGTTGTTAAATCTATCCCGTACCGATGAGGCTATTAAAGATTTGAATACTGTGGCTAACGACTCCCGAACTGTTTATGGAGCAGAAGCACAATATTTGATAGCTGAAGTATATTTTAAAAACAGATCATATGATAAGGCTGAAAAACAAGTCCTTGAATTTATGAAACAAGGCACACCGCACCAATATTGGCTGGCTCGTGCCATAATTGTTTTATCGGATGTATATAATGCAAAAGGAGATTATTTTCAGTCACGTCAGTATTTGCAAAGTCTTCAAAATTCATATAAAGGAAAAGAAGCAGATATCAAAAGTATGATACAAGAACGTCTCACCTCGCTCGAAAATAAATAACAGTATAAAATTTAGAATAGAAACTTTCGGATTATGAGAAAGATTTACACATATATAAGCATCGCATTATTCATATTACCTTCTATGGTAAATGCACAGCAGGATACGACCTTAAACCGTCAGGTTCTGCTGGAGAGAGAATATAGCCCAACTTTGAGAGATGCTTCAAAAATTAATACCCTGCCTTCGATATACAACCCTGCGAAGCCGTCAATAAAAGCATCTTATATAGAAAAAGCACCGTTTGTTAAAATAAACAGTCAGCTTCTTGGTAAAGTTGGCTCAGGCGATATACATACAGATGTGGATTATGATACTAAAAATGGCTATTTAAGGCTGGGAGCTGGCTCAAACTCTAATTTAGAAGCTATCTTTGGATATAAGTTAGTGGAAAGCCCAACGGATACGCTCAACCTATCAGCAACCTATGGCTCTACAAGTGGAAATGTAAATTATGAGTCAAAGGACTTTCTGACATCAAAAGCCAAAGCTAAATATGCAGACAGTAAAATAAATCTTGGATACAGCCATCTATTTGGACCGTCTATTTTTTCATTCGGCGCATATTATCGCAATATGAGCTATAATTATTACGGTAACCCTTATTGGCGTCAGAACGATGAGTTTAAGGCTGATTATTATGATTTGAGTAAAAGACAGGGCGTTAATGTGTTTAATTTTAATGCGGCATTACAATCAAGCGATAAAAACAGTGGAATACTTAAATATATTGGTTCGGTTGGTTATAGCTATTTCAAAAACAAATACGGTCCGTTGATTGAAAATGACGGAATAAAAGGGGGGCAACTTGACCTTAGAGGTAATTTCTACACAGAATATGATACAGATAATATTATAGGTGTAAAAGGAAAAATTATCAATCAATCCATAAGCGATCCTAAATATAACTTTAAACCCTATGCAGGATCTTTCCATAACTTAACGAACATAGAAGCAACACCATATTTTAAAACAGAAGGAAGTAATTGGAACGTTGATCTTGGATTAAACGCAGGTTGTGTGTTAGATTACAAAAGAAGATTATTTTTCAGCCCTGAAATACATGCCAACTTAGTATTTGCCGAAGCTAATAAATTATACTTCGATGCAACCGGCGGTATAAATGAAAACACCTTTTTACAATTACTTGACGAGAATCGATATATAAATCCGATGTCACGAGTAGGATATTCACGTACACCTCTTGATCTGAAAGTTGGCTTAAATTCGGGTATAATCAAAGGTTTTGAGTTTGGCGTATTCGGAGGATACAAACACACAAAAGATGATCATTTATTTATGTCTACATCATATTACTATGTTTCTTCCGGAGATGCTACTGCGCCTTTAACTGTGAATACTTATTCTTGGGGAAATGTGAGTACACCGTTTTATGCGAATATATCAACAGGGCATCTCGGTGGTATGATCAGTACAAGCCTTATTCCTAAAACCAACCTATCGGTAAAAGCCACAGGATATTTTTATAATGTTAAATATGTAAATGGATATTTATCGACTTATGTGAATGCAATCCCTGAAGAGAAAAAGGCTTGGGGAAGACCAACTTTTACTGTTGATGTCAATGCTGATGTTAACTTATTACCTCAATTAAATATTTCATTGAATTACATGTATGCAGGAGGTCGGAAAGCATATATAGGTCCTGACCGTGAAAGCACATCATCTGTCGGCAGTATTTCTATGAATGCTATTAACGAACTGAATGTTCATGCGGAATATAAAATAAGAGATTGGGTATCAGTTTATGCTCAGCTTAATAACGTATTTGATCGGAAGTATGAGATGGTTCAAGGATATACATTGCAAGGATTTAATGGTTTGGGAGGTTTGTCTTTCAAATTTTGATCAATACCTGAATATGTGTTAAACTACTCTTAATTTAAATATTCCTGAACTTATTATGAATAAGAAAGCTATCTAACTCGTTTAGATAGCTTTTATTATTTTGTTTTTATATGATCTTATTAAATCTTTATTGGACATCATTCAATATGAGGTTCTTTTGTGAAGAACAAAAGCGGTTTAGTTGAAAATACCTCAAGCGAGTTCGCTTAATTCTAACCAACGCATTGTCTTAATTTCAATATCAGAAATGAGCTCGCCGATGCGGTTTGATTTAGTAATAAGCTCATCGTTAGATAATGAGCCGCTTGATAATTCGGCTTCGATTTGTGCCTTTTCAGCCTCCAATTGCGGAATAAGCGCATCCAGTTCTTCAAATTCACGTCTTTCTTTGTAGGACAGTTTCTTCTTTTCGGCAGATTGTTTTTCGATTACCTGAGGTTTTTCGGCTTTAGGTTTATCAAGCAAAGCTTTCTCACGTTCCAATTCGGTCTGTATTTCGTTCCACTCACGATAATCACTATAATTGCCCGGAAAATCTTTTATTTGAGCTTGTCCTTTGAATGCTAATAAATGATCTACAACCTTATCCATGAAATAACGGTCGTGAGAAACAATGATAACACAACCTCTGAATTGCTGTAAATATTCTTCAAGAATATTGAGGGTCATGATATCAAGATCATTCGTAGGTTCGTCTAATACCAGAAAATTAGGATTCTTGATTAATACAGAACATAGATAGAGGCGGCGTTTTTCTCCACCGGATAATTTGTAAACGAAATTATGCTGTTTCTCAGGCGGAAATAAAAAGTGTTGCAGAAACTGCGAAGCAGTCAACCGGTTGCCATTACCCAAGTCGATTACTTCGGCGATGTCACGAATAACATCAATTACCTTCAACTGGTCGTCAAAAACTAAACCGTCCTGACTGTAATATCCGAAGTTTACTGTTTCGCCTATATCGAATTCACCTTTGTCAGGGGTAACTTCACCCATCAACATTTTAATGAAAGTTGATTTCCCCGTTCCGTTATTGCCTACGATACCAAGTTTTTCGTAACGGGCGAAGATATAATTGAAATCTTCTAAAATTTTAATATTGCCAAAAGACTTATAAACATGCTTAGCCTCAAAAATCTTATTTCCGATATACGAACCTTTCATTTCGAGTTTAACATTGCCCTCGTCACGTTGTTGTTTAGCTTTTTTCTCCAAGTCATAAAAAGCGTCTATTCGTGATTTGGCTTTAGTACCACGTGCCTGAGGTTGACGGCGCATCCAGTCGAGTTCTTTGCGCATCAGATTGTTGGCTCTGTCAATTTCGGCATTCTGGGCGCTGATACGTTCATCTCTTTTTTCGAGATAGTATGAATAATTACCATTATACTGATAGAGTGTTTTATTATCAATCTCGATAATTTCGGAGCATACCCTGTCAAGAAAATACCGATCGTGGGTAACCATCAGTAAACTCAGACGAGAACGTTGCAGATAGTCTTCAAGCCATTCAACCATATCTAAATCGAGGTGGTTGGTCGGCTCGTCAAGGATAATAAGATTAGGTTCGGTAATCAGAACGTTGGCCAACGCCACACGTTTTAGCTGTCCTCCAGAAAGCTCTGATATTTTCTGATTAAAGTCTTTGATCTTCAGTTGGGCGAGAATCTGTTTAGCACGGTGTTCATACTCCCAGGCCTGAAGCATATCCATACGTTGAAGGATGGCATCAAGATTGGAATGATCAGTCGAGTTTATAACCTTTTCATATTGAGCAATCAGTTCCGTAATATCATTGCCCGATTGGAAACAAGCCTCTATAACTGATAAATTGCCGTCATAAAAAGGGTCTTGTTCAAGATAAGCTACACGTAAATCACGCCGAAAAACGATAGATCCCGAGTCGTATGACTCTTTGCCTGCAAGTATATTCAACAGAGTTGTTTTACCCGAACCGTTTTTAGCAATTAAACCGATTCGTTGTCCTTCAGCCAGACCAAAAGAAATATTATCGAACAAAACAAGGTCACCAAAACTTTTGGTCAGATTATCTACTTGCAGAAAAGAAACAGGCATATTAATAAATTATATTGTGTCAACTACTTTTACTTCAAAAAGTGACATAGGTAACAAAATTTTCAGAGTTTTTCTTAAAAGTTGATCAATTTCAATAAGAGTTATCGGGACTCTTACCAGATCATTTTATAAAGATAAATTAGTTTATATAAAATAGTGTATAACAGGAATGAGCAATGCTGTCATAACCCCCATCAAACCGATTGCCAAACCACTTAAAGCACCTTCAATCATACCCATTTCCATTGCTCTTGCCGTGCCGACTCCGTGGGAGGAAGCTCCCATTGCCAATCCTTTGGCAACACTGCTGTTTATTTTAAGTAATTTCAGTATCGGTGGTCCTATTATACTACCGAAAATACCACAGAAAAGTACAATTATGGCTGTTAATGATACATCGCCGCCGGATTGTAACGAAATACTCATCGCAATCGGCGTGGTTACGGATTTAGGTTCGAGACTTAGAATAAGCATCTGATCTGCGCCCGTTAACCGAGCCAGAATAATAACACTCATCACACCGACTATACTTCCCAGAAATATGGATGTTAGGATAGATACGACATTGCCCTTCAGATAATTGATCTGTTCGTAAAGCAAATATCCGAGCGCGACTACTGAAGGGCCGAGCAAGAATGATATGAATTTACTGCCTTGCTCAAATGTTTCGTAGTTGATGCCTGTTATTTTAAGAAAGGCGATGATTATTGCTATTGAAATAATCAGCGGATGAAAAAGGGCAAAGCGGGTTTTCTTAAATACCCATTGTCCGAACAAATAACTACCGAATATAAGTAGTAGAGTAAATTCGGTAGAACTCAGTAAAGAAATCATTTCTTTTTACCCTCCATTTTTTGTTGAACGATACCGACAACCGCAATCACTAAAATTGTGCTGACTGAACAGACTATCAAAATTGACATCCAGAATTTACTGATGAGTCCGAATGAACCTAACAGACCTGCACCCGCAGGTATAAAGAATATAGCCATGTTTTTAGTGATAGTGGTGGCTACACTGCTGACATTGTCGGGGGTAATGCCTTTGACTTTCAAACATAAGCATAAGAAAAGCAATAGCATCCCAATTATACTTCCCGGAATAAATCCTTCAATAAAATAGCTGATTATCTGTCCGATGCAATAGAACAGCAAGATTATGAAGATACCTTTAACCATTTGCATAGTCTACAAAAATTTAAAGTAATCAGGATAAAAGAATCCTGATTACTTCTTATTTATCATTTAAATTTCGATGTAAACAAACATGTTATTCAAATGCACCCATTCGGAGCATGTTCACTTCTTTTTCTGTGAGGTAACGCCATTTGCCGCGAAGTACATTTTTCTTAGTCAGGCCTGCAAAATAAACGCGGTCAAGTTTCATTACTTTGTAACCTAATTTTTCGAAAATACGACGTACGATGCGGTTACGTCCCGAGTGAATTTCTATACCGACTGTATCAAGCACATCTTCTGCCTGATAAGCGATAGAATCGGCGTGAATTTCACCGTCATCAAGTTCAATACCGTCGGCAATAGCCTGCATATCTTCGATAGCTACATCACGGTCAAGAGTAACTTGATAAATCTTTTTCTTTTTGAATTTAGGGTGCATCAACTTAGAGGCAAGATCACCGTCATTTGTTAACAACAAAACACCTGTTGTATTACGGTCGAGACGTCCCACTGGATAAATACGTTCGGGACAAGCACCTTTAACCAAGTCCATTACGGTTTTTCGGTTTTCAGGATCATCCGAAGTTGTCACACAGTTTTTGGGTTTATTTAAAAGTACATAAACCTTGCTTTCAAGATGTACGGGCTGATCATGGAACGTTACCAAATCGCCACGTTTTACTTTTGTACCCAGTTCATCAGTCACAACACCGTTAACTTTAACCACTCCGGCTGTAATGAAGCTGTCTGCTTCACGACGTGAACAAACTCCGGCATTAGCCAAATATTTATTCAAACGAATTGGTGTATTCGGATCAATGTTCTCTTTATACTTAACCGGTTTAACTAATCTCTTCGGACCGCCCGTATTATTCTGCCCTCTGTTAGGTCTGTTATTTCCCGGTCTTGATTGTTGGTAACCGCCATCATAATTCCGATTATTGTTCGGACGACGATTGTAGCCATCTTCGTTATTTCTGTAAGGCTGACGATTGTTCCTATCCGAATTGTAGCCATTACGGTCAGAATTATAATTGTTTCTGTCCGAATTGTAGCTGTTTCTGTCGGAATTGTAGTTATTACGATCAGAATTATACCCACCACGTTCCGAATTGTAACCGTTATTTCTGTTATAACCATCTGAAGTATTACGAGACTGGTTATTGTTTGAATAATATGAATTTCGGTTTAGCGGACGGCGTTCACCATAATTCTGTCTACCTTCGTTCGAATACCGAGACTGACTATTATCCGTACCTGATCTGTAAGGATTCCTTTCGTTATTAACCGACTCGGAACGAACTCCGAACGATTGTTTGCGGACATCTCCTACTCTCTGGCGCTTCTTCTTTATAGGTCCTTCTTGTGGTTTTCCTTCATTAGATTGATGTTCAGTAGAATAGTTGCTATTCTCTTTTCCAGAATCTGTGCTCATTTCTTCTCTTACATTTTTGCGTTAAAAACAATAATACAATAAATAACCTCTCGGTTACGAAAAATAAATACTCGTATATGATTATATACCTGTATAAGTATGCGGAGTAATTTTACGTAATTCTTCTTTAATAGATTCGTCAATATCCAGTTTCTCGATAAAGTCAGCAATAGATTTAGCCGAAATTATAGCGTTAGTACGGGTCAGTTCTTTCAAAGCCTCATAAGGCTTCGGATAGCTTTCCCTTCTCAAAATAGTTTGTATAGCTTCTGCAACAACAGCCCAATTGTTTTCTAAATCTCTATATATAACACTTTGATTCAATAAAAGTTTATTCAGACCTTTCAAAGTGCTTTCAATAGCGATGACGATATGCCCCATCGGAACTCCTACGTTACGTAATACGGTAGAGTCAGTAAGGTCTCGTTGAAGGCGTGATATCGGAAGTTTAGCCGCTAAATGTTCTAACAAAGCATTGGCTAAACCTAAATTTCCTTCGGCGTTTTCAAAATCAATGGGATTCACTTTGTGAGGCATGGCTGACGAACCTATTTCGCCGTCCTTGATTTTCTGTTTAAAGTACTCCATCGAAATATATTGCCAGAAATCACGGTTCAAATCAATTAAAATTGTATTGATGCGTTTCAGACAGTCAAATAAAGCCGCAAGTGTATCGTAATTAGATATTTGAGTAGTCCATTTCTCACGCACCATGCCCAACCTTTCTGTAACAAATCGATCGCCCAACTCCTTCCAGTCAAATTGAGGATAAGCTACATTATGAGCATTATAATTACCTGTTGCTCCACCGAATTTAGCCGAGGCGGGAATAGTTTTCAGAATATCGAACTGACGTTGTAAACGGCTCACAAATACCATTATTTCTTTGCCTAATCGGGTAGGGGATGCCGGTTGACCGTGTGTCTTTGCCAACATTGAAACATCCATCCACTCATCAGCACAATTCTGAAGTTTATCTATCAGGTTTTGCAGTTGAGGAGTATAAACATCATTAACGGCATCTTTCAGCGAAAGAGGAATTGATGTGTTGTTAATATCCTGCGATGTCAGACCAAAATGGATAAACTCCTTGTAAGGCATAAGCCCTAAAACATCAAACTTTTCTTTAATGAAATACTCAACAGCTTTAACATCATGATTTGTTACTTTTTCGATATCCTTGATGTGTTGAGCGTCTTCTTCCGAAAAATTATCGACAATAGCTCTCAGTTTAGGATAAACTGCTTTGTCTATATTTTTAAGTTGGGGTAACGGAATATCGCACAAAAAGATAAAGTACTCCACTTCAACAAACACTCTGTATTTGATAAGGGCGAACTCTGAAAAATAATCAGCTAACTTTTCTGTTTTACTACGGTAACGTCCATCTATCGGAGAGATAGCTCTTAAAGTGCTCAGTTTCATTCTATAAATTGGTATAAGGGCTTGTTTTTCAACAAATATTGCTTACTATATATTGTAATTTTGAATTCCCGTTGATATCACTATCCACATTGTCGGCAAAGATATAAATTATCATTAGCAATATGCTATAAACAATCATTAAAAAAACTAATAAAAACAATCCTCTTAAAGCATTCTTAATAAATTAAATCTTTATGTTTTACAAACAGCAGAATAGTGTGATAACCTTTTAAATATGAAAATTTAAAATTGAAAGCCACGGTACGGATAGCCCGAAGCCCGATAAAATTTAGTATATTTGAGTTGAATTTAAATAAACGTATAAGTCATGACGATAACCTCTCTACTTACTCCAATGAACATTACGCTTATTATTTTGGCGACTACAGCTATATTTTTTATGCGTGGAAAAGTGCGATCCGATCTTGTTGCGGTTTGCGCTCTGTTAGCACTGGTTTTGTTTAATATACTCACTCCCACTGAAGCATTGGCAGGATTTTCCAATTCTGTGGTCATTATGATGGTCGGGCTTTTTGTGGTGGGAGCTGCCATATTCCGTACAGGTCTTGCAAAGATGATAAGCAGCCGTATACTTCGGTTAGCCGGAAACAACGAAAATATTTTGTTTATCCTTGTTATGTTTGTTACCGCTGCCATTGGTGCTTTTGTCAGCAATACGGGTACGGTGGCTGTAATGATGCCAATTGTGGTGAGTATGGCTGCCGCGTCAAATATTAGTCCGCGTCGTTATCTGATGCCTCTTGCATTCGCAAGCAGTATGGGGATGTTTACACTTATAAGTACGCCGCCCAATCTTGTGATACAGGAGTCTATTATTAATGCGGGATTTAAAGAATTATCATTTTTTTCATTCGCACCTATTGGTTTTGTTTGTCTTGCGGTAGGGGTATTAGTGCTATTCTTCCTCAGCAAATTATTAACCAAAAATGAAAGTTTTGAGGTTGATAAAAAGAAGAATAAAGGTAAATCATTAGCAGAACTTGCCGAAGAGTACAGTTTGCGTCAGCAATCTTACAGATTGGATGTAACGGGAGACTCGCCGATATTAGATAAAACCCTTATTGAATCTCAAATTGCGACAACTTACCATGTAAGCATTGTCAAGATTATCAGATATGATAAAAAAGGATTGAGTAAAAGATATATTGAGGAAGTTGCAGGACCAAACTCCGTGATTAAACTGAATGATATTTTATATTGTCAGGGCGAGGAAGAGAATATAAAGAAGTTTGCTGCTGAAAACAATATGACTATTACTGAGGACAGAGCGAAAGAGGGTTTCACTGATTTTCAGGAATCAGGTATCGCCGAAGCATTTATTATGCCTAATTCGACTTTGATAAACAGAACGATTGAGGAAACTCAATTCAGAGACGAGTATAATGTAAACGTGTTAGGTATTCAGCACAATCGGGAATATCAGATGACGAATATAAAAGCTCGCAAATTGCATTCGGGCGACGCTTTATTACTGCAAGGCAAATGGCAGGATTTGGCAAGTATCAGTTACAGGCAAAAAGACCTTGTATTGGTAGGACAACCTTTGAAGGAGGCTTCTAAAGTAACACTCGATCAAAAAGCTCCGATAGCCGCGGGAATAATGTTATTGATGATCTTGGCTATGGTATTTAATATTGTGGCACCTGTAATAGCTGTTATGGTGGCTGCCGTGCTGATGGTTGTGACAGGTTGTTTACGCAATATGGAAGAAGCTTATAATAATATAAACTGGGAAAGCGTGGTTCTTATAGCCGCTATGATGCCTATGGCGACAGCATTTGAGAAAACAGGTGCCGCCAATCTGATTTCAGATAACTTAGTGGCACGGTTAGGCGATATTGGACCGTATGCTTTGCTTGCGGGTATATATTTTTGTACTTCTATGCTGACAATGGTTATAAGTAATACGGCGACAGCTGTTCTCTTTGCACCCATTGCCATGCAGTCAGCCTTAGGTATGCATGTTAGTCCTTATCCGTTTATGTTTGCCGTAACGGTAGCTGCCAGCATGTGTTTCGCCTCGCCATTTTCTACACCGCCTAATGCGCTTGTTATGAGTGCCGGTCGATATACTTTCATGGATTATATCAAAGTGGGATTGCCTCTGCAAATCGTCATGGGAGTAGTAATGATATTTGTATTGCCATTAATTTTTCCGTTCTGATATAAATTGAAGTATAATAACTGATACGTGTGCCTCGGAAACTATAATTTATTTTTAATTATATCGGCGATCAAACCTAAAAATTCGGCATCCGTTTCATCGAAATAATTTTCATATTGGCTATCTATGTCAAGCACTGCAATAACTTCGTTCTTGTAAAAGATAGGGACAACTATTTCAGATAATGATGCGCTGTCGCAAGCAATATGTTCTGCAAATAAGTTAACGTTGGGTACAATCACGGTTCTTTTTTCTTTCCATGCCGTACCGCATACACCTTTGCCCCAACTAATGCGTGAGCAAGCTATGGTTCCCTGAAACGGACCAACAACTAATTCATTGCGTTTAACTATATAAAAGCCTACCCAGTAAAAGTTGAAAGTTTGCTTCAATGCCGCAACTGTATTTGCCATATTGGCGATTGTGTCGGATTCATTATCCAGCAAGGCTTTTAATTGAGGTATTAAGGTTTGGTATTTTTCTTTTCTCGAAGCATGTTTATTAACAAACAATTGTTCACTCATATGTCAATAACTTTAGTTTTTATACCCAAAAATAGTACTTATATTGTTGATAATAGCAAAATTAACAATTTGTTGAAAACTCTGTTATTAAGTATTTGAAACAAATTAAAACGTCGCGCGTAATTAATCGCTCTCTAAGATCTATCTTTGTTGCTATGATTGATGCATTGTTTAAATATATCGAATTTCTGCTTCCTCAGTATAATTGTGTGATTGTACCTGATTTTGGAGGTTTCGTGGTTAACATCGAGCCTGCTTATTATGGACTTGACGGAACCATTATTGCACCATCTTATAAGATCAGCTTTAATCCGGACCTTAAACATAACGATGGGCTTTTGGCTTCGAGTATGCAAAAATTAGAAGATATATCATATGAGACAGCCTGCAAAAATATTCATAATGCCGTTGAAGTAATAAGGCTTCATTTCACTCGCAATAAAACTTTGCAATGTGGAAATTTGGGAAAACTTATTTACAATGAAGGAAGCAGTTTTTCCTTCGTACCAAGCAGTCAGGTGATACATCCTTCTCTATACGGATTGACATCGGTTAGAATGCCCTTGCTTTCGCAGATAGATATAGAGATCAAAAAAGAAAAGCATTCACTCAATGTTAAATATACGATCAGTGCAATAG
The DNA here is from genome assembly GCA_945273835.1 of uncultured Dysgonomonas sp. Lineage (GTDB taxonomy): Bacteria > Bacteroidota > Bacteroidia > Bacteroidales > Dysgonomonadaceae > Dysgonomonas. The sequence goes on along the minus strand of CALYPL010000017.1, from coordinate 23,699 downwards.
TTGCTTCAATCGTTGCTCTTATTGTGTTTGTCGGTTCATCTGTCAGTGTTGGCAATGATAGTGATAATGGTAAGGTACAGCATGCTGATTTCATACAATCTTTGATTAAAAACAGTCCGCAGATTGCGCCTAAACATAAAGTTGATGAAATGCAGGAACCATCATCGGATATTTATGATTATAGTAATCTTGGCTATGATAATAATTCCGAATTAAATAATACATCCACAGATCAGGAAAAGAAAACGAATGATATTGGATTTTACTCTGAAGCCCAAAAGAATGTCAGTAATTCCGATTCGGTAAAATCGGCTCGATCATTTAAGGCGTTACGGACTTATTATCTGATTGTGGGAGATGAAGATACTTCGCCTCGTGCGGAGAAACTGTTGTCAAAAATACAATCGTCTGATTTTCCTCAGGCAAGGATCATAACATCTCATTATAAACATCGTATTTATATTGCTTCATTCAACAATAAACAAGAAGCCGAGGCTTATCTTAATAAATTTAAATCTGTATATCCTGAATATAATAATGCTTCTTTGTTTTCGGTGCGTAATATCAAATTATGAGAATCTTATTTTCTATATAAAAAAAGCTGCATTAACTAATGCAGCTTTTTTTTATTAAATATCTCAATTACCAAATATCCGCACGTTGAGAAGGCGCAATATAAAGCGAATCTTTATCTACTATATTAAAGGCATCATACCATGCGTTAATATGCGGTAATGTACCGTTGACACGCCACTTACCGAGCGAATGAACATCTACTTGAGTCAATCTGCGTATTTCCTCATTTCGTATATTACCGGCCCAAAGTTTGGCATATGACAAGAAAAAACGTTGTTGAGGGGTGAAACCGTCGATCTTATCAGTACTTTTAGCTTCATTAGTTTTCGAGAAAGCAGCATAGGCGATCTGCAAACCACCGAAGTCACCTATATTTTCACCAAGTGTATACTCTCCGTTTGCATGAAGTCCGGGTAATACTTCTATTTTATTGAAATGATTAACTAATATTTGCGCTTTTTCCTTAAATTTGGCTGCATCATCTACAGTCCACCAGTTGGCAAGATTACCTTCTTTGTCGTACTGAGAACCTTGATCATCAAAACCATGTGACATTTCGTGACCAATCACAACACCAATACCTCCATAATTAACAGCATCGTCACCGTTAAGATAGAAAAATGGCGGTTGTAAAATTCCTGCAGGAAAACAAATTTCATTTGTAGTCGGATTGTAATAAGCGTTGACCATTTGAGGTGGCATAAGCCATTCTGTTTTGTCAACAGCCTTATTGACTTTATCCATGTTACGTTTATGCTCAAATTTGTTAGCACGAACAATATTAGCCCAATATGAATCTTTTTTGATATCTAATGATGTGTAGTCGATCCACTTATCAGGATATCCTATTTTCACTGTGAAGGTTCGCAACTTTTCTTCAGCCTTTGCTTTAGTAGCATCACTCATCCAAGAAAGATTCTTAATCCGTTCGCCCAACGTTTCTTGTAAATTGGCCACAAGTTTCAGCATACGTTCTTTGGCTTCGGCGGGAAAATATTTCTCGACGTAAATCTGCCCTACTGCTTCGCTTAAAGCGTTGTCTACAGTATTGACTACACGTTTCCAGCGAGGTTGCATTTCCTGACTACCGCTTAGTAATTTACCATAGAATTCAAAATTTGTTTCAGCAAAGTTGTCATTCAGATAGCTTGCAGCTGAATTGATAAGACGCCATTTGAGATATGCTTGCAATTTATCAACCGATGTTGTCTGTATTAGTTTAATAGCAGCAGAGATAGGTTCTAACTGACAAACGTTTATTTCATCGAAACTTTTAGCACCAATAGCTTCAAAGTATAATTTCCAATCAAAATCAGCTACTTGTTTATTCAGATCGCTGACTTTCATTTTGTGATAATTCTTTTCAGGATTTCTTGTGCTTTCTTTGGTGTTATGAGACTTAGCTAAAGCAGTTTCAATTTCCATCACATCATTTGCTGCTTTAGAAGCCAAATCTTCAGTATAGCCTGCATTGATAAACTGTTTTTTTATCAGAGTGATATATCCTTGCCGCAATCTTTTAGAGACCGAATCAGTTGCCAGATAATAATCTCTTTCTCCCATACCAATACCACCTTGGTATAGTTGCACAATATTCATTGAACTATTTTTATCGTCGGCTCCGACAATCAGGTGGAAGAATGGGGATGAGCAATATTGACTTAGTTCTCCACTTAGTCTGATAATATCCCCAATTGATTGGGCTGATTCAATTTTTTTCAATTCGTCTGTCAATGGATTAGCTCCGTCCGAATTTAATTTTACACTATCCATACCTATTGCATACAAATCACCGATTTTTTGTTCCAGACTACCTTCTGTATGCTTAGACTTACTCAATTCTTCAATCAAACCCTTAATTTGTGCCTGATTCTTATCTTCTAATTTGTTGAATGAACCATACTTGGAGTACTGTGCAGGAATAGGATTTGCCTTATTCCATCCTCCTGTGGCATACTGAAAAAAATCATTACCCGGATTAATGGTCGTATCCAGATCTGATATTTCAAACTTTTGTTTTTCCATCACGGTATCTTTTTTAGATTTGTTGCAACTTATTGCAGACAAGGTAATAAGAGCAACTGACAAATAGTAGGTTATTTTCATTGTTCTAACTGATTTAATTTTAATATAAAATATTAATTTGTGTTTAAAACTTCAAGTTCATTCGTAAGGTTTTCCCATAATTCTAAATCTTTTTCAATTTCTTTTTGCAAGGCAGCATGGGTTTCAAATAAAGATATATCTGATGCGCCTTTGGGTGTTGATAATTGTTTTTCAATATCACTTACTTTATTTTCATTGTTTTTAATGCGTGTTTCAAGTTCTGTGATCTGTTTTTCTAAACGTTTAATCTGTCTGCTAAGTTCTTTGCGTTCTTCGTAAGTCAGCTTTGATTCTGTTTTTTTATATTCCTGTTTACTGTTATCGGATGTTATGATATTTGTCTGAGTTTCTAACTCATGTAGATTTTCCATCTTTTTGGCATTCAGAAAATCATAAATTCCACCTAAATGTTCTCTCACTTTTCCGTTACCAAATTCATAAACCTTATCTACAAGACCGTTCAGAAAGTCCCTATCATGTGAAACAATAATTACCGTTCCGTCAAAATCTTTTATCGCTTGCTTGAGAATATCTTTTGTTTTAATGTCAAGATGGTTTGTCGGTTCGTCCAGAATCAAAAGATTGACAGGTTCAAGTAATAGCCGAATCATAGCTAATCGAGTGCGCTCGCCACCTGAAAGTACTTTTACTTTTTTTTCGGATGCCTCACCTCCGAACATGAAAGCTCCGAGTAAATCTCTTATTTTGGTACGTATGTCGCCAGTTGCTACATAATCAATTGTCTCGAATACCGATAAATTTTCATCAAGTAGCTGAGCTTGATTCTGTGCAAAATAACCAATTTTCACGTTATGTCCTAAGGCTAATTTTCCGTCATAATCGATTTCCTTCATAATACATTTTACTAATGTGGATTTGCCTTCTCCGTTTTTACCCACAAAAGCCACTTTATCACCCCGATTAATTGTGAATGTTACACCTGAAAATATTAGATGATTACCATAGCTTTTGGTTAAATCTTCAGTTATTATAGGGTATGATCCAGAGCGTGGTGATGGCGGAAATCTAAGATTAATATGTGAAGTATCTTCTTCTTCAATTTCAATGCGTTCTATTTTTTCCAATTGTTTTATTCGCGATTGGACTTGTACTGCTTTGGTTGCTTTATAACGGAATCGTTCAATAAATTCTTCAGTTTTCTGAATTTGTTTTTGCTGATTTTCATAAGCACGCAGCTGCTGCTCACGATGTTCTTTTCGTAGTTCGACGTATTTGGAATAGGATACTTTATAGTCATATATCCGACCGAGTGTTATCTCGATTGTTCTGGTGGTGACTGCATCAAGAAAAGCACGGTCGTGCGAAACAAGAATTACAGCATTTGCTCTTGTCGATAAAAATGTTTCAAGCCATTGTATAGATTCAATATCAAGGTGGTTTGTAGGTTCGTCCAATAGTAAAATATCGGGACTTTGCAGTAACAATTTTGCTAACTCAATGCGCATACGCCAACCGCCACTAAATTCCTTTGTTTGGCGGTCAAAATCTGAACGAGTAAATCCAAGTCCGAGCAACGTCTTTTCAATTTCAGCCTGAAAGTTATTTCCTCCTGATATTGAAAACTGTTCGTTTAAATAAGTTGACCGTTCTATTAAATCATGATAAGCTTGTGATTCGTAATCTGTACGTTCTGCTAATTGTCGGTTGACATCATTTAATTCGTTTTCTATTGCATGAATATGCTTGAATGCAAGGGCAGCTTCTTCAAGCACCGTGTTTCCGTCGTTAAGTTGCATTATCTGAGGTAGATAACCTATCGTTACATCTTTAGGGTATGATATATTACCTTTAGTCGGCGATTGTATGCCTGCAAATGTTTTTAGCATTGTCGATTTGCCGGCACCGTTTTTGCCAACTAAAGCTATTCTGTCTTTTTTGTTTACAACAAATGATATATTATCAAAAAGGGTAAAGCTCCCGAATTCTACTGTTAATCCTTCTACTGAAACCACTGCTTATAATTATTGTTTATTTTAAGAATACAAATTTATGATTTTTAGATTGATAATCATTTAATAAATTTTGTGTATAAAAGTTGCAATATAAAAAAAAGAGAGTGCTATTAAGCACCCTCTTTCTTTATTTTTGAATCAAAGGCTTATTCTTGGATCATGATAGCTACACGGTTCCATGAATTTTCGCTGAATGGTTGAGTTGAATCACCTTTCCATTCGATTGTTACACGGCTGCTATTGATGTTGTATTTATTGATCAATTGATTAGCAACATTTTTAGCACGTTTTTCTGACAATCTTTCGTTAATTGAAGCACTACCGGTTTTCTTATCAGCATAACCAATGACTTTAACTTTAGCATTTGGATTTTCTTGTAATGCCTTAGCTGTTGCGTAGATGTTAGCTTCTTGGTTAGTGTCGATATTAGCGCTACCAAGACGGAAGATAACCATATTATTAGAACCAATAGTTTTAATAACTTCAACTGTTTTAGTTGTAGTTTCCGGACATTGAGGACAGCTTTCTGGGCGTAGAGCCAATTTAGCATTTTCCTGACGCAATTTGTTTATTTGGTCATTCAAATCGTCGATAAGACCTTGATCCATTAAATATGCTTCAGAAAAGTCATTCTTACCAATATTCAAGATTAAACCTACTGATCCTGTCATAATACCATTCCAGTGGCTATCGCCGTTTGCACCGCGGTCGAATCTACTTTCGATCAACATACCACCTACTTCAGCAAAAGCATCGAGTCTGTTTGTAATTCTGAATGTATTCAACAAGCTTGCGTTGAATGTAATACCATTCATACCACGGTATTTGAACTTGTCATCGAAACGGTGAGCGTAACCAGCACCTACTGTAGGTATGAAGTTATAGAAACGATCTTCTTTATATTTCAAGAAATAGTTGGTTACATTGAACATGAAGTCAACATGAGCGTTGAACAATGTTTGGCTATACATTTTTTCGGCGTTTTCTCCAACAAATGTATGAATGCGTCCGCCTTGAGCGGCACCACGTACTCCTAAATATGGGTTAAACCATTTTCCTACAAATAACTCTGGGTTAACTGTCATTCGATTAAAAAAGCCTGCATGTTGATCTTCCGGTCCGAAATACATAGTTGCACCGGCTCCAGCACCGACAAACCAGTTATCGCAAAAACCATTTCTTGTAAATGTGGCTTTGCGACCAGCTTCAGCACTAACGCCACTTTCTTGAGCGAATGCAGCTATAGCCGTGAAAGCTAAAATTAAAAGCAAACTTACTTTTTTCATAACTTAAAAAATTAATTTATTAATTAAATGAGATTCTTTAAAATCAAATATTAGAGATTCTTGATATACCACTCATAAATTTGGGAAAGTCCTTCATGTATATCAATCCGATGCTTCCAACCTAATGAGTTTAATTTAGTTACGTCAGTTAGTTTTTTCATTGTTCCATCGGGCTTCTCAGTGTTGTATATGAATTTTCCTTTATAACCTATCAGCTCTTTTAATAGGTTTGCAATTTCTTTAATAGATATATCTACACCTGTTCCAATGTTAATATGTGTATTTCTGACTTCTTTATTAACATCAATCAGATCAGAAAAGTTTACAGTTTCCATGATAAAAACTGTAGCGTCAGCCATGTCCTCACTCCAGAGGAACTCTCTTTTAGGCTTGCCTGAGCCCCATATCTCAACTGAAACATTGCTGAGATTAGCATCTTTTGAGACGCCAAATTTAGCAAAAATTTCTAAAATTTCGCTTTTGCTTGAATTATTTGAAATGTTTTTAATAGGTCTGCATTTTAAATCTTTTCTGATAGAATCCCAATCGTCATTCTCCAAGCACTTACCTAAATGTATCTTTCTGACAAGTGCCGGAAGTACATGTGAGGTTTCAAGATTGAAATTATCATTCGGTCCATATAAATTAGTGGGCATAACTGCAATATAATTTGTTCCATATTGCAGGTTATAGCTTTCACACATTTTTATTCCGGCAATTTTAGCGATTGCATATGGTTCGTTTGTATATTCAAGCGGTGATGTCAGAAGCACATCTTCTTTCATGGGCTGAGGTGCTTCTTTCGGATAGATGCAGGTGCTTCCCAAGAAAACTAATTTTTTTACTTTATTTAAGTAAGACTGATGAATAACATTATTCTGTATCATCATGTTTTCGTAAATAAACTGCGCACGGTATGTATTATTCGCAATAATGCCACCAACTTTGGCTGCTGCAAGAATCACATATTCAGGCTTTTCTTTTGCAAAGAAATCTGCTACCTCTTTCTGGTCTGTCAGATCAAGCTCTTTATGGCTTCTGAGTACAAAGTTTTTATAGCCCTTACTTTGGAGGTTCTTCAAAATTGCCGAGCCAACAAGTCCCTTATGTCCGGCAATATATATTTTAGCATTTTTATCTATCATAGAAATTTTCTATTCAAAATAGTTGAGGATTCTATAACCTCCATTTTTCAGATATTCTTCTTTTTTCATTAACAAAAGATCACTCAAAACCATTTCCTGACATAATTGCTCTAAATTATACTCCGGTTTCCATCCTAATTGAGTGCGTGCTTTTGTACTGTCGCCGATGAGCAAATCAACTTCAGTTGGTCGGTAATAAGCAGGATCAACGCCAACAACCGTTTCTCCTATTCGTTTCTCAAAAGATTCGAGGTATTTTTCTCCTACAACTTCCTTGAATTTGTTTTTGTCGATTGCTGTTATAAAACCGGTTTCTTTGTCGCCTTCGCCTTTGAAATCAACGGTTACGCCTACTTCATCGAAAGCCATACGGATAAAGTCACGAATCGTGGTTGTGATGCCTGTAGATATAACATAGTCATCTGCTTTATCTTGTTGTAATATCAGATACATTGCTTTTATGTAATCTTTAGCGTGTCCCCAATCTCTCTTGCTTGAAAGGTTACCCATGAATACCATATTTTGAAGTCCTAAAACAATTCGTGATACGGCACGTGTTACTTTGCGTGTCACAAATGTTTCGCCACGCAACGGTGACTCATGGTTGAACAATATTCCATTGCTGGCGTGCATACCGTATGCTTCTCTATAATTGACTGTAATCCAATATGCGTATAGTTTAGCAACTGCGTAAGGGCTGCGGGGATAAAACGGCGTGGTTTCTTTTTGAGGTACTTCTTGCACTAAACCATACAGTTCGGAAGTAGAAGCCTGATATATGCGGGTCTTTTCTGTAAGATTTAATAATCTTACGGCTTCAAGTAATCGCAAAGTACCTATTCCGTCCGCATTGGCGGTATACTCGGGTGTGTCAAAACTTACTTTAACATGGCTCATTGCGGCAAGATTGTATATCTCGTCGGGCTGTATATCACCAATTATGCGTGTTAAATTCATGCTGTCAGTCATATCACCATAATGCAGGAATAAATCCCGATGATCTTCATGGGGATCCTGATATAAATGGTCAATACGTTCTGTATTGAATAGCGAAGACCGGCGTTTAATACCGTGAACTATATAACCTTTTTTTAGCAAAAACTCGGCCAAATAAGCGCCATCTTGTCCCGTAATACCTGTTATCAGTGCTGTCTTTCTCATTATTTATGACCTTAATCCTATTTTATAGTTATTTTATATTTTTATAAAATCTATTTATAGATTATACAAAGATATATCTTTTTTAACAGAAACAAATATCACTTAACCTTTTGTTTGAATCTGATTTTAAGATTAGCTGACTGATTATTACATCAATTTCATTTCTGAAAATAATGCATATCTGCCAATTAGTTTATCTTCATTATCCAATAAAAATAGAGTAGGAGTGCTAATTACTCCGTAATTCTTAAAGTTATTGCCGACGAAGCCTTTGAAATCACAAAGTTTATTTTTCCAAGGGAAACGTTTTTTATCCAAATTGTCTTTCGACATATCATCAGCTGATGAAACAGATATAATCTGTATTCCTTGATCCAACAGCTTTTTATAGTTAGCAGATAACTGTTCGAGTTGTGCTTCGCAATTATGGCATTCGGGATCGTAGAAAATCACAATGGTCTTTTTTAGAGCTGTTTCTTTCAATTCATTTTTACGCCCTTCAAGCGTGGGAGCTATCATCCCTTTTCTGAATTTAGCTTTTTGGAAAGCATCAAATAATTTACCTTTAGGAACTTCAATTCGCCCTGAATTCTGTATAAAAGGCACTGTGATTTCAAAAGCATCTTCAAGACCATATTGTTCCATAATGGTGACTAAATTTTTGGATAAGCTTTCAAATACTTTCGGAGAACGGATACGTTTTAATATTTTTATAAAATCTTCTCCCATCATAGTTTGATTGCTTTCCATCTTCATCAAGTTATCAATTGCAAAAAACCATAGCCCGCTCGTGTATAGCCGATCAAAATCTAACTGATCTGTAGCATATTGTCTGGTTTGCAATTTTCTCATTAAATCGTTACCTGATTGTAATACTTGGTTTTGTTGTTGAATGAAACGAAGAAAAGTCAGGAAATGAGGGGCATATAAAGTTGTGTCGTTAATTTTAGGTTCGTTACCGAATAATGAATCGTATAAATAATTATTCTCGGCAGAGTTTATAAACTTAGGTCGTGCATTATTAATATTCATTTCGAAATCTTCATGATTTACAATAAGAAATATTGATTGCTTGTCTTTTATGCTAAAGATACCTACACCGATATAATCTTTGTAAGTTTCAGGAATATCGATTACCGTGTTTCCGGCGAAATTGAGTCGCCCATTCTGTATTGTATCAAGTGTAAGACCTTGATTCAATACAAATACATAAGGCTGATTTGCTTCCTGAAGCATGGATATGGTGATCTTCTGTGCCGATGACGTGATATAAACTGCTAATGTGAAAGTTATTGTAAAGAAAAGTTTTTTATACATATTTTATTTTTATAAAAGAGGAGAAAAAAGTCTGACTATGGATTCTTTGAGTTTTTTGATTCTTGACCGTGATTGCCATTCTTTGGCTAAAAGTAATGTTGATTGAGCCATATCGTCAAAAAATATCTCTTTAGCTTTTGAACAAGTTGTCTCATTATATATAAATGCATCAATCTCGAAGTTATGTTCAAAACTGCGTATGTCCATATTAGCCGAACCGGTTATGACCAGGTTGCTGTCAATAATCATAAGTTTGGAGTGCAGGAATCCAGCTTCGAAAAAATATACTTTAACTTTGGCATCCAGTATTTCCTGCAGAAAAGATTGTGTTGCTATATGTACAAAAGTTGTGTCGCAACGGCGGGGTATCATCAGCCGTACGTCAATTCCCCGCAAAGAAGCTGTCTGAATAGCCAGCATAAGTGCATCAGTGGGTATGAAATAGGGAGTTTGGATGTAAATGGATTCTTTGGCATTATAAATGGCTTCGAGAAAACTGAGATGAATGGATTTATACAAACCGATAGGTCCGGCTGTTATTATCTGCATCAGATTGTCGCCTTTTACCTCAGTTTGAGGGAAGTAATGATCTGATGCCAGAAATTCTTTACGAGAATAATACCAATCAACAAGAAAAGCGGTTTGCAAACCTGCAACTGCCTTGCCTTCAACTTTTATATGACTATCACGCCAAACACCGTTATTTATACCTTTGATGTAACGGTCAGCAATATTCATCCCCCCAACAAAACCGACTTTACCGTCTATTACTACTACTTTACGGTGATTACGGTAATTAACCCGGCTTGCTAAAAATCTGAAAGTCACTTTCAGAAAAGGTTGAACGTCAATACCGTGTTTCTGCATGTCGTTGAAAAAACGCCGCTTGGCTTTCCATGAGCCTACATCATCATAGATCAGACGGACTTTGACTCCTTCCGAAGCTTTTTGTATAAGGGCATCCCTTACTTTCCGCCCGATCTCGTCATCCATGTAAATATAATATTGTATATGAATAAATTTCTCGGCTTTATTTATTTCTTCAAGCAAGGCTTTGAACTTGCTTTCGCCATCAGTATAGAAAGTAATCTTATTACCATTGTAAACCGAAGAGCCTTTAAGTTTCTTGATCAGACTGACTATTCCTGTATATCCTTCGGGAGACTCCATAACCTCGTCTCTCTCAAATCTGGCTAAGGTCTTTCTGTTAAGTTTCTTGAACATTTTGTGCGATATCAGACGTTTTTTACGTCCATCTTCGCCAAAAAAGAAAAATATGATTAGTCCGAGCAATGGAAGAAAAATCAAAATTAACGTCCATGCTATTGTTTTTAGAGGATTACGGTTTTCTAAGATGATCACAAAGATGACCCCGATTGCTGAAAAAATATACAGTAATTGAAATCCTAAAATGAAATGATCAGCCGTAAGTAAATTCCACAACATTTTACCTGTCGTTAAGATTTTGTTTCATTAAACGAAGCGTATTTACATAAAATAATTCGTTCGCACGAAATCATATATTTGTATGAAATTAATAATACAATAAAAATAACGAATTTTTCAAAATCATAGAAAACTTAATGTTAATAAACGCATGTCTGTTCTCAAATTTCAGTATTGATGCGCATATTATGATTTTTTTTAATTCACTTTTGATAAATCAATGCGAAGATTTGAAAACGTTATTTGCGATATTTCTCGCTCGTCTCTTCCTCAACCATGTTTAGGTAAGATTTATAACGGCTTTCGCTTATATAATGTTCTTCAACCGCACCACGCACGGCGCATCCCGGCTCGTTGATGTGCATACAATTATTGAAACGACACTTATCGGAGAATTTAAAAATTTCGGGAAAATAATGCGAGATTTCTTCCCGTTCCATATTTATAGTTCCAAATCCTTTGATACCGGGAGTGTCTATTAGATAACCTCCTCCGGGTATCTCTACCATTTCGGAAAAAGTGGTTGTGTGCATCCCTTTGGCATGATAATCAGATATAGCGCCTGTTTTAAGTCGGGCATCGGGTATTAATGAATTTATCAGGGTAGATTTGCCTACACCTGAATGACCTGAAAATAGAGTTATGTTGTTTCTCATTTTTTCCCGAAGCAAATCAAGCCCTTCGTTATGCAGCGCTGATATTTTTATGCAGGGATAACCGATATGTTCGTACATACTGCATAGGGCTTCCATGTATTCAGTTTCCTCCGGAGTATAGATATCTGTTTTGTTGATTACAATATTCACCGGAACACGATACGCTTCGGCAGAAGCCAGAAATCGGTCAATAAAAACCGTTGAAGTATAGGGTTGGCTTATTGTTACGATCAGAAAACATAAGTCTATATTGGCTGCTATGATATGTGATTGTTTGGAAAGATTAGACGACTTTCTGATTATATAATTTTTACGGTCTTCTATTTCGGTAATTAACCCCGATCCTTCAGGAGTTAGGGTAATACAAACCCTGTCGCCTACGGCAACAGGGTTTGTACTTTTAATATCCTTCAAACGGAAGTTACCTCTTATTTTGCATTCAACGTCTTTACCGTTTTCGGTGCGGACAAGGTACCAACTTCCTGTATTTTTGATGATCAAGCCATTTGTCATTCAATAGAATGTATCTGTTTATACAGTCATTATTTCTTTTTCTTTAGCAGCGAATACTTCGTCGATTTTCTTTATGAATTTATCGTGAAGTTTTTGCATTTCGTTTTCTGCATCTTTAGCAACGTCTTCAGCCACACCGTCTTTAACCGATTTCTTAATGGCTTCAATAGCATCACGACGGGCGTTACGTACACTTATTTTGGCTTCTTCGGCTTCTTGTTTCGATTGTTTAACCAATGCTTTACGTCGCTCTTCGGTAAGTGGCGGAATATTAAGTCGGATCATTTCTCCGTTATTGTCGGGCATGATTCCTACTTCAGAATTGATAAGAGCTTTCTCAATTTCTTTCAGCATTTGTTTTTCCCAAGGTTGTATAACGATTGTACGTGCATCGGGAGTACTGATTGAAGCTACTCCGCTCAACGGGGTAAGTGTACCGTAATAATCGAGTTTGACACCATCAAGAATACGTGGATTTGCTTTGCCTGCTCGTATGTGCGCTAAAGCCTCATCCAAAAACTCGATGGTTGATTGCATCTTGGACTCTGCATTTTTATTGATTTGCTGTATATCTGTTGCCATAATACGTTATATATTTTTTAGTTTTTAATTCTATGCATGTACAAATGTGCCGATGTTTTCACCTTTCATCAATCGTTCCAGATTGCCCGGCGTATCCATATCAAATACTACAATCGGTAAGTTGTTTTCTTTACACATGACGGTTGCCGTCAGATCCATTACTTTAAGCTGTTTATTAAGAACTTCGTCATACGATATTTTGTCGTATTTAGTGGCTGAAGGGTCTTTTTCCGGATCTGCCGTGTATACACCATCAACACGTGTTCCTTTCAGCATAACATCTGCTTCAACCTCAATACCACGAAGGGAAGAGCCTGTATCGGTTGTAAAAAACGGATTTCCTGTTCCGCACGAAATGATTGCTATTTCTCCGTTTTGCATGGCTTCAATAGCTTTCCATTTGCTGTATAACTCACCGATAGGTTCCATTCGGATGGCTGTCAACACTCTTGATTTTTGCCCGATTGCTGTTAACGCAGAGCTGAGTGCCAGACTATTTATAACAGTTGCCAGCATACCCATTTGGTCGCCTTTCACTCTGTCAAAGCCTTCTGATGCACCACTTAGCCCTCTGAAAATATTTCCTCCGCCAATAACAATACTGATTTCGATACCCATACCTGCGACAGCCTTAATCTGTTTGGCATATTCATTTAGTCGATTGGTGTCTATACCATAATGTTGATTGCCCATCAGCGATTCGCCGCTAAGTTTGAGTAGTATTCTTTTATATTTTGCCATGTTTTCTGTTCTATGGTGCAAATCTAATGCTTTTTGCGCAATAATAAAACTTAAAAAATAAGGCTATGTGTTATATTGTCGTTGATGAATTAACAGCTATTTATTTGATAATAGGTAAATTGTACCCAATTCTATTGCACTTATTTAAATTTGCCAATTATTTAAGGATTCGATAATGTAGTTTATCTCAACTTCTTTTAGAGTAGGATATAAGGGCAGGCTTAAAATCTCATTCTGGAGTTGTTCTGATACAGGCAATGACAATTTTGAATATTCTTTATACGCTTCTTGCTTATGTATCGGAATCGGATAATGTATCTGTGTCTGAATACCTGATTTAGTCAAATACGCCTGTAATGAATCTCTGTTCTGGCAACGGATTACATATAAGTGAAAAACATGTTCGCCTTTGTTGCTGATTGACGGTTTGATTATATGATTGTTGTGAATGTGTTGTGAGTAATTTTGTGCTAACTGATTGCGCTTTAGATTGTTTGCGTCCAACTGTTTTAATTTGACATTTAAAACAGCTGCTTGCAATTCGCTCATTCTTGAATTTATTCCTTTGTGCTGATATTCGTATTTCTTAGATGAACCATAATTGCAAAGACTGCGGATAACTTCGTCAAGTTCGTCATTGTCAGTTGTTACGGCTCCTGCATCAGCTAATGCACCTAAATTTTTTGATGGATAAAAACTGAATGCTGCCGCATCGGCTAAACTTCCTGCTTTTTTTTGATGATAAGTTGCACCATGTGCCTGAGCGGCATCCTCTATCAGTATCAGTTTATTGTTTTCAGAAATTGATTTTAAGGCATTCATATCTGCTGTCTGACCGTATAAGTGTACGGCTATGATGGCACGAGTGCGAGCGGTTAATTTGTTCTGAACCGAAATAGGATCTATGTTGTAAGTTTTTATATCACAATCGGCAAATACGGGCGTCAAGTTGCAGGCTGAAACAGCTAATGCAGTGGCTATAAATGTGTTGGCGGGTAAAATCACTTCATCGCCATCATGTAATCTGCCTATTTCCTTATAAGCCAATAATATAAGACGCAAAGCGTCAAGACCATTTGCTACTCCAATGGCATATTTAACTCCGCAAAAGGTTGCAAACTGTTCCTCAAACAAAGCCTTTTCTTCTCCGTGCAAATACCAACCCGATTCGCTAACTCTACACATTGCATCTTGCAATTCTGTAAGACAGGTTGCATTCTCACGTTTCAGATCAAGAAAAGGAATCATTTTCATTGTTCGGTTACAATCTGTTGTAGCAATGGTTAAAGAAGTTATTTGCAATAATGTTGTTTATTTCAGACCCAACATTACTCTTGCGTTCTGTATTGCGGCATCGGTTAAAGATGCACCGCTTAGCATGCGGGCGATTTCTTCAAGGCGTTCTTTATCCGATAGTTTACGCAGATTAGTAGTCGTTGTCTTTTCGTCGTCGGTTTTATAAACCATATAATGGGCTCGTCCTTTGGCGGCTATCTGTGGTAAATGGGTGATGGCGATAACCTGCATGGATTGTCCGAACTCTTGCATGATTTGCCCCATCTTGTCGGCTATTTCGCCCGAAACACCGGTGTCAATTTCATCAAAGATGATAGTTGGTAAAGCGGTTGCTCCTGCTATCATGGACTTTAGGCAAAGCATGAGACGCGATATTTCTCCTCCTGAAGCAATTTCTGACACAGGTTGGAGCGGTACGTTTTTATTTGCTGAAAACAGAAATTCGAGATTGTCTATTCCTGTTATATCGGCTTCTTGCTTTGGTGATATATTACACTCGAACCGAATATTTGGCATCCCCAGAACAGATGTTTTCTTTGTCAGTGTTTCTTCCATCGGTTTGATTGCCGATTTACGTTTACTGCTTAATTTTGATGCTAACAGATCGACTTTTTCCTTATTGTCGGCAACTTCTTGCTGTTGTTCTTTCAGCTGTTGATCAAATGAATCTATATTTTCGAGTTTTTTATTTATCTCGTATTTCAAAGCAAGTAATCCGGCGACTGTATCGATGTTATATTTCTTTTGTAATGAATATATTTTGTTCAAGCGTTCTTCTACAAAAGCCAATCGCTCAGGATTGAACTCTATGTCGCCAGCCATGCGTTCCACTTCGGAACTCAGGTCTTTGAGGTCAATATAAGCTGTATCAAGACGTTGTTGCATTTCTTCTGATCTGTTGTACATCTTTGAAAGCGAGTGGGTAACAGACAGACTTTCTTTTAATGCCGCAACTATACCACGTTCATCGTCAGATAATAAGATGTTTATTTTGTATAATCCCGACTTGATATCTTCGGCATGATTAAGCATTTCCAATTCAGCTTCCAACTCCTCTTGTTCACCTTCTTTCAAAGCGGCTTCATCAAGTGCGGTATATTGAAAACGCAGGTATTCTTCTTCCTGACGACTTTTTGTGATTGCGTCCTGTAAGTTTTTGAGTTTCTTTTCTGAATCTTTATAGATTGTATAAATTTGATTGTATTCTTTCAGTAAATTAGCATTACCGGCAAGTGCATCTACCACATGCATTTGAAACTGATTGTCACCCAACATCAAATTCTGATGTTGTGAGTGTATATCAATCAATCTGTTGCCTAATTCTTTCAGATCAGCAAGCGTAACAGGAGTGTCGTTGATGAATGCACGAGATTTGCCGGACGACATCAATTCCCGACGCAATATGCAAATCTCATCGTAATCTATCTCTCTTTCGGTAAAAAAAGCTTTAAGGTCGTATGCCGAGATGTTGAATATACCTTCAATAACACATTTCGATTCACCCATTTTGATTGTTTTGGCATCGGCACGTTGTCCTACTATCAAGCCCAATGCTCCTAAAATAATGGATTTTCCTGCGCCTGTTTCGCCTGTAATAACCGAAAAACCTTGTTCGAAGTCTATTTCAAGACTGTCGATCAACGCATAATTTTTTATGTATAACGATTTTAGCATGGCTAAAATTAATCAATCTTTTTTGAAATCTATATTTAATACAACAATTTCGGACAATGTTCCGATACGATATTGAGGACCTGCAAGCCCAAGACCTGATGAGACGTACACATGTGTGTTTTGTTTTTTCTTATAGCCATAAACAACTTCATATATAGCTTTTAATACAATGTTGTATGGAAATAATTGTCCGTTATGAGTATGTCCATATAGTGCAATATCAGCTCCATTGTCGGCTTCTTCGTCCAGATCACGAGGTTCGTGGTTCAGAACTATGACAGGAAGTGATTTATCAATATTCGATATTAAGCTGTCTAATTGTTTGCGGTCTTCGTTCCGATTATCCTCACGTCCAACTAAATAAAATGCGTTAGAAATCTTTACAACAGAATCTCGCAGAACAGTCAGATTGGCAACATCATTGAGCCAATTTATTTTTTCATCTTTCTTTTCGTCCTTTATTTCAATGTACTCATGGTTTCCGGTCGATGCGTAAACCCCATAACGGGCTTTAAGTCTTCTGAACTCATTCTCCAGATGCTGTTCTTTAACTGAAGCCAGATCGTAATCAATAATATCGCCTACAAGCACAATTATATCGGGTTTTTGTGCCATGATTAAGTCTACATATTTATGCAACATATCATTGCCGATGAGTATACCGACATGCAGATCGGACACCATAACAATTTTAAGACTATCTATGCCGATAGCTTTTTTATCGACCGATAATTCGTAATGATTGACGACAGGGTGTTTAAATCGGTAGTTGCCATATAACATAACCGCCGCAACCAACGTAAATGATGCTAACAGATATAAAGTGCGTAGCTTTAATGAATATAGTTTAATCTTTCCGAAAAGAGGCTTTTGGGTATATAAACAAATAAGACGCAAGAGGTCATAACCCATTAACAACCCTGAAAAGTATACTAAAAATACCATCCAAGTTGTTGTCAGCCAGATTAACCAATGGTTGACATTTAAAGGAAATACGTCGGAAAAAAAGAATCCTGAAAAATAGATTGCAACTTCTAAACCTATAAGTGCCGTGATGATCTGGCGTACTAATTTATACCGAGAAGTTATACTCCAAATCCACCACAATATATAGGTATTGAGTAGCAACTGAATGATTATAGAATTGAAGAAAATCCTCATTCTAATTTTTTTTAATGTCAATTACTACGTATTCCGATTGTGTGCCAATACGGAATTTTCCGCCCCAAATACCTAAACCCGAACTAACATAATAATTGGTGTTTCCCTTTGTCAAGAACCCGTGATCGGTTTCATAAATCGCTTTTGTTATCATTGAGATTGGCCAGACTTGTCCTTGATGGGTATGACCTGACAGCTGAAAATCTATATCACATTCTTTGGCTTCTTTGAGATTGAATGGCTGATGATCTAACAGGATAATGTATTTCGATTTGTCGAGGTCTGAAGTAAGATCAGATAAAGGTTTACGCTCGTGATTAGTCTTATCGTCACGTCCTACAATATAAATTGAATTGTCAATAAGCGTTACACTATCTTTGAGTAATTTGATGCCTGATTTCTCAATAAATTTCTGACTTTTTTCAGCACCACTCAGATATTCATGATTACCCATACAAGCATATACCCCCAAAGGAGCATGTAGCTGTTTTAATATTTCCGCAAAATTTCCTGCGTTGAGTGGACGGGTACTACAATCTATTATGTCACCGGCTATCAGTATTAAATCGGGTTTCTCATTATTAATAAGTTCCACCCAACCCTTTAGCTCGTTTTCGCCAATGCCATAGCCGAGATGCATATCGCTTAGAGCCACAATATGTAATGCTTGCCTGTTGCCTAAAGATTTTTCGGTTGTGACCGGTAATCTTACTTTTAATTTCCATTCATATTTCAGAAAGCCACAAATCATAAGCATGGTAATGAAGCCTACCATCAGTGCAAGACCTAACCAGTTTTCTTTTGTATAGCGGGTAAGCGCATCGGGTGGCATGAAATGCAACAGTTTGTTAGACCAACCGATAAGGTCTTTGGCAAAGAGAATGATGAAAAAGTAAATAACCGTAAATAGCCATGCTGTTCCTATCTTATATAAAATAGATGCTAAACCGATGGGCATTGCCTCTCCTGCCGCGTAAAAAATAAAAAATGACAAAATGGCAACTGCCGCGAAGCTGATAATTGCTATTTTGCCTATAAGGTTAGGAGGCATAGCCATCCAAAGATGATGAAAGACATAACCATTCCCTAACAGATATATGATAACGAGTAGTATTATAATCATAGAATGTTTCATTAGAGAAATAACTTGGGTAGTTTACGTATGCAAATTTATGTATTATTGTGTTTAAAATATTGCAATTGTTAAAGAAAAAGAGTAGCCCATAGATAAGCTACTCTTTGTATGATGATTAAGTTTTTATTAGAAAAGATTAATCACGTCTGCCCAATGCTATCATTATATAATATATCAATGTAGCGAGCGAACTCAATGCTGAAATTACATAAGTGTATGCAGCCCATTTAAGAGCGTCTTTAGCCATGTCGTGATTATTCAAATTAGTTATACCGGCTGTATTAAGCCATTCAAGAGCACGTTTACTGGCATTAATCTCGACCGGCAAAGTCACGAAGCTGAATATTGTGGTTAGCGCGAACAATGTTATTCCTATCCAGATGAGAGACGGGAACACATTAATCATGAGTATGCCTGCCAAAAGTACCCACATCACCCATTGCGATGCAAAATTGACGGCCGGAACTAATTTTGACCGTAATTTCAATGGAGCATATGCCTGTGCATGTTGAACGGCATGTCCGCATTCATGCGCAGCTACAGCGGCAGCGGCTACACTATTGCTTGAAAACACACCTTCACTCAGATTTACAGTCTTATCGGTCGGATTGTAATGATCGGTAAGCATTCCGTTTGTGGATATTATTTTCACATCGAATATCCCATTATCATGGAGCATCTTTTCAGCCACATCTCGTCCTGTCATACCGTTGCTGAGGGGTATACGTGAATATTTCTTGAATTTGCTTTTAAGCATTGACGATACTACAATACTCAGAACGAAAAGCAGTATGATTACAAACCACAATAATGTTGTCATAATTAAGAATTCTTTATTTGTTACTTACCTATTACTATTAGATATAAAACAAAGAATGTGCCAACATTTAGTCAGACACATTCCTAAATCTATAAAAAAGAATATTATTTCCTAAAAATTGTTTGTTCCCTGTCTGGTCCTAACGAAATGATACTGATATGCACACCCAACTCTTTCTCGAGGAACGAAATATAAGCCCTGAATGCTTCAGGAAATTGTTCTTCCGAAGTCATTTTAGTCATATCGGTTTGCCATCCCTTCATTTCTTTATATATAGGCTTAATGCCGTTTTCTACATCAAACGGAAAATCAGTTACTTGTTTACCATCTATCTCGTAGGCTACACAGGCTTTAATAGTCTCAAATGTATCAAGTACATCGCTTTTCATCATGATGAGTTGTGTAACACCATCAAGCATGATGGCATAACGTAGCGCCACAAGGTCAATCCATCCGCATCGACGGGGACGACCTGTTACCGACCCGTATTCATGTCCGTTGTCACGAAGCAAGTCGCCTGTTTCATCATGCAATTCGGTTGGGAACGGACCGCTTCCCACACGTGTACAATATGCCTTGAAGATGCCATATACTTCGCCTATACCGCTTGGAGGAACTCCTAATCCTGTGCAAGCTCCGGCAGCGATGGTATTTGACGAGGTAACATAAGGGTAAGACCCGAAGTCTATATCGAGCATAGTTCCCTGAGCGCCTTCAGCCAATATTTTCTTACCTTCTCGTGAAGCTTTGTTTATGTAATGTTCGCTGTCTACGAATTCAAACTCTTTTAACTTAGCCAATCCCTCAAACCATTTTTTCTCAATGGAGGGCAGAGAACTTGCGTCGAATCTGTATTGGGTAAGTATCTGTAAATGGCGGCTTTTTATTGCTTCGTATTTTTCATCGAAATTATGCAGTATGTCTCCTACACGTAATCCGTTACGACTAACTTTGTCGGTATATGTCGGACCAATGCCTTTGCCTGTTGTTCCTATTTTTGAGTTGCCTTTTGCTGACTCATAACAAGCGTCTAAAAGACAATGGGTTGGTAATATCAGATGTGCTTTTTTAGAAATGAGCAAACGTTTTTTCAGGTCGTGACCTGTTTTTTCGAGTGCTTCTATCTCTGCTTTGAACAGGGCAGGATCAAGTACAACGCCGTTGCCTATTATATTTTTATTGTTTCCCTGAAAAATACCGGACGGAACAGAGCGTAAGACGTATTTCTGTCCATCAAACTCAAGAGTATGACCAGCGTTAGGACCTCCCTGAAAACGAGCTACAATTTCGTATTCGGGCGTTAAAACATCAACAATTTTGCCTTTTCCTTCGTCGCCCCATTGCAACCCTAACAATACATCGACTTTCATTTCTTCTTTGTATGACTAATTTTATTTTCTAATGATTTGGTTTTCTTTTCTTCCTTATTCTTTGCCCTGAGGCATTTACTGCAAATACCGTAGATATACATGCTGTAATAGCTAATCTTGAAGCGTTGCAGTTTTTTCTGTTGCGAAGGTATAAAAAGATTTCCGTTTTTGTATTCTTTAACTTCACCACAACTCAGACAGATCAGGTGGTCGTGATTTTCATTTCCGTAAGCACGTTCGTATTGCGACACATTTGCTCCGAACTGATGCTTAACGACCAATCCGCAATCAAGTAATAATTCGATGGTATTGTACAAGGTGGCACGGCTTACCCTGAAGTGGGTCTGCTTCATTGAATTATACAGATTGTCCATATCGAAATGACCTTTTGTTGAGTATATATGGTCAAGTATGGCATATCTTTCGGGTGTTTTACGGTGCTTATGATGGTTGAGGTATGCGGTAAATTCTTCGCGTACCTGTTCTTTTAATTTTATGTTGTCTATTTGCTTCACTTATATATTGATAATGCAATCTGAACAAATGTACAGATTTTTATGCAATAACAATATTATAAATTGTAAAATAATTGACAGTATTTAAAATCATTCTAAGGAACGATTGATCTGACGATTCTCAAGAACCGTATGACCACAAGCGGGATGGCAGGTGCTTTTGTTAATCTTAATTTATACAGGGTCTACGTCGTAATAAACATAGAGTGAACGGTAGTCAGGGGTATCCAGTGCTACATGTTGATGATAAAGTAATGCGTCACGCACTTTTTGAATAGGCAGACGGTTTTCGAGTTTTAATAGAATTTTACGTATATAAAGTGATTGTACACGTGATACAGGTGGTTTTATCGGACCGTAGACACGTTCTCCGAATGATTGGCGCAAAGACTGCGCAAACAGTCTTGCCGCTGCGTCAAGCGTATGTTCGTCCTTACCCTTTATAACGATTGAAGTCAGTCTGTAAAAAGGTGGATAACGAAACATATTCCGTTCTTCCGCCTGCATCGTATAAAATGACTCGTAATTATTTTCTTTTACATCGGTTATAATCGGATGTCCGGGGTGGGAGGTTTGCAACACGACAAGACCTTGTTTATTTTTTCGTCCGGCACGACCACTGACTTGCGTCATAAGTTGGAAAGCTCTTTCGTGAGCGCGGAAGTCAGGATAATTAAGCATATTATCGGCATTAAGAATACCAACCACACTGACGTTATCAAAATCAAGACCTTTCGATACCATTTGCGTTCCGATCAGAATATTGGCTTTGCCGGCTGCAAAATCGCTGATTATACGCTCGTACGATCGGCGACTACGTGTTGTGTCCATATCCATTCGGGCTATAATGGCTTCGGGAAAACGTTCTTTGACCTCTTCTTCAATTCGTTCCGTTCCGTAACCTAAGACATCGAGTGTTGGGGTTTCGCATTCGGGACAGGTTGTCGGAACAGCATAAGTGGCTCCACAATAGTGACATACCATCAGGCGTTGTCCTTTATGGTACGTAAGGCTTACGTCACAATGCGTACAACGTGGTGTCCACGAACAAGTTTTACATTCAAGCATGGATGCAAAGCCTCTTCTGTTTTGGAATAAAATAACCTGTTCACCTTTACCTAAAGCATTTTGAATGTGTTCAGAAAGTGGTGGTGACAGAATTGATTTCATTATTTTTCTTCTTCTGAGATCTTTTGTATTGATGATTTCTATATGCGGTAACTTGATATCGTCATATCGTTTGGTTAGTCTGACTAAACCGTATTTACCGGCCAGAGCATTGTAATAAGTCTCAATGGAAGGTGTGGCTGTGCCTAACAAGGTTTTGGCGTTAAACATAGATGCAAGCACAGTCGCAGCATTGCGTGCATGATAACGTGGTGCAGGATCTTGTTGTTTATAAGAACCTTCGTGTTCCTCGTCGACTATGATAAGTTTCAGATTATTGAAAGGTAAGAATATTGCTGAACGAGCTCCTAAAACAACATTGCATTCTCCTTTCAGTAGCTTATTCCATATCTCGGCACGCTCATTATCATTAAACTTTGAGTGATATACAGCTAAACGGTCTCCGAAAACACGTCTCAATCTTTCGGTTATTTGTGTCGTAAGAGCTATCTCCGGCAAAAGATATAGAGCCTGTCCTCCCGATGACAGAATATCCTTTATCAGTTGGATGTATATTTCCGTTTTTCCGCTTGAAGTAACACCGAATAATAATGTAATATCTTTTTCTAAGAAAGATTTTTGGATAGACTGATAGGCTTCTTGTTGATAAGTATTCAGATTATAAGCCGATTCCATGTCGCCTTGTCCATAATCTATGCGATTGACTTCGTGTCCGAATATTTCAAATATACCTTTATCAATAAGTTCCTTCAGAACACCTTCGGAGACTTTGGCTTCTTCCAGTAAACTTTTCTTAAGAATTACCTTATTGACCTTATGCAAGCGCAAATATGTTTCTAATAAGGCTTGTTGCTTTTTCGCTCTCGAGAGGCTTTCATGTATCTCGCGCAATTCAACTTCGCTGAACTGTTTAGCAAGACGTACTGCTGAAATTGTTTTCGCAGAGTAAGAGTTGTTTATATCTTCGCTGAGAATAGCTGCTCCGATATCGACCAAAGATTTGATAACAGGTACAACATTGGCGATGCCGGATATTTTTGCAACTTCCGATATTTTCTGCGCTTTGGTTGATGAAAGACTCAAATAGGCTTTTTGTTG
>CALYPL010000016.1 GCA_945273835.1 uncultured Dysgonomonas sp. | reverse complement strand
CCTACAATAGCCAACCTGTATAATGCAACAAGCCTATTAAAACTCTTCGACAGAATTATAAACCTTAAATCAACTTGAATCTGACTCGTATCGAGTTGGTTTCCTATCTAAACAATTCAGATACGATCAGGGTAAAAATGCGTTAAAAAAAATAGCTAATAGCAGAAAGCTGTTTCTTTTATTGATACAGAGTTAACATTAATTATCCAACACTTTGTTCTGAGCTAATTTGAGCAAGAAGGGACTCAACTATTGCCCTGTTCTCCCCCTTGCACTTCGGGGCAAAACCTCCGGCTTTAGAGCCTTCAAATAAAACACTGTTATAACATTTGCTATACCTTGATTTGATAGACGATTCTATATAAGAAATCTGGCTGTGTAAATAGCTATCAAATAGTTATAACTATTACATAATAAAACTATTCAAGACTGTAGAACAGGGTTTGGATTTTCTAATCAAACATAATGGACCAATAATATAAATTTGAGTATTACATTATGATATGGAGTATTAAGAAATAAACAAGAATAGGAAGATGAGATGCACAAGAGATAATTCTTGTCAGAACAGAAAATAAGAAAAATATAAAACTAAAATAAGAGCAACGTATTCGTTATTAAAAGTGATATAGAATACCTCCACAAACAAATGAGCCTTTATTTGAAACAAATATAAATATCTATCTCTTATTTACTTTATTTTTTATATTTCCAGATTTAGTAATATTCAATAAACTTATTGAAAAAGAATAGGTTTGATTGGAATATTATTTTATAAGTATTAATTTAGCCTGATTATTCAATATTTGGATCATTTGTCCTAAAAATGAATAGGTTAAAAAACATGACAGAGCATATAAAGACGATTATAATAGGAGGTGGTCCGGCAGGTAGTTCCTGTGGATATTTGCTTCGTAAAGCAGGCGAAGATTGTCTTATTATCGACAAATCCGATTTTCCGCGTGAAAAATTATGTGGCGGAGGACTTACTCCCAAGACGCATATAATATTCGAACGTATTTTTGATAACCTCAAATACGATTATTACAACGTTGGTGAAATGACGGTTTATGCCCATCAAAAAAAATATAGCACGTTCAATCTAAATAGAGGAATCAGAATAGTACTACGCAGCGAATTTGACAACCTGTTAATAGACGAATATAAAAAATTGGGAGGTCGATTATTGATTGGAAGATTGACTTTGATCGAAGAAAAAGAAGGAAAAATATTCATAACATTGAATAGCGGGACTCAATTTTCGTGCGATATATTAATCGGTGCAGACGGAGCAACAAGTCTGGTTAGGCGATATCTTCAACCCGGATATTACAAAGGGATAATATGTCTTGAGAAAAAATTGCCTCGTAGACTGAATGATAATATAGATGTTATGTTCGATAAGCGTTTCGATAATGGTTATATGTATATTTTCCCGAACAAAGAAGGAAGCGTAGTGGGATATGGACATAAAAATTCCGATATACGAGAATTCAGAACTTTGATGAAAGAATATCAAATTCCTGACGATGAGAAAAAAACAAAAGGAGCTTATATTCCCATGTTGGGGAAAATTGACTATCCGTTTCGGGAAAATATATTACTCATAGGCGATGCCGGAGGATATGCCGACTCGATGACCGGTGAAGGACTGTATTATGCTTTCAAAACAGGCGAGAATGCAGCCAAAGCGATCATTCATAAACGTAATTTTAAAGAAGAAAGCCGTAGTGTACTGAAAGAAGTACGTATTATCCGATACCTGTCTATGCTGTTTTACAGCAAGCCATTTATAAATATGTTTCTATGGATGAGTACAAAACCTTCATTACAACGTCGTATCAATTCCGTTGTCAATCGATATTTAGCTTGGGAAGCCAAATAATATCCACACTTCGGCAAAAGTACCTACCTTTGCATTCTGAATGAAAGAATATAAGCTAACAGATTGGTTACCCACTACCAAAAAAGAAATGGAAATCCGAGGATGGGATGAAGCAGATGTCATCTTATTTTCGGGCGATGCGTATATAGATCATCCCTCGTTTGGAGCTGCCGTGATAGGGCGTACGCTCGAAGCCGAAGGACTGCGGGTAGCCATTGTGCCGCAACCTAACTGGCGCGATGACTTGCGAGACTTCAAAAAAATGGGACGACCACGTTTGTTTTTCGGAGTTTCAGCCGGAGCCATGGATTCGATGATAAATCATTATACAGCCAACAAACGGTTGCGGTCTGAAGATGCATATACACCGGACGGGCGCAACGATATGCGTCCCGATCGAGCGTCAAAAGTATATTGCAATATTCTGAAAGACTTATATCCGGATGTCCCTGTAATCCTTGGTGGTATCGAAGCATCGCTTAGAAGAGTTACCCACTATGATTATTGGGATGATAAACTCCATAAATCAATATTGGCGGATTCAAAAGCCGATTTGTTAATATATGGCATGGGAGAAAAGCCTATAAAAGAACTTGCCAACAGATTGAAGAACGGACAATCAGTCTCTGAAATAACCGATATACCTCAAACAGCATATTGGACAGATAAAAACAAATACATGTCGGCAGATGAAGATATTATGCTTTTTTCGCATGAAGAATGTATGACCGACAAGCTGAAGCAGGCAAAAAATTTTAAGGTTGTTGAAGAACAATCTAATATGATGCATGCACATCGCATCATGCAGGAAACCGATGGAAAAGTTGTGGTAATAAATCCCCCTTATCCTCCTATGGAAGAAAAGGACGTAGACGCTTCATTTGATTTGCCATACACCCGTTTGCCCCATCCTAAATATAAAGGGAAACATATTCCGGCATTCGAGATGATAAAATTTTCCGTAAATATGCATCGGGGATGTTTCGGCGGATGCGCCTTCTGTACAATTTCGGCACACCAAGGAAAATTTGTGGTCTCCCGTTCCAAAGATTCAATTCTGAAAGAAGTCAGGAAAGTTACTGAGATGCCCGATTTCAAAGGCTATCTGAGCGATTTGGGCGGACCTTCGGCAAATATGTATAAAATGGAAGGGAAGGACAGGCGTATTTGTGCCAAATGCAGGCGACCATCCTGTATTCACCCGAAAATATGTAAAAATCTGAATGTAGATCATTCGCATTTATTGGATATATATAAAGCCGTAGATTCATTGCCGGGCATCAAAAAATCGTTTATCGGCAGCGGAGTTCGCTATGATATGCTGTTGCATCAGAATAATGATCCCAAGTTAGATAAAGCATCAAAGGAATATACGCGTGAACTGATTGTGAATCATGTTTCGGGCAGATTGAAGGTTGCTCCCGAACATACATCGGATAAAGTGCTGAATTATATGCGTAAACCATCGTTCGATCAGTTTTATGAATTTAAAAAAACATTCGATAATCTGAATACTGAATGCAATCTCAAGCAGCAGATTATACCTTATTTTATATCATCACATCCCGGATGTTCAGAAATTGATATGGCAGAGCTTGCCGTGAAAATGAAGAATCTGAATTTTCAGCTTGAACAGGTACAGGATTTTACACCTTCACCCATGACATTGGCAACCGAGATATATTATACAGGATACCATCCTTATACATTAGAGAAAGTATTTACGGCCAAAAACAAAGAGCAGAAACTTGCTCAGCGTCAATATTTTTTCTGGTACGATAAAAATTACCGCCCTCAGATAATAAAATCATTAAAACGCCTTAAAAGAGAGGATTTGTTAAAGAAGCTGGGAATGGTTTCAAAATAAAAAAGACCGAATTTATATTCGGTCTTTTTCTTTATATATGTATAAATTACCATGCAAATAAAGGGTAATCTTTCATCAAAGTGTTGACCTTGTTGCGTACATTTTTGATTACCTGTTCATTTTCATAATTTGACAGTACGGTGTCTATCATTTCTACAATCTCACCCATCAAAGACTCTTTCGCACCACGAGTAGTAATAGCGGGAGTTCCAAATCTTAGACCTGATGTGAGGAACGGACTGCGACTATCGAAAGGTACCATGTTTTTGTTTGTTGTAATATCTGCCGCTACAAGTGCTTTTTCAGCCGCTTTACCCGTCAGTTCGGGATATTTGAGGCGAAGATCTATCAACATCAGATGATTGTCAGTTCCGCCCGATACCACCTTATAACCTTTGTCTATAAATGCTTGAGCCATGACAGCGGCATTTTTCTTTACCTGTGTCTGGTATTCTTTATACGAGGGTTCAAGGGCTTCAGCAAACGATACGGCTTTAGCAGCAATAACATGTTCGAGCGGGCCTCCCTGTATTCCCGGAAACACGGCTGAATCGAGTAGGGAAGACATCATTCTTATCTCTCCTTTAGGAGTTGTTTTGCCCCACGGATTTTCAAAATCTTTGCCTATCAGAATAGCACCGCCACGAGGACCACGTAAAGTTTTGTGCGTGGTAGTTGTAACAATATGCGCATATTCAACAGGATTTTTAAGTAAGCCTGCCGCAATCAATCCCGCAGGATGAGCCATATCCACCAAAAAGATTGCACCTATCTCATCTGCCAGTTGACGGATGCGTGCATAATCCCATTCACGTGAATAGGCCGAAGCACCCGCAATAATCAATTTAGGTTTTTCACGATGAGCAATCGCTTCCATTTGTTCATAGTCAATCTCTTCAGTTATTTCCTGCACATTATACTCAATGGCATGGAACATAAGACCCGAGAAATTAACAGGTGAACCATGCGATAAATGTCCTCCATGCGCTAAATTCAGTCCCATAAATTTGTCTCCGGCTTTCAGACAAGCCAAAAATACGGCTGCATTGGCTTGCGCTCCTGAATGAGGTTGAACATTTGCCCATTCGGCGTTAAACAATTTTTTTAGGCGATCTATCGCAAGTTGTTCGCTGAGGTCAACAATTTCGCAACCTCCGTAATATCTTTTTCCGGGATAGCCTTCTGCGTATTTATTTGTCAGGCACGAACCCATTGCTTCCATAACCTGATCGCTGACGAAATTTTCAGAAGCAATTAGCTCTATACCGCTCAGTTGTCGTTGATGCTCTCTTTTAATGATATCGAAAATAGCTGAGTCCCTTTTCATTCTGCTTAATTTTAGATGTAAATATTTACGTTAATGTACAAATTTAATGATAATAATGAATAGATAAGATAATTTATAAACATAAAACGGCGAGACTTAAAGTTCGCCGTTTCGTAGTTTATTAAATAGACCTGTACAAGCATCTTCCAGAAGATCGAGTACAAATTCAAACCCTTCATCGCCACTATAATAAGGGTCGGGAATATGGTCAGCAGACAGATGCTGTAAAAAGTCAGCCATGCGGTACACCTTTTTCTCGTCTTCCACACTCGGACTCAGTCTCATGATTTTGTCGTAATTGCTGTCGTCCATAACAAGAATGATATCGAATTTATCGAAGTCGGATGATCTGAATTTACGGGAAAGCGAACAAAAATCGTAACCTCGCATTCTTCCGTGTTTTCGCATCCGCTCATCAGGTAAAGAGCCTTCGTGATAGCCTGACGTGCCGGCAGAATCAACGCTAATCTTGTTACTTAGTCCAGCTTTTGAAACCATATCTTTTAATATACCTTCGGCAGCAGGCGAGCGGCAGATATTGCCTAAGCAAACAAATAAAACTCTATATTCCTTTTGGTTAGCGATATTTTCCATTTTTGAAAATATAATTAGTTGCAACAAAGTTACAGTTTTAGATGAATTATTTTCATTGTCTAATCTACTTATTCATTATTAGGAAGTAATAATAAAACAAATTAAGTGTAAGCCGGTTTTTTGAAATAGAATGCGTTCGCCGAAGCAGTAAAAGTCAATCAACATCTTTATAAACAAATTTCATTATATTGATAAAATCTATATGTCATTGAATTAATAGAACTAACATAATGTATTGTGTTAACAATCAGTGTATAATTTGATAAACTAATATTATGTTTTCTGGTTAAGTGGTTGATATATAGCTGCATAGAAAAAGTGTTGGTGATTTTATTATAATTAATCTTTGTGTAAAAGTCTTTATTGTTGTTAATCAAAATTTTAGATTATTAATTCATCTAATACAAGAATATGAATTAATGCAGAAGATATAATTTATTCTGATAAAAGTTATTATATTTGTCTTGTATGATGATATAGAGTAGTATTTTTCTGCCAATCTTGACACAGGATATTTAAAAATATTATTAATAACCCTGATTAAGTAAATATTTTGTTAAAACTGAATTTACTCAAGATTGAATTCATAAAGCTTACATTTAAAGAGCTTAATTATCAAAGTAAATAATAATTTGCGAGGCTTAAAATTAAATAGCTGAAGCAAGATTTTGCAGATGTATAGTCTGCATGTTTATTTACATATTCTTAATATTAATTTAATTAGTATAAAAATGAGTGCATATAAGGATTTTAAAGGAACTAAATGGCAGGACAAAATTGATGTAAACAATTTTATCCTTGAGAATTATACCGAATACAGCGGTGACGAATCTTTTTTGGAGGGTCCTACTGATGCGACCCGTGAGCTTTGGAGCAAATTGAGCGAAATGTTCAAAATTGAGAAGCAAAAGGGTGTTTATGACGCTGAAACCAAAATTCCTTCTCAGATAGATGCTTACGGTCCGGGATATATAGATAAAGGACTTGAAAAAATTGTAGGCGTACAAACAGACAAGCCATTGAAAAGAGCCATATTTCCGAATGGAGGATTGCGTATGGTTCAGCAAAGCCTTGAGGAATACGGTTATCACCTTGATCCGATAACAAGTGAAATTTTTAGCAAATATCGCAAAACACATAACGAAGGCGTATTCTCTGCTTATACTGACAGTATCAGACGTGCCAGAAGTAACGGGCTCCTTACAGGCCTTCCGGATGCTTACGGTCGTGGACGAATTATCGGTGACTATCGTCGTGTAGCTCTTTATGGAGTAGACCGCCTGATAGCCGAACGTAAAAAACGTTTCCAGGATTGCGATCCTGTGGTGATGACAGACGATTTGATCCGCTTGCGTGAAGAATTGAGCATGCAGATTCAGGCATTACACTCGCTTAAAAAGATGGCAGAGTCTTATGGTTTCGATATATCCAATCCTGCAAAAAATGCACAGGAAGCTATACAATGGACTTATTTCGGATACCTTGCGGCGATTAAAGATCAAAATGGTGCGGCTATGAGCTTGGGACGTGTAACTTCGTTCCTCGATATTTACATTGAACGTGATTTGCGCAACGGTGCCATCACAGAAAAAGAAGCTCAGGAATTTATTGACCATTTCGTGATGAAATTGCGTATTGTGCGCTTCTTACGTACAAACGAATATAATGAGTTGTTCTCAGGTGACCCTGTATGGGTAACTGAATCGATAGGTGGTATGACCAATAATGGTAAATCGCTTGTAACGAAAAACAGCTATCGTATGTTACATACGTTATACAATCTTGGACCGGCTCCCGAACCGAATTTGACTATTCTGTGGAGTGACCGCCTGCCTGAAAGCTGGAAGAAATACTGTGCTAAGGTATCAATTGACACGTCATCGCTTCAATATGAAAACGACGATATAATGAGACCTCAGTTAGGAGATGATTACGGTATAGCTTGTTGTGTCTCTCCGATGCGTATCGGTCATCAGATGCAATTTTTCGGAGCGCGCGCCAACTTACCTAAGGCACTATTATACACAATCAACGGAGGTAAGGATGAGAAAACCAAAGTGCAGGTACTGCCTAAGCACTGGGTTGAAAAAGTAGACGGAGACTATCTTGAATTCGATGAAGTTTGGGAAAAATTTGACCGTACACTTGATTGGGTGGCCGAAACTTATGTCAAGGCTTTGAACATCATACATTATATGCACGATAAATATTCGTACGAAGCCCTTGAAATGGCGTTGCATGATGTAGACATTGTCCGTACTCAGGCTTTTGGAGTATCAGGTCTTTCGATAATAGCCGATTCTTTTGCCGCCATAAAATACGGTAAAGTTCGTATTGTAAGGGATGCTGATGGTGATGCTATGGATTATATCGTTGAAAAAGATTATGTACCATTTGGTAATAATGACGATAATACAGATAAGATTGCGGTTGAGATCGTTGAGAAATTTATGAATAAGATACGCAAACGTAAGATGTATAAAGATGCCATACCTACCCAGTCTGTATTGACAATAACATCGAATGTCGTTTATGGTAAAAAAACAGGTAATACACCTGACGGACGTCGAGGTGGTACGCCGTTTGCACCCGGTGCAAATCCGATGCACGGACGTGACACAAAAGGCGCTGTTGCATCATTATCGTCAGTTGCTAAATTACCGTTCGAACATGCAAATGATGGTATATCTTACACATTTGCTATCACTCCGAACACATTAGGTAAAAACAAAGATGAAGAGGCACAGAATTTGTCCGGCTTGCTTGATGGATATTTTCTTCAGACAGGTCACCATCTGAATGTCAACGTGTTCGATCGCCAATTGCTGATTGACGCGATGAATAATCCTGAACAATATCCACAATTAACTATACGTGTTTCGGGATATGCTGTTAACTTTATTAAACTAACCAAAGAACAGCAGTTGGATGTGATTAACAGAACAATCACGACAACAATTTAAAATTTACAATCATACTCTATTTTATGAACGGAGTGAGGTTTTTATAACTTCACTTCGTTCTATATTTATTACGAAACCTATGCAGGGATATATTCATTCAATTGAAACATTTGGAACGAAAGACGGTCCGGGAATACGATTTGTATTGTTTATGCAAGGCTGTCCCTTACGTTGTCTTTATTGTCACAATCCCGATACATGGAAAAAGGCTGACGCCAAGTTTATTATGTCTCCGCAAGAAGTATTTCATGAACTTGACAAAGTAAAAAACTTTGTTCGGGGAGGTATTACAGTTTCGGGAGGAGAACCTATGATGCAGCCTGAATTTGTACTTGATCTTTTTAAGATATGTAAAGCAGCCGGTATTCATACCGCGATAGACACTTCCGGTATCTACCTGAATGAAACAGTTAAAGAAGTATTGTCATATACCGATTTGGTTTTGCTTGATATAAAACAAATTAATCCGGACAAATACAAAGTATTGACATCTCAGCAATTAAAGCCTACCCTTGAGTTTATGGATTATCTCCACACAATCAATAAACCCGTATGGCTCCGTTATGTGCTTGTGCCAAACTTTACTAATGAAGATGCTGACCTTGAGAAATGGGCAGAATATGTGTCTCGTTTTCACAATGTGGAGCGTGTAGATATATTGCCCTTCCACCAGATGGCAGTGCATAAATGGGAGAATCTTGACGTAGATTATAAGTTGAAAGATGTTAATCCGCCCACAAAAGAACAAATAGAAAAAGCCAAAATTATATTTATATCCTACGGGCTTCCGATTTAACCCTTAAATATTAGTAATACAATAAACTGCTGAATATCTCTTATAAAATATTACCTATAAAAAATATCTCTTCAGTCATTATCATATAATTTTCATTCCCTAATAAAGCTCAAGTGTTAAACAGAAACCGTATAGCAAGTCTGCTAAATTGTAATTTATATTTTATTAACATTTGTATAGTGTTACAATCTATCAAAATAAAATCTAAATTTGCACCCCGAAACCTATCAAGGGTTTCCATAATATAGATGAACAGCAGATTATCAACTAACTTCCCAATAAACACAAAAGTAAAGTTATCAGGTCCGGATTATCAAAGAGTGAATTGTCTGATCGGATGGTAGCAACCTTATTCCGAATTATCTTTTTTTGAAGTAAAACTTCACATATCATTAACTAATTTATAAGAAAATATGGGTAAAATCCAATTACTCACTGTGATCGCATGCGTATTGCTGTGTGTGGGATCAGTGAATGCTCAGGAAAAAAACATCAAAGTTTATACTTTAGATGAAATATTCAATCTGGCGGAGAATAACAGCAAGCAATTAAAACTGTCCAATACAAAAATTGAAACAAGCAAGGCTGCTGTGTCGACCGCTAAAAATAGCCTGTTGCCTTCGGTCGATGTTTCTTTGCGAGGATCTTTTATAGGCAACGCTTGTATAATTGATCGCGATTTAGGACATGGTATGAAAGGGTCAATGCCTCATTGGGGCAATACCTTTTCAGTCGAGGCAAGTCAGGTTGTATTTGCAGGAGGAGCCATCAAAAACAACATTGAGAAAGCCAAACTGGAAGAACAGGTGGCTAAACTTGATTATCAGAAAGATGCAATGGACATCCGTTTCTTATTGACCGGCTATTACCTTGACTTGTATAAATTACAAAACCAGAAAAAGGTATATCTCGAAAATATCAAGCAAACCAAAATCCTGATCGATCAGGTTCATGCAAAACAAAAACAAGGCATGGCTCTGGATAACGATATAACAAGGCACGAGCTGCAACTCAAGAATCTGGAATTGGCTATTATCGAAATAGATAATAATTATGATATCATAAACAATAACCTTACCGTGACCTTGGGGTTGCCGTCAGATGTTGTTATCAAACCCGATTCAACAATCTTACAGCTGGATATGGTTAACTATACTCCTGAAAATTTCATGGATGTGGCTGAGAATAACTTGCCGGAGTTAAAAACAGCTGCTTTACAGACTGATATTGCAGATAAAGGAATCAAAATGGCTAAAGCAGATTATCTACCCTCTGTGGCTTTAGTAGCAGCCAATACGTTTGATGGTCCTATCCTGATTGAAGTGCCACCGATAAATAAGAACCTCAATTATTGGTATGTCGGAATAGGTGTTAAATACAATCTCGCATCACTTTTCAAATCGAAAAAGAACGTCAGACTTGCGCAAAACAGCAAGCAAATGTCAATTGACGCGCACGATCTTATCAGAGAACATGTGGAGACTGCAATACATAGAGCATATACAAAGTATAAAGAGGCTTTTGAAGTATACCAGACACGTGCGAAAAGTTTGCAATTGGCAAATGAAAACTATAATGTCATCAATAAAAGATACAAAAATGATTTGGTACTGATAACCGAAATGTTGGATGCCAGCAACTCTAAGCTTGATGCCGAACTTCAATTGGTTAATGCACGTATCAATATCATTTATAATTATTATAAACTACAACGTACAATAGGAAAATTATAAATATGGAAACTCAAGAACAAAGACAAAAAGGGAAAAGCCTTCGTTTCAGAATATTCAACTGGGCTATAGTTGTATTCATCATTTTAGGAGTGGCATGGGTCATACTTCGTTTCTCCAATGTTACCAGCTCCAAATATACAGACAATGCGCAGGTGAAACGTCTCATTGTACCTGTCAATTCACGAGTACAGGGTTTTATAAAAGAAATTCGTTTTGAAGAATATCAACATGTGAACAAGGGAGATACATTGTTGATTGTTGATAACAGCGAATACCTTTATCGTCTGGCTCAGGCAGAGGCCAATTACGCCAATGCAACTGCCGGTAAAGCCGTGATGGGTAGTACAATTTCAACCACACAAAATAACCTGACAGTGTCTGACGCAAGCATCGAGGAGACCAGAGTTCGCCTTCAGAATGCTGAAACCAACCTTCGCCGTTACAAAAACCTGTTGGATGAAAAAGCTGTCACTCAAGATCAATATGATAATGTAAAAACAGATTACGATGCTTTGCAAGCCCGATATAATATGATGGTACGTCAGAAACAAAGTACAGCTTTAGTTGGAGTTGAACAGACTAAACGTTTGCAACAGAACGATGCGAATATAAAGCAAGCCGAAGCGGCTTTGGATATTGCACGTTTAAATCTGTCTTATACCGTAATCGTTGCGCCTGCAAGCGGT
The DNA here is from genome assembly GCA_945273835.1 of uncultured Dysgonomonas sp. Lineage (GTDB taxonomy): Bacteria > Bacteroidota > Bacteroidia > Bacteroidales > Dysgonomonadaceae > Dysgonomonas. The sequence goes on along the minus strand of CALYPL010000016.1, from coordinate 33,186 downwards.
ATAGTAGGACATAAGAATTTGCAGATAGGTCAGTTAATCCAACCCGGGCAATCTTTGGTTAGCATTGTTGATGACTCTGACGTTTGGGTAATTGCTAATTATAAAGAAAAACAGACAAAAAATATTCAGATCGGAGATCAGGTTGAAATCAACGTCGACGCTGTTCCGGATTGTAAATTCAAGGGTACAGTTTCTGCCATCTCAAATGCCACAGGATCGGCATTCTCTCTTGTTCCGACTGATAATGCGACCGGAAATTTCGTGAAAATAGAACAGCGTATACCTGTCAAAATCGAATTGATCAAAGAAAACACGCCGGAAGAGCTTAAAAAACTTAAAGCAGGTATGAGCGCCGAAGTTTATATCAAAAAATAAAAATATATGATGCCTCAAGGAAAATATCGTATCATGACGTTCAAGGAATTTGTCCCTGATCCGATACGATTTATTATATTATTGATTACTGCCATCATATTTCAGTTCACGAGTTTCGTTTATCTGACTAATCTGAATGACGTGGTCGGTGGAAAAGCCATCACAACCGAAGATGTGAAGCTGATTAGCTCCGTTTCCTTTATCGGTATGACGATGGTGTTTCCCATCCTTTTCAGAATAAAGTTCAGATTTATGTCGAGAACAATAATACTGTCTGCCGCCGCTATATTGATTGTAGCCAATCTGATCAGCATCTATTCAAATAACTTATTAGTGTTGTTGATTGCAGCATTCATAGCAGGTGCGGTGCGCATGGTGGGAACGTTTGAATGTTTGTCGACAATACAGCTGATTATTACACCAAAACGTGATTTCACGGTCTTCTTTTCAGTCGTATATCTGATTGTTCTCGGATCGATTCAGGTTTCGGGTTTGCTTACAGCCGAAATGTCGGACTTTTATGACTGGACGTATATGCCTACTATGATGATTACCCTGTTGCTTGTGGTAATGATAGTCCTGTATATACTGATGCGTCCTATCCGTTTGATGAAGAAATTTCCTCTTTATCAGATTGACTGGCTTGGACTGGCATTGTGGTCGTTGGTGTTGATTATATTTAATTTTGTATTTGAATACGGAAAACGCCTTGATTGGTTCGATTCACCATATATCTGTATAGGTGTTATCACAGGTACTGTGTTGCTTATATGTGCCATACAGCGCATGTTAGGTATAAGAAGACCTGTAATTATGCCCGAAGTGTTCAAATATAAAAATCTGTTGAAATCTTTGGTATTGCTTGCGTTCCTGCAAATCTTTCTTAGTACAGGTAATGTTGTAATGAACGCATATACAGGAGGTATTCTGCATTATGATATTTTGCATAACACTTCTTTGAATTGGGCGGTATTTGTAGGAGTACTGATTGGTGCGGCTTACGCCTTTTATTGGATGTCAATTTACAGAGGCGGCTATAAACCTATATTTTTTATAGGCTTTGGTAGCTTAGTCTTATATCATTTCATCCTTTATTTTATATTTCAACCCGCCTTAAGTAAAGAATATTTGTATTTGCCTTATGCACTGAAAGGGTTTGGTTATGTATCCCTTTATATCAGCATCGCTTTATATGCGGCACAGGGAATACCTTTCCCTCATTTCTTTGCAAGTTTGTCCGTATTAGGGTTTGTTCGTACCGCATTAGGTGGAACTATGGCAAATAGTTTGTGTACGAATGTTTTACAATACCTTCAGAAAAAGAATTTGGCAAATCTTACGATGGATATAGATTTTATGAACCCTGCATCAAGTCAAGTATATAGCAGTGTCTTACATAAATCATTGATCAGTGGTCAAACCATAGAACAGGCTCAGGCAGCCGCAACAAGTGCGTTATATGGAGCAAGTAACATGCAGGCACTGTTATTGAGTTGGAAGGAAATATTTGGTGGCGTAACACTTCTCGGTATTTTATTTCTACTTGGTATAGCGTCCGCGCACTACATGAAGCCGGTTTATCAGCAGTTTCCTAAGATGAAAAATATTTGGAAATATATGTGGGGTAAGGCTTATTCAGAAAGATAAAACTTAAAAAGTTAAAAACGATTTATTATAAAAATGGCTTAAATAAAAAGTGTCAGTAAAACTTAGTTTTGCTGACACTTCTTATTTTATTATTGTCGGGATGAGACGACTCGAACGTCCGACCTCCACGTCCCGAACGTGGCGCGCTACCAACTGTGCTACATCCCGAATTATCTTATTTCACTAAATATTGGGTGCTTGTATTCAATTAAAAAGTTTTAGAAAAATAGATCATCGTCCAACAAGCGCATGCGTTGTCTAAGATGTAAAATCTCTTTGCGCATCTCTTCCATGTTCTCAAGCAGATGCTGAACAACGCTGATGCCTTCGACATTGACAGATAAGTCATAATGCAAACGAACGTATCGTTCCAGTTTATTGATTTCGGAAAGATTCAAATATTGTTCGTTGTCAATTATATTTATCTGAATTAACCCTTCGTCTTCAAGCTGCATTATAAATTCCGGATCGATATGGCTTCGGGTGCAATATTCGTTGATAATAACTAAATCGGTTTTCATAACTTTATTTCTTTGGGTTAAGAATTAGCTAATTTACGAAACATTTCTTTTTGTTCGGCTGAAAGATTTGTCGGAATATCGACAGTATAAGTTATTATGAGATCGCCGAAATGCCCATCTTTTTTGTAAACAGGAAAACCCTTTCCCTTTAACCGGACTTTCGTCCCGTTTTGAGTACCCGGTTTGACGGTCAATTTTACTTTGCCGTTGAAGGTATCTACCATTTCGTCACCGCCCAACACAGCATTATAGAGACTTATTTTGGCGGTTGTGTATAAATCATCTCCCACACGTTTAAAGTTCGGGTCGTCAGATATGACGAAGGTTATATAAAGATCGCCGTTGCTTCCACCGTTCGCTCCTTGTCCACCCTGATTGGGCAACTTGATGACCTGCCCGTCAGCTACACCTGCGGGAACGGTTATACGGATTGATTTGCCGTTGACATTCAATACCTCTTTATGGGTTTCAGATGCGCTTTTTAGGCTAAGGTGTAATTCAGCAGTATAATCCTGCCCGCGAAAACCTCGTGAGCGGCTTGATCCGCTTCTTGTTCTGTTCCCGAAAAGTGACTCGAAAAAGTCGGAAAATTCTTCCCCGTCTCCTGAGAATGAATACGAACCACCGTTTCCGCCAAAACTTCCGAAGTCGGCAAAACCGCCGTGTTGCTGCTGCTGTTGACGTGCCTTTTCATATTCTTCAGCATGTTTCCAGTTTTCACCATATTCATCGTACTTCTTACGTTTATCGGGGTCACTCAAAACCTCGTTGGCCTCATTTATTTGTTGAAATTTGCGCTTCGCTTCTTCATTATCGGGGTTGATATCAGGATGATATTTACGAGCCAGTTTGCGATATGCCTTTTTAATCTCGTCAGCCGAAGCTGTTTTAGACACTCCCAATATGCTGTAATAATCTATAAATGCCATATTTGAATACTATTTATTGTCAATCAGTTTGTTATATATCCGAAGGCACGCCCAGGCATCAAGTGCCGCATACATCTTTTGAGCATCAGTTAGAATATCGGCATTCCAATTTGTCAGGCGTTGCCCTTTTGTAATCCTTTTCCCAAAAAGTATGCCATATATACGTTGCAAACCATTGTCTTCGATACCGTATTTCTTTACAAACGTTTGCAATTCTATAAAGTTTTCAGGTCGCAATGATTTACTTTTCTGTATGGCGGAAAAATCGTCTTTCAATGAAAGTCCGATTTTCTTTATTGAAGGTGAAGATAATATTTCTGCCAACGAGTCTGGGAAACCCATTATGTTGAGGCGAAACAAAAAACACGTGTCATCTGTCGATAATTGAATGAGTGCAATTTTGTTTCTTACACCTTTTTTAAAGTTGGGGCGTGTTTCGGTGTCGAACCCGATCAATTCGTAATTTTTCATATATTGACATGCTTTGTCAGCATCCGATGCGGTTTGTATGACAATAATTCTGCCGGGAAACACTTCAGGTGGTAGCTCATTCAATGCTTCTTTGGTGATGGTGCTTACCATGATCTAATCTCTTCAATTTGTTCGTTTTCAATATCATCTTCCCGATCTGAAAATTTCAGATAGTGCAAGGCTCGAAGCACATTGACGAGTTTTTGCCCCCAATAAGCCTTAAAATTTTCGAGGCAAATACAAACAGCATCATTCATATTTTCAGTAACTCCACGCTCATATATTATAGCACAGTTTTTAAGGTCTTGATAAATATCAGCAAGGTTTTCAGAAATGCTTTCAGTTATCGGTGTATCGCTAAACTTCATATCCTCTACAAATACCTCTAAGTAGGTGTCGTCACCGGCGTAGATTGACGATAATGTGGATAAAATATAATTATAGTCTTCTTCAGTGACAGATATTTCAGGTTCTTCATCTTCATCAACCATCTCTAATTCAGGTGCTAATAATGTTTTTAAATATAGAAATGGTAATAATTTTGACAGTTTGTCTGTTAATTCATTTTTTGATAAATTATTTACAGATTCCAACAAGATACAGTATTGAACTGCAACTGTAATGAACTCGACAACCCCTGTCGAATATACTATACTTTTGATGTCTTTATTCATAGATGTATTTTATTTACTAACAAAATTATAAAATAAAACGTTTGTGTGCGAATGCTTAATAAATACATATTGTGTTTTGATAACATTATTTATCAGGTTGACGAATTGACCGAAATGCTATTATATGTATGTTTGTCAATATATGTTATAAGTCATAATCTTATCAAGATTTGAAGTATTTGATAAGTACAAATTATTATATATATGTTTAATTAATAACTGTATTATATTATAAATAGCAGCCATGAAAAGATATTTGTTGTTTATTGTTTTTTGTGTGGCTTCTTTAGCTGTATATGCTCAAAATACTGATGAACGGATTGAGTATTACAGAAGCCTTGAGGAAGATATCGAGTTAAATTTGTCTCCAGAGCAATTAGCGAAAATTAAAAGATTGAACAAAGAGGCCGGACCTAAATTTGAAGCAATAGGACTTGACAATAGTTTGAGCGGACGCGAAAAAGGGCAAAGAAAAAGAGAGCTTGCGGTTGAGCAAAAAAAGGCTATTCGGAATATTTTAACACCTGAACAATATGAGCTTTGGGAAAATAAGCATGGAAGAATAAATTCGGGTGACGGAACTAAACGTGTATTATCTAAAAATATAGACGTTAAACTTGATTTGCTTGAAGAAAAATATAAGAATGAGGAACGGATTATCGAAAATAATTCGGAATTAACAAAAGACGATAAAAAAGCAAGAAAGCATGAATTGAAAAATAGATATCAATTGCAAAAGCGACAGTTAAAAGATCAGAAACGTACCGTAAAAGAGTCGGATGTCTTACGTCATTAATAATATAAATAAAGAATGTCTATAAACTTTAAAACATTAATTATATCGGTTTTCATTCTGTCGATTTCAGGATGTAAATCAGTCCAAAATAACAAGCCTATGATGGGTAAAGATTTAGCAGGCAAAATTGAATCTGCCGATTATACTTTTATTCCTCGTATGGCAATTTCCGCAGATGGAAGAGCTTTACAACTCTCCTCTACATTTTCGCTTCGTATATCGCATGACAGTATTATTGCTGATTTACCCTATTATGGTAGAGCATATGTTTCTTCAAGACCTCCTGCCTGTTCGGGTCTCAAATTTATAAGCTCTAAATTCGATTATAACATTAAAAAAAATGATAGTGGAAGTAATATAAATATTTCGACATCAGATACAGATGCCAAATTCAATTTACTTTTAACCATTAATAATAAGGGTAATGCATCTTTAACGGTTAACGAAAATAGCAGACAATCAATTGTTTTCTATGGATATATTGAGTGATTTCAATCGTTTTTTTGTTGAGATCTACATTTTTTAGCTATAAAAAACCTATATTTGTAAAATTATTACTTAATTCGCAATCTTAAAAAGTTACAGGCCTTTTAATTTTTTATATGCATATATCCTTTTCTGCACAGCAAATTGCCACAGTATTAAATGGAACAGTGGAAGGCAATCCTTCTGTTACTGTGAGCAATTTCTCTAAAATTGAAGAAGGGAAGCCCGGAACACTTACATTCTTGGCTAATCCAAAATATACACACTATATCTACGATACTGAGGCAAGTATTGTGCTTGTCAATAATGATTTTGTGGCTGAAAAGCCCATTAAAGCAACCTTAGTACGCTGTTTTAACGCATATGCTGCTTTAGCTATACTGTTGGATATGGTAGAGAAGTCGAAACCACAGAAAACAGGAATCGAAGCTAACTCATTTATATCAAAAACTGCAGTAGTAGGGCAAAATGTATATGTAGGAGCATTCAGCTATATAGATAATAATGCATCTGTGGGAGATAACAGTAAAATCTACCCTCAAGTTTTTTTAGGAGAAAATGTAAGCGTCGGAAAAAATACCATAATTTATCCCGGTGCAAAAATATATCATGGTTGTAAAATTGGAGATAACTGTATCATACATTCGGGCGCAGTTATTGGCTCCGATGGTTTTGGCTTTGCCCCGGAAAACGGAGAATATAAAAAAATACCACAGTTGGGAATTGTCATCATCGAAGACAATGTCGAGATAGGTGCAAATACAACTATTGATCGTGCTGTTATGGATGCGACCATTATCCGTAAAGGAGTTAAATTAGATAACCTCATACAAATAGCCCATAACGTAGAAGTAGGAGATAATACCGTAATGGCTTCACAGGTCGGTATCTCGGGCTCTACAAAAATTGGTAAGAATTGTATGTTTGGCGGTCAAGTCGGACTTGGTGGTCACCTGACCGTAGGCGATGGCGCAAATATAGGCGCACAATCAGGCGGTATCAGTAATATCGAAGCGGGTGCTCAATTGATGGGATCACCGCCTATTCCGGTAAATAAATTTTTCCGTTCAAGCGTATTATTCTCCAAATTACCGGATATGTATAAGCAAATAAATCAGTTGCAAAGAGAATTAGACGCTCTTAAGAGCCAACAAAAAGAAGAAAAATGAAAGGCCCATTATTGGACATGAAGAAACAACATACATTAAAAGATAGTTTTACATTAAACGGAAAAGGTTTACATACTGGACTTCCAATAACAATAACTTTTAATCCTGCTCCCGAAAATTTCGGGTACAAAATAAAAAGAGTTGATTTAGAAGGACAACCTGAAATTGACGCTTTAGCCGAATATGTCGGTAATACCCAACGTGGTACTGTATTGATGAAAGACAACATCCAGATTAGTACCGTTGAGCATGCAATGGCTGCATTATATGCTTTGAAGATTGACAACTGTCTGATTGAAGTAAACGCTCCAGAATTTCCTATTCTGGACGGAAGCGCAATAAAATATGTCGAAGCCATCCGTAAAGTCGGAATAAAAGAACAAAACGCTGAACGCGACTATTTCATAGTACGTCATAAAATGGAAGTAGTCGATGAGCAAACAGGTTCAAAACTGACACTCTTGCCGGACGACCGTTTTTGTGTAAACTCATTCATTGAATTTGAGTCGAAATATATACCCAATCAGTCGGCGACATTAGAAGATATGTCGAAATTTGACACAGAAATTGCGGCATCACGTACCTTTGTTTTTGTTCGAGAAATTATGCAACTGCGTAATGCCGGACTTATCAAGGGTGGCGACTTAGATAATGCTATTGTAATTTACGAAAAAGAAATTCCACAGGATGACTTAGACAGCCTTGCCGATATGCTTGGTGTACCACATAAAGATGCCACCGAGTTAGGCTATCTAAATAACAAAGCCATACAATTTCCGAACGAACCGGCCCGACACAAGTTGCTTGATGTTATCGGCGATATGGCTCTCATCGGCAAACCGATTATTGGTCGCATTATAGCCACTCGTCCTGGTCACAAGATAAATAATAAACTTGCTCGACTAATACGTAAACAAATTAAGCAAAACGAGGTTCAACCACCATTGTACGACCCTAATAAAGAGCCGTTGTTTGACATAAATAAAGTCAAGCAATTTCTGCCTCACCGCTATCCTTTTTTGATGGTTGATAAGGTAATAGAAATGGGCGAAAAATATATAATAGGAGTTAAGAATTTGTCAGTGAACGAGATGTTTTTTCAAGGGCATTTTCCGGGTGAACCTGTTATGCCGGGAGTATTGCAGATAGAAGCAATGGCTCAAGTAGGCGGAATGCTTGTGCTTTCGCAAATAGAAGACCCCGAAAGATATTCAACCTATTTTTTGAAAATTGACAATGTGAAGTTCAGAAATAAGGCAGTACCAGGTGATACCCTGATTTTCAGATTAGAACTGATGAGCGATATAAGGCGTGGAATCGCCAACATGAAAGGTTGGACATTTGTGGGAGATAAACTTATCTCGGAAGCCGAGTTCACAGCTCAAATTGTAAAAAATAAATAATAAATTAGATTAAGAATAATTATGTCTCTCATATCAGATAAAGCATACGTACATCCAGAAGCAAAACTCGGTAAAAATGTTATTGTTGAACCATTTGCATTCGTGGACGGCAATGTTGAAATAGGAGATAACACTCATATTATGTCAGGCGCGAACATCAGAAATGGAGCGCGTATAGGAAAAAATTGTAACGTTTCACCGGGCGCAGTTGTTGCGGGAGTACCGCAGGATTTAAAATTTAAAGGAGAAGATTCTCTTGCCATAGTAGGTGATAATACTGTAATCAGAGAATGTGTAACCATCAACAGAGGAACAGCTTCAAAAGGTAAAACTATAGTTGGATCTAATTGTCTATTGATGGCTTACAGCCATATAGCTCACGATTGTACAGTAAATAATAACGTAATTATCGGTAATGCGACTCAATTGGCAGGAGAAGTAGAAGTAGACGATTTTGCTATCTTAAGTGGAGGCTCACTCGTACATCAATTTTCAAGAATAGGAGCACATGTTATGATTCAGGGCGGAACACGTTTGAGCAAAGATATCCCTCCATTCATAATTGCAGGACGTGAGCCTGTATGCTATTCAGGCGTTAATCTGATTGGCTTGAGAAGACGAGCATTCACAACAGAAAAAATAAACGAAATTCAGGAAATATATCGAGTAATATATCAATCAGGATATAATTTTTCTGACGCTGTAAAAAAAATAGAGCAAGAATTTGAGAAAACTCCAGAAATGAATATGATTGTAGAATTTGTAAAAAATTCACCAAGAGGTATTGTTCGTGGATATATGGGATAATCCCTTTTAAAATAAGAGAAAGCTCTACTGTACTATATAATTAAAGGTGAAAAAAACTTTTTATTTTAGATATTGTTTAAACTTTACGAACTTATAAATAAAAAAAATGAAAATTATGAAAAAGGTTTTTTTGTTAATTGCTGCCATTGCTGTAGTTTCTTCGGCTTCTTCGCAGGAAAAAGCTTTCAAGCCAGCGGGTATTTGGGATAATTGGTTCTTACAAGGGCAGGTAGGAGCATCTTACACTTTTAGTGAAGACAATAGAAAGGCTGGAGTAGGTGATCTTATTACACCTTATGTGGCTTTATCAACAGGTAAGTATTTTTCTCCGGCATTAGGTGCACGTCTCCAAGTTGGAGGATGGGATGCTAAAACTTATTTAATTGATAAGGATGACACTTATTCAGTTAAATATTTGCAAGCAGGTGTAGATGGTTTATTAAACTTTACAAACTTGTTTTTGCCTTACAACCCGGATCGAGTATTTAATTTGATAGGTTTTGCTGGATTAAGTTATGTCCATGGATTTAAAAACTCAGATCAGGCAGTTAAGGTAACAAATAGCGTTGTGCCAAGAGGAGGTTTTCAATTTGATTTTCGCGTAAATCCTAATATCAATTTGAACCTTGAAGTTGCTGCTAATCTGATGAATGATGATTTCAATGGTATAGTAGGAGGAAAAAAATATGACGGAACTTTGAATGCTTTAGCAGGTGTGACTTATCGTTTCGGATCAGGAAGTTTTGATCGTGTAGACATCATTGATCCTTCAACAATAACATCGTTGAATGAGCAAATCAACGCTCAACGTTCTCAGCTTGAAGATAAAGATAAAGTCTTAGCTGATAAGGACAATCAGTTGGACGCACTTAAAGCAGAACTCAGCAAAAAACCTTCTGTAATAGAAAAATCTGTTAAGAAAGAAGAAGTTCTGATGAATGCCGTTGTAGTATTCCGTCTCGGAAGTGCAAAACTTGAACAAAATCAGGACATAAACATTTATAATGTTTCTAAATTCATGACTGAAAATCCTGATGCTCAATTGGTGATAACTGGTTATGCCGATAAACATACAGGAACTCCTGCTGTAAACCAAAGATTGTCAGAAAGACGCGCTAAAGTTGTATTTGATATCTTGACTGAAAAATATCATGTTGAACCAAGCCGTTTGACAGTAAAAGCTTCGGGAGATAAAGAACAATTGTTCCCAACAGACCAATGGAATAGAGTAGTTGTTTTCACAGCTATTTTTAAATAAGGTTTAAAAAGCTAAAGATATGGAGGGTGAGCCTAAAAATAGGCTCACCCTTTTATTTTTTGAGAATAATTATTGTACCTTCGCAATTTCAAAACATAAATATGCAAAATATTCGTAACATTGCTATTATAGCACACGTAGACCATGGCAAGACAACTCTTGTGGATAAAATATTGCTTGCCGGGCAGCTTTTTAGAGAAAACCAGAACGCCGGTGAGTTAATCCTTGATAATAATGATCTGGAACGGGAACGTGGTATCACAATTCTTTCTAAAAACGTTTCGATCAATTATAAAGGTACCAAGATTAATGTGATTGATACTCCCGGGCATGCCGATTTTGGCGGAGAGGTAGAGCGAGTATTGAATATGGCTGACGGCTGCTTACTTTTGGTAGATGCTTTTGAAGGTCCGATGCCTCAGACACGTTTTGTCCTGCAAAAAGCTATTCAACTTGGTCTTAAACCTATTGTGGTGATAAATAAAGTAGATAAACCGAATTGCCGACCTGAAGAAGTACATGAAATGGTCTTCGATTTGATGTTTAGTCTTGATGCCACAGAAGAACAGCTTGATTTCCATACAATTTATGGATCTGCAAAACAAGGCTGGATGTCGGACGACTGGCAAAAACCTACCGAAGATATTACACCTTTGCTTGATGCAATTGTTAAATATATACCAGCACCTGAAATATTGGAGGGAACACCGCAAATGCTAATTACTTCTCTCGATTATTCAAAGTACGTGGGACGTATTGCCGTGGGACGTGTTCATCGCGGAGAATTACGTGAAAACATGGATGTTTCACTCTGTAAACGTGACGGTAGCATTGTTAAGACACGTATCAAAGAATTAAATACCTTTGAGGGATTAGGTCGTGTGAAGGTAGATTCTGTGCAATGTGGAGATATTTGCGCTTTAATCGGCATTGACAATTTTGATATTGGTGATTCAATTGCTGATATTAATAACCCCGAACCATTACCACCGATTGATATTGACGAGCCTACAATGTCGATGTTGTTTACGATAAACGATTCGCCGTTTTATGGTAAAGAAGGTAAATTTGTTACTTCACGACACATTCACGACCGTTTAATGCGTGAGTTGGACAAAAATCTTGCTTTGCGTGTTGAGTTGACTGATAATCAGGATGCATGGATGGTTTATGGGCGTGGTATTCTGCATTTGTCTATATTGATTGAAACAATGCGACGCGAAGGATATGAGTTACAAGTAGGGCAACCTAAAGTAATCATTAAAGAAATAAACGGAGTTAAACACGAGCCTGTCGAACAATTGTCAATCAATTTGCCGGAAGAATATTCGAGCAAAATAATTGACTTGGTTACACGTCGTCGTGGCGAATTAATTGAAATGGAAACTAAGCGTGAACGCGTTTTCCTCGAATTTATAATCCCATCACGCGGTATCATCGGTATTAATAATACAGCATTAACACTGTCAGCAGGTGAAGCAGTTATAACACATCGATTTTTAGAGTTCCAGCCTTGGAAGGGCGATATAGATAAACGTTCCAACGGTTCGATAATAGCAAGTGAATCGGGTAATGCATTTGCGTATGCATTAGATAAATTGCAGGATAGAGGACGCTTTTTCCTTGAACCACAAACCGATATTTATATGGGGCAAATTGTTGGTGAACATTCTAAAGAAGGAGACTTGGTTGTAAATCTTACAAAATCAAAGAAATTGACCAATGTCCGAGCATCAGGTACAGATGACAAAGTGAAACTTGCCCCTGCCATTAAGTTCAGCTTAGAGGAAGCACTCGAATATATCAAGGATGATGAATATGTGGAAGTAACTCCCGTTTCAATTCGTTTGCGAAAAATCTTATTAAATGAGAACGATCGTAAGCGTGGTGCAAAAAGTAATTAAATAGACCGAAAGCAAAAAAATATCATCAATCCATTTCTGTAATCGATATTTGTTTATACTTTTACTATAAATGGTAAAAAATAATATTGTTGGATATGACTAAGAAGGTATTAGCTATAACGTTGATTGCAGCAGCAAGTGGTGTAGCCGTATATGCTTATATGCAATCAAAAAAAAAAGCCAAACGGAAAAATATGCCGATAAACTTCGTCTGAATTCATATTGTTTGGCATGGAGAAATTCTCCGAAAATGAATAACCTGCATCATTTGTAAATATCTTCGATATTTCTTTGTAAGTAACCGTATAACGAGCGACCCTAATGGTCGCTTTCGTTTTATATATCAGTAGCATCAACTCGCTGATATTTGAACATCATTATAGTAATAGAAATATTGCACTTTATATTTGCCCGTTAACATCAGAACTTAATATTCCGAATGCTAAATACCCAATCAGATAATCAATTTTGACAACTACAACAATGCTTATAATATCAATTTATCTATATCTTGGTTTCATAACGTTGAAAAATTATTTGTCCGGCAATCTGAATAAAACTTGATTAATGACCTTCACAATTTAGTCAGTTAAGAAAAAGCCTGAAAAGTGTTACATGTGTTACTTTTTAAGATAGACAGGTTATAAAAAGTTAAAATATGAATGTTTTCTATATATTGCATAGCTTTAGATTATATTTACGCTAACCAAATTTAACTGTTTATTCCTATTCATGAGTAAAATTCAAATTTTCAGGCGGTTATATGTAGTGTTTGTTGTCGCCTTGTTGTTTCCGTCTCTCTCTTTACAAGCTAAATTTTCAGCTAATACAGATCAGTCAAAGAAAAACGGATTGATAATTGATTCCGTTAAAACGAAGATCCCGATAAAAAAAGCGCCTGTTGTACCCTTTGATGTCGATACCTTATTTTATGTATATGGCAATTTAGGAGCTTCCACAGCCGAGCAGCGAGCCGAATTTATCGAAAAGAATATCAGGAAACTTGAAAAAGAGGTTACATTTGAGGCAGATTCCATTAAGATTATTGTTGACGAAAGTAATTTGCTGATTACTTATCAGGACCTGATTATCATGGGAGTTACCGAGCAACAGGCTAAGTCGTTGGGGTACCCTAAAGAAGAAATCGCACAAGAATATAGAGGAATAATTATTGATGCCATAAAAGCACAACGCTCGAATAATATCTGGATTGTGTTACTGAAACAGATAGGGCTTGGTCTGTTTATATTGGCAGCTACATTTTTTGTCATAAAGTATTTGCTCAAACTATTCAGATGGTTTATCGGCTATATCAGGGATAAGAAGGATAAAACGATAAAGATTTTATACTTCATTCTTGATGCAGATAAACAAATATCTCTTCTGACGATTATTCTCAAAATAATCCGTGTAATATTGCTGCTGATTATACTATACGTATGTCTTACTACATTTTTTGGTATCTTTCCGCAAACTAAGGGCATTTCAGACACCTTATTAGGCTATATAATCAACCCGATGAAGAAAGTTTGGTATTCATTCGTTGATTTTCTGCCGGACTTGTTCTCAATAATCGTCATTATAGTCATTTTCAGAATTGTATTTAAGGTTCTGAAGACAATTGCCGAAAAAGTTGAAGACGGCTCAATTACATTTAAAGGTTTTTATCGAGATTGGGCTATTCCTACCTATAATATAACTAAAGTTATCCTGTTTGTGCTGATGCTTATATTTATATTTTCGCATCTGCCATTCTCCGATAACAGAGCATTTCAGGGAGTTTCAGTATTTCTTGGAGTATTATTCTCATTAGGATCAACATCAATCATAAGCAATATTGTCTCAGGATTAGTTATTACCTATATGCGTCCCTTCAAAGTGGGCGATCGCATAAAGATGGGAGAACATTTGGGAAATGTAGTAGAGAAAACACCCCTCGTAACACGTATCAAGACACCAAAAAATGAATTAATAACTATCCCTAACGGTAGTATTATGACTGCTCAGACAGTCAATTACAGCGAATCAGCAAAAGAATACGGTCTGATATTATACAGTACAGTCACAATGGGGTACGATGTTCCGTGGCCTAAAGTACACGAACTTTTAATAGAAGCAGGTCTGAAGACTCCCAACGTATTGCATGATCCCAAACCATTTGTTTTGCAATTGGCGTTAGACGATTTCTATTGCTCGTACCAGATCAATGTTTATACACGCGAAGCCAATCAGATGTCTAATATATATTCAGATTTGAATAAGAACATTCAGGATATATTCAACCGGGAAGGTCTTGAACTCTTGTCGCCTCATTATCGGGCTCAGCGTGACGGTAGCGAGATAGTTATTCCCAAAGAGCAGAATAAGACAGGCATTTTCCATACAGCACCGATCAGTGTGAAAGTGGAAAAAGAAGACTCGAAAGATAAATAATTAGTAGATTAGAAAATTCATCAAAAATAAGTTTATATGAAAAAAGTACTCAAAATAGGGGGAATATTGATTGTAGTTATTATTGCGGCTATGATTGCCATTCCTTTTCTGTTTAAAAGCAAAATAAAAAATGCTGTTATAAATGCAGCTAATGAAAATCTGAATGCAACAATATCAATAAATGATTTCGGGCTTAATTTATTCAGTAATTTCCCAAATGCAACATTGTCGCTTGACGATGCAGTAGTAGTCGGTAAAGGCGATTTTTCAGCCGATACACTTTTGCAGGCTAAATCAGCAAGCGTTACAATAAATTTGATGAGCCTTTTCGGTAGTAACTATGATATATCAAAGATAAATCTTGACAATGCTTCAATGTTGGCAAAAGTTTTGCCTGATGGTAGAGCTAACTGGGATATTGTGATGACGGATTCAGCAAAAACAAATTCAGGATCAGAAAAAAGCAATCCGTTTAATCTCAGTCTTAATAAAATATCGGTAAGTAATTGCAACATCGTGTATCAAAATGATTCAACAAATATGAAGTTGGTGATGAATGGTTGGAACGGTAAAATATCAGGCGATTTCTCTGCAGATGAAACAACCTTGAAGACCACTTCCACAATTGATAACATATCTTTTTATATGAATAAGATACCCTATATCTTAAAAGTGAAAGGTGTTGCCGAAGCAGAACTTAGTGCAAACTTCGATCAGATGAAGTTTACCTTTATCAACAGTAATTTACAGCTAAATGACCTTAGCGCATCGGTTGATGGCTATTTTGCCATGGTAGGCGAAGACGGTATGGACTTTGATTTAAAGCTGAATGCACCTGCAACAGGTTTTAAACAAATTTTATCCGTAATTCCGGCAATGTACACCGATGATTTTAAAAATATAAAAACTGAAGGTTCCGCAACATTAAGTGCTTATGTAAAAGGAATGATGAAAGGTGAAGATTATCCTGCATTTGATATTTCGGCAAAAATCAGTGACGCTAAATTTCAATATCCGTCCTTACCAAAATCCGTTAATAATATCAATGCGGATATGACAATCAACAGTAAAGGAGGATCGTTGGACAATGTTATAATAGATTTAAGCAAACTAACATTCACAATCGGAGGTAATCCCTTCCATGTGAAACTGAATGCAACAACACCGATCAGTGATGCCAATCTGAAGCTAAAGGCTGATGGTACATTGGATTTGAGTATGATTAAAGAGGTTTATCCGCTCGAAAAAGGTACCGAATTGAATGGAAAGTTGACTGCAGATATTGATATACAAACCCGGATGTCGGCAATTGAGAAAGGACAATATGAAAACGTATCGGCATCAGGTCATCTGAACATCAATGATATGCTGTATAAATCATCAGGTTCGTCAGATGTGCAGATAAACAAAGCGGGACTGGAATTCACACCTCGTTATGTGAACTTATCATCGTTTGACGTTAAGATAGGAAAGAACGATATAGTTGCGGGCGGTCGTCTCGAAAACCTCATTGGTTATATTGTAAAAAATCAGACTTTGAAAGGACAACTTTCCTTATCTTCAAACTATCTGAATCTGAATGATTTTATGGGAGATGATTCTAATAATACCACATCCACTGCCAATGACACAACAGACGTATTTAAGAATAAAATTGTGATCCCGAAGAATATAGACTTTACAATGGATGCCAATCTGAAACATGTGCTGTATGATAATCTGGATATTAAGAATATGAAAGGCGGGATAATTGTCAGAGACGGAGTATTATCTTTATCAAACGTTAATGCTGATTTACTTGGCGGTACTTGTAAGATAACCGGATCATATAATACGTCAAATCCGGCAAAACCATTGGTAGACTTCTCCCTTGATTTGTCAAATCTCTCATTTGCCCAAACTTTCAAATCTGTAGAAACCGTACAGAGACTTGCTCCTATATTCGAAAACATGAAAGGAACATATTCAATGAATTTCAAATTTAATACTGCTATGGGCAGTTCATTGCTCGAAACACTTGGCGGACTCACGGGAAGTGGTGGATTACTCACAAATAATGTTGAAATTGAAAATAACAAGACATTATCAGCATTAGCCTCCGCTCTGAACGTAACATCATTAAAAACAATTTCGCCCAAAAACCTGAACATCCCTTTTTCAGTTGAAAATGGTCGCATTAATACCAAACCTTTTAATGTTAATTTTGGAGAAGGCGGAATAATGAAACTTGAAGGATCTACAGGCTTAGATGAATCAATAAACTACAAAGGAACAGTTACATTACCAAAGCAATATTCCAATAAATATATTGAAAACCTACCTTTTACTATCGGAGGTACTTTTACAAACCCGAAGATTGGAATTGACAGTAAAGCTTTAGCAAACAATGCAATCAATAAGATTGCTGATAATTTATTAGGAGGAAATAAAGCAGACAGTACCAAAACCTCAATTGGGAATAAAATTAATGCCGAAATACTTAAGCAAGCTCAGAATATAAGAAATCAGGCTCAAGAATCATCAGATAAACTGATAAAGATAGCGGAAGACCAAGCTGCAAAATTAGAATCCGAAGCCGGTAGCAATCCGATTAAAAAAGCTGCAGCCAAAGCAGCTGGTAAGAAATTGGTTGACGAAGCTAAAAAGCAAGGGCAAAATCTTATTGATAAAGCAGAAGAACAAGCTAAAAAATTAGAATCCGGAGCCGCTGACAAATAAGAATCGGGATAATACTTCCTCAAACATAAAATTTCAAGGCTGCTTTTTAAAAAGAAAGCAGCCTTTGTTTATCTATACAGTAAAATTTGGAGGTTAGATAAGTTAGTAATATAGAATGAGGCTTAATTCAAAAATCTTATATTTGTAATAAGATTTAGTATAAATATTCATATTTATGTTCTATTGTTATAGAAAATGGTAAAATTAAATTATTCTGTCAAGAAGAATGCGAATAAACTGACTTTATCTAAATGTAAACTGCTTTTAGAAGCAGTAGAGTTAGATTTGTCTATTGAGCAATTAAATGCTCTAAGACAAATAATAAAAAAAAGCCTGTCAAAAAAGATTTATAGAAAAGGAGAAGATAATAATTATATACTTAGAGCTATCGTTAATACAGGATTGATATTGATTAACGATATGGGGCTTAAAGATACAGCTTTGCTCGCGACATTACTTTATTGGCCAATTATTCAAAAAATAGTTGCGATAGAGGAGGTCGAAAATAGTTTTGGCTCCGATACCGTTAAATTACTGAAAGGACTGATCAAAATCAATGAGCTTGAAGCCACCCAGTCCAGTCTGGCATCAGAGAATTTTGCAAGCCTTTTATTGTCTTTAGCCGAAGATATGCGGGTTATACTTATAATGATTGCCAACCGCTTATATTTGATGCGCAACGCATACCGTTATAAAGAAGCATTAAGAACCAGATTAATAACAGAAGTCTCTTATTTATATGCACCCCTTTCCCATAAAATGGGTCTATATAACGTAAAGACGGAATTTGAAGACTTATATCTCAAATACACAGATCGCGATGCATATGATTATATTGTCCGAAAAATAAATGAAAGTAAAGAATCGCGCGATAAATACATATCCGAATTTGTTGCACCGATTGAAGCCCGTCTGAAAGAGACCGGATTAAAATATGACATAAAAGGTCGCACAAAATCAATATCGTCCATCAATAACAAATTGAAAAAGCAAAAAATTGATTTTGAATATATTTACGATCTTTTTGCCATACGAATTATTCTCGATTCAGAACAAATAAAGGAAAAAGCAGAATGCTGGCAAGTATATTCAATTGTAACCGATCTCTACACACCTAATCCAAAACGGCTTAAAGATTGGCTTTCCATACCTAAAAGCAATGGCTATGAGTCCCTGCATATAACTGTTATGGGCCCCCAGTCACGTTGGGTAGAAGTGCAGATACGCACACGACGTATGGATGAAGTTGCAGAAAAAGGATTTGCCGCCCACTGGAAGTATAAAGGTGTCAAAAGTCAGTCTAAAGTTGATGATTGGCTTACAAACCTCCGTTATGTAATGGAGAATAAGGAACTTGACACAAAAGAAAAGTTAGATGCCTTTAGTCTTGATATATACGATGAAGAGATTTATGTATTTACACCTAAAGGAGACTTACATAAATTGCCTAAAGGAGCAACTATACTTGATTTCGCTTTCTCCATACATTCAAAAGTTGGATGCAGTTGTGTATCAGGTAAAGTAAACGGACGCAATGTATCAATCAGGCATAAGCTGAATAGTGGTGATCAGATTGAAATAATAACTTCGCCAAATCAAAGCCCTAAACAAGACTGGCTTGGTTTTGTAATCACATCTAAAGCTAAGAATAAAATACGTCAAAGCCTTAAAGAAGAAGCTAATAAACAAATAGCAATAGCAAAAGAGCTTTTGGCGCGACGTTTCAAAAATCGAAAAATAGATGATTATGAGGCAACCTTAATGCGCTTGATTAAAAAGCTTGGTTTCCGTAATGTTACAGACTTTTATATTAAAATAGCGAATCAGTCGCTCGATATAAATACAGTCATAGATCAGTATGCAGAACTTGAAAGGAAAGAAAATGAGCTGCATGAAAAACATGAAGTGAAAAGTGCCGAAGGCTTTATCGCACATTCTGCAGCCGAAACTGATATAGAAACTCATGCCGGGGATGAATTGGTTATTGATCACAATCTTACAGGTATAGATTATCGGTTGGCCCGTTGCTGTAACCCAATATATGGAGATGAAATATTTGGCTTTGTATCCTCTCAGGGAATAAAAATACATCGCAAGAGCTGTCCTAATGCGCATGACATGTTTACACGCTTTGGCTATCGAATTGTACCTGCACGATGGGCCGGTAAGTCATCTTCAGACTATTCAATTACACTACGTATAATCGGTAACGATGATATTGGTATAGTTAACAATCTGACGTCAATTATTTCCAAAGAAAACGGTGTGACATTACGATCAATCAATATAGACTCAAATGACGGTTTGTTTTATGGTAATATAACCGTGATGCTGAGTGACACAGAGAAACTGAAAGGCTTGATGAAGAAACTGCATACCGTGAAAGGAGTGAAACAAATAACCCGTTTAATCTGAATTGAATAAATGATCGATCTGATTAAAGCGGAAGTTTGTGCCAATTCAGTATGCTCAGCCATTGCCGGACAAGAGGGTGGGGCAATGAGAATCGAACTTTGCGACAATCTCTCGGAGGGAGGTACAACACCTTCATGGTCGCAAATAAAACTTGCCCGAAAATTGCTGTATATAGACGTTAATGTGCTGATACGTCCAAGAGCCGGAAACTTTACATACAATGAAGTTGAATTTGAATCGATGAAGATGGATATTCATCTTTGCGGGCAGGAAAGGTGTGCCGGAGTTGTAATCGGTATCCTCAAATCAGATAACAGTATAGATATATCTCGTAATAAAGAACTTATCAACATTGCCAAATCATATGGTATGAGTACCACCTTTCATCGGGCATTTGATCTTTGTCCCAATCAATCCTGCGCTTTAGAGCAGATTATTGAATTAGGCTGTGACCGAATACTTACTTCAGGAGGTGAACCAACTGCACCCGAAGGCAGCAAGAACCTTAAAAAACTGATTGAACAAGCCGCTGATCGCGTTATTGTTATGCCGGGTGGAGGCATCACTGAAAACAATATTCAGATGCTTGTTGAAAAAACAGGTCTGAAAGAGTTTCACGGGTCATTCAGGAGCTATTCGTCTGAAGCCGATACGATGCAGACAGACGCTTTTAAAGTGAGACAGGCTATCGAGAATGCCAATCAGGCTACATCCAAATAAAAGGGCGAACTGAAAAGTCCGCCCAAGTTATATTAATATCTGTAATGTTCCGGTTTAAAAGGACCATCTTGAGAAACGCCTATATAATCCGCCTGTTCCTTTGTCAGCTTAGTCAGTTTTACACCAATTTGTTCTAAATGAAGACGGGCTACCTCCTCATCCAGATGCTTAGGTAATCGGTATACGTTCACTTCGTAATCGTTCTGCCACAATTCAATCTGAGCAAGAGTTTGGTTCGTGAATGAATTACTCATTACAAACGACGGATGCCCCGTAGCACAACCAAGATTCACAAGTCGACCTTCAGCCAGAAGGAATAGAGAGTTACCTTTAGGGAAGGTGTATTTATCTACTTGCGGTTTGATGTTGACATGTTTAATACCGGGATAGTTTATGAGTTTATCGACCTGTATTTCGTTGTCGAAGTGACCGATGTTACATACTATGGCATGATCTTTCATAGCCGCCATATGGTCAATGGTGATAATGTCACGATTTCCTGTTGTTGTAACAAAAATGTTACCTTCTTTCACTGCATCTTCCATCAACACAACCTCAAAACCCTCCATTGCTGCCTGTAAAGCACAGATAGGATCAATTTCAGTTACTAAAACACGGGCTCCGTACGAGCGCATCGAGTGTGCGCAACCTTTTCCCACATCGCCATAACCGGCAATTACTGCAACTTTACCCGCTATCATCACGTCAGTTGCACGTTTTATGCCATCCGCAAGGGATTCACGGCAACCATATAGATTATCGAATTTTGATTTTGTGACCGAGTCATTGACATTAATGGCAGGGATAAGCAGTTCGCCACGCTCCATCATCTGATATAAGCGGTGAACACCTGTGGTAGTTTCTTCAGATACACCTTTCCATTCGGCAACGGTCTTGTGCCAACGTTGGTTATCTTCTTTCAGAATACGTGAGAGGGTATTCAGAATTACCTGCTCTTCGTGCGATTCGCCTTTACGGTTCAGATAGTTGGCATCTTCTTCTGCTTTGAAACCCATATGAATAAGTAATGTGGCATCTCCTCCATCATCAACAATCAGGTTGGGTCCTTTTCCATCAGGAAATTTCAGAGCCTGTTCAGTACACCACCAGTATTCTTCAAGAGTTTCGCCTTTCCATGCGAATACAGGTATGCCCATATCGGCTATTGCAGCTGCCGCATGATCTTGAGTTGAGAAAATATTACAGCTTGCCCAACGAATGTCAGCACCCAATTCATGTAGAGTTTTAATCAGAACAGCTGTTTGTATAGTCATGTGTAGCGATCCCATGATGCGAGCACCGCTCAGAGGTTTGGAATTACCATATTTCTCACGAAGAGCCATAAGACCGGGCATTTCGTGTTCAGCGATATCAATTTCTTTGCGACCGAAGTCAGCAAGGTTTATATCTGCCACAAGATAAGGCAGACCATCAACAAGTTTCTTTTGCATTATTTATTTTATTGAGCATATTATTGTTACAGTTGGACAAAGATAATAAATTTAAAAGCCGACTTAACATCGTTGCAACGGCTTTAAAATCTTTTATTGAAATATGTTATTATAATTTTACGGAATTAACCTTATTAACAGGTTTCTGTTAAAAAGTAACATAAGTAACAAATTTCATCGTGTTTTTGATTAAACTGAGTATAGTTACGTATTTATAGTTTATCTATTATAAATACAGATAAATTATTATCGTTTTAATAGCATTGTGATTTTCAGACATAGATCAAAGAAAACAATTTTGGCATTCACGTTCTGTTCTATATGACGTTCGGCAAGAGACAATTCGTCCATAAAATCCACAATGTTGCGTTCGTTGATGAAAGGGGCAAACCTCACTCCGAAATTATTTTCGTCCTGATTGAGGTAGACCATTTGCGGGTTGTGAAAGTTGCTTACAAAATACTCACGAATCATGCGTTGGGCATACATCAGGAAGTTTTTTTGCCTTTCTCTGCCTATCGCGGCCAAATCGTTGCCGATCTGCTTAATTTGTTTGATGTCACGGGCATATGACGAACGCATCATCTGCACAAACAAATTAAACAGATATTTATTTTCTTCGTTGAGGCTGATAATATCGAGTGCTTTCACATAACTGCCACAAGCGAGGTGAGCAACATTGTCGGCAGTAGAAGGCTCAAGCATGTATTTTTTTGTGAGAGCTTCACTGATGTCACGGTCGTCAATTCCGTGAATATTTATACGTTGACAACGCGACTGTATAGTGTTGATGATGTTGTCGGGAGAATCAGAGACCAGAAGAAACAGTGTATTCGGCGAAGGTTCTTCTATAATTTTAAGCAATTTGTTGGCACAAGACTCATGCATTTTTTCGGGCAACCAAATGATCATGACTTTATAGCGAGCCTCATATATTTTCATATTCAGCTTGCGAATAATTTCGTCACTCTCCTTGGCATAAATCAATCCTTGCGAATTTTCAGCATCAATATGGCTCAACCACTGGTTTAGGTTGAAATAGGGACGATCGTTTACAAATGATCGCCATTCGGTAATATAGTCGTCGCAGACTTCTTTTTTCTTGGCGGATTTTTTTACGATGGGAAATACAAAGTGTAAATCAGGGTGTGTCAAATGATTATATTTAACGCACGAAGGGCATGTGCCGCACGCATCGTCAGGCAAAGGGTGTTCGCAATTCAAATATTGAGCATAAGCTAAGGCTAAGGGAAACTTTCCTATACCCTCAGGTCCGCAGAATAGTTGTGCATGAGGGATAAAACCTTCGTGCGCTGATGCCAGTAGTTGTTTTTTGATTGCATCTTGTCCAACAATATCTCCGAATTTCACCCTTTTAAATATTTAGCTTATTAATAAATTTCTTGCGCAACGCGCCTTACACTTTCGCTTGCCATAAGTGAGTAAAAATGTATGCTTGGTACGCCACTTGATATAAGTTCTTTACATTGTTTTATGCACCATTCTACACCGATTTCTTTAGCTGCATCATCGTCTTTACATTTACGAAGTTCGGAAGCCATCTCTTCAGGGATACTTGATCTGAAAATTTTAGGTAATATTGATAATTGATTTTTAAGAACAATGGGTTTAACACCCGGAATAATGGGCTGGTTTATACCTTCTTTGCGGCAACGCTCAACAAATGAGAAGTACTTCTGATTATCAAAGAACATCTGTGTAACGAAGTATTCAGCCCCATTCACCGCCTTTTGTTTCATAAAGTGCAAATCAGATTCCATGTTTGGTGCTTCTTCATGAATTTCGGGGTAACAAGCCATTCCGTATGAGAATGTCTGTTGAGGAACATCATGTTTTGAACCATCTATCGATATTCCTTTATTGAAATTATTTACTTGCAGCTGCAGGTCGGTTGCAAACTCATTTCTGTTTGCATACAACTGATCTGCCTCAAGTTTCTTGACGTCACCTCGCAATAATAATAAATTAGTTATTCCCAGAAAATCGAGATCGATAAGCGCATATTCAGTTTCTTCCCGGCTAAAGCCCTTGCATATCATATGTGGTATGGCTGTTATTCCATACTTATTCTGTATAGCAGCTGCAATAGCTACTGACCCCGGACGCTTACGCACATTCACTTTCTTAATCGAACCATCGGGCATATCCTTGTAAATATACTCGCTGTGGTGAGTTGTAATGTTGATGTACTTGGGATCAAACTCTCGTAGGCGATCAATGATTCGATACACTTTTTCGATACTGTTCCCTTTGAGCGGCGGCAATATTTCGAAAGAAAATGCCGTTTTGCCGTTGCCGTTTTTAATAAGTTCTGTAACAGTCATAACTTGAGTTTAACTAGTTAAACAAAGCCCTAATAATGTCGTTACCATTTGCTACAATAATGAGAGCCAGTAGCAGGAGCATACCTGTAATCTGTGCATATTCCATAAATTTTTCGCCTGGCTTGCGTCTCGTTATCACTTCATACAAGAGAAACATGATGTGTCCTCCGTCTAAAGCCGGAATTGGCAGTATATTCATAAAAGCCAAAATTAATGAAAGGAAGGCCGTCAAAGTCCAAAAATATTCCCAATCCCATGAAGCGGGGAAAAGACTGCCTATTGTGCCGAAGCCTCCAAGATTGCTCAGACCGTCTTTATTGAATACAAAACGCATTTGCGCCATATAAGCCTTCAAGGTCTGTAAACCCATAGAGATACCCACGGGGAAAGATTCGAAAAAACCGAAGTTTCTCTTTTCCGTTGTATAGTCTTTAGCTACATTGACGGTATAATAACCTAAAGTGCCTGTGCTGTCGATGGAAGCTGAAACGGTGTTAGACATGCCATCTCGATAAAAGGAAATCGGCACTACATGATTTTTGTTTTTTCCTAATTGTGTACGTATTTGTTTGAATGAAGTTACTGCTACACCATTAATGGATGTAATGCTGTCTCCTTTCTGTAAACCGATGCGCTCAGCTTCGCTGCCTGCCATAACACTGTCGACCAAAGTCGGACCCCAAGCTTCGTATGGAACAATTTTAGAAGATATTATGCTGTCTCCGAAACCTTTGGGTGGGTTGATTTCTATAAGTTGACCATTGCGTTCAACAACCACAGTTTTGGCATCTATAAATTGCATCAACGTGTTCATGTCGAGAACGCTCCCTCTTATTTCCAGGTCTTTGCCATCAGCGCTTACAAGTACGTCTTTATCTTGAAACCCTCCGCTTTTCACTGCCTGAGAAAACTCCATTCCGTGCTTCATTTTCTTCAAAGGAACGTATGTATCTCCCCACGTGAAGAGCATCATAGAAAAGATGAAGAGTGCCAGAATAAAATTAAATAAGACTCCTCCAACCATGACAAGCAGACGTTGCCAAGTGGGTTTTGATCTGAATTCCCACGATTTTGGAGGCTCAGCCATCGATTCGTCTATCATCCCCGATATTTTCACATATCCTCCCAACGGAAGCCAGCCGATGCCATATTCTGTATCGCTGTTTTTGGGTTTAAACTTGAATATTGAAAACCATGGATCGAAAAAAAGGTAGAACTTCTCTACTCGGATTTTGAATAGTTTGGCAAATAGAAAATGTCCGAATTCATGTACAATAACAAGTATTGATAAACTTAATATTAGTTGTAAAGCCTTAATTAAAAATGATTCCATTAAAATTTATGTCTTGTAATTTTTATTTAATCAATTCGTAAGCTATACGTCTCGCTTCAGCGTCGGTATTTACATAATCTTCATAACTCGGATTTGATACAAATCCCGTTTTTATCAACGTTTTTTCAATGATATCGCTCATTTGAAGGAACCCGACTCTGTCTTTCAGAAACTCAGCCACTACAACTTCGTTGGCTGCGTTTAAAATGCAAGGCATGTTGCCTCGTTTGCGGATAGCTTCAAAGGCAAACGCCAGATTGCGAAAACGTTCCATATCCGGTTTTTCAAAAGTCATAGTGCCTAATTTGAAGAAATCAACACGAGGAAAGTCCGAATCAAGCCGTTCAGGATAGGCGAGCGCATATTGTATGGGCAAACGCATATCAGGCATACCTAATTGAGCCATTACCGAGCCGTCTCGGAATTGTACCATCGAATGAATGATTGACTGGGGGTGTACTAATACTTCGACCTGATCAGGTGAAACGTCGAACAGCCATTTCGCTTCTATCATCTCAAATCCTTTGTTCATCAACGATGCTGAGTCTATTGTTACCTTGGCTCCCATGCTCCAGTTAGGGTGTTTCAGAGCATCAGCTGTAGTAACTTTTTTTAATCTTTCAATATCGTGATTTCTGAATGGACCGCCAGATGCTGTCAACAATATTTTTTCGATTGGAGCATTTTCTCCATTCAAACATTGAAATATGGCTGAATGTTCGGAATCGACCGGTAATATTGCTGCTTTATGTTTTAAAGCCAGATCGGTAATCAGTTCGCCTGCTACAACTAATGTTTCTTTGTTAGCTAAGGCTATAGCTTTACCTGCTTTGATGGCGTTTATTGTTGGTTTGAGACCTGAGTAACCGACCATTGCGGTTAGTACCATCTGTATGGGTGCAAGTGTAACGACTTCTGATATAGCATCGCTGCCTGCCCATACTTTCATCGGCAAATCGCTCAAAGCTTCTTTGACTTCTGGATATTTATCTTTGTTGGCTATGACAACTTGTTCGGGTAAAAATTCACGTGCCTGTTTGATAAGCAAATCAGTATTATTGTTGGCAGTGAGTGCATATATTTCGAAGTAATCCGGGTTTTTTCGGACAACGTCCAATGCTTGTGTGCCGATAGAACCGGTTGAGCCTAAAATTGCTATTTTGCGTTTCATATCTTATTGTCAGAAGAAAATGTAATTCTGTGGGTTAACTGGGTTTCCCTTATACCATAATTCAAATTCCAAATTATCATTTTCTTTATCTTTTTTATTATATGTATTGATGATTCCAATGGCTTCTCCGCTTTTGACCCGTGTTCCGACATTTTTAAGGAAAGAATCCACGTGCCTGTAAAATGAAACAAAGCCATTTTTATGTTGAATTTGTATGGTATAACCATCGCTTATATCATAATTAGCGTAAATGATAGTACCGTCTTGTACGGATGATATGGTTTCCTGACCTGAAATTTTAATTAAGATGCCATAGTTTTTTAATTCCGGTGCAAATTTCTTGCTGATTACTCCTTTGACGGGTTTGAAGAATAAAATACCTTCCATCGGCATATTGGCTGAGGTTGGTGGTAATACTGATAAATTATATTTTTCGTCTTCTTCGTACTTCTTGACGAAATCTTTTTCCGATTTTGTTTTTTGTAGAAGTGGATCGTTTTCAGACAGCGTTACTGTGTCAAGGACTGTATTTATCGAGTCTACATTAATGTTTCCGCTTAAAATAGTACGTATATTGGCATTGTATGTATTCTGAAATCTGATTTGTTGTTCAAGTGAATCAACTTTGATTGCTGTTTTGAGCGCCTTGTCCCGAATTTCTGAATCAAGATAGCCCGGCAAATAATAACGGATAGGTGTGGTTATTATAATTACCGATGTTATTGTGATCAGAAACAGTGCAAAAAGCAAAATTAGTAATGCGCCCGAAAAAATTGAAGCTCTAATTTTCCAAATATGTTCAAGCGTATTCTCATTTATTATTGAGATACGGTATTTGAAATGCAGTCGTTTCCAAAAATTATATTTTTTCTTTTTCAACATTCAGCAAATATAGGCTATATGAATAAAGCAAGTATGCAAATGGCAAATTATTAAATATTATTGAGATTACAAATGTAAAAAAAAAGAAGTACAGTACAGATATAAAAGAAGTCAACTCAGCTAAAATGTATAAATGCTATATTAACTGAAATCTCTGATCAATGTCGGTGTAAAAGTTTAATAAGTTCTGCAATATATAAGGTCTAATTGTAATTTGATATTATTTTCTATTATCTAAATTTAAACGGATTTATTCCGAACAAATTTCCGCAAATGTATAAAAAGTATAATATGAGTTAAAAAGAATTTTTCTTTTAAAAAAAGGTTTAGTTTTGTGGTGTAAAATTTAATTGCGTTTTTAAAATTATTTTTTTAGTTTGAAAATGGCTATCCAGTTGATTGTCTGAATATAGATGGTCTTAATTTTAATTGAAATTTAATAATGATTTTAAGTTTTTTATAGAAATATTCAATCATAAATTTTAGAATAATTTTGCAGACTTATTTGCTGCGATTCTTGTTTGCAGATTGATATTCGACCGTATTTTTTTATGTAGAATAATGATAGAAAAATTTAGATTTTAATATAGATTTTAAGAAATAACAAACTTTCAAGTCGCACAAAAAATACTTATATCGGATGGGATGAAACCCGTAAATGAATCTATCAATGTATTTCGTTTTTAGATTCTGATGTATAAATCATAAACTTATTATTAAACTTATATCAAATATCTAAAAACAACTATGTTTTCATTAAAAAGAGCAACAACATGTATTGTTGTATTAATTTTAGTAGTTTACAGTTCTACTAATGTGCACGCTCAACTGACCATTGGAAACTCTTATGAACCTTTGGATGGAGCTTTATTGGATTTAAAGAAGTCTTATAGTGATCGTTATAATGCCACGTCTGATAAAGGTTTGGGCTTGTCAAGAGTTCAATTGACACGAAAGACTGAATTATATCCGATGTTTGATTCTTTAAATTTACCCAATGATTATAATGGTTTGAAAATAAGCCATAAAGGATTGACTGTTTGGAATGTAAATAAAGCATTTGGCAGCGGTATTGGCATTTATGTATGGAACGGAAGTGAGTGGGTATATAATCATGCTGGTTCAGAAGGTTATAATATGCGGATTAAAACAGGAACTTTTCAAGAACCACACAAGGAAGTTGATCCAAATATGTATTTACCAAATTGTTATATGGTTTACCCTATCGAAGGGAGGAAGTCCCAGACTTTTACTTTTCCGGTTATTAAGGCTTATGCAGTTTGGGAAAATTATAAAACACCTTCATTATCACAGCCATTCCCAAACAAGACATTTAATTCAGGTAAGTGTGAAGCTAAACTTATTTGGCAAGATCAGCCAAATTTGATTAAAAATATTTCAATTTCATCTAATGCTGTTGATAAAAATGCGACTATAACGCTCACTTTCGATGATATGGTATCGTATGGCAATGCTTTGGTCGCTCTTACAATAGATGGTACAATATATTGGAGTTGGCATATCTGGTATACTGCTTATAATCCGATGAATATTTCCGTTGACGGTGGATATGGTGAGTATTCGGATTATGATGGAGGTGGAAGTGTTTTTTATTATAACAATGGCACTCCCGGTGGAGATTACGTATTTATGGATCGAAATTTGGGTGCTAATGCTAATGCTACTAACATCGACGAATCTTTTGGTTATTTATATCAATGGGGAAGAAAGGATCCTATTTGCCTGTATGGCGATAAAGCCAAAATATATGACATTTCAGGGACTCAAATCATCAATAATAATCAAACTGCGGTAAAACCCGTCCCATCCGGTTATGTTGGTAATTTCAATCTAGTAAACACTATTTATAATCCAACGATATTTTATTCTTCAAATGATGGTTATGAAAGTTGGTATACTAACCTTAAAAAAACAAATCCAATGCGTGATCTGAATTTTGCTTTATGGGATGAGGATGGTCACAAAACTCCTTTCGACCCATGTCCTCAAGGTTGGAGAGTACCTAAGATATTAAATCGGATGCCTTGGTTTTATCAGGAAGCTTTTAACCGAAGACAGGGATATATGCCTAATACAGATAATTATAGTGGCGTATATATGGAAGGCAAAAGTTATAATAAATATGGGTATTCTTTTAAGTCTGATGCTAACTATTTTATTGGCTTTTATCCTTTCCAAACATCAATAATCAAAGATGGTACCGAGAGTACTATTTCAAATTATTATTGGGTTGCGCAAGGAGATTTTTTTACAATGGCAAATATATCATCACAGATGCCGGTCCTTAATATTGCATATAAATTTTCTAAATATGTCTATTTTGTCAATATTTCTCAAGCCTATGCTGCATCTGTAAGATGTGTAAAAGACACTAACGAATAGTACCAAATTAATTGTAAATATGAAATTCAGAATAATACTACTAATGTTGCTTTATGTGGTCCTTCAATCTCCAATATCAGCACAATTGACAATCGGATCAGCAACAGAACCATTATCCGGAGTATTGCTCGACATTAAAAACACCGCCGATGGATATTCAGATAAAGGCTTACTATTACCACGAGTGCAACTCAAGGATAGAAAAAGTCTGACCCCTTTGTTGACCGAATCAGGTGCAATGAATGCAGATTCCCTTGCCTACCATCGAGGCTTAACGGTATATAACCTCACTAAATCCGACAATTTATGCCCCGGAGTTTATACATGGAATGGTCAATTATGGGTTGAACTTAATTCCATACAAGGGAATGTATATAAAGGCGATACAGAATCTAACTCATTCATCGTCCCTATTAATGCAGTCATCGACATACCTGTAGAAAAAGCCTATCGCTTTTGGTCCGAATACCAAACGCCTCCTTTATCTAAGAATACATTTCCGAACAAGAAATTATCCGAGCTTAGACCCGGAGTCGTAAAAGCAGTTCTACTATGGGAAGATAGTCCCGGTTTGGTTTCCAATGTATCTTCCGTTGATAATCATCTTTTCTTGCAGCAAGACTCTATTTCGGCAGTTATTGGCAAAGATAAAGACGCATATATTCGAGTCGAGCCTCGATATAACCCATGCGATACAACGGGAGGTAATGCTTTGATTGCTCTTACTATAGATGGTGTAATTTATTGGAACTGGCATATTTGGTATACCAATTATGATCCTAATTTAATCACTGATACACTTCCGAATAACGCATTTCGAGTTAATCAGGGCTTGATATACCGATATAATAATGGTTTTTCAACTAAAAGTGCAGTTTTCATGGATCGGAATTTAGGAGCATTAAGCAGTGTCCCCGGAGATAAACTATCCATTGGTCTGCTTTATCAGTGGGGACGTAAAGACCCTTATCCCGGTATAGCTAACTTCAATACAAATGCTTCTCAAAACATTTATGATGCTAAGAATGGAAATAAACCCCTATCTAATAGTATTTTAAAAAAAATAAATACAGAACTTTTTAATTTAGCAAATGCGATCTTTAATCCTATGGTTATTTATACATCGAATAATGGCAAGGATTGGTATACGTCTGCATATGATTATACGCTTAAATTTCAAAACCTGTTATATCAGAATAATTATCTTTGGGATTATCAGGGTCAGAAAACCTATTTTGACCCATGTCCAAAAGGATGGCGTGTACCTTATTTTATAAATGGCCTTTCGCCTTGGTTTAATTCTCGAGCATTTCTTGAAAATGGCAGTGTCGGTCAGGAAGCATCAGCAACTTTCAATAATACAGCTACACATCCCCTCAATTATGGAGGTACGTATAACAATGGATGGATTTTTAAAAATCCTAATTACAATATTGGTTATTATCCGAACAATCAAAATGGTAATATTGGTTTATATCATACTTCTAAAACATTTGCAAGGCCAACCTATAACTATAATCAAGATAACATTGAGCAATGTGTACCAATATTATACTTTACTGATAAATATATCAATATAAAGGAGCCTCAGTCTAATCCAGGTAGAGAAACATTAGGCGCTTTGCGTTGCGTTCATGAATAACCCGTAAAATACGAATCAAATGAAACCTTTTATCCAGACCAAACAAACAATTCATATACTCGCCATGTTGGCCCTTCTGATAATCTCGTGGCGTCCGGCACAATCCCAGGTTACCATAGGCTCCCAAGTCAACGCCAATCCCGGCGCCCTTTTAGACCTAAAAGAAAACGACTCCATCAATGCCAATTCCACGAAAGGATTGGCCCTCCCCCGAGTCTACCTCGAAGACCCCGGATTACTCTTTCCGATGCTCAAACATAAAGCGAGCTACGTCAATGGCAGCACCAAAAAAGAAGACGAAAAACAACATACCGGACTATTGGTCTATAACCTGACCACCGATAACAAACACGGGCTATGCGAAGGCACGTACCTTTGGAAAGAAAAACAATGGGTACGCCTCTCCCCCCCCTGTATATCCCAAGCATGTCTCTATGACATCAACAGCAACAAAACCCCCGGCAAACAATACACCTTCTACTGTCAGGACAAAGAAGGACGCGCCGAAGAGGCAGAAACCATATGCAAAGACGGCTTTCAGGAAATCGGTCTCCATCAGACCTACCACCTTCTGACCTATACCGAATTTATCGAAACATGGAATCAATCCCCCGAACACTATAAGCCCTCAAGCCGCTACCTGATCAATTATAACGGATGGATCACCCTTGGCATCATTCGGTCCGACAGGAGCATGTACATCCTCGGAGACATAGGCAACCATAGCCCCGGCCTGTCCATTGGCGGTCTGCTATCCGGCACGTACACCGTACGCTGCGTCAAAGACTAACTCGAACTTGCGACAATAAAACAACAAAAAGAACAATATAATGACAACAATCAAAACCAACGTCGCCAAAGCGTTGCATACACTTATGCTCAGCCTAATGCTGCTCAGCTTGCCTAAATACGCATTGGCCGACATCCCCACCTGCGGAAACATAAAGATATCAGTTACTACCCAAGATTCGCCATGTGGCGATAACGGTCAGATCAAAGTTGTGGCCAACGGAGCCGATATCGAGAACGGCAGTTTCACTAATGTAGAGTTCAGAGTTTATCTGAGCGATACACCACCACCATTTATCTGGAAAAAAGCTACCCAAGAGGGCAATCAATACAGCTATACGTTCATGGGTTTAGAAGCCGGTATATACACAGTCGATGTGCGCGGAAGCTGTAAAAACAATCCGAATCCTTATGTTGAGCAGTTTGGTGTAAAGAAAAATATTG
>CALYPL010000015.1 GCA_945273835.1 uncultured Dysgonomonas sp. | reverse complement strand
TTGTTTTCTTTTTAATTTACGATATACGATTGTGAACCAGACGGGCAGGATAACCCCTTTGCAAATAGATGATATCGTGATTGCCCACCAAACTCCGATTATTCCCATCTGTGAAGCCATATAATAGGCGAGGGGAATACGCAGAGCATTCAGTGTGATGCTAATAAAAGCGGGTTCAACCGTGCGACCTATTCCGTTAAACATACCTTGTGTGGTGAGTTCGAGCATCATGAATATTTGAGAAAAAGCGATGATGCCAAGATAAACAGCTCCTGCATGTATGGCATTTTCTTCAGGAATGATAACACTGAATATTTGTTTACCGAAAAATATGAATGCCGTGCTGACAATGATACCTAAAACTATCAGTAACCTGAGCGCATAAGTATAGGCTTTATACCCCCTTTCAATTTTTCCTGCCGCATAGTTTTGAGCAATGAATGCACTCAATGCGGTTGAAAACCCTTGCGAAGTATTCCATGTTACAGCTTCGACTTGTCCGCCGGTGGTTTGCGTCATTAATCCGATATGACCACCAAATGTTGAAGCCACACGTGCCAGACTGATGTTGATGAAAGCATAGATTGAGTTCATCATTGAAACAGGTGTGCCTAAAAACAGGATTTTCTTCAAAAAAGTCCATCGTGGACGTATGATGAAATGAAAATTGTTTAGGATTGAACTCCGCCCTTTGATCTGATAACAGAACAATGCGAAAACAAACAATTGTGAGATCACATTTCCGATGGCCGCTCCATGTAATCCAAGGTCGCAAACAAACATCAATAAAGGATCGGCTATCATATTCAAAATCAAACCGAATGCGTTATTACGGAAGGGAACAGAACTGCGTCCGGCTCCGTTATAAACGCCGGCAAAGCAATACGACATAAACTGAAAAGGTAAACATATAACAATGATGCGCATATAACGTGCCGCTTCTGCTGTAATATCCGGAGCAAGTTTAAAGAAAGAAAGTATTTGAGGGGCAAATGAAATTAGTATTATAGCCCAGATTAGCCCGAATGTAATTGCTACTGTTGTTGCTTGCGAAGCAAAAGCAGCGGCACGCTTAATTTTCTTAGCTCCGATAGATTGCCCTACCGATACTTCTGCCCCGATCATCGCCAGATAGGCAATAGAAGAAGTGAGCCATAGTAGCATTCCTATCGCACCGATTGCAGCTTCTGCTTTCGTGGCTATTTCAGGATGTTGAACCGTTCCTAATCTGCCGACCCAAGACATAGCTAACAGGGTATAAGCCATCTGTAAAAAACTGGTTCCCATGAGCGGTAGAGCCAGACGCAGGAGATTACTGAATATGTTTCCTTCAGTTAAGTTGTTTATGCCGGATTTCATTATTTAGTTTTCTATTTTTTGTAATTTATTTATCTATTATATGAAGAAATCTTAATAGGATATTTACTTATAAAAGTTTTCTTTTTGAAGAACTATCTTCGATTTCAAAAAAGTATGTGAAGTTAGTAACTTTAATTATTTTTCATTTTCTATTTTAACTTGTAAAATGTGAATGGAACAAAAGTTTTATAGGTTTGTTGATATATAATAATAAAGTATGAAATCGAATTTTTTTATATATATAATAATCGCTTTGGTGCAGTTTTCTTGTGCAAAAGCGCAAAATGTTAAGGAGGATAAAGTTATGCATTATAATAAACTGACACCTGAAGAAGAAAATGTGATTCTTCATAAAGGCACTGAAAGACCATTTACGGGAGAATATGTGAATAATAAAAGAGCCGGAACCTATGTTTGCAAGCGTTGTGGAGCTCCGCTCTATCGTTCGTCCGATAAATTTGATTCGCATTGCGGATGGCCATCATTCGATGATGAAATAAAAGGAGCGGTTAAAAAGGTGCCCGATATTGATGGTATTCGTACCGAAATAATCTGTGCTAATTGTGGTGCTCATCTTGGACATGTGTTTTTTGGCGAAGGCTTTACTCCCAAAAATACCCGTCATTGTGTAAACTCAATATCAATGAAGTTTATACCAGAAAAGAAAGATAGTCTTAAAAAGGCTTATTTTGCATCAGGCTGTTTCTGGGGGACTGAATATTATTTTATGAAGGCGAAAGGTGTTGAACATACAGCCGTGGGCTTTATGGGTGGACATGTAGATCATCCTTCTTATAAGCAGGTTTGTGAAAAGAATACGGGGCATTTGGAAACGACTGAAGTTGAGTATGATGATACTAAAACTTCGTATGAAGATTTAGTACGACTATTTTTTGAAACTCATGATTTTACACAAACCAATGGTCAAGGTCCGGATATAGGTCCTCAATATTTATCATGTATATTCTACAGTGATGATAACGAGAAGCAGATAGCTGAGAAATATATACATATATTGTCTGACAAAGGTTATAAGGTTGCCACAATGCTTAAACCTGTTTCAACTTTTTGGAAAGCTGAAGATTATCATCAGCAATATTATGAACACAAAGGTACTACACCTTACTGCCATGTGTACCGAAAAATATTCTGAATGATCAGTGCATGAATAAATAAAGGCGATTATTTCTGTAATAACCGCCTTTAATATATTTTGTTCATATTGTTATAAAAGCACAACCTCAATGTCTTCTTTGAGTTCATTAAAAGCAATTTTACCTTCACGCGCTAACCAGCCTAATGCCGCGTACATGTCTTTTTCGCTCAGTTTAGTTGCTTTTTTTACTTCCTTCAAATTCTTTTTGCCAGATTCATCCAAATATTTCCAGATGATTCCGGCGTTAGTCCCAATTTTTTCTTTCATGATATGTCTCTATTAAAATTTAACTGAATTTTAACTTGTCTAACAAAAATAGAGAATTTTTTTTATCGGTTTAATTTTTTAATGTAATTTGTTTCAACTATTTAACATTGTTAAATCATTGTATTTGAACTGTATTTGCAATGTCGCAATTAGAAACCCATCTTTAAATAAAGAGTTAGCTTTAAGGATTTTAGCTTATCTATTATTTTTTCAGCAAATCAGGGCGAAGCCTTTCAGTCCTTTCCATTGCTTGTTGTAATTTCCATTCATCAATTTTCGCCTGATGCCCTGATAATAATATTTCGGGTACCTTCCATCCTTTATAATCGGCAGGGCGGGTATATACAGGCGGAGCAAGAAGATTATCCTGAAAAGAGTCGGATAGCGCAGACTGTTCGTCTCCGATTGCACCGGGTATCAATCGCACAATTGCATCAGTCATGACAACCGCCGCTAACTCACCTCCCGTAAGCACATAATCGCCAATAGATATTTCACGGGTTATCAGATGCTCACGTATCCGATAATCAATTCCCTTATAATGTCCGCAGAGAATTATAATGTTGTTGTATGAAGACATCTGATTGGCAATTTGCTGATTAAATACTTCTCCGTCGGGCGAAGTATAAATTATTTCATCATAAGTTCTCAACTTTTTCAAAGCCGTTATTGCATTGTCTATCGGTTCAATCTGTAAGACCATACCCGCTTCACCTCCGAAAGGATAATCGTCCACATGACGGTGTTTATTTTTTGAATATTCCCTGAGGTTATGTACTTCAATCGTTACAAGTTCTTTATCCTGCGCTCTCTTTAGAATCGAGCTGTCAATCACACCGGAGAACATTTGAGGCAATACGGTCAGTATATCGATATGCATAATTAATAAGTTGGCAGTTTGAGATTTTTTTTCTATGCAAAGTTAATATTTTCGGTCTTAATGCTTCAATCCAATAAATATGTTGCTGCGATATAATTATTGGTTATTGTATGGATATTTGACAAGTAAATGGTTTGAAAAAAGATTTTAAGTTAAGTGTTATTGCTGATTTTTATTATTTTTGTGTTGTTGAAATCTATATTTACATAACAAAATGCTAACAGTAGAAAAGATTGGCGGTACATCAATGTCTAAATTTGATGATGTCTTAAAT
Source organism: uncultured Dysgonomonas sp. (assembly GCA_945273835.1). Lineage (GTDB taxonomy): Bacteria > Bacteroidota > Bacteroidia > Bacteroidales > Dysgonomonadaceae > Dysgonomonas. Next base: position 44,773 of record CALYPL010000015.1, on the reverse strand, counting down.
AATGTCATCAAGGGAAGTCGTAAACCCGAAGAGTTATACAATCGTATATTCGTGGTATCGGCTTATAATAATGTAACCAACTGGCTGCTTGAACACAAAAAGACCGGTGAGCCAGGGGTTTATGTACAGTTTCTTGAAAATGCCGATTACAGTATTGGTTTAGACAGCTTATGTCAGCGACTGTTGCATATAAACGATGGTTTTAAAGATCTCGGACTTGATATAACGGAAGCAAAGGAGTTTATTACTTACCGTGTTGAACAGGCTAAAACCATGCTTTACAGTTTAAGTAAGGTTATGGCTTCGGGTTATGTGAACCCTGAAGATATATGTTTAGCTGCACGTGAGATATTGGCTTCGATCGGAGAGGCACATTCTGCGTGGAATACTGTGAATATATTGCATAATAATGGAATATCATCAAGGTATATTGACTTATGCGGATTTAATGACTCATTGCCTTTGACCATTGATGAGCGGATTCATCGTGCCTTTAAAGATATAGATTTCAGCAAGCAACTGTGTGTAGCAACAGGATATACAAAAGGTGTTGAAGGAATAATGCGAGCCTTTGACAGAGGTTATACTGAAGTAACATTTAGTAAAATAGCAGTAGAAGTGAAAGCAGATGAGGCTATCATACATAAAGAATATCATCTGTCAAGTGCTGATCCGAATATTGTCGGTGTAGATAAAGTTGTACCTGTGGGGTACACAAATTTTGTGGTTGCCGATCAGTTAGCAGATATTGGTATGGAGGCCATTCATCCTAAAGCCGCTAAACCTTTGGAACTTGCCAACATTAATATTCGTATAAAGAACACCTTTGAACCCGAACATCCCGGTACTTTAATAACAAAAGAATATATTTCCTCTATACCTAAAGTAGAAATTGTTTCGGGAACCAATAAAGTGTTAGCAGTAGAGATACATGATCCGATGATGGTCGGAGAGGTGGGGTTTGATTTGCGTATAATGCAGATATTTGCAAAATATGGTGTCAGTTATATTCTGAAATCAACCAATGCAAACTCCATAACAATGGTCATCTGGGATAATTATAAATCGAGAGAACTTATATCTAATCTCGAGGGTAATTTTTATCAGGTATTAGTCCTGCGAGTAGCGATTGTTAGTGTGATGGGTACAAATATCGCCGTTCCGGGCTTTTTATATAAGGCATCAAAAGCTTTATATGAAAGAAATATCAATATTGAGAGTTTTGGACAATCATTGCGTCAAGTGAATATGCAGTTTGTTATAAAACGAGAATATTATAACGAAGCCGTTATCGCTCTCAATGATGCATTATGTTTATGTTAGGAAATTTATTTTTATAAATTTTTAATAAACTATCAATCTGTAATATTTTATTTTTGTTAGCAAATTAATAGCATATCTTCTCTTTATAAATAAAAAATATTTAACTGAACTTAAGTGAATTATAAATTATACCGTGCTATTTTATAAGCTAAGATTATTTTGTCCAATATCTACTAAAAAAAGACAGACACTTGAAAATCCTGCATATACTAGGTTTACATAATACAATTTTAGATTGCTAAATACGTTATAAAAGGAAATGGATTTGTATATTTGTATGCTAAAATTGTAATATTATACGTAGATTTTAAATTTACAGAAATAAAAAAAATTAATAATTAATTATATAAATAACTAATAAACAATTTGAAACTAATTTATTATTATCACTATGGAAACTAAAAAATCTAAAGCAAGATCAAAAGGAGCTTCAGCCGGTTTTATTATCTTAGGTTGCGCAATCGTTGCGTTTGCCTTCTTCTTTGGCGTTTGTGGTAGCCCAAGCGGTTTTGACGAGAAAGGACATCCTCTGCCAGGTCACTACTTTGCGGTATTATATCAGGGAGGTTATGTAATTCCTATCGTTATCACTCTTTTGCTTACCGTATTATGTCTTACAGTCGAAAGAGCATTCGCTCTAAACAGAGCCGGTGGCAATGGTAAAACTGCAAAATTTGTACTTGAAGCTAAAGCAAAACTTGAAAACGGCGATATTGATGGTGCTTCAAGACTTTGCGATGAACAGAAAGGATCAGTTGCTAACATTCTTAAAGCAGGTTTGATCAGATATAAAGATGTAGAAAGCATCTCGGATTTGAATAATTCAGGTAAAGCTGAGCTTATACAAAATGAAATCGAAGAAGCAACTACACTAGAACTTCCGTATCTTGAAAAAAACCTAAACATAATAGCTGCAATCTCTACATTAGGTACATTGATGGGACTATTCGGTACAGTATTGGGTATGATTAAATCATTCCAAGCCATGGGTAACGAAGGCGCTCCTGACTCTACAGCTCTTGCAGTAGGTATCTCAGAAGCCTTGATGAATACAGCGATGGGTATCGGTACAGGTGCTTTGGCAATTATTTCTTATACATATTTTTCTGGAAGAATACAAGATATGACTAATGCTGTTGATGAAGTCGGTTTCTCAATAGGACAAACATTTGTTGACAAACACGGTGGTTTGGCAAAATAATTATTGTTAAACACATTTCTTGTAAACAGTTTTCAGGTCTCATCAGAGGCTTGATATATAAAGAAAAATAAATACGAAAAAAGAATAATATGTCAAAAGTTAAGCCAAAAAAACAGAATGTATTCATCGACATGACTGCGATGAGTGACGTTACTGTGCTCTTGCTTACTTTCTTCATGTTGACATCTACATTCTTACCTCAGGCACCCGTTCAAGTAAATACGCCTGCCTCGGTAATGGAGATCAAAGTGCCCGATTACGACGTTATAAATATTTTGATTGATTTGAAAGGACAAGTCTATGTAAATATAGATAACGAGAAAGTTCGTATGGATGCACTTGATAGGATGTCAGCTGAATATGGCGTTTCCCTTAATGCAAAACAGAAAAAAGCATTCCTTGAGCAACCGTATATAGGTGCTCCGATGAATAGACTTGCAGCAGTAATGGATTTGCCTATGAGTGAACAAGATGCAGCTATGAAACAAGTTGGTGGTATTCCAACCGATAGCGTTAATAATCAGTTGGCGCGTTGGATTGTGAATGCTAGGGCACTGGATGAAAGTCTAAAGATTACGCTTAAAGCAGACCAAATGACACCTTACCCGTTGGTAAGTAAAGTTATGAAAACTTTGGTTGATGTAAAAGCTAATCGTTATAGTCTTGTAACCACTCTTAAAGGTATGCCTGCAGGGTTTTAATAACAAAGAAAAATAAAAAAGTAAGAATATGGCAAGTGTAGAAACCGGTGGAGGTGAACATCAGAAGGGAAAACCGCAAAAGCAGACCCTGAGAGTTGACTTTACACCAATGGTAGACATGAATATGTTGCTCATTACTTTCTTTATGTTCTGTACAACGTTATCAAAACCTCAGGTTATGGATATTGCGATGCCTACAGATCAGAAAACTGAAGAGAATGAGCAACCCAAAGTAAAAGAGTCGAGAGCAGTCACTCTTTTGTTGGGAGAAGATAACAAGGTTTATTACTATTTTGGCAAGTTAGATGAAGATGCATATACTGATTACACAACATTAAAAGAGACACAATATTCATCGAATGAAAATAACGATGGATTGCGTTCTATTTTACTTGAGCGTAACCGTGACGCAGTTGATGCGATGCGTCAGCTTAAACTTGACCGCAAGAATAATAAATCAATGACTGAAGAAGAGTTCAAAGAGAAATCTAATAAGATAAAAGGAGATGTAAATGCTTTGACTGTAGTTATAAAACCGACAGATGCATGCTCTTACAAAAATCTTGTGGATGCCTTGGACGAAATGCAAATCTGTAGCGTGGGTAAGTACGCTATTGTAGATATCACTGACGGAGATAAGTATTTAATAGAAAACTATAAGACCAGAGGTGCTTATGGTGCTGTAAATCTAGCTCCCAAAAAATAATCACACTAAACAGAGGAGAATTTAACTATGGGAAAAAATATAAATATAGATTCTGGCGAATGGTGTGACATGGTGTTTTCTGAACGTAATAAAACTTATGGAGCATACAGATTGCGTCAATCTTCAGGAAAACGGCATATCGTTGCATTCATCGTAGTAGTAGTGATTGTTGGAATAGTATCATTATTGCCTTTGTTGATAGGTGCTGTAAAAGAACTTACGCACAAAGAAAACCTTGGTCCAATGGAAGATACTGTGGAGTTGTCTAAGATTGAAGTTCAGGAAGTTCCAAAAGAAAATATCATTCAACAAGAAGTAGCACCACCACCTCCGCCGTTGAAGTCTACGATTCAGTTTGTTCCTCCCGTTATTGCAAAAGACGAGGAAGTGACTGATAATGACAGGATGAAGACACAAGAACAAGTGATTGACTCTAAGCTGCAAGTTTCAGTTCAAGATATCAAAGGTACAGATGATAAATTTGGTATAGATATCGCTGAACTTGACAAACATAAAGTTGTTATTGAAGAAAAAATTGTTGATGATAAACCATTTGTCACAGTAGAACAGATGCCTTCATTCCCTGGAGGAGAAGTCGAAATGCAAAAGTTTATCAGAGATAATCTAAAATATCCTGTTATAGCGCAAGAAAATGGTATTCAAGGACGTGTTACCATCCGTTTCGTTGTAACGAAAGACGGTACAATCTCAGATGTTCAAGTATTGCGAGGTATAGATTCTTCATGTGATAAAGAAGCTGTACGTGTTGTAAAAGCTATGCCAAAATGGATACCCGGTAAGCAAAACGGACGTAATGTTCCTGTGTATTTCACATTACCGGTAATATTCAAGTTGAACTAAAATTTTTATTAAATTATTACGTTTACTTAAACAAAATAATAAAGTTTTAGAAAGAGAAGTTGGTAATATCTTACCTCTTCTCTTTCCTTTTTCAAAAAAGAAATAAAATCATGGAGAATAAAAAAAGTAAATTTTCATTTAAATTGGTATGGGGAATAGTGATGGTTTGCTTTTACCTTGGAATAGCATACCTGCTTGTATTTTCTCCGTTATTTAAGGAACACAGCACTATTCCCAAAAGTGTTTGCATAGCTATTGCGATATTATTTTCAGTATATGGTTTATATCGGGGATATCGTTTGTGGAAAAACTCATAAATCATATTCTATAATAAAATAACGAAATACTTGAGCATATGAAAAAAATGAATTTTATTATCGCATATATATTACTGATAACTTTGTTTCTAAATTCGTGCGATCGCCGTACAATAAGGACAGATACTTTAACAAGCGGAGTAGCTGAAATAGCTGTTGATGAATGTTTAGCTCCTATAATAGAAGAAGAAATAAATGTTTTTGAAGCATTAAACAAAGATGCGGCAATTATACCAACATACGCGAGTAATTACACTGTATATGACTTATTAATGAAAGATAGTTTACGCCTGATAATCGGAACTCGTGAGCTTTCAGCCAACGAAATAAATGTGATTAAAGAACGTAATCAACGTGTCCGCATTCAGAAAATAGCTATAGATGGTATCGCTTTAATTGTGAATAAATCAAATATGGATAGTTTGATCACAATCAAAAATTTAAAAGATGTAATTACCGGTAAGATTCGTACGTGGAAAGAAATTGACCCGCAATCAAAATTAGGAAATATATCAGTAGTTTTTGATAGTCCCAATTCGAGTACTGTTAAATATATTAACGATTCTATATGCTGTGGAGAGCAAATGTCGGATAATGTTAAAGCTATATTGCCGGATGTTGAGACAACAGATATCCGAGATAATATGCCTAATCGCAAAGTTATAGAATATGTTGCTGCTAACCCTAATGCTATGGGTATTATCGGTGTCAATTGGATTAGCAATCCATCGGATTCAACAAACCTTAGTTTCATAGATAGAATAAAGGTTATGGCTGTCAGCCGAGCTGAACAGGCAAGACCTGAAAACAGTTTCAGACCGTTTCCCTATCAGTTAGCTTTAGAACAGGCTTGGCGTGAAAATTCTAAACTAAATCCTGAAAGAGGTTATCCGCTTACTCGTGACATTTATATGATTATAACAGATGCCAGTGGTGGTTTAACATCTGGATTTGTTAACTTTGTTGCTGGCGACAGAGGTCAACGGATCATACTTAAGGCTGGATTATTGCCAGCTAATAGGCCTTGGCGTCTGGTTAATGTTACCGATAAATAACAGTAATATATTTTAATAATTATAATAAAAATCAAAGAAAATATGAACATGAAGTATCTATTTAGCTCAATATTGAGTTTTATGATTTGTATTTCAGCTTTAGCACAAAATAACCGCGGGGTTGATTATTATAGCTTGGGCGAGAATAAATTAGCAAAAGAGACTTTCTTGAAGTCTGTACAACAAGAGCCTGATTTATCTTATTATTATTTAGGAGAAATTGCACTGAATGAAGGCAAGCCAGACGAAGCAAAAGCTAATTATGAAAAAGGTATTGCGGCTAACCCTCAATCAATATATTGTGCCATCGGATTAGCGAAATTAAACTATAAATCAGACCCAAAAGAATTAAGCAAAGCTCTGAAAGACATTCAAAAAACAGCTAAAAAAGATATTTCTGTTTTGTTGCAAATTGCAAATGCATATTATCAATCAGGTATGCCTGAAGATGGAGCTAAAATGCTGGATGAAGCACGTAAAGTTGATAAAAAGTCACCACTGATTTATATCTGCGAAGGTGATATGTACGCTAAAGCTAATAAAATTGGTGAAGCTGCTGCACAATACGATCAGGCAATAAATTTCGATCCGAGTTTTGTTTTGGCTTATATAAAAGGAGCCAAAGTATATGAGACAATTAGTCCTTCCACAGCATCAAGTATGCTGAAAAAAGTATTGGAAATCGATCCAAATTATGCAATTGCTAATAAATATTTAGCTGAATTATCTTACCATACAGGATTCTATCCTCAGGCAATCGAATCATACAAAGCATATTTTGCAGGAGGCGATTATACAATTACAGATATGGTACGTTATGCCGGATCGCTTTATTTTAATAAGAATTATGATGAAGCTAAAAAAGCAATCAATGAAGGACTTGCTAAAGACCCTAACAACAGAATTCTGTATCGTTTACTTATGTATAGCAATAATGACACTAAAGACTATGATGCAGCTGAAATGGCGGCTGAAAAATTCTTTAGTTTACCTCTTGAAACAGATACAACAAAATATCTTGTTCAGGACTATACTACGTATGCCAATATATTGAAAGAAAAAAACGACATCAGCAAAGCATTGGATGAATACGAAAAAGCAATTAAAATGGATCCTGAAAAAGTATCTATTTATAAAGATATAGCTTCTACACTTTCTAAAGAAGGTAAATATATGGAAGCAGGAGATATTTATCAGAAATATATCGATGTTCAGGGAGATAAAGCTGAAAATGGAGACTATCTGCAAATGGGAAGTTATTATTATAGAGGTGGAAGCATAATTGCTCGCTCATTGGCGGAGTTAAAGAAAGCCCAGACCGCTGGTAATACAAATTTGAATGACTCTATTGCTAATACTCAATCTGAATTACAAAAATTCGTATCTAAAGCCGATACCGCTTTTGCAAAATTGGTAAATATGATGCCAGATAGTTATTTGGGCTATTATTGGAGAGCAAATGTAAATTCATTGATTGATCAAGATTTGACTAAAGGTTTGGCTAACCCATATTATGAAAAGGTGATAGAAATTATAACTAAAGATGCTGATCAGAAAGATAATCAAAAACCGGTGATTGAAGCATATCGTTATTTTGCAATCTATTACCTCTATCAATTCGATGCTAAAAAGAAAACCGAAGATAAAGACAATGCGAAAATGTATGCCGAAAAATTATTGGAAATAGCTCCCGATGATGCTACCGGTAAACAAATTCTTGATTATATGAATAAATGATATATTAATTTATCACGTAAAAAAAAAGCATTCTTTAAATTAAGAATGCTTTTTTCATTATAAAAGGTTTTTATTAATTGAAAAGTTATAACTTTGCATAAACTAAGTGGATGGATTTGTATGCTTGCAACCACATGAAAATAATGCTAAAAACATGTTACACAAACATACTTATACCTTCCGGATTAATATATTAATGTAAATTTATTAGAAATGAGCTATTTATTTACATCCGAGTCAGTCTCGGAAGGTCACCCCGATAAAGTAGCCGATCAGATATCCGACTCTATATTGGACGAGTTTTTGGCATATGACGCCAACTCAAAAGTAGCGTGCGAAACCCTTGTTACCACAGGACAAGTTGTTTTGGCAGGGGAAGTAAGATCAAACGCATATATTGATATTCCGGAAACGACCCGTAATGTTATAGAGCGAATAGGTTATACTAAGAGTGAATATCAATTTGAGGCACGTTCTTGCGGAGTGTTATCTGCTATACATGAACAATCAGACGATATAAACAGAGGCGTTGACGGTAAAGTTGATCCAATGGAGCAAGGAGCAGGCGATCAAGGAATGATGTTTGGATATGCAACAGACGAGACTGAAAATTACATGCCTTTGGCACTTGATCTGTCACATGCGCTGCTTATTGAACTCGCTCAAATCAGAAAAAATGAATTGTATTTAATGCCTTATCTTCGTCCTGATGCAAAATCGCAAGTAACAATTGAGTATGATGATAATGGTACGCCTTTACGAATAGATACAATTGTCATTTCGACTCAGCATGATGATTTTGCTGATGACGCAACGATGCAGGAGAAGATAAAAACGGATATAATAAATATTTTGATCCCACGTATTGAAAAAAAATATAAGGTCAGAGAAGATATCGCGCGTCTCTTTACGGATAAGATTAAGTATTTTGTTAACCCTACCGGACGTTTTGTTATAGGTGGACCTCATGGCGATACTGGGTTGACAGGGCGTAAGATAATCGTAGATACTTATGGAGGTAAAGGTGCCCACGGTGGTGGTGCTTTCTCTGGTAAAGACCCTTCCAAGGTTGACCGTTCTGCAGCATATGCAGCTCGCCATATTGCAAAAAATATGGTTGCAGCAGGCATTTCTTCCGAAGTTTTGGTACAAGTTTCGTATGCTATCGGTGTAGCAAGGCCCATGAACATATATGTCAATACATTCGGAAAGAGTCAGTTGTCTATTTCTGATGGTGAGATTGCAAAAAAAATAGAAGCTATATTTGATATGAGACCTAAAGCAATTGAACAACGATTAAAACTGCGTAACCCGATATATACAGAAACTGCAGCATATGGGCATATGGGACGTGAGCCTCAAGTTGTGAAAAAAATATTCAAGTCTCGTTACAATCCAGAAGGCATTACAAGAGAAGTTGAACTGTTTACATGGGAAAAACTTGATTTTGTGGATTGCCTGAAAAAAGAATTTAATCTGTAAGTCGTTAATTTTGTAAGAACTTTTACTCGAATGCACAACGTAAACCAGGAGAATCTGGATAGTGTAAGAACATACTTATATAAAGACTCTATATCAGAAGTTAAAGATTCAATTTCCGTTTCCTTAACAGATTCCTTAACACAACAGCGTGTAGATAATACCGAATCTGTTATGGAAAAAGTATCCAAAATTTCAAGATACTACGGAGAACCACTTCCTTCCAGTTTAGCTCAGTCAGACAGTGTTTTCGTATTTTTCTTTCTATGTTTTATGATATTTGCCCGTATATTCAAGGGTAATTTAGGATTTTTAAAAGAAAACATGTTGGTTGTGTTGTTTTTGCGACAGAAGCATGAAGATTCGTACGAAAGAACAAGTAGAGAAATAGGTCTGTCAATTTTCTTATTAATTCAGGCTGTAGTACTTATATCTTTTTGCATTTACGATTCATTTATTGAATATATACCTCCTGTATATGACGATTCACCTTTAATTACGATACTTTCATTTATCGTTCTTATTCTATTATTTTTTGCCTTTAAGTTTTTATTCTATAAATTATTTGGATATATTTTCGATCTCAAGAACATTGGGCAAGTTCTAACTCAAACAAATCTAAGGATATTTGAAACGTTAGGCATTATATTCTTTTTCCCCGTTTTATTACTTATTTATTTGGAATATTGGCATATATATGTTATCGGCATTATGTTGGTTTTGTTCGTATTATCGCTTACAATGTTTTTTGTCCAAATAATAAGATATTTTGTCAAAGAAAAGTTTAACTTTTTGTTCTTGATTGCCTACCTTTGCAGCGTAGAAATTATTCCTTACCTGTTCTTAGGAGTAGGTTTGATGTATTTGTATAAAACCGATTTATTTAGTGTTATATTATGGCATTGAAAATAAAGAAGATATTAATCTCGCAACCTAAACCTAAAACAGAAAAGTCTCCGTATTTCGATATTGCAGAGAAATATGGCGTTGAAATGGATTTCAAACCTTTCATCAGAGTAGAAGGGATTGATGTTAAAGAATTTAGGCAACAACGTATTAATATACTTGACTATACTGCTATAGTATTTACTGCAAAAATAGCTATTGATCATTTTTTCAAGCTTTGTGAAAACCTGCGTATAACTATGCCTGAAACAATGAAATATTTTTGTATTTCCGAAGCTGTTGCTTTATATCTTCAAAAATATATAGTATATCGTAAACGCAAAATCTTTTTTAGTGCTACGGGTAAAATGGACGGATTGGGATCGTCTCTCGCAAAACATAATAAAGAGAAGTTTTTGGTTCCTGTATCCGATGTACATCAGGACGATATAACATCAATTTTGGATGATAAGAAAATTGATTATAGCAAATCAATTATGTATCGGACTGTAAGCAATGATATTACTGAAGAAGAAATTATGTCATACGATATGTTGGTATTCTTTACCCCTACAGGTATAACATCGTTATTGAAGAATGCGCCTAATTTTGTACAGGGTGATAAAGTAATCGCCACTTTTGGACCTGTAACCGCCAAAGCTGTTATAGATGCAGGATTAAGACTTGATTGTGAAGCACCCCGTGAAGGAGTTACCTCAATGACTGCCGCATTAGAGGTATTTTTGAAAGAAAACTCCGGAAAGAAGAAATAACATATTCCTAATCATACATTGAAAGCTGAATTTTCTGTTGCATGAAAATTTGGCTTTTATTATTTAGATAAAGATGAAAATAAATGATGCTCAATTAGGTGAAATCTTATTAATAAGTAATAATAGAGCTAAGAAAGTCACGGCACGTTATCGCAATGGCTATTTCCGTATCACACATCCGGCGAGGATGAAACAGAAAGAACTTGAGGATGTCATTAATCAGATGCGCTCAAGATTGATGAAGCTGAAAGACAAATCTCCGAATAATATACTTAGTCCCGCATCGAAACTTAACTTGTCATGCTTTAATGTGATCATAAAAGAAAGTTCTTATAAAAATTATTACCATAAACTTACCCAAGGGCAATTAATTATTTTATGTCCTGAAAACACCATATATGAAGACGAGAGCACTCAACTTAAACTGCGTGCTATCATAGATCAACAGCTTAAAATCCAAGCTCAACGTATATTGCCAATTCGCGTCAAATATTTTGCGCAAAAATATCAGTTTGAATATTCAAATGTAAAAATAAATAAGAGCGTGACACGATGGGGGAGTTGCTCCTCTCACAAGAATATCAATTTATCTTTGAGATGTATGCTCTTACCCGATTACCTTATCGATTTGGTCATATTGCACGAACTTTGTCACACTAAAGAAATGAATCATGGAGAGAATTTCTGGAAAATTTTAGACGAAGTTACAGACGGTAAATCCAAAACTTTGACTAACGAGCTGAATAACTTTAGAAGTATATACTAGTCAAGATTGCTCTTATCGAAACATAGAGGCAGTAAGTCCTTGACGGTGGCTGCTTCATATATGTTATTTTTAGAGCACATAATTACTTTTAGAGGATGATTAAATTTAGATTCAACTTCTAATAGAAATTGTCGGCATACACCACACGGACTGCATATTTCTTCTGTAATTTCATTATTCTGATAAGCCACAGTTGCGATGGCTTTTGCCGGAATATCCGGATATTTAGAGTTTGCATAAGCCATGGCAGTGCGTTCTGCGCAGATACCGGCCGGAAAAGCGGCATTTTCTTGATTTGAACCGGTAACGATCTTTCCATTGGCTAATAGTACAGCTGAGCCCACATGGAAGTTGGAGTAAGGAGCGTAAGAATTGAGCGCTATATCCTGAGCTTTCTCTATAAGTTTTTTTGTGGATTTATTACATTCGTCAAAGTTGTAAATTAATATCTTTGTGTTTAAATTGATGGTTTTTATATCGTACTTTTTCATTCTTACTCTAAATGGCAAAATATTAAAATGTTAAATAGTCTTCGTTATGGTGCAAAAATACAAACAAATATATCCGTCTAAATTTCTTTTAATATTTTTTTTAGTAACAATACCTTTTGTTTCAGTTTTTTCACAAGCTAAAAGATATAAAATTTATGACGATTATATAGATCAATATAAAGATATTGCGATTAATCATATGAAGAAATACAAAATTCCGGCAAGTATTACCTTGGCTCAGGGATTGATTGAGTCAGGTGCCGGAAAAAGCAAACTTGCGCAACAATCAAATAATCATTTTGGTATTAAATGCCATAGAGACTGGACGGGTGGAAAAGTTTATCATGATGATGATTTAAAGCAAGAATGTTTTCGTAAATATAAAAAAGTTGAAGACTCATATGACGATCATGCTCTGTTCATAGCCGGTAAACAGAGATATGCTTCTCTTTTTACACTTGATATAACTGATTATAGAGGATGGGCAAGAGGTTTGCAAAAAGCCGGATATGCCACAGACAAGGCTTATGCCAATAAACTGATTAAGGTTATAGAAGATTATGAACTTTATGACTATGACAGTAATAACACTAAGAAAGTAAAAATCAAGGAAAAAGATAAAGTTAAAGAAGTGGTTGTGGAACAATTGTATGTTCCTACCTATAAACATACTCCTTATAAAACACATAATCTGATTTATGTAATTGCTGAACGAGGCGATACATATGAAAGTATTGCTTTTGAATTTGGGTTTAATGTAAAAGACTTGTGCAAGTACAATGAAGTTCCTAAAAACTTCCCATTGGAAAAAGGTGATCTGGTTTATTTTCAAAAGAAAAAAAATAAAGCCGATAAACCTTACTATGAACATGTCATTCAAATCGGAGAATCAATGTACAGCATATCCCAGCTTTATGGTATAAAAGTTAAGAACCTGTATAAAATGAACAAAAAAGACTATGAATACGTTCCTGTTGAAGGTGATGTCCTGAAACTTAGGTAGGAACTGTATTAATATCTTTTTATGAAAAAATTTTATTTGCTGATTTTATCAGTAGTGTTTTTTGCGAATATTATTGAGGCTAAAAATAATGATGAAGAATTGCAAGATGGCGTTTATAAGCTGAATGGCGTTGTAGGGTTAAATCTATCACAGACTGCACTCAGCAATTGGTCGGCAGGAGGAGAAAATTCAGTAGCAGGTACAGGCTATCTGAATGCTTCTCTCAGACGAAAAAGCGGTAAATGGTTATGGTCTAATAATCTGGCTTTAGAATACGGGCTGACTTATACTGAATCGAATGGAACACAGAAGGTATCAGATAAAATAGATTTTTCCACACAATTAGGGTATAAAGCCACAGACAAATGGTATTATACCGTTATGGGCGATCTTAAAACACAATTTTATAAAGGATATAAATATCCTGATAAAAGCCGTTATATTTCTAAATTTTTTGCTCCTGCCTATTCAAACATATCTGTCGGTATGGAATACCGTCCAAATGATTTTTATTCTGTCTATATTTCACCTTTAGCAGGTAAAATGACTTTTGTACAAGACGATTATTTATCAAGCATTGGAGCTTTTGGAGTAGATCCCGGCGATAAATTCAGAGCGCAATTCGGCGCATACGTGAAAGCCAGAGCACAGAAAACAATCATGGAAAATGTGAAGCTCATATCCAGCGTCGATTTTTATACGGCTTATGACAGCAGCTTTGGCAATGTTGATATTAACTGGGATTTAATGTTGAGCATGAAGATAAATAAGTTTTTATCCGCCACAGTTAATACAACACTTAAATATGACGATGATGTCAAAAGTGTCAATGCTGAAGGGATACAAAAAGGTCCGAAAGTTCAATTCAAAGAAATGTTAGGAATTGGAGTCGCCTATAATTTTTAGCTGTTATATCTCGTCATAATTAAACAATCGCAATGGTTTATTATATTACTTTTTTCTTAATTTTGGGAATAGTAACATTTAAATCATAGATGAGTATGAAAAGGATTGCGTTAGCTATTTTCATTATTATTCCATTTATAACCATCCATTCACAAGAAGATGCCAAGTACCTGAAAGGTGCTGTTCCTGAAGTAGACGGTAAAGTCATATTCACTAAAATAATTAATGCTGGCAATGCCTATTCAGGCAATCAACTTTTCACAAAAGTCAACGAATGGGCTGTTGCTAATTATACGAAGAAAGAATCCGATAATAATAACAGGGTACTTCTTACAGACTCTCTAAGTGGAGATATAGCCTGCAATGGCGAAACAAAATTAGTATTCAAAAAAGCAGCTTTGATATTAGATCAGGCTATTATGTCCTATCAGCTGATTCTTGATGTCAATAATTCGAGTTGTAAAGCCACTATCCGCAGTATAAAGTTTAAATATGATACAAAAGAATTTGTGCCTGCCGAAAACATGATTACGGATATGATAGCTTTAAATAAAAAGGGCGACAAGTTGAGCCGTTATTATGATAAGTTCAGAAAGCATGCCGTAGATTCGGTTAATGCTATATTCAACTCATTGGAGAAGTATCTTAACAACTATGTTACGAACACGCCAACAGTTCATTCTAACAATGCTGTTGTATCAACAGAGCAAGTTCCAAGCTATTACGCCGAAGAAATAAAATATGATGCGTCTTTACCCGGATTTAGAAAAGTTAATGCAGAAAAAATACCTGTAAATATAATTAAGCTATTAGAAAATGAATGCTCACTAATTAGTTCAGGCGCATCAAAAAATATTTCCACATCAACATTATTATGGGGTGGGTTAGGGCGTTTTGCAAACAAACCAGTTGTTTATAGTTTCATTGATTCAAATAGCAATACAATCCAAACATTAGATGCTAACGAAACATTTACCGTTTCTTTCTATACCGATGCATATAAAGATGTAGTCGATCATATAGGTAAAGGGCATGAAACAACTAATAACTTAAAACTTACTTCCATTACAACTTCTTCAGGCGCTCCCGCCTTTGCCGAAGCATGGATGATAATCGAGTGTAAAAAACTTTCTACACAACCAATATCATTGAATAATGGAAATGTAAAAGCGATCAATACAGATCGGAATAAAAATGAACGTCTGAATATGTATATAGGTGAAATTTTAAATGTCTGGATAAAATGATGGAAAAGATAGCATTAATAACAGGAGCATCGTCGGGATTAGGCAAAAGCATAGCCTGTAAACTGGCTAAAGATGGTTATAATGTGATTATTACAGGTCGTCGTCAAGAACGCTTGGTTGAACTTGAAAAAGAAATAGAAACTCATTACGATGTGAAAGCCTTATCACTGATATTCGATGTAAGACTATACAGCGAGGTTGAAGCGGCAATTAACAGCTTACCTGATAAATGGCGAAATATTGACGTTTTAGTGAATAATGCAGGCTTAGCAGTTGGGCTTAATCCTATTCAGGAAGGCGTAATTGATGATTGGGAACGCATGATTGATACAAACATAAAAGGGCTACTTTATATTACTCGTCTCGTTTCTCCTATTATGGTCGGACGCCGTTCAGGGCATATAATCAATATCGGTTCCATTGCAGGTAAAGAAGTTTATCCAAACGGAAATGTGTATTGTGCCACCAAACATGCGGTTGATGCTTTGAGTAAGGCTATGCGTATCGATTTACTACCTTATGGAGTAAAGGTAACCCAGATATGTCCCGGTGCTGTGGAAACTGAGTTTTCACTCGTACGCTTCAATGGAGATGAACAGCGAGCCAACCAAGTTTACGAAGGCTTCAAACCTCTTATCGCTGATGATATTGCCAATGCGGTACTTTATGCGGTTTCCCAACCTGCACATGTTGATGTTCAAGACGTACTTGTAATGCCATCAGCTCAGGCTAACAGCAGTATATTTAATAAAGCAAAATGAATATAAATATATTTTTACTACTTAAAATTTTTCCATAAATATTTTAGATTAGTTTAGCTATAAATTTCTATAAAAATAATCAGCCTGTTTACCCTTAGAAATAAACAGGCTGATTTTATATTCAATATTTTAATGCGATAGCAAATATCTTGCTAAAGATCATTTAAAATTAGGATTGATGAATTTTCGATATACCTCTCCGGCTGTTTCAATGGCATCACCTGATGGTGTGGACGAGTAAGGATTATGTTTTTTAGTCCAAGCCTCATCCATTCCGAAATAATCAATATGAGGAATATTTTTATTACCCACAAGACTATCAGACAAACCATCGAAAAATGTTTTCCAACGCACATAATACACATCTTTAAGTATACCTGCCCATTCTTTATAAGCATAATTGTGCAACATTCCTGAGCTGGCACGATTTCCCCACACTGTGATTTGTGTTCGCGCATTCCATTCATATAAGTCTTTCTCCTCGTCGGTATTACCTATTTTTCGGGCCTGATTGACCCATTTTCCGAGCATAAATTCAGAACGAGTATTCAATAGGCGATCCTGTGCCAATAATAAATCAAGGAATTGCAGACTTAAAGTTTTAAACGTTTCAATATCTTTTGTTCTGTAGGCTTTAGCAATATCTTTTTGCAAATAATAAGCTCTGTTAGCTAATGTTTGGCGCACGAGATCAATAAGGTCATACTCGAAATTATTGTTTCCTTTATAAAGAGGAGCTACAGCTAACATATTTTCAGCCGCTAATTTCACTGAATCCGTATTATAGAACGGAGTTGTTTGTGAGCAACAAGAAACTTGTGTTATATCTAAATCGGGAATGGCTGCAAAAACAGTTTCTGCTGTACCTTCTTGTTGCGATTTAGGCGGGCAATTATAAACCGTTTTAGCCAGAATGTCCCATGCCGTTAAGAGATTTTCATTCTCATTTCCGTAACGAGCTTTGACATAATTTTTAAGCCAACTCTCGTAAGAAAACCTTTTCTCTCTCCAAGGTAATTCGAACAATAGCTCAAACATTACGGGATTATTTTCGATGGCTTCCATTGTTGCTCCTACACCTTGTAAGGTTTGCCCGCTTTTATGGTCGCAAGCATCGTAATAATAGTCTATGACAGATTTCATTTTTCCATGTAATCCAGTACGACCACCAAAATTAAGCAACATACAGTATACCCAATTGTGTTTGCCATATCCGTCAGGACGATACCAAATAGACCAATCCATACCCCACATCGGGCGACTTTCACTATATAAATCTAAGATCAGCATATCACCCTTATCAATGTTCTCTATCATTTTAGGACGAGGATTTGCTTGCCATGCCTGTGCCACCCACACAGCTTTTGAATTTACTTTTTTCATGGCTTTTAAAATAGCTTTGCCGGCTAAGTCGAGATCAACTCCTTTTGTGTTGCCTCCCTCATGGAAAGGGTCAATAGCGTAATAATTGGCTGTGCCGTACAGTTTAGTCATTTCATCATAATAGAGTGATGAAATACGCTCGAAATTAGGATCAGTAGGCTGTAAAAAAGCTGGACGTGGAAAACCGCACCAATCTCCGGGGTCAGTAACTTCAACACCCAATTTTTTATTATTATGTGGCAGCATACCAGCATATCCGGGTAATACGGGTTCTATGCCGTATTCTTTCATTCTTGCGAGGATGTTTTTTTGAAGCACTTCTTGTTGTTTATACCAACTATCAGGGTTAGGACCTCCCCAACCTTCAAGATTATTCATTTGCCACCATGCCAGAAAGCCTGATCCCGCAATAAATTCATTGATTTCGTCTTTTGTATATCCTAATTGAGACAAGATATTATACCAGACTGTTTCGGTTCCTGTAATTGCTAAAGATAGGTTCACACCATGTAAAGCCATCCAGTCTATTTCCTGTTGCCAGCGTTCCCAATCCCAGAATGCCATTGAATAAGAAAAAGTGCAGTAATTCAGATAATAACGAACCTGATGGCTGGTTTCGTGCCTTTGTTTTTGTTTAACAGCCGGAAGTTTATCAGGCAGTTCAGTTGTCATATTATTCCAAGTCAGATGCTTGTTTGCATAATACTTTAGATACCAGTTGATACCTGTGGCTATGCTGACGTAAGAGTTTCCTCTGACAATAACTTTGCCTTTACTTTGATCCAATTCGAAAAAGTCAGTTTTCGAGTTGGTTTCAATGAGTTCGGTTTTAAATTTCTTTGAGGCTCCTTTATCAATACGTTCAAGTAAGCCATTGATGGGATTTGCAGATGCAGTTAGATATCCCAATAATAATACAAGGGGTAAAAGAATATTTTTCATGTAACAATAATACGATTTTTCTTGCTTACACAGAGATTAAATTAAAAAAAGTGTCCGGATATATTGAATACTTTCCCATATCCGGACACTTTTCCCATAAGAATATCTTAATCTAAAGTCGGGTCAAAAGTTCCTCCCCAATCTTTATTTTGTTCAATATTCGGATTTGAGCTAATATTTCCTTCCTGAATCGGGAAAAAGTAGTAAGAATTTTTCATCTGACCATATTCTTTAACTTGTCCTGCACTTAATGGTATTTGATGCTTGACATATTTAAAATCGTCAGGTGTTAACTTAAATTCTAAAGCTAATTTTATTGCTTCCTGTATTGGAATCTCAGGTTTTCCTGCTCGATCAGCGTATATAGCTATACTTTCAATTCCGTGCTTTTTCAAGCCACTTAGAACGTGTAGATTGCGTGTTCTTCTCAAATCCCAAAAACGTTGACCTTCGTAACAGAATTCAATATTACGTTCGGCTAATATGGCATCTCGTATTTTCTGTCTGTCAGAAGCATCGGGAAGCCCATAACTATTATCATTTCCGGGTTCGATACCTGCTCTTTTTCTTATTTGTTTTAGCAAATCTAAAGAAACATCAGAATGACCATTCTCATTGGCTGCTTCTGCATAAATCATCATAACCTCAGAGAATCTCATTACCGGAAGGTCGTTACTAAATGCTGTTATTTCTGCTCTTGAGAGTGAAGTGTCAGTTCCTTTTATGTTGTAGAATCCGGATAATGTGTTGTTGTTGTCGGACTGAACACCGGCATTGGGATTTGTTCCGTACGAATCGTTGATTTGGGCGATACCTACTGCTGTGTATTGACGATAACCGTTAGGGGTACCTTTGACAGGGTAACTTTTACCTGCATATAATACAGTAACTTCAAAACGTGGATCTCTGTTTTTCCAATATTTCTGCATAAATTCATCTTCAGTTCCTCCGTAATATTTTCCTGACGGGTCATCGTACATCTTACCGTCAAGCATTGGATATGATTTGATCATTTCCCATGTCGGACCTGTGCCAATAACATAACCGGATGATAAAGAATTAGGCCGGCTGTACCATTCGTAATAACTTGCCGAAGTATTCGGATAATCGTAGATACGAGTGAATATTTCTTCATCGCAACCTCCGTCTTTCCAAACATCGGAGTAGTTAGGCATTAATTTTATGCCATTTGACTGACAGAAATCATAGGCTGCTTTGGCTGCATCGTATGCTTCTGCCCAATATTTGTTTCCGTAAGGATTTTTGGGATTGAATTGAGGCGATGCTTTTTGTAATAATACTTTTGCTTTGAATGAAATAACAAAAGCTTTATCTATTCGTCCAAAATCATTGTCACTCGGCGATATTCTGTCGGGTATTCCTGAATTGAAAGCATCGTCAAGATCTTTAACAATATATTCGAAACATTCTAATGAAGTGTTTCTTTTGACATTTAAATCATCTTTTCCATAAATTTGCGGTACTTTGATGTAAGGTATTCCACCATGATAAACCAACATTTCAAAGTACGTATAAGCGCGCAAAAATAAACATTCGCCTATAAGTGGTCTTTTTTTATTTTCGGGCAGACTTCCATCCTCAAGATTCTTAATGGCTTTATTAATACTTTGTATGTTTTCATATTTCCAACTCTTAAAATTACCGGACGTTATCGAAATGTATGAATCATCGAAATACATTCCGGGTGACTGACCTCCTATTGCATCTGCACCTGCATTCCAATTCGGAATTGTAATGGCATAAAGATTTGTAATTTCGGCTTTTGCTAACTTTTCATCTCTTCCAACATCCTTAGAATTAAAGCTATTTTGGTTATCTATATCAAGTGTGTCGCAACTCCACAAAATGATTGATATAAAGCATGTTGCTATAATTAAATATTTTTTCATATACTGTAGTTTTATGATTTTAGAAAGCGATATTCAGCCCGAAAGTAAATGTGCGCATTAATGGATATGAATCAGCATTTTTTTGTTCAGGGTCATGAAACTCACCGACTGATGATATATAGAATAAATTGGTTGCATTCATAAACACTTGTGCATTATTTAACCCTGTAGACTTAATTATTTTTTTCGGTAAATCGTAGGTTAAGTTAACGTTTTTTAAACGCAGGTAAGCTCCATTTCTTTTCCAGAAGGTGGATACGCCAGTTCCTGATTCATACCATTGTTGTCCGGTCACACGAGGATATTTTGCATCGGGATTTTCGGGAGTCCATACATCTCCGCTAGCCCAAATAGGGTAATATGGTCTTAGTGTACCACCCCATTGCGAGAACCCTCCTTCATAACCTCCGATAAAACGATCATATTTTCCAACACCTTGAAATAGGAACGATAGTCCGATTCCTTTATAAGATATTTCTCCTCCAAATCCGTAATTGATACGGGGGGTTGTATTTTTCGAGAGTAAGTTGTAGTAATCATTACCATCTACTTTTCCGTCAGGACCTAAAGAATATCCGTCACCTCTGGTGTCTTCATATAATATGGCTCCTAAAAATGGTTTACGCCCAAATTGGGTAAATCCGGCAGCAAGTAATTCGTCTAACTGTTCCTGAGTGCGTATTATTCCTTTAGCAATATATCCGATTA
This sequence comes from uncultured Dysgonomonas sp., assembly GCA_945273835.1. Classification (GTDB taxonomy): domain Bacteria; phylum Bacteroidota; class Bacteroidia; order Bacteroidales; family Dysgonomonadaceae; genus Dysgonomonas. The sequence continues at coordinate 23,618 of CALYPL010000015.1, read as the reverse complement.
CACGGCTTTCTGACATGCCGATAATTGATAAATCTTTCAGGTTTCCTGTTGTATATATGGCTGATTGATCTAATACGTCCCATTTGTCTTTCGCATATCCTAAATTAGCATATACTGAATATTTAATTTCTTTATTTGCTGCAACATCTGTCCAGTTTAATGAAACTTCTGCCCCTTTCCAAGAGCGCGCTGCATAATTTTCTGGAGCGAGGGATTGACCATATGTTGTAGGTAATGTAATAGTCCGATATCCAAGTATATTTTTTTCTTTCTTATGAAAAGCATCAAACGTTCCATTTAACCTATTATCCAGAAAACCGAAGTCAAAGCCTCCGTTATAAGTTCTGGAGGTTGCCCACGTTACTTCAGGATTAGGTGTCGCTCCTTGTTTAATACCTTTATAAAGATTTTTTCCGAACATATAACTTGATCCGCTTACATATTTGTCCATGTACGAGAATGGAGCTATCCTGTTACCGTCTACATCGTACGGATTACCTGTTGTACCGTAAGAAAAGCGTGGTTTAAAATTGCTTAACCAGCTTTTTGTTCCATCCATAAAGCCTTCTTCGGTCATGCGCCACGCGGCGGAGAAGGATGGAAAGAAGCCCCAACGCTTGTCTTTTGAAAAGTTATCGTTACCATCATAGCGGAAAGAGAACTCGGCTATGTATTTATCTGCATAGCTATAGTTGAAACGTCCGATCCAAGATAATCGACCTCCCGTGTATTCTCCTGCGTTTGCAGCTCTTTTCTGAGCATCATTAGAAAATACAAACCATTGGTCGTATTCCGTAAGCGGATCTTTTGCTGTTACCTGAGTAAACTCACCACCGTTTGATGCCTGCTCGAATACCATTGTAGCGGCTACATCGTGCATGCCAAAAGAATTGTTGTAGTTGACGAACCAGTTGAACTGCTCGCTCCAAAGTAATTGTGTTTGGTAATAAAGCTCTTCGTCGGTCTTGTTGAAGCTATATATACGAACATCTTCTTCATCAATGGGACCCGGTATGAATCTATTTCCTGTTGGGTCGGCCATTTGGAAACCGTAGTTTTTTTGGAATGTAAGAAATCTTTTCCTTTTACGGTCAGTCGAAATGTAATTACCTGCTATTTTGGTTGATAATCCTTTTGTTATAAAATCAAGATCAATATCAAATGATAAAATGGCGTTTACGTTTCTGTCTCGTGTTTTAAGGTAGCGATTACCGATTATCTGGTCTACCACATTCCAGCCTGTCCATCCTCCGTAATTTGGATAAAGAGGGTAGGGGGTTACTTTATTAGCAGGTGTACCGTCTTTGTATACATAGAACGGATATGTACGTGGAACGTTGAACGTAGAACGATACAAATCATGCACATCAAAGTCATCATCGCTTGTAGCTGGCCAATAGAACCTTTTGCCTTCTTTCATGTATCCTGAAATATTCAGATTCATTTTGATATTTCTCGACAATTTAGCCGTAACGTTTGATCGAAGATTGTATTTATTACTTTTGAGATTAATAAATGAACCTTCTTCTTTTAAAAATCCTCCCAACATATAATATTGTATGTTTTCGTTTCCGCCGCTTACTGTCAGGTTATGTTTGGTATTCCATGGCGTCTGCCAAATCCAATCCATTATGTTATAATCTCTGTTCTTGAAGTAGTCAAACTCTGTTTCTCCATTCGGAAGTTCTCTGCCTTCAAATTCGGCGACCCTGTTCTGATATACCAACTCATCAGTGGCTGTAAATCTGTCAGTCATTAATTTTTTTGTAGGGTTGCTGAATGAATATGAACCCTGATATGTGAATTTGGGTTTTCCTGCATTTTTATCACCTTCCTTTGTTTTGACTAAAACAACACCATTACCGGCTGAGCTACCATATACCGATGCTGTTGCTGCATCTTTGAGGAAGCTGATCTGATCTATTTCCGAAGGGTCAAGCGCGTCAAATGAGCTTTTATTGCTTATCACACCATCAATCACATATAATGGTTCGGCAAAAGCTCCACGAATGCGTATGCTTGAAGATGCTCCAATAAGTCCTGATGTGCCGACTATGGTTGCTCCCGGAGCACGTCCGGCTAATGCGTTTGACAGGTTTGCGATTGGTATTGATGTCAATTCATCTGCTTTAACATTTGCAATGGAACCTGTCAGATTAACTTTCTTTTGAACTCCGTATCCGATGACTACTACGTCGTCTAATACATTCTGTTTCTCTTCTAACAGGATATGTAAATTTGTTTCTTTAGTTGGCTTTATTTTTTGAGGAAGATATCCTACATAAACTATGCTTAGTGTTGCGTCATCAGGTATTTCAATCGTAAAATTACCATCTGTGTCGCTTATTGTTCCGTTTGATGTGCCTTCAACAGAAATTGTTGCTCCTATCAACGGTTCTTTAGTTGTAGCGTCAAGAATAATACCGCTAATTTTCTTTTTACTTTGTTGTGGACTTTGATTTACTGCCTGAACTTTTGCTGACTTTGATTCTGATCTTGATTTTGCGTTCGGGCTATTCTCATTCAATTCTTTATCCTTATTCTTAGATATGCAGTCAGTTTCGGGCTGAACAACATTCGTCTGTTCTTCTAATGTAGAATTATTGAGATTTATACTCAGGCTGATATTCTCAATAGTATTATTAGATGCCGTGAGTGATACAATTGATAATAAGATAAGATATAGTGTAGATTTTATTTTTTTACTTGACTTATCCCAATGATAATTAAAAATACGAGTTGAACCAAAAGAGTTTTCCATATATCAGCTAAATTTTGTTTATAATATAGTGTGTTGAAATAAGTTTATTGACCAAAGGTAGCATTGCCAATCTCTGATTTTTTAGTTTATGCCCCACTCATAAATTTTCAATATGATAGATTTTAGGTTTGAATTATATTGATTGCATTATTAACCATGATATCAAATTTGTTAAGTGTTTAATTAAATTTAGAAAATATAAATTTTCTGAATTATACAAATATATAATTCTTTTCTTCATATAATTTATTTTTTTATCACTAATTCGCGATTAAAAGTTAATGCAAATGAGAGAGTTATGTTAATTTTCATGGTTTTATGTTAATAATAATGAGTTTATTAAGTTAAATTGTTTAAGTGTGATTTATAGAATTTATAAATGAGAATTTTGTTTAAATAGATTGATGCTACAACGATAATCTGATCTTAGGATTTTTCTTCGAAATTAAATTTAGACATCTGAAAATAATAAGTTGTAGTTGCGTAATTGATAATTCAGTAAATAAATATTAGATGTAAATATAAAATGAGTTGTGTGTAAAGTGTTGTAATATAGTTGTTTGTGTTTGTTTTTTTAGTTCTGCGAAGCAATTATGCTGAAGAGATAATGATATGATTACTGACTAATAAAACAGATGGGTTAATTATGTACTTTAGAATGGTTTTATACAAAAAAAAGAAAAGGTTGTCATCACGACAACCAATCTTCATTGTTAACCTTAAATCTAATACCATGAAAAACACAGTGCAAAATTAATGGAATATCTATGTTCTACAACATAATTGTAGAATATTTTTTTACAATTAACATTTATTAATTAAAAATCCGTTTTTGGCAATTCTTTTTGAGCCTTAATACCCAATTCTTTCAAAATTTCAGCCTGACGTATTAAGTTTCCGTTTCCGTCTTTTAATTGAGAAAAGGCTTTGCCGTATGCTTTTTGAGAGCGGTCTATATATTTACCGACTTCTTGTAATGTATCAACAAATCCTGCAAACTTGTCATATAGCACTGCTCCACGTTTTGCTATTTCGATTGCATTCCTGCTCTGATATTCGCGTTTCCATAAGTCTGCCACAACTTTTAGTGAAGCAATCAGATTGGTCGGACTAATTAGTAAAATGCGTTTGCGGTAAGCATAGTCCCATAGTGAAGGGTCAATCTGCATTGCCAAAATGTAGGCAGGTTCGTTAGGAATAAACATCATAACAAAATCAAGAGACTCCACATAATCCTGATAAGTTTTTTTGCTTAGTTCGTCAATATGTTGTCGTACGGATAAAAGGTGGTCTTTTTCTGCTGACGATTTAGCTGTATCTGTTTCCGCTTCAACATATTTAATATATCCGTTTAGCGAGACTTTCGAGTCAATAATAATCTTCCTCCCGCCCGGATATTGCACAATGATATCCGGTTGCATACGGTTTCCTTCGGCGTTGTGGCATACATTGCCAAATTCATCCCGAAGTGTCTCCTGAACAAAATATTCTTCACCTTTTTTCAGACCCGATTTTTCCAGTATAGATTCTAAAATCATTTCACCCCAGTTACCCTGAATCTTATTGTTGCCTTTAAGTGCTTTTGTCAAATTGTTGGCATCCTCGCTGATCTGATTGTTCAATGCGACAAGCTCGCGAATGCGCTCTTCCAAAGAAAACCGCTGTTTTGACTCTTTGTCATATGTTTCTTCAACCTTTGTTTTAAATTCCATGAGCTTATCATTCAGAGGCTTAAGGATAGCTTCCATATTCTCTCGGTTCACGTCTGTAAAACGTAATGTTTTTTCTTCTAAAATTTTATTTGCAAGAATCTGAAAGTCACTATTCAGTTGACTGCGCATATTGATAAGTTCTTCTTGCTGCGAAGCCAGTAAAATTTCTTTAGCTTTGAGCAGAGCATTTATTTCTGCGATTTGACGCATATACCCCATTGAATCTTTTTGGAGATTTTCTTTATCAGTAATTAATTTTCGTTTCTCACTTTGCAGATCTACAATCTGCTTTTTGTAATTCTGCCAGATCAGTAAAAAAATAAAAACCAAAACCGCGAAACCGATTATAATAATTATTGTAGGTAAATACATTGAATAATAATCTAATAATGAAATTTTTAAAGTATATTTTTATTCGTAAAAAGAGCACAAAAGTACTACAAAAAGCAAATAAATAAAATTTAGTATTATGTAAATGGTTTTTCAGTTTATAAGAAGTAAAGTGCGCTAAGTTTCCAACTTAAAAGCAGAAAATTAGTTTTTAAGAAGTACTTTCTTTACAAGTTTTTAATAACGAAATATGCAATTAGAGCTGGTAAAACACTTTGATTTATAAGAATAAATATATGAATAGTTTGATCTGAAGTATTTAAATTCATTGTAAGAAATAACGACCTTCTTCCGCTACATTTTTCATACATACTTATAGTCCATTAGTAAGCAGCTTAAATATAAAAATAAGCCTTACGAAAACAGAATTAAATTTTATTCCACATGAAGAAAAATCAGATTTAAAAGAACAGTCTTGGCTCCGTAATGGGGTATATTATCGTGGGCGGCTAACTTACTCAGTTTGCGTTCAGAGAAGAAAATTATCCTGTCAAATGTTCTGTCAAGAGAGATTGTTTTATATGGCAAAAAAATCCGATAAAAAACTGAACCTTTAATTGGGTTATTACCCGTAAAAGTTAAAAAAGTAGTATAATCGATATCGCTCTGACAAACATTCTTTGTGGCAGATTCGCGTTTCTCTAAGTAGTAATCAAACTATTTATCTGCATAGCGATCGATGGAAGTTGATTATTTAGAAGGTTGATAGTAATCGATTACCATTTAGAAAATACTTTGCCAAATCATTATCATAATGTTTTGTCCGATTTACCAATTACATGTCCATAAAAGATATTATTCATCTTATTGTGTAAGATTTTCAATTTCTTATCCCTAACTCACAACTCAACTGCGAAAAACCTTGAAAGACACTTTAAGCAGCTTCTTTATAGCTTCGGTCAGTAGCTGTCAGGTTGTCCAGTTCCCAGAAATAAATGGTCGATAGCCTGTGAATTTTAAAACTGCTATTGAGCATCCATTTATTAATTTTTGACTACATAATAATGCTAATGTAGGACCCTAATTCCAATAACGTTGTGGTGAGAATATTAGGCAGAGAGGTGTATTTCTAATGGAGAATAAGGTTTAAGTATCGGCGGAAACATCTGAGTAATTTTTACTCTGAAACATAATAGCGTGGGGTTAATTAAAATGCTTGCCATCATCAGATATTTTGAGATACTAGAAGTTAGCTGCCGACAAGGTTATTGGCGGAATTACGATTTTTTTTTGCTTCTGAATCTACAAATTCTTTCATATGATATCTCTCAGAAGCGATAATAAAAGCTTTGTAATATAAAATAGATAATAGTGAAAGCAAATTAATAAAATGTATCATATTGTAGTTTGTAAAAGCACTAAGATGATAACTAAAACTATTAAAACTGACATACCTTATAAGCTTTATTTAGTACAATATTTTTTTTATTCATTGGCATTATTTATATTTGTGTTGAAATTAGTTGTTTTATGACAGACAGAGACGAGCAGCTTTTAAAAGAACTGGATATCAGATTAAAACAACTTATGTATTTGTGTGATTCTTTGAAAGATGAAAACCGGAGGTTGAAAGAAGAACTGCAACTAAAAAATACAGAAGTTGATAAGGTGCAAACTGAAATTGAACAACTGGAAAAGAAATATGACAATCTGCGTTTCGCAAAATCTTTCAATGGTAATAACCCCGAAGAAATTAAGCGAGCCAAAGAAAGGTTGTCGAAATTAGTGCAAGACGTTGAAAAATGTATCGTCCTCTTAAAAAGTTAGTTTTCAAAAAATAAAACATTTATGGATGAACATTTTGTTATTAATCTGCGGATAGCCGACACACGATACCCCATTAAGATAAAAAGATCAGATGAGGAAGTATACCGTAAAGCAGCGGCTGAAATAGATTATAAATTAAGTCAATATAAAAATCATTTTAAAGGTAATGCTCCTCATTCCTTGCAAGATACAGATTATATGGTCATGACTGCAGTACAAGCAGTAGCCGAATCAGAAGAAAGGGATAAAAGGGCGGTTTTTTTTGAAGAAGAAATAAAGAGATTAATTTCAGAACTCGATAATTACCTTAAAAATGGAAGTATATAATACGATTATTAAAAATGTCAGAGCACTAATTAAAAGTGATGATTTTATGTCATCGCTTTTTATTAGTGTTTTTTAATTATAAACTAAATAGTAAACGTTGAAATAAAATAAAATCATGACTATATTATATTGTGTAATAGCTTTTGTCGTAGGATGTATACTGGCATTGGTCATTCAGAATGTCTTTAATAAATCCAGACTGAAACGTCAATTGCAAGAAGCAGAATTGGAAGCAGAAGTAATTAAGAAGAACAAATTACTTGAGGTAAAAGAACAGGCTTTATTGATGAAATCGGAGTTTGAAAAACAAGCAAACTCGCGAAATTCAAAACTGCAAGTAGCCGAAAATAAACAAAAACAGCGAGAATTAGCTTTAAATCAGCGTCAAGAAGATTTACAACGCAAAAAAAATGAAGTAGACGCAGTAAAACAAAATTTAGATGTACAATTAGAAGTTGTTGAAAAGAAACAGCAAGAATTAGAAAAACTTCATAAACAAGAAATCGAACGTCTCGAAGCTTTGTCGGGATTATCGGCAGAAGAAGTTAAAGACAAATTAGTCGAAGCGCTTAAAGATGAGGCACAAACACATGCTCAATCTTATGTCAACGAGATAATGGAAGAGGCAAAGATGACAGCCAATAAAGAAGCGAAAAGAATTGTCATACAAACCATTCAAAGAGTTGCCACAGAAACAGCTATAGAAAATGCCATAACTGTATTTCACATAGATTCAGACGAAGTAAAAGGACGAATTATCGGTCGTGAAGGTCGTAATATCCGTGCTCTTGAAGCAGCCACAGGTATTGAGATAGTAGTTGACGATACTCCAGAAGCAATTATCCTTTCGGGTTTTGACCCTGTACGTAGAGAAGTTGCCCGTTTAGCACTTCATCAACTCGTAGCAGATGGACGCATCCACCCGGCACGTATAGAGGAAGTTGTAGCAAAAGTTAAGAAACAAATTGAAGAAGAGATAATTGAAATCGGAAAACGAACCGCAATCGACTTAGGAATACATGGCTTGCATCCAGAATTGATACGTTTGGTCGGTAAAATGAAATATCGTTCATCATACGGACAAAATCTTTTGCAACATGCAAGAGAAACTGCAAATCTGTGTGCTATTATGGCTGCAGAATTAGGTCTGAATGTAAAAAAAGCTAAACGAGCAGGATTACTTCACGATATAGGGAAAGTGCCTGATGATGAGCCAGAATTGCCACATGCGTTGTTAGGTATGAAGCTCGCCGAAAAATATAAAGAAAAACCTGATGTTTGCAATGCAATCGGAGCTCACCACGACGAAGTAGAGATGACAAGTCTGTTAGCTCCAATAGTGCAAGTTTGCGACGCCATTTCCGGAGCACGCCCGGGCGCACGTCGAGAAATTGTGGAAGCATATATAAAGCGTCTCAACGATCTTGAACAATTGGCTCTTTCGTATCCGGGTGTTCTTAAAACATATGCAATACAAGCCGGTCGCGAACTTCGTGTCATAGTCGGCGCAGATAAAATAGACGATGTTGAAACCGAAAAACTATCAGCGGACATCGCAAAGAAAATCCAGGATGAAATGACATATCCCGGACAAGTTAAAATTACAGTTATTAGGGAAACACGTGCTGTAAGCTATGCCAAATAAAACCAGTTGGTAAGTGTACCAATTCAAACAATAACTGGTTACAAAATGTTATATAAAATAAAGAATATGTCTTTTAAATTAGCAGTATTTGATGCGAAACCATATGATATAGCCACTTTTAGCGAAGTAAACAAGTCATACGGATTTGACGTTACATTTCATAAAGAACACCTTGATATAAGCAATGTTATTTTAGCAACAGGCGCAGATGCAGTATGTATTTTCGTAAATGCAGTAGTAGATGCCGAAGTGATAGATAAACTATGTTCATATGGTGTTAAAATTATAGCATTGCGTTGTGCGGGATTCAATAATGTTGACATCAAAGCCGCAGCAGGGCGTATCAAAGTAGTACGTGTACCCGAATACTCACCACATGCCATTGCAGAACATACATTGGCATTGATGTTGTGCCTTAATAGAAAAGTCCATAGAGCCTATCTGCGTACACGCGACAGTAACTTCTCTCTGAACGGATTTCAGGGTTTTGATATGTGCGGTAAAACAATCGGTATAATAGGAACAGGAAAAATAGGAAAAGTAGTTATTGGTATTATGAAAGGTCTTGGCATGAATATACTTGCATATGACCTATATCCTGACAAAGCATTTGCTGAAAGAGAAAATATCAAATACGTTACGTTAGACGAGCTGTATGCTCAATCTGATATAATTACATTGCATTGTCCTCTTACAAAAGATACAACTTATCTCATTTGCGATGAATCTATAGCAAAAATGAAGGATGGAGTAATGATTATAAATACAGGTCGAGGTAAGCTGATACATTCTAAACATTTGATTGATGGACTCGTTAGTCGCAAAGTGGGATATGCCGGGTTAGACGTATACGAAGAAGAAGGAGCATACTTCTATGAAGATCGCTCAAACAGTATTATGACTGACGAAGTATTAGCACGTTTGCTATCATTCAATAATGTGATAGTAACTTCACATCAAGCATTCTTTACGCAAGAAGCGATGAATAATATTGCCCATACAACATTTCAGAACATAAAAGATTATATTAATAATATCGACCTTGTGAATGAAGTCGTGTATAAAGCATAGTCTTAGTTTGTTTAAATAAGACTAAATTAAGTTTATGAAAAAAATCCTGTTTCTAATTTTAATATGCATCGCCTGCTATAATTCAACAATCTTAGCAGGCGGTAAATATGTTGTCGTAATTGATCCTGGACATGGTGGAAAAGATACAGGAGCAGTGCGAAATAAATATCAGGAAAAAGATATAAATCTTGGCATAGCGCTCGTTTTAGGTGAACTGATTGAAAAAAATATGCCTGATGTATCAGTTATTTATACCCGTAAAGAAGACGCTTTTGTAGCATTGGATAAACGAGCCGATATTGCAAATAAAGCAAAAGCCAATTTGTTTATATCCATACATACCAATTCAACCGCATCCAAAAAAACGGTTGCTACAGGAGCCGATACTTACATATTGGGTTTATCGCGTACTGACGAAAATTTGGAGGTCGCAAAACGTGAAAATTCTGTTATCCTGTTAGAGGACGATTACACTAAAAAATACGAAGGCTTTGATCCGAATTCACCCGAATCTTATATCATTTTCGAATTTATGTCTAATAAATACCGTGATCAGAGTTTAGACTTTGCCGGATTTGTTCAGCGTGATTTTAAAAAAGTAGCAAAACGACGGGATAGGGGTGTCCGTGAGGCAGGGTTCCTTGTATTACGTAAAACCTCAATGCCAAGTGTTTTAATTGAAGTCGGATTCATTAATAATGATGAAGAAGCTAAGTTTTTGACCTCTAAATCCGGACAACGAATAATGGCAACATCTATATTTTCAGGATTTAAAGATTATAAACGTCACTTAGATAAAGCGCAAGCTAACGATTTTAAACAATCAAACGCTCCTAAGCAAGTTGAAAGAGTAACAACTATTAAAGAGACTGTAACAACTGTTGTGCCTTCAGAATCGCAAAAAACTGAAAAGAAAATTGTAACAGAAAAGGAAATTATTACCACTCAAAAAGCTTCAACAGAACCGGCAAAAAAAATTGTAGTTAAGGAAGAAATAAAAGAGGAATATCCCATTAATGCCCCCTTAACCACTAAAAGTATGGCAAATCAAGAAAAGCCAGTTACGGTTGAAAAGACTATTACTAAGCAAACTGTTGTATCAAATAACGTAATAGATGCAATGGAAACTAAAGATAGCGAAACTGATGAAGAACAGATAAAAGCTTCGGTAGGAACTACATATCGGGTACAATTTCTATATTCAACAAAACGGCTTAAAGCTAATGCTCCTGAATTTAAGGGTTTGTCGCCAGTCAAATATTTTTACGAATCCGGATATAAATATACCTTTGGCGAAACCTCAAATATAAATGAAATTGAAGCCATACAAGCCAAAGTTAGACAGAAGTTCAAAGATGCCTTTGTTTTGATTGATGAGCCTGAAAGTAAACGCAAATACTTATCGTTGACTGAAATACCGAATAATGATAATTCAAGTTCCAAAACAAAAGATAATAATAATCAAAAGCAGTCATCAATAAAAATTAATGCAGTATCATCTGACATTAAACCCGATCAAATTGAATATCGTGTGCAATTTTTATTTTCTCCGGTTTTATTACCCTCAAATTCACCTAAATTTAAAGGTTTAACACCGATTGATGTATACGAAGATGGAGGTTATAAATACACTTACGGATCAACAGTAAGCGAGTCAGATATTAATAATTTGGAAAAGGAAGTTCGCAAAATATTTAAAGATGCTTTTATCGTACAATTTAAAAACGGCATCCGAATCAAGTAACAAAAAAAATCAAATAAAATTATGGCAAAAGTATCCAAAGAGGCAAAAATTGGCGTGGCGTTTATATTGGCAATAGTTATTTTATATTTCGGAATCAGTTTTCTGAAAGGTATAAATATTTTTAAGCCTACTAACTCATATACAGTTGTTTTTGATGATGTTTCAGGGCTGACTCAGTCTACGCCGGTTACTCTTAACGGATTACAGATCGGCTTAGTATATTCTATGAATCTTGATGAGAACAACCCTAAGCAAGTTATTACACACCTCAATCTCAATAAAGGATTGAAAATACCAAAGGGCAGCAAACTATATTTGGATGTTTCATTGATGGGAGCAGCTACCGTGATTTTAGAACCTAATCTGAGCAGTACCGATATGGTAACCCAGAATGATACGATTATAGGGCTTCGTAAAAAAGGTCTGATGGATGCCGGAGGCGATTTGATGCCAAAGGTAACAGAGATGATGCCTAAAATAGACTCAATACTAATTGGTTTGCAGAATTTGACAAATAATCCAGACATACCCCGAACACTTAATAATGTATCCGGAATAACTGCCGAACTCAAAACATCAACTAAGCAATTAAATAATTTGTTGGGAAGTGTTCAGAAAGACGTTCCGGTTATGACAAGTAATTTAGCGTCTGCATCAAAAGATATGGCAGTAATGACGTCTAAGATTAAAACAATGGATATTGATGAGACATATAAATCCATAAACAGTACGCTAAAAAATATAGAGCAACTTTCTTTAAAGCTGAACGCAAAAGATAATTCGGTAGGATTATTATTGAATGACAGACAGCTATACGATAGCTTGAATTCTACTTTGAATAATGCTTCACTATTGTTAAAAGATGTAAAAGAAAACCCACAAAAGTACATTAACGTAAAAGTGTTTTGATTTTCTTATTTAGAATCATTTTAAAGTAAATTATTTTTTATGAGATAAAATAAAACATAGAATTAAGCCTATCTTATAAGATTACAGTATGTTTAGCGAATTCTGTTAAAATATGAATTGAAATATAACTATCACATAAACAGTGATTTAAGTTGTAAATTTAAAGTGAATTTTCATACCTTTATAAGTTGCTGACAATAAAACAGATATTCATTGAGGCAAAAAAACAAATTTAAATCAACTTTTTTTTGTAGAAAATAATCAGGAATTTTGCACTGTAAGAGATACGAATAGATTTATAATAATATCATAATAAAATAGGTTATATTTTAACATTTCAATGAAAAGTAATACTCAAGAATTATGGTCTAAATGTTTAAAGGTTATTCAGGATAATATTCCTGAAGCAGCATTTAAAACATGGTTTCTACCAATTGTACCTTTGTCTTACGAAGACAAAGTATTTACAATTCAGGTGCCAAGCCAGTTCTTCTATGAGTATCTTGAAGACAAATTTGTAGATCTATTAAGATTCACATTACATCGTGAAGTCGGAAAAGACACAATTTTGCAGTACAGGGTTTTGATGGAAAATACAACTAACACAGTTGTTGACTATCGTGGCGAAGCTAAGTCATCAACCGATAAGGTTCAGATGAAAAATAACGCCAAAGTACCAACCCCATTCGATAAGGTAGCCTCTAACGATTTCTCATCGCAACTTAATTATAAATACACCTTTGATAGCTTTTTTGAAGGCGATAGCAACAAATTAGCTCGCGCGGCTTGTGAAACCATTTCTGCTAATCCGGGTAAAACAGCATTCAACCCATTATTCATACATGGAACATCAGGGGTAGGTAAAACACACCTTTGTCATGCAACAGGATTGCGTATAAAGGAAATTCATCCCGATAAGAAAGTCCTTTATGTATCTGCACATTTGTTTAAAATACAATATGCCGAAGCAGGACGCCATAATACGACTAACGACTTCATTAATTTCTATCAAAGCATAGATGTGCTGATTATTGATGATATCCACGAATTAGCAGGAGTTGAGAAAACACAAAATACCCTTTTCCACATTTTTAATCATTTGCATCAGAATAATAAGCAGCTTATTTTAACATGCGACAAAGCCCCATCAGAATTGAAAGGAGTCGAAGAACGTTTGCTGACACGTTTTAGATGGGGATTAACCACAAGTATAGAGCATCCTGAGAAAGACCTGCGTCTCAAAATTCTTCAGAACAAGATACTTCAAGATGGATTATCAATACCCGAAGACGTGGTAGATTACATTGCTGAAAATGTGACTGACAATGCGCGCGATCTTGAAGGAGTGATAGTTTCAATAATGGCTCACTCGTTAGTTTACGGTAAAGAATTAGATTTACCATTAGCCAAAAGAGTAATCGATCAGACTATTAAGAAAATAGAAAAGAAGAAAATAACAGTCGATCTAATTCAAGAGATAGTTTGTAAATTCTACAATATAGAAGCATCAGCATTACAATCAGCTTGTCGTAAACGTGAGATCGTACAAGCCAGACAAGTATCGATGTACTTATCCAAGACACATACCGAAATGTCTTTGGCGCAAATAGGTACATTACTTGGAAAGAAAAATCATGCTACAGTTTTGCATGCCTGTAAAACAGTAAAAGAGCAAATGGAAGTCGATAAAAGCTTTAGAGATGAAGTATCAGAAATAGAAAAAACGCTGAAGATTTAATTCTTCAGCGTTTTTTTTAACCGCAAACAAAAAAATAAACACAACCACACTAACATTCTTTATTTTTATTTTTTATATTAGTATAAAATAATAATCAAATAATCAATGTTCGATAATCAACAAAGACCATACATAGCCATTTCAGCAGACAAAGAGGTCTGCATGGAAATGAAAATGGCAAATAGGCATGGACTTATTACCGGCTCAACCGGAACAGGAAAGACCGTAACGCTACAAACATTAGCCGAAACATTTAGTCAAGCTGGGGTACCTGTTTTTGCAGCAGACGTAAAAGGAGACCTGTCAGGAGTGGCAGCAGTTGGAGGAAATAAAGAAAGTGTTGTAAAACGTGTAGAGCAATACAAACTTGCTGATAAAGGATTCAAATTTCAGGCATTTCCTGTACAATTCTGGGATGTTTTCGGAGAACAAGGAATACCTGTAAGAGCTACCATAGAAGATATGGGAGCATTGCTCTTAGCCCGCCTGTTGAATTTGAACGATACACAATCAGCAGTACTTACCATAATCTTTAAAATAGCCAAAGACAATGATTGGGAGTTGATCGACCTGAAAGACTTGAAGAAGATGCTTGAATATGTAGGTAGCGATACATCGAAGTTTATATCGGCTTACGGTAACATATCGGTGGCAAGTATCGGTGCGATACAACGAGGATTGATAACTTTAGAACAAGGTGGAGTAGGGCAGTTTTTCGGTGAACCCAGTCTTAACATAGATGACCTCATTCAAACAGAAAATGGCAAAGGCGTTATCAATATTTTAGCATCGGATAAACTGATGAATTCCCCAAAAGTCTATTCTACATTCTTGCTTTGGCTGATGACTAAATTATTTGAAGTATTGCCCGAAGTGGGCGATCCAGATAAGCCAAAGCTGGTTTTCTTTTTTGATGAAGCGCATCTTTTATTTAATGATGCCCCTAAAATATTGTTAGAGAAAATAGCGCAAGTTGTTCGTTTGATTCGTTCAAAAGGAGTAGGTATATATTTTATATCGCAATCTCCTTCGGACATTCCCGATTCCGTATTAGGACAATTAGGTAATCGAGTTCAACACGCTCTTCGCGCTTATACACCTAAAGATCAAAAAGCACTGAAAGTTGCAGCCCAAACATTTCGTTCCAATCCTGCATATGATACGGAAAAAGCCATATCAGAACTTGGTACGGGCGAAGCATTGGTGTCATTTCTTGATGCGAAAGGTGTTCCTGAACCCGTAGAAAGAGCTTTTATTTTGCCACCAGAAGGACAAATCGGACCACTTGATGAGACAGTTCGGAATAAAATGATTAAATCCTCAGTTTTATACCGTTTTTATGCCGAAGCCAAAGATCGTACTACGGCTTATGAAAAGTTAGGAGAAGAATTAGACAATGCCGCTAACGCAAAAGAGCAACTGAAGGAAGATAAAGAAAAAGATAAACTTGACAAACAAAAGCAACAAGAAGCAAAACGGTCGGGCAGTCAAACTAAAAGAGATATATTTCGTGTTTTTCTAAGTGTTTTTTCAGGTTTGATAATACCGATTCTTAGACAATTTATAAATTCATCAATCAAGGAAAATAAAAAATCAAAGAAAAGTAGATAAAAATCTTTCGATCTATGATTTGTATACAATATAGGCTGACTCAATGAGTCAGCCTATATTTATAACTGTATATGGAAATTAAATTTTGCTTAAAATTTCATCCAAAGCCTTGTCAAGACCGTTGATGTTTTTACCGCCTGCCGTAGCGAAATGAGGCTGTCCTCCACCTCCACCTTGAATGTGCTTAGCAGCATCCCTAACAATTTGCGAGGCATTCATACCTTTTTCAACAAGGTCTTTACTTATCATAAGTGTAAGCATCGGCTTGTTTTCATTGTCGGTTATACCTACAAAAACACTATGTTCGGTAAATTGTCCGTGAATTTGGAATGCTATGTCTTTCACAACATCAGCAGGGAAAGGACCTTTAACCATAAACACGTCAATTCCGTGTATAACCTGTTTGCTTTTGATGACAACATCCTTGAGTTGAGCTGTTTTTTCTTTCAGATATTCATCAGCCTGCTTTTTCATTTCGGCGTTTTCTTCAAAGAATTTGCGTAACGACTGAACAAGATTAGGTGTATTATGCATCAACTCTCTGATTTCGTTCAATACATCTTGTTGAGCATACAAGAAATCTTCAGCTGTTTGAGCGGTAATAGCCTCGATACGGCGAATACCTGCTGCAATGGAACTTTCGTTTATAATACGGAATGTGCCGATACGACCTGTTGACGAAATGTGTGTACCCCCGCAAAGTTCAACTGAATCACCAAAACGGACTACACGTACTTCTTCTCCGTATTTCTCGCCAAAAAGGGCCATAGCTCCCATAGCCTTAGCTTCTGAGATAGGTACATTGCGGTTTTCATCAAGTTTCAGATCATTACGGATGCGGGCTGTAACAAATTGTTCGACTTTGCGAATTTCCTCGTCTGTCATTTTCTGAAAATGCGAGAAGTCGAAACGCAAAAGAGAAGGTGATACGTAAGATCCTTTCTGTTCTACATGTTTGCCCAGAATCTCACGCAAGGCTTCGTGCAACAAATGTGTTGCTGTATGATTGCATTCTGTTGCTGTTCGGTTATCGGCATTGATACGTGCCACAAATGATGCAGTAATATCTTCAGGTAATTTTTTTGCCAGATGCACCGACAAGTTATTTTCACGTTTGGTGTCAAACACTTCAATCTTTTCAGTGTCGCTTATCAGCCATCCGCTGTCTCCAACCTGTCCGCCCATTTCAGCATAAAAAGGTGTACGATTGAGTACAATCTGATAATATTCGCTGTTTTTTTGTTTTACCTTACGATAACGGAGAATATCAGCCTCACACTCTGTGAAATCATATCCGACAAATTCCTGTTCTCCTTCTTTCAATGTAACCCAGTCGCCAGTTTCAATAGCAGCTGCATTGCGAGCACGCTCTTTCTGTTTTTTCATTTCTACATCAAAACCATTGTTGTCAACAGTCATGTTGTTTTCACGAAGAATAAGTTCTGTCAGATCAAGCGGGAACCCATAAGTGTCGTATAAAGTGAAAGCATCCACGCCACTCAGTTCGTTCTGTCCTTTGGCTTTCGTTTCAGCAATCTGTTTTTCTAATAATTTTATACCTGTCTCAAGTGTCCGTAAGAATGATTCTTCTTCTTCTTTGATTACTTTTTCAATCAACGTTTTTTGCTGGATAAGCTCAGGATAAGCGTCACCCATCGTATCAATTAAAGTTGGAATAAGTTTATATAAAAATGATTGATGTTGACCAAGGAAGGTGTATCCGTATCGTACTGCACGGCGCAATATACGGCGTATCACATAACCTGCTTTTGCGTTTGATGGTAATTGTCCGTCGGTGATTGAGAAAGCGATGGTACGTATGTGGTCTGCTACAACACGCATAGCTACATCTTTCTTTTTGTCAGAACCATAAGTGCTTCCTGTCAGCTCTCCGATAGCTCGTATGATAGGTTGGAACACGTCTGTGTCATAGTTAGAGGTTTTGCCTTGAACTGCCATACAAAGGCGCTCAAAGCCCATACCTGTGTCTATTACTTTAGCTGGAAGAGGTTCAAGCGATTTGTCGGCTTTGCGATTATATTGCATGAACACGAGATTCCATATTTCAATCACGTCCGGGTCTTTGTTAACCAGCGTAGCTCCATCTATCTCAGCACGTCTTTCGTCCGAACGTATATCTATATGTATTTCCGAACAGGGACCGCATGGACCCGTATCGCCCATTTCCCAAAAATTGTCTTTTTTATTTCCGTTGAGAATTCTTTCTTTTGGAAGATATTTTTCCCAATAACCGGCAGCTTCATCGTCACGAGATAGACCTTCTTCGGGACTACCTTCAAAAACAGTTACATATAATCTGTCTTTATCAAGCCTGATCACTTCCGTGAGGTACTCCCAAGCCCACTCGATGGCTTCTTTCTTAAAATAGTCACCGAAAGACCAGTTTCCGAGCATTTCAAACATGGTATGATGATACGTGTCGTGTCCCACCTCTTCCAAGTCGTTGTGTTTTCCACTTACGCGCAAACACTTCTGCGAGTCGGCGACGCGAGGGTATTTGATGGGCGTATTGCCAAGAATAATATCCTTGAACTGGTTCATTCCGGCATTCGTAAACATCAGTGTGGGGTCACCTTTTATAACCATAGGTGCTGACGGTACAATTTTGTGCCCTCTTTCTTCGAAAAAGGCTTTGAATGAATTACGGATTTCTTTAGAAGTCATATCTTGAGTAATGAGTTTATAGCTGCCAATTATTCTTTGTTAATATATACAATTTGCAAAAATAATCGAAAAAGTTTATTTTTGCTGAACCCTAACGTGTAAAATTACCCGATTCATAGATATATGAAACGAAAAGTTTTTTTCAGATACAATCCTCAATCCCTATCTTATGAACGGGTATATCCGAAATTTAAAGACAGATTATTTACTGTATTCAGGCATTTATTGTCTGGTATAGTAATCGGTATTATCTTGTTTTGGGGATTTGACTATTTTTTTGGTTCGCCCAAAGAAAAGGAGCAGGAGCAGGAGATACAATTGCTCAGAACTCAAAATCAGTTAATATCGAAACGTATAGATCATGCTATTGATGTACTGAAAGATATGCAACAGCGTGACGATAATATGTATCGAGCCATTTACCATGCTGATCCTATTTCGCCCTCTATCCGTACATCGGGGGTAGGGAGTATGAACAGATATGATGAATTGATGTCCTTATCGAATCCCGAAATGATAGTGCAGACTGCACAGAAAATGGATTATTTGTCTAAGCAGTTATATGTTCAATCCAATTCGTTTGACGAAATTTTGGGGCTTGCAAAAAATCAGAAAGACCGTTTAAAACATATCCCGTCTATCCAACCTGTATCGGGTCGGGATTTGTCGCGTGTAGCTTCGGGATACGGTATGCGTATCGACCCGATTTATGGTACTCCCCGATTTCATGCAGGAATGGATTTCACTTCAAAAATCGGTACACATGTTTATGCAACGGGTGCCGGAACGGTGATCTACTCTGATTGGAAGCAAGGTTACGGAAAATGTATTATCATTGATCACGGCTATGATTTTCAGACGCTTTATGCTCACCTGAGCGAATATAAGGTACGCGTAGGACAGAAAATAAAACGAGGCGAATTGATTGCAGAGGTGGGTAATACAGGTAAGTCGACAGGTCCTCATCTCCATTACGAAGTACATGTGAAAGGTCGACCCGATAATCCTGCGAAATATTATTTTATGGATCAGACACCTGAAGAATATGACGAAATGTTGCGTGTGACTTCTAATCGTGGTCAGGTTATGGATTAACGGATTGGTAAGAGTATGAAAATTGATTTAGAAAACAGTTCCCGATTATACTATTCCATCAAAGAGGTTGCAGATCATTTTGGCGTAACCCAAGCCTTATTAAGGTCGTGGGAAAAAGAATTTAAATCGACCATCAAGCCTCGTAAATCGGAAGGTGGCACAAGACAGTATTCTAAAGAGGATATAAATAATATTGCATTGGTCTTTCATCTTGTGAAAGAAAAAGGCATGAAACTTGAAGGTGCTCGCCAAATGCTCAGACAACGTAAAGATGAATATAGCCGGAAGATTGAAGCTATCGAAAAACTCGAAATTATAAGACGTGAATTGAAAGAAATTGAAAAACAGTTCGATTCTTTAGAAGAATAGTTTCTTTAAACATATTGCCAAAATTATATATGAATAAGTTTAAAGCATGGATTGCCGCTTTTCGTCCAAGAACTCTTTTTCTTGCAATTGGAACTACGATTTGCGGAAGCGGTTTGGCAATGAGCACAGGGGCTTTTAGCCTAAGCGTTTTTCTTTTGGCAACATTTACCGCGATTTTATTACAATTACTATCAAATTTGGCTAATGACTTAGGCGATTATCAGCATGGTACGGATATTACAGGTAACCGTATCGGACCTGAACGAGCCGTGCAGAGCGGGATTATCTCACCATCTGAGATGAAAAAAGCTATATATATTGTCATCGTTTTGTCTTTGTTATGCGGATTAGCGTTGATATACGAGGCTTTGCAATTTATGAATATCTTTTACATCCTTTTTTTCATATTGTTGGGAGCTATTTCCATTGTGGCTGCAATGAAATATACAACGGGTAATAACCCATACGGATACAGAGGTTTGGGGGATATATTTGCGTTTCTTTTTTTCGGACCTGTACCTGTTATCGGTACATATTTTCTGCATACGCACACGCTCGATTTCCGTTCAGTTCTGCCGGCTGTCGGATTAGGTCTATTGTCTTCTGCTGTTCTGAATATTAATAATATGCGGGATATTGAAAATGATAAAGCTTCGGGTAAAATCACTGTACCTATCCGCCTTGGATTAACGGGAGCGAAATATTATCAGCTTCTACTTTATTTTGGCATGTTTGTCTGCTTTATCATATTCGGAATTATCTATTTGCATGAATGGTATCAGTATCTCTACTTTATTATGTTTCTGCCTTTTGTGAAAATTATAGGAAATATATTCAAGTTGCAAGAAAATAAGTTGCTTGATCCTTATCTGAAATTCACTTCAATATCAACATTCTTCCTTTCGCTTTTATTTTCGGTATGCATCAATGTGTGATCTTGAATAGCAATTCTTTCAATAACTCACCGTCAGGTACAGAAACATTATCAACCCCTTTGCTTTTAGCATCGTAAGTCCGAAGAAGCGATATTATTTCCATACATTTAAAGGCATTATAATTACGTATAGCTTGAGCGTAATCGCGTCCCTGGTAAGGGCTTCGTAAACCCAGTTCGGCGGCAAGCCCTTTGTCCGATTTATCTTTAGCCCAATAACAAATCATCAGATTGCTGAAGAAATTGAATAATACTGACAACGTCATTATCATCGGGTTGTTTTTCGGATTCTTCTCAAAATAGTCTGCTATCTGATTAACTTTGTATATGTTTTTATCAACCAAGGCTTTCAATAATTCAAAGTTGTTGAAATCTTTGCTGATGCCAATATTCTGCTCAATCAGTTCAGCCGTAATTTGCGTCTGACCCTGAGGCATAAATATGCGTAGTTTATCAATCTCGTTGGTGATTTTACTAAGGTCATTACCCAAATAATCCGTTAACATTTGAGCCGACTTCTGATCTATTTTCAACCCTTTTTCTCGTAGATACTCATTAATAAAAGCTGGTATCTTATATTCAGGTATTTTGTCCGATTGAAAAATCTGGCCGTTTTTAGAAATCTCGGCATACAATTTTTTACGTTTGTCGAGTGTGCCATTTTTGTAATTCAGAACAAGAATTGTACTGGGCAGTGGATTTTTAACGTACAGTTCAAGTTGTTCAATCTTATCCAAATTCTGCGCTTCCTTTAGAACAATCAATTGATGTTCTGACATCATCGGAAAACTGCGTGCCAGATTGATTAACTGACCAGCGTCCGTGTCTTTACCATAAAGAATGGTTTGGTTAAAAGCACGCTCTTCTTCCGGCATAACGCTGTTGATGAACATTTCAGTAAGTTCATCAATATAATAAGGCTCTTCGCCCATCAATAAGTAGACAGGCTTAAATCTGCGATTCCGTATATCTTCTTTTATCAGCTCGAAACTCATAGAATTTATTCAAATCGCAAATGTTTAACAGTCTGACCGTTGTTGATAAGGATTAACAATGATTCAATACCGATTTCAACATGGGTTTTCACAAAATTTTTAGTTACCTCGTTGTCGCTTTTTTCGGTTTTTACACCATCAGAAATCATCGGCTGATCGGATACCAATAATAAAGCTCCGGTCGGTATTTTGTTTGCAAATCCACAGGTAAAGAGCGTAGCAGTTTCCATATCAACCGCCATGACACGAATTTTACGCAGATAATTTTTAAAATCGCCATCATATTCCCAAACACGGCGATTGGTGGTATAAACAGTGCCTGTCCAATAATCATAACCGAAATTGCGGATTGTTGAAGACACGGAACGTAATAGGCTGAATGCGGGCAATGACGGCACTTCCGGTGGAAAATAATCGTTTGATGTACCTTCGCCCCTAATAGCTGCAATCGGTAAAATGAAATCTCCGACTTTATTATGTATTTTAGTTCCACCACATTTGCCAAGAAACAAAACTGCTTCAGGTTTAATGGCACTGAGAAGATCCATGATTGTTGCTGCATTAGCACTACCCATTCCAAAGTTGATAATTGTAATGCCTTCAGCCACTGCATTCGGCATATTACCATCAAGCCCCATTATAGGCACGTTGAAATGTTCGGCGAATATTTCTACATAACGACTGAAATTAGTCAACAATATATATTTGGTAAACTGTGTAAGCGGTCTTTTGGTGTAACGAGGCAACCAGTTTGCAACAATTTCTTCTTTCGTTTTCATACGATGATAATCTTTATTATTTTTGTTATAATTGATAATATAACAAACAAAGGTAGTAAATGTATCAGTTAAATCTGCCTCCCTTCAATGTTAAGGTAAAAAAAATTGACGATAAACTTATGGTTTTCGACGGCTTGCGACGCAAATACGTATCGCTTACACCCGAAGAATGGGTAAGGCAGCATTTTGTCAATTATCTAATAACTGAAAAAAAATTTCCGCCAAACCTCATTGCAAATGAGATGCAGATAAATTTGAACGGTCTCATGAAGCGTTGTGACACGGTGGTTTACAACAGCCATTTGACACCTTTAGTAATTGTCGAATATAAGGCTCCTGAAGTAAAGATAACCCAACAAGTTTTTGAACAAGTTGTCCGCTATAATATTGTGCTAAGAGTGAGATATTTAATAGTTTCTAATGGTATTAATCATTATTGTTGCCTTATGGACTATGAAAACCAGACCTTTTCTTACCTAAAATTTATACCAAACTTCACAGAATTATTATGTTAATTGTTTGTGGAGGAATAAAAGTTATTTAATTTTACGATCCGATCTAATAATATTTAAGATAAGACCTCAATTTCCTTTTCTGTTGTTGGTGATTGTTTTAAAGTATAACTTAAATGAAACACATTTTATTTATTTTTTTATTCATAATTTATTCTTATACCCTATGTTCGCAAAAACAAACTTATAATTGGACGTTGGGTGATAATGCCGGATTGACATGGCAGCAAGATAAATTGCGCAGTTTTCAGGGAATAGGAGTGAATGGTAATCCGGACAAAATGTTAGAAAATATGCCCGGAGTTTTTAGAACCTCTATGTCTAACCTTGAAGGAGTTTTTGCAATTTCAGATAATGACGGTAATTTGTTGTTTTATTCCAACGGTGTGAATATATGGAATGGTGTAGGTACTAAAATTTATTCTAAGTTGGGAGGAGGGTATTCTTCAGCTCAATCAGGCATTGTTATTCCTTATCCTGAAAATGAAGACAAGTATATTTGTATCGGCATTGAGCAGGAGTGGGCAAATAAAATGAATTACGTTGTCGTTCAGGCTGACAGTCCAAGCGACGT
>CALYPL010000014.1 GCA_945273835.1 uncultured Dysgonomonas sp. | reverse complement strand
ATGAATGTTGCTTTTGGTGGAAGTTTATGGCAGGATATTCCATCACAATATCATACAAATACGATTAGACATAGCGTACTAACCGACAAAGAGAAGCCTGCACATGGAGTTGAAATAGAAAAGCCATCAATCATATCGGAAATAATAGGATGTGGCGAAACCGGAGTAAACTCACGACATCATCAGGCATTAAAAGAAATAGCTCCCGGATTCAGAGTAACGGCAACCGCATCGGACGGCATTACAGAAGCTATTGAAGCATTTCCGCTTTATAGAATGCTTGGTGTGCAATGGCACCCCGAAAATATGGCAACAGAAGGTGATAACAAACAAATGCAACAATTCTTTAGTCGCCTCGTGTACGAAGCATCGCTATTCAGTAAGGCAAAAAAAATACATCAAAAACACCTTTCAGTCGATTCACATTGCGATACCCCCATGCTTTTCGAAGAACATACCGTCGATATAGGTAAACGAGATCCCGTAGCATGTGTCGATTTAGTAAAAATGTACGAAGGTAAATTAGATTCAGTATTTGTTGTAGCTTACATTCCGCAGAAATATCCGGCAGAAAAAGCCACCGACTATGCCTATGAATTGTTAACGCAAATGCAGAAGCAAATAGAACATAATAAAGCATACGTAGGTCAGGCACGAACATTTAAGGAAGCCGAAAATCTGAAAAGAGAAGGTCGAAAAGCTATTTTTCTCGGAATAGAAAATGGGCATGCATTACAAGGCGATCTGAATAAGTTGGATTTTTTTAAACGTATGGGCGTAACCTATATCACATTATGTCATAACGGAGCAAATGCCATTTGCGATTCAGCCGTAGGAGAACCCCTGTACTCAGGATTAAGCGAATTTGGCAAAGAAGTGGTCAGACGTATGAACCAACTTGGTATAGTAGTCGATTTGTCACATGCAGCAGAATCAACCTTCTACGATGTGTTGGAACTAAGCACAGTACCTGTAATAGCATCCCATTCATCAGCAAGAGCAATATGCGATCATCCCCGAAATCTCACCGACGATCAGATACGCGCTTTATCGGCTAAAGGCGGAGTCGTTCAGGTCTGTTTATACGATGGCTTTTTGATGAAAGGACGCAATGCAACATTGATGGATGCAGTTGACCATATAGAACATATAATCCGTGTAGGAGGAATAGAATGCGTTGGGATCGGGTCAGATTTCGATGGAGGCGGAGGCATCGAAGGATGTCGTAGCGCCAACGAGTTGATAAATATAACAGTCGAGTTGATTCGTCGAGGATATGATGAAAAACAAATTGCAGCCATCTGGGGCGGAAATATACGTAGAGCGATAAATCAGATTCAGCAACAACAATCATAACCGATGGCACTCAATTATATTTGGATCGCATTTTTTCTGATTACCCTAATTGTTGCTTTAGCCAAATTGCTGATACTTGGCGATACACAAGTATTTACAGATATAATAAATGCTACATTCACATCTGCGCGTAACGGATTTGAAATTTCTATAGGTCTCACAGGCGTGCTTTCCCTTTGGTTAGGAATTATGCGCATCGGAGAACAAGGAGGCGTTATAAATGCTTTTGCTCGAATAGCTGCACCCGTTTTCGGGCGATTATTTCCTGAGATACCCAAAAATCACCCGGTAATAGGTCGGATGTTTATGAATTTCTCAGCCAACCTGCTCGGATTAGATAATGCCGCCACCCCGATAGGACTAAATGTAATGAACGAGTTGCAGGAGTTGAACCCCAATAAAGATACCGCCAGCAACTCGATGATAATGTTTTTGGTAATTAACGCATCAGGTCTGACGCTCATACCGGTAACAATACTTATGTATAGGTCCCAACTCGGAGCAGCCGCTCCTGCCGACGTATTTGTTCCCATCCTGTTATCTACATTAGTTTCCACCATAACCGCCATCGTTCTTGTTGCTTTACGTCAGCGAATCAGTCTGTGCAACAAAGCCATACTTATACCTTTCGGGGCAATATTAGCATTTGTGATAGGCATTATCGCATTGTTTATGACTATGGACAGGGCAGTAGTAGCCGCATACGCAACAACAGCCGCCAACGTCCTCTTACTATGCGTGATTTGTGGATTTATAATCGCAGGACTAAGAAAAAAAATAAATGTTTACGATGCTTTTATAGACGGAGCCAAAGACGGTTTCAAAACAGCCGTTAAGATAATACCCTATCTAATAGCTATATTAGTGGCGATAGGTGTATTTCGTGCGTCAGGGGCTATGAACTATCTCATAGACGGTATAAAGTTCTGCATATCAGTATGTGGAATAGACACAATGTGGGTAGATGCCTTGCCTACCATGCTGATGAAGCCTTTGAGTGGAAGTGGCGCAAGAGGCATGATGATTGATGCTATGCAAACATTCGGAGCCGATTCTCTCGCCGGACGCTTAAGCTGTATCGTACAGGGAACAACTGATACAACATTCTATGTAATAGCACTCTACTTCGGTGCAGTTTCGATTAAAAATATACGCTATGTCCTTTCGTATTCCCTGATTGCCGACTTAGTCGGTATGATTGCTTCAGTTTTGCTTGCTTACCTCTTTTTCGGATAAACCGCACCCTGTATAAGGAGCATTAAACTATATTATCAGTAGCATCCAACGAAAACAAAAAGGTTAATTTCAAAATTTTGCGGCAACATGGTTTTACAGTTCACGTAGATGTTCTAATAAAAATTAATTTTTTTTAATTAGTTTATTATCTGTGAGAAAAACTTGGAAAAAAAGATAAACCGCACTATTTTGCATTCAATATTAAAATAGAATGAGTATAAAAAATTGCATAACAATACAGCACCGGCCAAATTAAGAGCATGCATGTATAAAAATAAAGAATAAACCATCTTGGCATTATTTTTGTTTAAGTTATATTGTAAAAGTTATATGAAAGTATAACTGATAAATATAATATATGACTTCAACATAGAAGCATATTTACAATAATGATGTATATCTTAGAAAATAGAGGACGTAAATATGGAAAATAACTTTACACAACAAGTTCGTAAGATCATGGCTTATAGCCGTGAGGAAGCCGGACGTCTTCAGAGTAACTATTTAACACCAGAGCATCTGATGCTTGGTATTATCCGTAATGGAGAGGGGCTTGCCGTACAAACGTTAATTGATTTCGGGATTGTCTTAGAAGAATTGAAAGCCGATTTAGACTCCAATATATTGGTTCAGCAAGAAGATGTTTATCCCAACAGCGAAATAGTGCTTAATAAGAACACCGAAAAAATACTTAAGATGAGTATTTTGGAAGCTCGTCTTACGAAAAGTGAAGAAACCGATGTCGAACATATTTTGTTGGCGATATTAAAAGACCATAACAATATTGGAGCTATGTTATTAGAAAAATATAATCTCAATTATAGCGGAGCATTCACTTACATCAAAAGTGTGAATGAAATTCAAAAAAAGTTGGATGCGGATTCACCCAAAATGGGGGCTGATTTCACTGAAGATGATGACGATGACGAAATGACAGACGATAACAAAGCGGATGTTGGCACACGACAGCGCCAGGCAACAGATACTCCCGTATTAGACAATTTTGGTACGGATATGACTCATGCCGCTTTAGAAAACAAATTAGACCCTATCATCGGACGTGAAAAAGAAATAGAACGTTTGGCACAGATACTAAGCCGTAGGAAGAAAAACAATCCGATACTGATAGGAGAACCCGGAGTTGGGAAATCCGCCATAGTAGAAGGATTAGCCAAACGAATTGTTGAAAAGAAAGTATCACGCGTATTGTTTGATAAACGTGTGATTGCACTTGATATGGCTTCAGTAGTAGCAGGAACCAAATACCGTGGACAATTTGAAGAACGTATCAAAGCAATACTCAACGAATTGTCTAAAAATCCGAATATTATACTCTTCATTGACGAGATACATACAATTGTGGGTGCAGGAGGCGCAACAGGATCGCTTGATGCTGCCAATATGTTGAAACCTGCGTTGGCAAGAGGAGAAATACAATGTATCGGTGCAACAACATTAGAAGAATTTCGGAAGAATATCGAAAAAGACGGAGCTTTAGAACGTCGATTCCAAAAAGTGATGGTAGAACCCACCACAGCCGAAGAAACACTTCAGATATTGCATAATATCAAAGAACGGTACGAAGAACATCACAATGTAAAATATACAGACGGAGCTTTAGAAGCGTGCGTTAAACTTGCTGACAGATATATTACTGACCGTAATTTTCCGGATAAAGCAATAGATGCTTTAGATGAAGCAGGATCACGTATGCATATTGCTAACTTGAAAGTGCCTAAAGCAATCGAAAATCTGGAAGCACAGCTAAAAGAAGTTGTTGATAAAAAAACAGAAGCAGTAAAAGCCCAGAAATACGAATTGGCTGCAAGTTTCAGAGATACACAACGTCAGCTCTTAACTAAATTGGATGAAGAAAACGCTCGTTGGACTAACAATCTGAAAGAGAATCCTGAAACGGTGGACGAAGAAAAAGTTGCCGAAGTTGTTTCTATGATGTCGGGTATCCCCGTTCAACGAATTGGTAAAGCTGAGGGAATAAAACTCGTGGGAATGAAAGATAATCTGAAATCGTTAGTTATAGGACAAGACGAAGCGATTACCAAGATTGTCAAAGCCATTCAACGGAACCGTATCGGTTTGAAAGATCCGAACCATCCCATCGGAACATTTATGTTCTTAGGACCAACCGGAGTTGGTAAAACCCATTTGGCAAAAAAAATAGCCGAAGAATTGTTCGACTCGGCAGATGCACTTATCCGGATAGATATGAGTGAATACATGGAGAAATTCAATGTATCGCGCTTAGTAGGAGCGCCTCCAGGATATGTAGGCTATGAAGAAGGCGGTCTGATGACTGAGAAAGTGCGCCGCAAACCATATTCAGTCATACTACTTGACGAAATCGAGAAAGCGCACCCCGATGTGTTCAACCTGCTTTTGCAAGTCATGGATGAAGGGCATCTCACAGACAGTCTCGGACGGAAGATCGACTTCAAGAATACAATTCTGATAATGACATCTAACGTAGGTACACGCCAATTAAAAGACTTCGGACGTGGTATCGGCTTCAACACCGATGCAGCTTCAGGAAAAGATTATTCAAGAGGAGTATTACAAAAAGCATTGAATAAAACTTTTTCTCCCGAATTTTTAAACAGGGTTGACGATATAATCATCTTCGATCAGTTAGAAAAAGATTCTATCGAAAAGATTATAGATATAGAATTGAAGTACTTCTACAAGCGTATTGAAGAACTTGGGTATAAAGTAAAACTCAATAAAGCCGCTAAAACATTCTTGGCTGAAAGAGGTTACGATATACAGTTCGGAGCACGTCCATTAAAAAGAGCGATACAGACTTATGTCGAGGACGAAATATCTGAAGTCATCTTATCAGGTAAAGTAAAACCCGGAGACACGTTGACTTTCGATGTTGATAAAGCAAACGATAAATTATTGATCAATATTAAATAATAGTATCAATATCCAATAACGAGCAGTGAAGTATAAATTTAGCTTCACTGCTTTTTTATTGTCGAAAAGTACAATACGATGATAGCATTAAAATTCACTTACCTCTTTTTGTACGGATTTTTAGATAGCCAAGCATTATAATAGCGCAAATCCCCTGTAACCTCTTTACCCAACCAATCAGGTTTTTCAAAGTACTCGTCTTCCGAGGCAAGTTCAATTTCGGCAATAATCAGTCCTTTGTTATCGCCCCCAAAAACATCCACTTCGTAAGTGTGCTTTCCTGCTTTAACCAGATAACGTACCTTATCAATTACGCCCGGTTCGCACAATCCAATCAACTCAAGAGCTTCTTCTTTTGAAATTTCTTTTTCCCATTCATAGCGTGATAAACCATCTTTACTGCTCATCCCTTTTATAGTAATATATCCTTTATCATCTCTGATACGAATTCTTACAGTCCGTTCGGGAATCGAACTGATGTAGCCTTGAACGATGTGTGATTTAGCATAAGCAAGCGACTTAAATTCGCCATTCACCAAATATTTTCTTTCAATCTCTTGAGCCATGACACTTTAATATTTTTTTGTTTCAGACAGCCAAATCCAATATGCTTAATACAGGCAAAGTTATAATAACTTCAATTTCGAACGAAATTAATCTATAAAATCAGGTTTTGAAGAAATATACACTACAATCATTGATTAAGTGTAAATAAGATATATAAAACAAAAACGAAAGGGTAGGTTAGGCTACTCTTTCGTTCTCTATTTTATACTGTTTGCCACTTATATTAATTCTTTATCTGAATCTGAAAATAAGGGCTTAAAGTTAGTTTTCTCAATTGGATTTTGATCCGCCATGAGGAGGTACATGTCCTAAGTATTTTGGATCGTAATTGCGAATCCACCATTTGTACATTAAGGTAGCCGTAATCCAATAAACACCTGTTTGTATCCATAATGCCACGTATTCAAACCAGACTTCTCTTAAACCAACGCCCATGCTATTGATTTTAACAAAACCATGTATGCCGGCTGTTGACGGAAGAAGGTATGCTATTGCTTGCAATGGTGCGGGGATTGCAGCCCAAGGCCATGAAATACCCGACAAGAATACGAATAGCAAGCTGGTAAATACAAATAATAGCATCGCGAACTCACGCTGTGATGAAAAATATGATAAGGTCATCGAGAAAAATACTGCCGATAGTAAGAACGGCATCAAGAACACACCGATGGTTATTGGTGAGCCTATCTGTGGTAAATGGAACAAGTATGGAACTACTCTGAACACCCAGATACAAATAAGCATATAGAGACTGGCGTAGCAAAAGGCTTTACCCAATGTTAATTTGAAAGCATTTACGGATTTACCTTTCGCCGTATGAGAGGCAATTGTAAATCGTTTCTCATCGTTGTGAGTACCCACAAGGGTAGAAATACCCAATAACAATGTTTGTTGGACAATCATAATTAGGATAGCAGGTACAAGGAAACTTGCGAATCCATTCTGTGGGTTGAATAATGCAATCCATTCTTCCTTGACTGGCTGCATAGTAGCTTCGTCAGCTCCACGGCTGTTAAAGCCAGACTCATTTATTCGGATATCAGCACCCATTTTCAACGAAACTTCAGTCGAACTCAAAAGCATGGACTTGTAATAGAGCATATTGCTCATATCAGCGTATACCATTACCTGAGTTTGTTTTTTGGTGTTGATATTTCGACTGAAATCGGACGGTATGTATAAGATTCCGTGAACCTCTTTTCTTCTCATGGCTTCTTTAGCTTCTTCAAAGTTAGAGGCGTATCCGACTATCCTCACATCAGGACTTCCATCTACATTGCGAACAAATTCACGACCTAACGATGAATGAGAGTCGTCTACGGCAACCATAGTTACTTTGCGTGGCACTTCATTGTTGTAAATGAAACCATATAACAGAGGGTAGGTGAGTGGCACAAGGAAGAAAACAAGAATAACGGCTTTATCCTTAACAACGATTTTAAGTTCGTTAATCCAAACGTAGAATATATCTAAAAAAAGTTTCTTCATTTTTATTTACACTTACGCTTAAGGTTCGTAAACATTTTCATCTAAGAATACTTTGACACGCCCCCACAAAAGCATACCAACTGCTACAAATCCTAACAGAATGGCATAATGATAGGCTGAATAACCGATTGGCAATCCGTTCAGCGACTGATCGAGATATATCATAAAGAAATGACGAACAGGTAACAGCGAACTAAACGCCTGCAATACGGGACTCATTGAATAGATTGAGAATGATACTCCGACAAGCGATAGGGATATTGATCCAAGCAAACTTCCGAGACTGACTGCAAGACGGTAATTCATAAATGTTCCAACGAAGATGATCCCGAGCGACTGCGATGCCAAGATTAAGAACAGGTAGTCGAAGAACATGGGCCAGAAACCGCTGTTCATCGGGAAGTTCAGGTAATAATAAAATACCGACATGAAAAGCAAAGCTATTATCATGTATAGGATGGTATATGGTAACATCTTACCTAAAACAGTCTTGATGGCTGAGTTTCCTGATAATTTTACAAGTTCTTTACCTGTACCGGCTTTCACTTCGCTGCCAAATGCTGAAGCGGTGAACATTAATATGATTAACTGCAAAATACATGGGATCATTGTCGGGCTAAGATATACCGAGTAATTAAGCCATGGGTTATTTAGAGGGTGTGCTTCTACATTAATAGGGCGGATAACAGGCATAAGCTGATTTCTTGTATAACCTTTTGCTTCTCCTGATTTTAACCCTACCGAAGCAGAAGCCATTGTCGATATTGTTTTTAGATTTTGGAAGAGCAACGACCCCGAAATTAAAAAGGCATTGTTGGTATAATACACCAATTTAGGTCTGTCATTCGACATCGCGTCAGCCGCAAAATCTTTAGGTATAGTCAAGATGGCATATACCTCACATTTTTCCATACGCTCGTGGGCTTCTCTGAACGACAGGCTTTTAAATTTTATGTCTGTCTTCGGGAATGCATCGAGCTGCCTAATCAGGCTACGAGATGTACTTGTATTATCATAGTCTACGACAGCAATGGGTATCTTGGTCGGAAGCCCGGCATTCATCATCCACACAATGGTAAATAGCGTAATTAAGGTGCCTCCTAATATTCCCCAAATACATATCTTAGAGTTGGCTATCCGATAGCACTCTCTGATAAATACAGGCCATATTCCGGTTTTCTGTTTCACTATAAATCAATCAGAGATAAGTAATTACTCTTTATAAATTAAAGACATACCCGGTATGATATCGATAGAATTGTCGACGAAACGTGCTCTGACTTCGAAAGTTTTTCTGTCATAATCACCGGTAGTTTTAGTAGCTTTCCATGCCGCATATGAACCAAGATCTTTGCGATAGTAAATTTTCATTTCCACTTCTTTATCAAGCGCAGGAACATATGCTTTTATGATTTCGTTCATCTTGAATTTCTGCATTCGGTCTTCACGTACGTTGAAAGCACCCCATTTGTCAGAAAGATCCATTACGTTCATGATCGGTGCACCGGTACCAACCAATTCGCCTTCGTTAGGGAATTTTTCAGATACTTCTCCGTCAACAGGTGATATAAGATAACTTTCTGCAGTGTATGATTTAGCTTCTTCAACGGCTCCTTTTGCTCTTTCATAAGTAGCGCGTGCAGTCTCTTTATCCTCTTTTTCAGCACCATTTACAGCCATATTGTATTGAGAGTGAGCAGATTTTTCAGTCGCAACAGCTGCATTATAATCAGCTTCAGCCTCGTCTCTTTTCTGTGCAGTAGCCACACCTTTTTCGTATAGGTTGCTCACACGTTTGTAAGATTTTTGTGCGATGTCTACACCTGCGATAGCTTTTTGCCACATTTCGTAAGCTGTCTGGATTTGTTCAGCACGAGTACCTTTTATAGCTTTGGCATTCTGCGCAGCAGCACCTTCGGCAGCAGCCACGGCTTGTGCCAATTTGGCATCGATGTCAGGTGCGCTAAGTATTGCCAGTGTATCTCCTTTATGTACAAAGTCGCCCTCCTTAACCAGGAATTTGGCTATACGTCCCGGTACTTTGCTTGATATTCTGATTTCTGTTATTTCGGTCTCGCCTTGTATTATGTTGTCTTTGTGACCCAGAAAAAAGAAGCCGTACAAGCCTACGCAAACTATTACAATAATGAATCCTAAGATAGGAATAAGTTTCGATCCGGATTTGTTGTCATTACTACTCATAATATCTTTTTATTATTTTATTTTACGTCCTAAAGCCTTGTCGAGATAAATACGACATAGTTTAACATCAATTTGTGCGTCAATCATATCTGCATGAGCCGATATCCACGCTGTGTGTGCTGAAAGCGCATCTGACGCAGGAATTACACCTTCATCAAATCCATTATTGGCGTATTTGAGGTTTTCGTCAGCCTTTTCAGCATTTTTCTTGGTCATAATCAGCTTTTTATTAGCTTCGGCTAATTTGTATGCTGATTGGTTTACTTCAAGTGTAATGTTTTCTTTTGCATCAGCCAATTCAAGTTTTTTAATTAACGTTTCAACTTTGGCTGCTTTATATTTTGGCGATATTTTCCAGAAACTTAGTGGTACACTGGCTGAAACTCCGACACTCCACGAACCATCGAATTTCTTTTGGAAACCGTTTGTTGAGTTCGGGTTCATCCACAAATAGTTTGCTATTAGCCCGACTGAAGGTAAAAATCCAGCTCTTTCAATATCACTTTGTTTCTTAGATATTTTAGTTAATAGCTCGAGGCTTTTCAATTCGTCACGGTTAGCCAAAGCTTCATTCACATCCGGCATAACATCGGGCTCGGGTGATATATTTAATGATTCAATATCTTCATCTTTGAGCTTAATTTTATCCGTAATCTCCATCCCGCATATTTGGCATAAAAGCATTTTAGCAAGGCTCAGACCATTTGTCGCTTTGGTCAGAGTCATTTCAGCCTCATTCAGCTTAACTTCAACACTTAACCTATCAGCTTTAGTTGCCATTCCCTCATTTTCCTTCTCTGTTATATCAGATGTCATCTGTTTTAATAGGTCTACATAGGCTTGTGCTAACTGCTTTTTGCTTGCTAATGATACTACTTGCCAATACGTGTCATCAGTTTGCACAATAACATCAGTCAGCTTAGTATCCTTCATTGTTTTAGCCAATTCTTGAGCATAGCTTCGCAAGTCGTTATAAGCTATGATCTTACCACCCATAAAAAGAGGTTGAGTCAGGCTGAAACCGCCTACCCAGATATTACGGATATCTACTGTACCTAAATCCAGTAGTTTTTGCCTTGCCTGGCTGATATCGATTGGAGTACCGGCAGGTGGTAAATTCACACCCGGAATTGTTGGTAAATTTGGCATCGGTATCTGCGAAGGTATTGACGACGAGAACAGATGCAATTCTTTTTGATTACGCATATACATTCCCTTAAAAGATACTTCGGGAAGGAAATTGGACAGCGCTTCTTGTTTGTTGTAATATGCCACACGTTCTTCTTGTGTAGCCATCTGGATATTTTTGTTGTTTTGTATTGCTAAGTCTCTACATTCTTCAAGCGTTAAGTATTCTTGAGAAATAGCTTTTGTGAAAAAGAAGCATAGACTTAAAATAACCAGACTTAATTGCTTTCTAATCATAAATTTGAATGTTAGGCGTTAGTCCTTTTAATGTTTTAGTTGTCTAAACAACTATTCTTTTCTTTATTGGCTCGAAAGTTATTTATTTTTCTCGAATTAATTATTTGATAATAGATATTTTTATGAGTTTTAATGAAACATTTTGGTAATTTATGAAAGATGTGTTATCTCATTATTTTTCTTTAAAAGATCTTTTATCCCACGATAAAATTATCGGCTTATTAGTTAAATAAGGTTCAACAATTTTATAATCTTCTTTAGACAAATATTGTTTTATGTCATATTCAACAGTAGCATTGTCATCGTTAGCTGACAATGTAATTTTCATAGGGCTGATGTCTAATTCCGATACAGCATTTTTATAAGAAGAATTTTCGTGATCGCTTTCAGTGTTTATAAATCGTTCAATCGATATTTCAGGAAAAAGAGTAGAAGAATCAATTGGTTGCCAGTTAGTGGTGTAAAATTGTATCCGGCTGTCGCATATTTGTCCGCAAACAGTCTTTACCACGCATACGATTTTCGAATTATTAATTAAGGGTAGCAGTTTAATTTGCACATCGCCTGCTGCCGAAGTTTTGATACGGATATAATCTTTACTGAAAGATGATCTTGTGAGCTGAGGATAAAGATTAGTTGCTACTTTAATCTGCGCACTGTCGTCAGGGTTTGTTAAGAGAAACTCTTTTTGTGAAGTCTGCAGACCAAAAATTATTTCATCAGGCATATTGAGTACTATCGAATCAATACTTTCTTGAGCGAAAATTGCTGTAAAAAAGCTCAAAAAAAATAGGGTGGCAATTGTTTTTTTCATTCAGTAATGTTAGTTATTTAGCTCCCAAATATAGGAAAAACATTCCTATAATTATTAAAACAAGATCTATTGCTTTGCCTTTCAGGTTTTTTTCATGGAAGAACAAGATTGCTCCGGCAAAAGAAACGAGTACGCTACTACGTCTGACCATTGATACAATCGAAATCATAGCATTTGAATCAGTCAGCGCATAAAAATAAACAAAGTCGGCAGCGGTTAAGAATACGGAGACCAACAAAATACTCCATCGCCATTCAAAAGGCGACTCTTTTTTTCGTGGATACCAGATTGTCAACAGCATTATGCCCATCATTACACATTGGTACGTGTTGAACCAGAATTGTACGGCGGTCGAACTGAAGCGTTGCATCAGATATTTATCATACAATCCGCTGATAGCACCTAAAAGAGTGGCTAAAAATAAAAAGATAACCCACTTATTGCTTCTGAAGCTGATACCCTCTTTCTTGCCCGATGATGAGAGTAAGAATATGGAAACGATGGTTAAGCCAACACCGATCCATTGATAAACATTGAGCCTTTCGCCAAAAATCAACATGGCTCCCACAAGCGTCATTACGGGACGAGTAGCATTTATCGGCCCGGTGATCGTAAGCGGGAGATGTTTTACGGCATAATAGCCGCACAGCCAGGATGCCAGAACGATGACGGATTTTATTAATATAAAGCCATGAGTTTCTACGGAAATGGTCGGAACGTAAAAAATAGTGCCTTCCAGAGCAGTTCCCTCAAACCTTGATGCCAGCATCAAAGGTAAAAGCAACAACGAACAGAACAGCGTGTTGAGAAACAACACAGGTATTACCGCATTGCCGTTTACGGAAGCCTTTTTACTGATGTCGTAACAACCCAGAAAAAAGGCGGACAGGAAAGCCAGCCCTAACCACATATATCTAAATTTACTATTCTTTAAACATTTCTTTAAAATCTACAACTTCCTTACCCGGTATCACCTGATTGAGTATAATACCGATGATGGATGCCAATGCCATACCTTCGAGCGAGAACGATTCGCCTATATGAATTGCTGCGCCACCAATACCAATAACTAATATAACGGATGCAATAACGAGATTACGTTTGCGGGCAAAGTCAACTTTATTTTCAACCAACATACGCAAACCGCTCGAAGCGATTATTCCGAACAGCAGGATTGACACACCACCCATTACAGGTGAAGGGATGGTTGAGAGCAAGGCGGCTATTTTTCCGCAAAAACCAAACAAAATGGCGAAAAATGCTGCTCCGACAAAAAGATAGATGCTGAAAGCACGTGTTATAGCCAGTACACCAATGTTCTCGCCGTAAGTGGTATTAGGCGGACCTCCAATAACCGAAGCAATCATTGTGGCGATACCATCGCCTAACATTGAACGGTGCAGTCCGGGATCTTCGATCAGATCTTTATTCACAACCTTGCTTAGCACCAACTGATGCCCGATATGTTCTGCAATTGGCACAATCGCAACAGGAACCATCAGAAATACGACTTTCCAATTGAAATCAGGAGTGTATGTTAAGAAAGGTATTTCAAAAGGAGGCAATGCCAACCATTTAGCTTCAGCAACCTGAGTAAGATCGACAATTCCCATCCAGACAGAGAACGCGTAACCTCCGATGATGCCAACCAATACGGGAATCACACTGATAAAACCACGTGTGTAAACAGATACGATTATGGTTATGGTAAGCGTAACAAGACCAACCAATATATATCTGATGTCATATTCGCCGGCACTGTTGTTTGTTACCATGCTTATTGCGGTAGATGCCAGTCCTAAACCAATAACCATGATCACAGGACCTACAACAACAGGCGGTAAAAGCTTCATCAACCATCTGGTTCCGGCTTTGGATATGATGAGTGCGACTATTGCATAAGCTATACCCACAAGCAAACTTCCAATCATTATGCCCGAATATCCGTCAAATGCTTTTACTGCGATTATCGGATTGATAAATGCAAATGAAGAGCCAAGATATGATGGTACTTTGCCCTTTGTGATGGCGATGAAAGCCAATGTACCCAATCCGCTCGAAATAAGTGCTATGGCAGGACTCATACCTGTTAAGGCAGGAACAAGCACGGTGGAACCGAACATAGCGAACAGGTGCTGAATACTCAAAAGCAACCATTGCGCAAACTTAGGTTTTTCGTCGATACGTAAAACTATTCTTTTTTCTTCATCTTCTTTCATCAGAACAAATTTCTAAAATTATAACAGGACATTAAAAAACCGGCTAAAATATCCGGCTCAAAGATTCATTGAATAATAAAGATTATAAATATTTTTTCTTGATCACATAAACGTGATCATCGTTTATAAAAATGATGGGAACACATTTCTCAGCCGACCAGTT
Source organism: uncultured Dysgonomonas sp. (assembly GCA_945273835.1). Taxonomy (GTDB): domain Bacteria; phylum Bacteroidota; class Bacteroidia; order Bacteroidales; family Dysgonomonadaceae; genus Dysgonomonas. The sequence continues at coordinate 37,422 of CALYPL010000014.1, read as the reverse complement.
TTTATCTTGCTTTAAAATATCTTTTATTTTTAGAGCTTTAAAATAAAAATTAGTTTCACTGGCTTCATCTTCTACCAAAACAGCTTTTTTGACGCATTCTGCTTTTATGGCAGGCAATTTCTCTTCAGCTACCTCTTTTGCTAATTTGTTGATATTGTGTTCATAGTGGCGTTTACCATCAGTAACGAAGACCACGTAAGCATATTTGCCGTCTGTCTCAATAGCCTTAGCGGCACAAGCCAGAAATGAACCCGGAACCGAAAGCGAAAGGTCAGTCACATATTTCTTTACAGTTTTGAGCCATAAAGTGGCAATAGCAAATAATAAAACAAAAGGGATGGCGTTAAGGCTGATCAGTTTATTTAAATTAAGTAAATAAATCAGACCGAATAATCCGATAAAAAGAAAAAATATAGGAGGTATGATACGAGACGTTTTCCACCAACCGGTTTTATTCAGATAATCTTTTTTGAAAGAGAGGTTGCTCTCGAGTTTAATTAGGCTGTTTGCATTCATATGTTATGTTTAAGAAATGCAAAAATACAATGCAATGTTTATTTTTGTAGTATTATTTATTTTAAAGTTTCATAATGAAGTGTGCGCCGACCAAAAATAGTGGTATATTTATCCTATATAAATAAGCTGATGCGTGTATAGGTCAGCCACAAGATGAAACTTTAATTGCAAAGATTCATACAATAGTACAATATTTTTAATCATGCTTACAGAAGAAATAATAAATAAATATAATAAACCCGCTCCCCGTTACACAAGTTATCCGCCTGCAAATTTTTTTACGGAACAATTCACTCCTGAAAATTACAGAACAGCAATCATAGATTCAAACAACCAACATCCGCAACACATATCGGTTTATATTCATATTCCGTTTTGTCATAGCCTTTGTTACTACTGCGGATGCAACTCGATGCTGTTAAGAAACAAATACGAGGTCGCAGATTACATTTCAGCTCTCAAAAAAGAGTTGAAACTTGTTCTTCCCATGTTGAACAAAGACCGCAAAATATCGCAGATACATTACGGAGGCGGAAGCCCTACCTCGCAACCCATTGAAGTAATCCGTGCGCTGAACGATCAGATACTGTCCGAATTTCAATGTATCGACAACCCCGAGATCGCAATCGAGTGCCATCCCGGATATTTAGACGAAGAATATTGGATAGGACTAACAAAAGCCGGATTCAACAGAATAAGTCTCGGCATACAGGATTTTGATCAGGATGTCTTACACGCTTCCCATCGCAAACCTTCGCGGATGCCCGAACACGAGATCATGCATATTCTGAGGGCAAACAATGTTTCAGTCAATATGGATTTTATGTTCGGACTACCTTTGCAGACAGAACAATCATTTTCACATACCATACAAAAAGCCATACAATTACGTCCTGACAGGCTTGTAACATTCTCATATGCGCATGTGCCATGGGTCAACGAACTGCAAAAAAATCTTGAGCCGATTGGCTTACCTCAAGCTAAAGATAAAGACCTGATGTTTGAGAAAGCCAAGAAGATGCTCGTAGAAGCAGGATATGAAACTGTGGGAATGGATCATTTCGTGCTGCCCGGCGATGAATTGTACGAAGCTCAACAGAACAAAGCCCTGCATCGTAACTTTCAGGGCTATTGCACACGTCGGACAACAGGGCAGGTCTATGCTTTCGGAATCACGGGAATAAGCCAGTTAGCCTCGGCATACAGTCAGAACGTCAGAGATATACCAACTTATATAACGGCGGTAGAGAATAACAAACTGCCCATAATGAGAGGTTATAAACTGAACCATCAGGAACAAGTAACCAGAGAAGTCATAACACGCCTGATGTGTAACTATACTATCAATTGGGCAGATATAGCCAAAGACCTGAACATGACAGTCGGTTCAGTTAAATCATCACTCATTTATAACGAACAACAGTTCAAAGAATTCAGAGAAGATGGCATAATAGAATTTAATGAAGATAGCTTGACGGTACTTCCCGAAGCAAGACCATTTGTCCGAATGGTGGCTGCCTCGATGGATAAACTGATGAAGAAAACAGACAAACACTTCTCTCGAAGCCTGTAACCAATCAGGATATTTGTAATTGAGCTTTTCAGCAAAATAATTTGAGCCATACCGAAAAATAAAATAAAGAACGAGACACTATCTTTGTCAGAATTATAAGAAAAAGGTAGAAATTATGCGACCTCAAATAATCTGTCATATGATGACCTCGGTAGACGGTAAAATTACCGGCTCATTTATGGAAACAAAATCGGCTGAGCTTGCGGGCAAAGAATATGAGCGCATCAACGCCATATATAAACCGCAGGCATGGTTATGCGGGCGTGTTACTACTGAAGAGAATTTTACATACTATCGTAAACCTCAATTAGAAGCGGGTTTCGACAAAGTACCTGAAGGAGACTATATAGCAGTCAATGATGCACCGATGTATTATATATCAATTGATGCCGCGGGAAAAATAGGCTGGCAGTCCAACACTTTGAAGTACGAAGAACGTCCCGAAGCACACATCGTTGAAATATTGTCAGAAAAAGCATCCGAAGCATACAAAGGACTTTTGCGTAAGCTCAATATATCATATATAATAGCAGGCAAAGAACGACTTGATTGTAAATTAGCGACTGAAAAGCTATATCAATTATTCGGGATAAAAACACTGATGCTTTCGGGCGGAGGCTATATAAATGGCTCGTTTCTCAACGAAGGATTAATTGACGAACTCAGTCTGATTATCATCCCTGTCACCGATAGCCGGTCAGACACCGTATCATTATTCGAGCAGGCAGATTATCTGCCCGCAAAACCACCCGTTGAGTTTTCATTGCAAAGCGTCGAGAAATTAGAAGGCGATGCAGTGTGGTTACGTTATAACATTAAAAACAAATAGCAAACAACATGGAAAACAAAGGCAGAGACGCACTGAAATTCAGTTATTCAAATATCTTTTTTTCGTATTATTTCAATAACGAACGTATCTGTCGTGACATGATAAAAGACCACATGCTGGTTTTCATTTACTCCGGCGAATTACTGTTGGAAGAAGATAAAAATCTGACCAAGATACATAAGGGAGAATGTGTGTTCCTGCGTAAAGACAACAGAGTGAATATGACCAAGCAGCCCAAAGGCAAAGAACAATTCAGTGGAATATTCATGGTATTCAATCGTAATTTTTTACGAGAATTCTATCAGACGCTCGACAAAAATAAAATACCATCCAATGTAGATAAACCAAAACAAAGCGTAATAAAATTACCCAAAAGCTCAGCCATAACAAGCCTGTTCCAGTCTATGACACCCTATTTCGATTCAGAAGAAAAACCGATGGAAGAACTGATGAGGCTTAAATTGCTGGAAGGAATATATTCATTGCTTAATATTGACGAACGGTTTTACCCCTGCTTATTCGATTTCACCGCCAGCTGGAGAATGGATATACTGGACTTTCTGGACAACAATTACATGTGCGATCTGTCCGTTGAAGAATTAGCGCACTTCACAGGTCGCAGTTTAGCCACCTTTAAACGAGACTTTAAGAAAATAAGTCAGCTTTCACCTCAAAAATGGCTGATAGACAAGCGCCTGTCAATTGCTTACGATTTGCTTAAAAACGAAAACAAAAAAGTATCGGATGTATATTTAGAAGTAGGATTTAAGAATTTCTCCCACTTTTCGACCGCTTTCAAGCGCAAATATGGATTTTCTCCGTCAAAATAAAACGGACTTCACAACAAAACTTTTTGAGCCGTAGCGAAAAACACTCCCACAGCATACAACCTATCTTTGTTATAACATTTCGGATGGTATTTAAAAAATAACCTTTCCGACAAAGTCACGTTTATTATGACCGACTTGATGACAAGTTGATCCGTAAAAACATCAATTAATATTAAAGCACGGAGAATATGGAAACATCACAAAAAACAATCTTCCCCAAAGGCAAAAAAAACGAAATCCCTTATTTCACAGGTATATCCTATTTGCAAATGCTGATGACAGACGAAAAAAACTTCGACTGTTCAATCGGTAACGTTACTTTCGAAAAAGGTTGCCGCAACAATTGGCACTCACATCCTGGAGGGCAAATATTACTTGTAACAGACGGAGAAGGATATTATCAGGAAAAAGGTAACCCCGCCCGAATTATTAAAGCAGGAGACGTTATCGAGATAAAACCTGATGTTATCCACTGGCATGGAGCCACACCACGAAGTGAAATGACGCACATCGCCATTAGTACAAGAACGAGTCTCGGACCTGCCGTTTGGGGAGCACCCGTCACCGACGAAGAATATAAAAATTGTGAACAATAACCAATCAGGATAAACCATAAAAAATGAAATCGACAGACACACCGTCACACATAGCAGATCAGAGATCAGTTGCACCAGACCCCAATAAAAAGACATTTGCCCTTAGCGAGCATGTTATTGTAGAAAAAGCGGCATATTACAATCGGTTAGGAATACAGATAGTCGCAGATATGTACCTACCCGCAAATATCGACCGTTCCCGCAAATATCCGGCAATAATTGTGGGACATCCCTTTGGCGGAGTAAAAGAACAATCGTCAGGACTATATGCCCAGACATTAGCTCTGCGAGGTTTTGTAACAATAGCCCCGGATCTTTCGTACAACGGAGAAAGCGGAGGACAGCCTCGCCACATAGCAAGTCCTGAAGGATATGTAGAGGATTTTATGGCGACAGTCGACTATATTGGCACTCGTGCCTTTGTAGACAGACAACGAATAGGAGTTATCGGAATTTGCGGAAGTGGAGGATTCGCCGTCAATGCCACAGCACTTGATCCACGTATCAGAGCAGTAGTAACCGTAAGCATGTATGACATGGGACGTGTCAATCGGCAGGGTTTACATGATACAATGCCAGAAGAACAACGTCGGCAAATTCTTGAGGAAGCCTCAGAACAACGTTGGGCTGAATTTGAAGGAGCGCCTGTTAAATACAATTATGGTACACCCGCCTGCATAGACGAAAACACCGATGCCGTGAGCCGAGAGTTTTATGAATATTACCGTACACCAAGAGGACAAGTCGCTTCTTCCACCACGGGGATGACTGTTACAAGTACCCCTGCATTGATGAACTTTTTTCCTTTCAATCTTATTAAGACCATTTCACCACGACACATTCTATTCATTGCAGGAGAAAATGCCCATTCACGTTATTTCAGCGAAGATGCGTACAAGCAGGCATCCGAGCCTAAAGAACTATATATCGTGACAGATGCCGGTCACGTAGACCTCTATGACAAGATAGCTTTGATCCCTTTCGATAAAATAGCATCGTTCTTCAAAGAAGTATTTAACTAAACTAAATTCATTATTAAATAGTTATAATATAAAGAAGCAGGTTAATCAGTTTAGAAATAATCAGATACAACCTGAATGCCCGAAAAATCACATAATAAATTACCGATGAAGAAAGTAAAATTAAATAACGGAATAGAAATGCCGATTTTAGGGTTCGGCGTATATCAGGTCGAGCCGTCGGAGACAGAAAAAGTTGTGTCAGAAGCCTTACAGGTTGGTTATCGTTCAATTGACACAGCTGCGGCATACGAAAATGAAGAAGCCGTTGGAAAAGCTATCCAAAACAGCGGTATAGCACGTGACAAATTATTTATAACCACTAAACTATGGGTACAGGACACAGGGTATGAAAAGACCAAAAAAGCTTTTGAAAAATCGTTGAAAAAACTTCGTTTGGACTATCTCGATCTATACCTTATCCATCAACCCTTTGGCGATTATTACGGTTCGTGGCGTGCAATGGAAGAATTGTACAAAGACGGCAGGATTAAAGCAATCGGAGTCAGTAATTTTCATCCTGACCGCTTGATAGATCTTATTCTTCACAATGAGGTTGTCCCTGCCGTTAACCAGATTGAAACGCATCCATTCAATCAACAGATTACAACACAGCGGTTCTTAAAAGAAAACGGTGTGCAGATCGAATCTTGGGGACCTTTTGCCGAAGGTAAAAACGATATATTCAACAATCAGATATTGAAAACCATTGCCAAAAAATACAATAAAACCACGGCACAAGTTATTCTCAGGTGGCTCACTCAGCGTGATGTAGTAATCATTCCCAAGTCGGTTAATAAAAACCGCATGGAAGAAAATTTCAGCATCTTCGACTTCGAACTTACAAAAGAAGATATGCACGAAATACAAAAACTTGACGAAGAGCGAAGCCTATTTTTAGATCATCGTGATCCCGAAACAGTTAAATGGTTAAGCGAAAGGAAGCTATCGGATTGACAGTTTCAATTCGTGTAGTCCACAAAATATGACAATCAGTATATTAATTTGAAATACAAAAAAATGAAGAAAAGAAAATTAGGTAAAAGCGGACTCGAAGTTTCAGCAATCGGCTTTGGTTGTATGGGTTTGAACTTCTCCTACAAACATACATTAGATAAAAAAGACAGCATTTCGCTGTTGAAAGCAGCCTACGATGATGGCGTGACTTTTTTTGATACAGCCGAAATGTACGGACCATATACTAACGAAGAGCTTGTAGGAGAAGCTTTTTCGTCAATTCGGGATAAAGTTGTTATAGCAACGAAATTCGGAATAAAACTTGAGGACGGCAAGCAGGTGCAGGACAGTAATCCCGCAAGAATCAGACAGTCGGTAGAAGGATCATTAAAAAGACTCAAGACCGATTATATAGATTTATACTATCAGCACCGTGTAGATACAAACACGCCGATAGAAGAAGTAGCCGAAACAATGAAAGACCTTATAAAAGAAGGTAAAATAAAACATTGGGGGCTTTCAGAAGCAGGCGTAAACACGATAAAAAGAGCACATGCCGTATTACCTGTAACGGCGGTAGAAAGTGAATACTCAATGTGGTGGCGTCGTCCCGAAGAAGAACTTATCCCTACATTAGAAGAATTAGGAATAGGTCTTGTTCCCTTCAGTCCGCTCGGAAAAGGTTTCCTTACCGGTAAAATCAAAAAGGACGCTACATTTGAAAAAGGAGATTTCCGAAACATCGTGCCCCGCTTCAATCCCGAAAATCTGAAAGCAAATTATGAGTTGGTTGATCTACTCGAAAAGATAGCAAATGACTTGAACGTCACACCCGCGCAAATTGCGTTGGCATGGCTCTTGGCGCAGAAACCATGGATCGTTCCTATACCGGGAACTACCAAAGAAAGCCGCTTGAAAGAAAATGACCATGCGGCTGAAGTGGAACTAAGCGGAGATAACCTCAAAAAAATTGAAGCTGCTCTTGCGAAAGTCAAAATAGCAGGTGACCGTTATCCTGAAGATCTTGAGAAAAGAACAGGTTTGTAATCAAGTATCGGTGGTATGGAGCAAGCGCTTCATACCGCTTTTTTATATATTATACTACATATATTATACTACAGATAACCGAAAATAATTGTAACTGATGAAATTGAAAATATCTGAAACAGCACGTAAGAATCATGACCAATTATGGCCTGACTATCAATCAGAATTTGCAAAGACCGATCCCGAACTGATAGCTATTTTCGATAACTTTGCTTTTGACGAAGTTATACAGCACAGCAAGATGGATACGAAGACACGTCTGATAGTCATCATGGCATCCACGATTGGCAGTCAATCACTCACAGAATTTGAGATGATGCTTTATGCGGCACTGAACATCGGTGTTTCGCCAGTCGAGATCAAAGAAGTCGTATATCAGTCCGTTCCCTATTGCGGAATAAATAAAGTAATAGATTTCCTGAAAACCACGAATGAAATTTTTAAGGAAAAAAACATAGCCTTGCCATTAGAAGGGCAGGCTGTAACCACCTCCGAAGACCACTTTGAAAAAGGTCTGGCGGTGCAGAAAAAAATTGTCGGAGCCGAAACCGTTGATAAAATGCGCCAAAAATCAGCGAAAGATGTGGTTCATTTTCAGGATTTTCTGGCATTAAACTGCTTCGGCGATTATGTTTCCCGAAAAGGCTTAAGCCCACAAATAAGAGAACTGGTTACGCTTTCCATCCTGATTGCTTTAGGCGGGGTAGAACCTCAGATGAAAGGGCATATAGCTGCCAATGCCAATGTGGGTAACGACCGAAATACGCTGATAGACCTTGTGACACAGCTTTTACCCTACGTAGGCTATCCTCGTACGTTGAATGCTCTGAACTGTTTGAACGAAGTTTTGCCTCCAAAAGAGTAAAGGCTCTATAAACATTCTTAACAATTTTGCTTTAACGAAAATCAGTTTTGTTTGTTTAAATTTACACAATAAATGCAGGTGTAAAAAATGAATGGAAAACTGAAAGGTATTATTTGCGGTGTAGTTGCGGCGATAAGTTACGGAACAAATCCCCTCGGTGCGTTATTCCTATACAAAGAAGGAGTTAACGCCAGTTCGGTTTTGTTTTATCGCTTCTCCTTAGCAGCCATAATATTAGGTATTCTGATGCTTGTTCAGAAGACTTCGTTTAAAGTAACAAAAAAAGAATTAGGAGTTTTAGCCTGTTTAGGGCTTGTGTTCGGCATATCCTCCCTGTCGCTTTTCACAAGTTTTAATTATTTAGACGCAGGCATCGCCTCATCCCTGTTGTTTGTCTATCCAGTGATGGTGGCTGTGATAATGGCAATATTCTTTAAAGAAAAAATATCCTTTGCCACTGTCGTGTCGATCTGTCTTGCCTTAGGTGGAATAGCCTTACTTTATAAGAACGAAACAGGAGCAACCCTGAGTACGTTGGGGGTAGTGCTTGTTATGATTTCATCATTGTCATACGCACTTTATATCATCATTGTCAATAAATCAACGATGCTGATGTCGTCCGTAAAACTGACATTCTATGTGCTTTTGTTCTGTGTGTCGACAATAATCATCCGTTCCTTTTTCGGAGAGGGCAACCATATACAATTGCTGACTACCCCTTCTATGTGGGGATGGGCATTGATGCTCGCGCTCATCCCGACCATCGTTTCTCTCATATTAATGGTGATAGCCGTGCATCATATCGGTTCCACACCCACAGCCATTATGGGAGCCTTAGAACCGCTTACGGCGGTGATGATCGGCGTTTTGGTATTTGGCGAAGTGTTGACCACACGTGTAGCCATCGGTATTCTGATGATATTATTAGGGGTGATAATTATAATTGCCAGTAAATCGTTCAAACCACAGATGATAACCAAGAAAATAGACGATGTGAAGCGTATATTTTTGAAACATTTCAGATGGAAGTCATGAAAAACGAATAACATCTGATACATCCGATTTGCCAATAAGCCCCGGTGGCTGATAACAAATAATTAGAAACAGTTTAATTAAATCATTAACAATTATGGACTTTTTAAGTATTGCTCAAAACAGATATACGACTAAAAAGTACGATCCTGAAAAGAAGGTATCGGAAGAAAATATCAAAAAGCTGAAAGAAATTCTTCGGTTATGTCCATCATCCATAAATAGCCAACCGTGGACATTCATTTTTATATCGGACAAAAAGTTGAAGAACCGATTGGCTGAGGTTTCTCATTTCAACGAACATAAAATTGAAGATGCGAGCCATATAATCGTATTTAACGTATTGGACGATGTAGAGAAATTTGAAAAAGAAATTGTTCCCGAATTACCGGAAAGCACTGCGGCTTATTACCGAAATGTGGTAAAACCGAAGGGTGTTCCGTCAATCAAGGCATGGTTTGCCAGACAAGTATACCTGTCATTGGGCTATTTTCTGAGTGCTTGCGCTTGCATGGAAATAGATTCAACGCCAATGGAAGGTATCGACGTTGAGGAGTATGCCAAAATATTAGAGGCTGATGCTTACAAACCATTGTTTGCGGTGGCTATCGGTTACAGAGACCCTCAAGATACCAATCAACCCTCGATAACACCCAAATCAAGATTGGATATAAAAGATATAATTAAAACTATCTGACACTTATAAACAGAAAAGAAAACTCCATTTCTCTGTGATCGCAAAGAAATGGAGTTTTTATTTATCTACCGTTATTAATAAAGCGATCTATCTAAGACTGCCTACCATATCTTCAGGTCTTACCCATTTATCAAATTCCTCGGCAGTCAGAAAACCTGATTTAACAGCCTCTTCCCGCAACGAAGTTCCGTTTTTATGCGCTGCTTTAGCTATTTGTGCTGCCTTTTCGTATCCGATATGCGTATTGAGAGCAGTAACGAGCATCAGCGAGTTGTTGACTAATTCATTAATGCGTTTCAGATTCGGTTCAATTCCTGATACACAATGATCGGTAAACGATACGCAAGCATCGCCCAACAGTTGCCCTGATTGAAGAAAGTTTGCAGCCAGAACGGGTTTGAATACATTCAGCTCATACTGTCCGCTTGCACCGGCAAAAGTTATAGTTGTATGGTTTCCCATCACTTGGGCGCATACCATTGTCATGGCTTCATTTTGTGTCGGATTTACTTTACCCGGCATGATGGACGAACCCGGCTCGTTTTCCGGCAGGTGCAGTTCTCCGATGCCTGAACGTGGACCTGATCCCAGCATACGGATGTCATTTGCTATTTTAAACAAAGCAACCGCCATTTGATTTAATGCGCCGTGCGTTCCCACAATAGCATCGTTCGAAGCAAGTGCCTCGAATTTGTTAGGTGCAGTTTTAAACTCGAAGCCGGTAAATTTGGAGATATATTCCGCTACCTTTACATCATAACCTTTCGGAGTGTTCAGACCCGTTCCCACAGCCGTTCCGCCCAACGCCAATTGCGAGAGGTGGGGTAGGGTGGCTTTAACCGCATCAATCGCATAACGAAGTTGAGCCGCATAGCCGGAGAACTCCTGTCCTAAAGTCAGCGGCGTAGCGTCCTGAAGATGGGTACGACCTATTTTTACGATGTCTTTGAATTCTTTCGATTTTTGATCGAGGGCTTTTTGCAGTTTCTCTGCCGAAGGTAGTGTGTGATCTACAATCTTTTTATAAGCAGCTATATGTAAAGCAGTTGGGAAAGTATCGTTTGATGACTGGGATTTATTAACATCGTCATTCGGATGTATCGGACTTTTTTCGCCCAATTTACCGCCGCTCAATACCAATGCACGATTGGAGATTACCTCGTTGACGTTCATATTTGATTGCGTACCTGATCCTGTTTGCCAGATTACGAGCGGGAACTGGTCGTCAAGTTTGCCTTCCAATATCTCATCGCAAACTTTTGCAATCAGATCTCGTTTTTCGGACGGAAGCACGCCTAATTCAGTATTTGTGTAAGCAGCGGCTTTTTTCAGATAAGCAAATGCGTAAATGATTTCTTTAGGCATAGAAGCCGGCGCTCCTATTTTGAAGTTATTCCGCGAACGTTCGGTTTGCGCTCCCCAATACTTTTCGGCAGGGACTTTTACTTCACCCATGGTGTCTTTTTCGATACGGTATTCCATAATTATGTAATTTTTAGATTATTCAAATTTAGATGATTAAGCATACATAATCAATACCTAATAATTATTATTTTTCATCATGTTTGGGAACGGTTGATGCGCATCAGAATCAAGAAAAAACAGATCAGTTTTTCGATCTTAAACCAAGTCGGTTCCTGAATTGTATAGAGTACTAAATTATGTAAGCGTCATTCAGAGAACAGATTAAACCGAATCGTCCTGATTAAGTTCATTGGGCATCGTTTTCTTTGTTTTATCATGGATTTTGCCATCCATTTCAACAATATAAAATCCCCTTTGAGGAGTCCATTCCACACAAAAAAGCTTTTTAATATCAGAAAACCCCCAACTTATCCATTTCATTTCTCAGCCAGTCCTCATTACGTTTCGCATCCCTGAGAGTTGCTTTCAGAATTTCGCCCTTATTTATCAACAAATAAGAGAGGATGGCATCCTCTTTCCTGAAAACCGTTATAGCTCCGTTCGTTTCAAATCGGACATCGTCCACATCCAACAACCAAAATACCTCTTGTTCACGAAGCTTTGTCTTCAGCTGATGCATGGTCATGTTATTCTTCTTCAACGTGCCGAGCATCAGAACACCCTTTTTGATCAGGTATTCCGACGATCCGTTAATCAGACGGTTGATGAAATTTATTTTTGATAGTTGCCGCACGGCTATATTGATCAATGCCCAGATGAAGATGGAAAACAGCATCAGCCAGACACTTAATCCCGGATTATAGATAACCCCTCCAATCAAAGCACCTATTATAAATGAGTTTACCGTATCCAGTGGAGTTATCATGCCCATCTGCGTTTTGCCCGCCAAGCGCATGAAAAATAAGACACCAATCATCGCCACCGATAATTTTATGAGAATTAATATATACATGAATGTTTTTTTAAGACTTATTCTCTTTGTTATTAACATATTGAAATCTTATTTGTTTAAAATATAGTTGGTTATCAGTGTGGTCTATATCTTTCTATTAATATAATATAACGTCTATTAAGTTGCAGGCTGAATACACTTAACACCGTGCCTTATTATCTTTGCACTCGGAGGATATAAATGACTAATAATAAGAATTTAACAATATTCAGAGCAGACACAACAGAAAGCCTGCCCCTGCCTTATGCCGAAGGAGGTATTAAGGCGGGATTTCCCAGTCCGGCGCAAGATTATCTTGATTTGGCAATCGACCTCAACAAAGAACTGGTCAGACATCCCGCATCTACTTTCTATGGACGTGTATCGGGCGAAAGCATGATAGACGCAGGGCTGCACGATGGTGACATTGTGGTAATCGACAAATCTATAACACCTTACGACGGAGCGATGGCGGTTTGTTTTATAGATGGAGAATTTACCATCAAGTATATTGAACTGCATCCCGATTATATTATGCTTGTACCTGCAAACAAGACATTCGAGCCTATAAAAGTTACTTCGGACAATGATTTCATCATTTGGGGAATTGTAACAGCATCAGTACATCAATATGTAAGAAAGCGAGGATAATGTGTACGCGTTGGTCGATTGTAATAACTTCTATGCCTCATGCGAGAGAGTATTTCAGCCACATCTAAAAAACAAGCCGGTTATAGTGCTCAGCAACAACGATGGTTGCGTCATTGCTCGCAGTAACGAAGCCAAAGCATTAGGCATAAAAATGGGTGTACCTGCCTATCAAATTGAGGAGCAAGTCAGAAAGCACGATATAGCAGTATTCTCATCCAACTATACCCTGTATGGCGATATGTCGGGGCGGGTAATGCACATCCTGCAATCCTTTGTTCCTGAAATGGAGATCTATTCCATAGACGAAGCCTTCCTGCACTTTTCGGGGATGGATTTATTCGATCTGAAATCATATGCCGCCAAAATCACCCATACCGTATGCCGTTCAACAGGTATTCCTGTTTCAATGGGAGTAGCTTCTACCAAGACACTCGCCAAGATTGCCAATAAATTTGCCAAAAAATATAAGGCTTACCAAAGCGTTTGCATTATCGATGACGAAGATAAACGCAGGAAAGCATTGAAGCTCACCGAAATCGGAGATGTATGGGGTATTGGTAGACAGCATAGTAAAATGCTGAAATACAACGGTATCGAAACGGCTTACGATTTTGCCTGCAAATCGAGGGCGTGGGTACGTAAAAAAATGACCGTGACAGGCGAGCGTACTTGGCTTGAACTAAATGGCGAGCCTTGTGTTGAGTCAGAACTTATCCCGCCGAAGAAAAAGCAGATATGTACATCAAGATCATTCGGTATACCGCAAACCGATCTTGAAGGTCTGAAAGAAGCCGTTGCCGCCTATGCCTCTATTTGCGCCGAAAAGCTCAGGGCGCAACAATCATGCGCTACCTCCTTGTTGGTGTTTATTCATACCAATAGTTTCAGGGAAGACTTGCCTCAGTATTTTTCCAATAGTCTGATACGACTGCCTGTTCCCACAAACAGTACGATGGAGATTGTGCATTATGCCCTAAAAGCCCTGCATAACATCTTCAAAAAAGGATACAGATACAAAAAAGCAGGAGTTATTATTACCGAGATTGTTCCCGATACAGCTATACAAACCAACCTGTTCGACAAAGTGGACAGGAAGAAGCACGCCAGGATAATGAAAGTTGTGGACGAACTCAACAGCGGTTTTACACGCAATATGCTATCGCTGGCAGTACAAGGCACAGACAAGCAGTGGAAATTGAAACGGGAAAAACTGTCGCCCTGCTATACCACCAAGTTGAGCGATATAATCATTATAAAGTAGAGATGATATGGGACAGGATTTATTAAAAAAAGTAATCTGGTTCGATAAACGCACAAAATTCGATATAGACTTCTTCGAGTTTTTGCAACCTCAACGTACCGTATCGGTGCATCACCGTTACAAAAGCGGTCTTTATTATTCCGAGAAATGCAATCGTAATATTCAGTACGAATCAGGATTGGAACTTGCCTTCATCAAATGGCTCGAACAAGACAAGAGGGTAAAATTCTATTACGAACAGCCGGTTCGGATAGACTATTGGCGAGGTCGTAAAAAGCAGACCTACACACCCGATTTCGGAGTATACCTCACTACAAAAGAATTTGTATTAGTCGAGATAAAAGATTTGCCCAGCATGCTTGAAAGCCGTGTCCAGACCAAAGCCGAAGCATTGCTTGATTTTTGCAATAACAAAGGATTCGGGTTATTGCTCACCGATGGCAAATCGACGATTGATAAATTGCGCAAAGTAAAATATAACCACAAGTTGGAACGGCTACTGCTGAAAGCTATTGAAAACGATGCGCTTCGTAAAAAACAATACCTTGAAATAACCCGTGATTGTGCGCATACACAAAACCAATTACTTAAAGTTGTAATCAAACACAATCTGAAATACAAATCGTTTCCTTTCAAATTACAGCCCGAAAACAAAAATAAAATATTCAGGCAGGTGTTTATTGAAAAGAAACGATATCAGGATTTGAGTATCGAAAAATATCCGACTTTGTTTAAGTAGATTTACTTATAATTTGTCCAGACTAATTTTGCCGTGTTGAATCCAAGATTTTCAGCCAATTCCAGATATTCAGATATAATACTCTCAGGCACACGCTTCTCTTTCGATAATATCCACAAATAATCCCTGTTACGTCCGCAAACAAGCGCATATCTGTATTTCGGGTCGATGGCAATTACATTATATCCCGAATAAAAAGGTCCGAAGAATGAGACTTTGAGCATAGCCTTGTTTTCATCACCAACAAAAACAGCTCTGCCCTCGCTTTTCTGTTCCTGCTGTTTCTTGTAATTATAGCCCCTGTTAATCACTTTTATACTGCCATCCTCATTCAGCGAATACTCAGCTGTCGCATAATCAATATTTTTCTCAAACATAGAATCCATTCGGGCAATCTCGAACCATTTACCCAAAAACCTTTCTATATCGAAATATCGAACAGCCTTTACCCCGTTCGGAATAGTTCTTCTGTATTTATAAACAAGCATCGTGCCTACAGCCAATACCGAGCCACCGATCAATAAATTTTTCAACCTCATCTTTGTCCGATTTTTATAATTTTGTTTCAGTATAATATATAAATTAACGTCTATACAGGATTATTTGTTTCCATAAATATGCCGATAAGCCCTAACTTAAAAAGCTGATCCGAAAGCTGATAAGATCACTGAAAATCCCCGATTTGACTTCAAAAATCAATCAATCACAGAAGATTAATAAAGATGAGTCTTTACAAAGAGACAACGGATTAATTACAAGATAAATAAGTTTTGAACAGATGCTTGAATTTAGGCTGATTTAAAAAAACTTAATAATGTTTTTATATGTTATAAAATCTTTAAGCAACCAATGCGGAAAAATTATTATACGTACATTCAACTACTAAAAAGATAAAAAATATACTCGGTTTACCCCGATAATTTACATTCCTGTCAAAGGATTTTGCACACAAAAACAAATAGATCAATATACATACACTATGCCGATTAAACTAAAAATTATATTTCTCACCATCGCGGGAGCAGTTCTTGTATCATTAAGCTCATGCAAGAAAGAAAAAGAACACTATCCCGTAGTAGAAGTAGAGAAAGTGACCCGTGACAATATAGAAATATATGGCGATTACGTAGGTTCGATACGTGCCTACCGCAATGTAGAAATACATGCCAGAGTAGAAGGGTACCTCGAAAAGATGACCTTTGAAGAAGGAAAACAAGTGACCGCCGGAGAGCCGCTGTTTTATATCAACAATGCCTCATATAGAGCTCGGGTCGAAAAAGCCAAAGCACAACTCAAAAAAGATCAGGCTATGGCCGCCAAAGCAAAGCGTGACGAGGAACGCCTCAGACCGCTTTACAAACTAAACGCAGCCAGTCAGTTAGACCTTGATGATGCAATAGCAGCAAAAGATATGGCAGAAGCAAGCGTTGCAATGAGTAAAGCCGATCTGGCAGAAGCCCAGCTCGAACTGAGTTATACAGTAGTTCGATCGCCGCTGAACGGATATATCAGTGAACGTTACGTAGATGTCGGAACATTAGTCGGCAAATCCAATTCATCGTTGTTGGCAACAGTCGTAAAACGTGATACAGTACTTGTAGACTTCAAGCTGACCGCACTTGATTACCTCAGAAGCCAGCGTCGTAATGTGCATTTAGGAGAACTCGATTCAACTCGCTCATGGCAACCGACCGTTACCGTAACACTGGCGGATAACAGCACGTATGCAGAAAAAGGTATTGTCGATTTTGCATCGCCCCTTGTTGACCCCAAAACAGGAACATTCGGTGTCCGTGCCCAGATACCCAACCCCAATCAGGTACTGTTGCCCGGTCAGTTCACACGAGTACACCTCTTGCTCGATGTATTGCAAAATGTTGTAGTAGTACCCCGTAAATCGCTGATAATAGACAAAGGCGGAGCATTCATATTTGTAATACGTCCAGATAGTGTAGCCGAAAAACGCTTTGTTGAAACAGGATATGAACAAAATAACAAAGTAGTTATTGTCAGAGGATTGTCTCCCAACGAACGTATTGTGACGGAGGGCTATCAGAAACTCACGCACGGACAGAAAGTAATACCGCGAACAAGCGAAGAACAACTAAAAATAGAACAAAAAGAAAAATCAAAAGAGGAGGGAGGTAAATGAAGTCAGGATTATTTATAGACAGACCTGTACTCTCGACCGTAATATCATCGCTAATCGTTATCGTTGGTATTATAGGTATCATTATGCTGCCCATCGAACAATATCCGCAGATAACACCCCCCATCGTGCGAATCAGCGCATCCTATTCAGGAGCAAATGCTACCACAGTATCGCAGGCGGTAGCCACCCCCATAGAACAGGAGCTGAACGGTACGCCGGGCATGCTGTATATGGAATCGAGCAGTAACAACTCGGGAGGATTATCAATATCAGTCACTTTTGATGTAAACACAGATATAGATTTAGCCGCAGTCGAAGTGCAGAACCGTGTCAAACTCGCAGAAAGCCGTTTGCCATCAGAAGTGTTGCAGAATGGAATTTCGGTCGAGAAGCAAGCCGCAAGCCAGTTGATAACAATAGCTTTAGTTTCGGACGATCCCAAATTTGATGAAATATATCTCAGCAACTATGCTACTATCAATGTGCTTGACGTGTTGGGACGAATACCCGGAGTGGGACGGGTCTCAAATGTGGGCAGCCGGTACTATGGCATGCAGATTTGGGTCTATCCCGATCGTATGGCAAGTTATGGACTGACCGTTCAGGACTTACAAACAGCACTCAAAGATCAGAACCGTGAATCGGCGGCAGGCGAATTGGGTAAACCGCCAATCTCTGACATAGACGTAGCAATACCAATCACGGCACGAGGTAGATTGTCTACCGTAAGTGATTTTGAAGATATAGTAGTAAAAGCTAATGTAGATGGTTCGTTTATCCGTTTGGGCGATGTGGCACGAGTTTCGCTCGAAGCATCATCATACAGTACCGAAAGTGGTCTTGACGGAAAAAACGCAGCTATATTGAGCATATACATGTTGCCCGGAGCCAATGCGATGGATGTTGCCAAACAAGTAAAAGAAGCGATGGTCGGCATCTCTCACGATTTTCCCGAAGGCTTGCATTACCTTATACCATTCGATATAACAAAATATATATCCGAATCCATACACGAAGTCATCCATACCCTTTTTGAAGCCTTGTTTTTGGTTATTCTGGTAGTCTTCCTATCCTTACAAAGTTGGCGTACCGCATTGATCCCGATAATAGCCGTTCCCATATCACTGATCGGGACATTCGGGTTTATGCTTATCATGGGTTTCTCGCTCAATATGTTAACACTTTTAGGCTTAGTCTTAGCCATTGGTATAGTCGTCGATGATGCCATTGTGGTAGTCGAAAACGTAGAACGTATAATGGAGCAACAGAAAATAGGAGCTCGTGAGGCAACTCACATAGCTATGAAGGAACTTGCAGGCGCATTGATAGCCACCTCGTTGGTATTGGCGGCCGTGTTTGTTCCCGTAAGTTTTCTGCAAGGCATAGTCGGTTCCTTATACCGTCAATTCTCGATAACCATTGTCGTTTCCGTACTCATTTCAGCAATCGTAGCCTTGACGCTCAGTCCTGCCATGTGTGCGTTGATACTGAAACCTGAACATGGAAAAAAGAATATGGTTTTCCAGAAAATAAACTCGTGGCTTGCCAAAGGCAACAAGTGGTATACCAATATTCTGATGAAATTCATGAACAACTCACGGCGTGTTTTAGCAGGTTTTGGTATGATATTGGTATTCATATTTGTCTTGAGCAAGTTTATACCAACCAGCTTTATTCCGCAAGAAGATCAAGGTTTCTTCACCGTAGAACTTGAAATGCCCGAAGGAACAACCATAGAGCGTATGCGTGCCGTGGCTGAGCGTGCAATCGCTTATTTAGATCATCACAAAGCAGTAGATCATGTACAGAATGTAATCGGTTCAAGCCCACGTGTAGGTACTAACCAAGGACGTACAACCCTTACCGTGATGCTCAAACCATGGAACAAACGTGACATGAGTGTAGATCAGGTAATCAAAGACGTACAGGCCGAGTTTTATAATTACCCTGAAATAAGGGCATATGTTAGCAAACCGCCCGTTGTGCCGGGACTTGGCGGAGCCGGAGGTGTGGAAATGAAGTTGCAAGCACGTGCAGGGGCTACATTAGACGATCTGATAGCCGCAACCGATACATTTACCTATTATGCTCAACAAGATAAAGCAATCGCGAACGTTTCCACGGCATTACAACCCCAGATACCCCAGTTGTATTTTGACGTAGACCGTGATAAAGCCATGGCATTAGGAGTACCCCTATCCGATATATTTGCAACAATGAAAGCATATCTCGGTTCGGTCTATGTCAACGACTTCAATATGTTCAACCGTATCTACCGTGTCTACATTCAGGCCGATCAGTCATATCGTGCCACAGCCGATGATATAAACCTCTTTTTCGTCAAAGCATCCAACGGAACGATGGTGCCGCTGACCTCGCTTGGTACAACCAGTTATACCACAGGCCCCGGCAATATATCACGCTTCAATATGTATACTTCGGCATCCATGCAGATTACCCCATCGGCGGGTACAAGTTCGGGGCAGGCGATGAAAGCAATACAGAACATCGTTGACGAACATTTGCCAAGTAATATAGGTCTTGCATGGAGCGGATTGTCTTTTCAGGAACAGAAAGCAAGCGGGCAGACAGGTATAGTACTTGTGCTTGTATTTTTATTTGTATTCTTGTTTTTGGCGGCACTGTATGAAAGCTGGAGCATCCCGATAGCCGTTCTTCTTTCATTCCCGATAGCCACTTTAGGTGCATTTCTGGGAATATGGGTATTAAGGCTTGAAAACGATGTTTATTTTCAGATAGGGTTGGTAACCCTTATTGGTCTGGCCGCCAAAAATGCTATTCTGATTGTTGAATTTGCCAAGATACAAGTAGATAACGGTATGGGACCTTTGGAAGCGGCTGTTACTGCCGCTAAACTGCGTTTCAGACCCATTCTGATGACTTCGCTTGCATTTATTCTCGGATTGATTCCTTTGGTACTTGCTTCAGGACCGGGTTCAGCAAGCCGGCACTCGATAGGTACAGGTGTGTTTTTCGGTATGATATTTGCCACAACATTTGGTATAGTGATGGTTCCGTTCTTTTTTGTTCTGATATATAAGATCAAGAACCGCATCACTCTGCCGGCGTGGCTCAGAGTGCCGAGCATAAAAAAACGGATAAAAGCCATACATAAGAAAAATAATATAGATGAAAATAATTAACTATATAATAGCTTTATCATTCGCTTTCGGACTGATTTTCTCATCTTGCAAAGTCGGTCAGAAGTATAAAGCGCCCGATTTGTCGTCTATGCCCGCACAGTTCGATACCATAGATGAGAATCATCAGTCAATCACCGACATCGGGTGGGGGACGTTATATAAAGATACGGTTTTGACAAAGCTTATTGATAAGGCTTTGGATCATAATAAGGACATACTTATCGCAACTGCCCGCATCAAGGAAATGGTTGCCAATAAACGGATACAGTTTGCCGGAATGCTTCCCGAGATAGGTGTTGAGGTTGGAGAACAACGTGAATATCTGAATTATGACGGACACAACAAATCGAATACTCCCAAAATTAAAGGCAATATGAACGTGTCGTGGGAGCTGGATTTGTGGGGAAACCTGCGCTGGCAAAATGAGGCAGGCGTTGCCGCGTACATGCAATCGGTAGAAGCACAAAAAGCTTTGCGTCTGACTATCGTGGCGCAGGTGGCACAATCGTATTTCGAGCTGAAGGCATTAGACCGGCAACTGAAAATAGTCAGACAAACCTTAGAGGCACGAAAAGAAGGTGTGTGGTTTGCTCAATTGCGTTATCAGGGCGGATTGACTTCCGAAATACCTTATCGGCAGAGTGTTGTTGAGCTTGCCCGTACCGAAACTTTAGTACCGAACTTAGAGAACCAAATAAAACTAAAGGAAAATGACCTTGCTGTTTTAGTGGGAGATTATCCTTCGACTGTTATACCTCGAGGCGAAGATATATACAGTATGGATATTCCCGATGAGCTACCTGTCGATCTGCCTTCATCGTTATTGAGGCGAAGACCTGATGTGCGTTTGGCTGAACAACGTTTGATCGAGAAAAACGCTCAGGTGGGGGCGGCTTTGACCGATATGTTCCCGAAACTGCAACTGACAGGGAAACTGGGCGGACAGAGCGATGAACTGTCTAACTTTCTTGAAAGTCCTGCATGGTTTATTTCGGGATTTTTGACAGGACCTGTATTTAACTTCGGAAAAAACAAGGCGAAACACAATGCGGCTAAAGCGGCTTACGAGCAGGAAGTTTACAGCTATGAAAAAACTGTCCTGAATGTTTTCAAAGAAGTGAACAACGCTATATCAACATTCCGTAAAGCAAAAGAAATGCGAGAATCGCAGGAAAAGTTGTACAACTCGGCGCAATCTTATCATAAACTGGCTCGTCTGCAATATGTTAATGGTATCGTCAACTATCTTGACGTGCTTGATGCACAACGTCAGTTGTTTGATGCTGAAATTGCGTTGAATAATGCCATCCTCACAGAGTTGACAGCAGTTGTTGATCTTTACAAAGTATTGGGCGGGGGGCTTGAAAAATAAAACCTCCCGAAAACAAATCCGGAAGGTTTGTATTATGAATGTTTTGCATGTAATCTTTAGCTTGCGAGAAACATTTTAATATCTTCATCAACTGTTTTAATACTGCCTATCCCGAAGTTATCGACCAGAACTTTTGCTACATTGGGCGACAAGAATCCCGGCAAAGTTGGTCCGAGATGAATATTCTTGATGCCTAACGATAGCAGAGCCAGCAACACGATCACAGCTTTCTGTTCATACCAGGCGATATTAAAAGCTATCGGAAGTTTATTTATATCGTCCAGTCCGAATACCTCTTTCAGTTTTAGGGCGATTACTGCCAACGAATAACTGTCGTTGCATTGTCCGGCATCAAGCACACGGGGAATACCGCCAATGCTTCCAAGATTCAATTTATTATAGCGGTATTTGGCACACCCTGCTGTTAGGATGATTGTATCGTTTGGAAGTGCTTCAGCAAATTTAGTGTAGTAATCACGACTACTCATTCTGCCATCGCACCCCGCCATGACAAAGAATTTACGTATTGCTCCCGACTTAACGGCTTCCACAACTTTGTCTGCCAATGCTATAACCTGATTATGCGCAAAACCTCCGACAATGGTTCCGCTTTCGATTTGACGAGGAGGATCACAGCGTTTAGCCATTTCTATGATAGGGCTGAAATCTTTAGGTTTGCCATCTTTACGTGCGGCGATATGTTGCGCACCTTCAAGACCTGCCGAACCTGTCGTAAATATTTTTCCTTTATATACAGCGTTCGCAGCAGGAGGAACAATACAATTGGTTGTAAATAAAATAGGTCCGTTAAATGCAGCGAAGTCGTCTCTTTGTTGCCACCAAGCCCCTCCGTAATTACCTGCAAGGTGTTTATATTTTTTCAGATGAGGGTAATAATGAGCCGGAAGCATCTCGCAGTGTGTATACACATCAACGCCTGTACCTTCAGTCTGTTGAAGCAACTCTTCAATATCTTTCAGATCATGACCACTGATCAGTATTCCCGGATTGTTGCGTACACCTATATTGACTTCCGATATTTCGGGATTACCGTAATGTTCGGTGTTTGCGGTATCAAGTAAAGCCATAGCTTGCACCCCATACTTACCCGTCTCAAGAGATAATGCTATTAACTCATCTATACTGATATCTTCCCTTGTTATTTCAGCCAAGGCATGTTGCATAAAAGCGAATATAGCATTATCGGTTTTATTCAGGTTGTAGGCATGTTCCACGTAAGCGGCCATCCCTTTGACACCGTAATGATTAAGCTCTTTTAGCGAACGTATATCCTCGTCTTTTGTTGCCAAAACGCCTACGGTTTTAGCTTTCTCCATATATTCACTTTCTTTACCGTTCCATGTGCAAGCATCGGGTAGATTTGGTATGTCGCCTACCATTTCCGCCAGTTTTGATTTTAAGGCAAGCCCTTTGGTAACCTTGTTTTTTATGACTTCAAAATCAAAGTTCGCATTGGTTATGCTTGTGAAAAGTGCATCAACAACAAACATATCTGCCTCTTGCGATGGTTTTCCTTGTTTACGTAACACCGAATTATATACTGAAATGCCTTTTGCAACAAAAAGCAGTAAATCTTGAATATCCGAAACTTCGGCGGTCTTTCCGCAGACTCCTTTTATGGTACAGCCTATACCTTTTGATGTCTCCTGACACTGATAACAAAACATATTCATAACTTCAATATTTTTTAGTTAGAACAAAATTAGGCTATGCGGAAGCCTCAAATTTGTATCATATGTTACAGATATTCGTTTTTATATATTCAATGGTAATTTTCAGGTTCGGATAATTTAAACATCATTTGCAGATATTTTCTAAGCAATATATATTTGTTTAAAAAGAAGATATATCTCCGAACTCAATTGTTGAAATGAGAAGATATTTTGTATTAATACAAGGTTAACATGAATTTGCTTGAATCAATTATTACGGATACGTTGAAGATGCCGTACGAATTTTACATACGTCTGTTAGAAGTGTCTGAATCAAGGATATACTCTAAAAAAGATTATCTCCTGACCATCGGCAAGGTATGCACGTTTATCGGTTTCGTTGAAGAGGGGGTACTGAGAAATTACAAGGAAAAAGACGGTGAAGAATTTATCGGCGACTTTCATGTAGCAGGTTCATTTACCACTTCATACCGCAGTTTTATGCTCAAACAGCCAAGTGTGGGGGCAATACAAGCATTAGAAGAGTCGAGAGTCAGAATAATATCGCGTGATGCTTACGAAATGCTTCTTAATGAATCGGCGTTGTGGTATAAATTCGGGAAATACATCATTGATACCCTTTTCATTAAGAAATGTATTAAAGAAACTTCGCTTTTGACGGATACTGCGCAAGAACGTTACGAATTGCTGTTGAAAACTTACCCGCACATCGAACAGCATGTCGCACAATACCATATAGCTTCATATTTGGGTATAAAACCCGAATCATTGAGTCGTTTGAAATCTCTTAACATAGGTCAATGAAAATTGCATGACTGCATTCTAATTTTGTTTCAAAAAAAGATGATTATGAAAAAGACAGCATTGTTTACACTGATTATTCTGACATTATTTAATTGTGACAAAATTATGGCGCAGCAGAAAGAAGAAGTTTCACGCAAGAACTTGATGACAGCTTACATGTCGAAACAAGAAGTCTCTAACGTAGAGATCAAAGAAATTGTAATACCTGCCGGATGTATTACAGGTTACCACTTACATCCGTGTCCGGTGATTGGATATATAATTTCAGGCACTGTATTTTTTCAGGAAGAGGGAAAAGATGGGGTTGTACTCAAAGCAGGTTCAGCATTTTATGAGCCCAAAGATAAACCGATTGTCCGCTTTGATAATATGTCTACGACCGAACCCCTTGTATTTGTAGCCATGTATCTGAAAGAGGCTGACGAAGCTATCATTAAAATGCTTCATTGAAGTAATTGTGTTGTTAAACACTCCTATCCCTTATGTTTAAGCTTTATGTTAACCTTATTGCCGAAAACTATTGATATTCTTAATTTGTTTTTATAACTACACGGTAGTCAGTATTGTGTGTGAATAAAAACAGTTTTAAGAAAGGAGTGTCGATTATGAAAGTAGCATTGATAGGAGCTTCGGGCTTCGTGGGTTCGCATTTGTTGAAAGAGTTACTAAGCAGAAATTATCACGTGATTGCGATAGTACGATCAGCTGACAAAGTGAAAGAAAAAAGCGATAAGCTGAAAGTTGTTGAAGCAGATATATTTGATACCAATAAACTTGCGGAAATCCTGAAAGGTTGCGATGTTGTGGTAAGTGCCTACAATCCGGGCTGGACTAATCCGAATATTGCCGAAGATACGCTGAAAGGATATAAATCAATTTTGGCGGCCGCCAAAAAAGCAGGAATAAAACGGATACAGATAGTCGGAGGGGCGGGCAGTCTCTATGTGGAAAAAGGGAAAACGCTGATTGACGCCGGGCTTATACCGAATGATATTCTACCCGGAGTGAAAGCATTGGCAAAGGTGCTGAAAGAACAGTTGATCCCCGAGAAAGAAATAGATTGGGTGTTCTTTTCACCCGCAGGATCATTTGAAAAGGGTAAACGTACAGGTAAATATCGGCTGGGTCTCGATGACCTGATTACCGATAAAGAAGGAAACAGTAATATATCGGTAGAAGATTATGCGAAAGCAATGGTAGACGAATTGGATAAACCGAAACATCATCATCAACGTTTTACGATTGGTTATTGAAAATAAGAATCATATAATCCGGAAACCTAAAAATTTCCGGATTTTTTGTTTTATCAGTCAGACAAATTCTGAAAGGCATTACTATAATTTATAGGCGTGTTATGGATCAACAACTAAAAGACTTAAAATAATAAAATCAATTTCAAATTTATAAGAATTAATATCCTGTCAAAGCACTTAATTTTTTAATTTTAGGAATCCGAAAGTAATCAGAGCGAAACGATGGAAGAACAGAAAATATATGATTGCATAATTGTTGGAGGTGGCATCAGCGGATTGTCATTTGCCCATTATCTGACAAAAGAAAAACAAGATATTTTAATTCTTGAACAAGAAGATAGGATAGGGGGGCAGATACTCACTCAAAAATCGGGCGAAACGGATTTTTGGTGCGAACTCGGTGCACATACCTGCTATAATTCATATCGGCACTTATTGGGAATAGTAAAAGATTTACATATAGAAGACAGTATAAAGCAGACCAATAAACTCAGCTATGTTATCTATGCCAAAAACAAGATAAAAAGCGTCTTCTCGCAGCTCAAATTACTTTCCATGGCAACCCATTTTCCACGGATATTCTTTGCAGATAAAACAGGAAAAACCGTGAAGGAATATTTTGAACCGATTGTAGGAAAATCCAATTACACCCCGCTGTTTTCAAACCTTTTCCGAGCCGTAATTTCTCAAGATGCAGATGAATATCCTGCAGATATATTTTTGAAAAAGAGAGAAGTCAGGCTGAAAGATTTTCCAAGAAAATACACATTTCAGGAAGGACTACAATCTTTTCTCGACCAGATTATCGCTAAAAATAAATTCACGATACAGTACGGAACATCAGTAAACACCATTTCAAGTACAGATGGTATTATAACAGTAGATATCGGTTCGGCAACGTATTTAACCCGAAAGATTGCTGTGGCAACAGATGCTCAAACAGCCTCTCGACTTATCAGAAATCTGAATCCACATTTTGCAGAAATATTGTCCGGCATAGAATTATCTCAGTCCGAAACATTAAGTATAGTTGTACATAAAAACAAACTTGATTTGAAAAAAATAGCGGGTATAATACCGATGGGTAATGAATTTACTTCAGTTGTTTCGCGCGATACGGTCGATGATGAAGAATATCGTGCTATGGTTTTTCATTTCGAAGAAGCTAAACAAACAACAGATGAGCAATTGGAAACAGCTTGTAAAGTACTGAATATTGATAAATCGGATGTGCTTTATCATTCACAGGCAAAACATATTTTGCCGGCCTTGAAAGTCAAGAATGTGGGTTTGACTGAGCAAATTGATAAATTGGCAGAAAAGAATATTTATCTTCTCGGCAATTATTATTTGGGTTTGTCTCTCGAAGATTGTGTACACCGTTCGCACAGCGAATACGAACGTTATCAGAAAAACTTGAACGGATAAATTTCATACTTCGATAAAAAAGTAAGAGACTGTCTGTTTCAGACAGTCTCTTAAATTATGTACGTTATCATCAACCGTATATTGAAAACCTTATTATTTCAATAAACTATTCGGGTTGAGATGATCAGCTTCAATATCTTTGAAATAGTGATATGTTCCTACTTTCAGTTCATACGTTGCCATTTCGTCACAAACGATGATTCCTTTAGGGTGTAATTGCAAGGCAGTAATAGTCCATTGCTGGCTCACAGCACCTTCTACTGCCTGCGCCAATGCTCGAGCCTTATTATGTCCGTTAACCATAATCAAAACTTCTTTGGCATCTAATACTGTGCCGACACCTACTGTTACAGCAGTTTTGGGAACTTTGTTCAGATCGTTGTCAAAAAAGCGGGAATTAGCTATAATCGTATCCTTAGTCAGCGTTTTTACACGTGTGCGTGATGCCAGAGAAGAACCCGGTTCGTTGAATGCTATATGTCCGTCAGGTCCAATGCCGCCCAGAAACAAATCTATACCGCCCATATCCTTCATCTTTTTTTCGTATGCTTCGCATTCTGCATCCAGATCTGTTGCGTTACCGTTCAGGATATTAACGTTTTCGGGTTTTATATCAATATGGTTGAAGAAGTTATCCCACATGAAAGAGTGATAGCTTTGCGGATGCTCTTTAGGCAGTCCGACATATTCGTCCATATTGAAAGTGACTACATTTTTGAACGAAACACGTTTTGCCCGACAATGCTCAATAAGACAACTGTACATGCCTAACGGCGATGAACCTGTTGGCAATCCTAACACAAAAGGTTTATCGGCAGTAGGATTCGCTTTATTAATTTTAGCTACCACATAATTTGCTGCCCATTGTGATAATTGATTATAATCGGGTTGAATAATTAATCTCATAAATAATGCTGTTTAAATACTATTTATCCGATACCGCCTAACTGTTCGGTATGTAGCGATATCGGATATGTTAAATGTTATAGCGGTTTATATTCCACAAAGGCTTCTATTGCCTCGTAACTTGCCAATCCCAGTTGACGATAAACCTCGGCTGTGGCACGGTTGCGCTCTTCGGAGCGTTGCCAGAATAAGCGTTCGTCGTTACCAAGGAAAGGTGCGCTTTCCATTTGTGATTGGTGTTTAAGAATGGCATTACGTTTGAAGCGCAATTCTTCGGGCGATAACGGTACTGCCATTTCAATATAGTCTATATCCCACTCCTGCCATGCACCGCGATACATCCAGATGCGGCATTCTTTGAGCCAATCAGCACCTTTCAATTCGTCAATAGCTGCTAATATGGCATCGAGACATACTTTGTGTGTACCATGCGGGTCAGCAAGGTCTCCCGCAACAAAAATTTCGTGCGGCTTAATGCTTTCAAGATGTTTTTTCACGATCTCGACATCAGTTACCGAAATAGGGTTTTTCTTTATGCGACCTGTTTCGTAAAATGGTAAATCAAGGAAAGTTACGTTCTTAACGTCCATTCCTATATACCTGTCGGCGGTGGTAGCCTCTTGTCGGCGTATATGACCTTTGAGGAACAGCACGTCCGGCGTATCAATATCGTCTTCTTTTTTATCGTGAAGTAAGAATTTCAATATCTCGGCATATTTCTTTTTCATCGTTTCATTGTTCGGGTCGTATTTTGAACGTACATCCTCAAGCAATGAAACATATCGGATCACTTCTTCGTCGCCTACGGCAATATTCCCTGAAGTTTCGTAAGTTACATGCACATTGTGTTTCTGATCCACAAGACGTTTGAATGTTCCTCCCATGGAGATTACATCATCGTCAGGGTGCGGACTGAATACAATAATACGTTTAGGGTATGGTTTAGCTCTTTCGGGACGGTTCGAGTCGTCAGCATCGGGTTTTCCTCCCGGCCATCCTGTGATGGTGTGCTGCAAATCGTTGAATATTTTGATATTCACATTGTAAGCCGATTCATAAATGGAAAGCAATTCTTCTAATCCATTCTCCTGATAATCTTTATTGGTCAATTTCAGAATTGGCTTGTTTAATTTTTGGCATAACCAAACAATGGCACGGCGAATTAGTTTGTTATTCCATTCGCAATTGGTAACCAGCCACGGGCGGTTGATGCGAGTCAGACCGTAAGCAGCATTCAGATCAATAATAACTTGGGCATTGTCGTGGTGTTGCAAACAAGAGGCAGGGATGGAGTCTGAAAGTGGTCCTTCAACTACATCTACAATGCTTTTGGATTTGTCTTCGCCCCATGCCACCAATGCAATTTCTTTTGCTTTCATGATGGTGGATATACCCATTGTGATGGCACTTGAAGGTACTTTATCCAACGATCCGAACGTATTTACGGCTTCTTTTTTAGATTGTACATCGAGTAACACAAGGCGTGTTTGTGAGTTCATGCTCGAACCTGCCATATTAAGTCCGATGTTACCGCTGCGACCTAATCCTAACAGTACATAATCGAGACCTCCTGCCTGACGTATCTGTTGTTCATATTGACGGCAATGGTTCAAAACCTGATCTTTGGATACCATTCCGTCGGGTGAATGAACGTTGTTGGGATCTATATCAATGTGATCTAACAGTAAATCTTTTAATAAATTGAGATTACCGTTGTTTTGATGTAGTGGATAGAACTCGTAAATATTGAATACGATTACGTTTTTGAAACTCAACCCTTCTTCTTTGTGCAAGCGCACGAGTTCTTGATAGATGCTTTGAGGTGAATGACCTCCGGGCAGCCCCAGGACAAAAGGAGTTTTGGATGTTTGCTTAGCTTTGATTTTCGAAGCAATGTCTTTGGCAATCTTTACAGATGCTTCGGCAGCAGACTCGAAAATGTGAGTGGGCACTTTCTCGTAGCGCGTAAGCACTGAAAGCTCGAACTCGTTTTCAGGACGATAATAGCGTTGAGGCACACGGTCCAACACTATTTGTGAACTTAAATCCAGTCTCATATTTATTGTTTTTTTCGTTAAGCCTCAAATATAGTTAATAATTTGTATTATTTGAATAAATAAATTAAGATTTAACTTAGGCGTAAGTAGATAATTTTCACATTTTTTCGATAAGTTTGCTATTTAGAATTGTTTTACATAGTGGTGGTTTTAACAGCGGAATGGCTAATTATGACTAATTTTGTGACTAAATGGTATATTTATATGAAATTGAAAGAAGAACCTAAAAACAAGCTGGTCTTAACCACCCGTTTTGTTTTATGCAATGATTCACTGGTCACTTTTGTGCTTTATGATGAGGATGGAGATTGGCAATTGTTTGGTGATGAGGAGATTGCTGAAGATGAGGATGCTTATACCGTTTCTGTTGAAGAAATATTAGAAATGGAGCCTTCATTGCGTAAGTTACCCGATATGCAACAAGGACAAGCTGTTGTTCGTGACACGGAAAATAAGCGTTGGGTATTCGTCGAAGATGAAGATTAATTGGTTCACTTTCTCTGAATATTCGTGTTTTAGCTGATTGTACCTCAAAATATTAGTAATATATATTGTTAATAGTTGCGTTCTTTTTACATCTATTACTTATAGATATTTTCTATTGGTTTTAGTTTTTAAAATTATTTTACTTTTGTTCGTAAACTTTAAATCGCATAATTGCATTTCTAAACTATAATAATTTTATTAATTTAAATTTTTAAGTGAATGAAAAAGATAGTATTAGGAATGATTTTAGTGTTGGCTTTAACAGGTAAATTACTTTCGCAGGAAGTGAATGATAAGCTAATAAACCTTGGTAAAGTTTATAACAGTTACGAGTCAATAGAGAATCCGACAAAAAAAGAAGTTCGGGATATGAATAAGAATTTTCCTGACGAATTAAAGTCAGCCTCCGATTTTATTATTCAGACCGTTACTCCAAAAAATATTTTGTTGAATAAAAAGTATTTAACATTACCGGATGAGGTGACATTAAAATACATCTATGCAATTAAATCCATTAGTGACAATCTGAACAAAAAAAATCCTGTTAATAATCGAGATTTATTGAAGTCTATCATGGATCAGCAGATTACGCATTATGTGCTTGTGGACTCATATTACGGAATGCTCTTCAATAGTATAACCAACAAGAATAAGCCGTCGAGCCACTCCTCTTATAATTTTAATACATCGGAGTATAATCTGCATGATTCGACTGAAAAAGGTATACTCTTCCTTCGGTGTATGGAGCAGTGTTGCGGACCGATTTACTCTCTTGTCATTGAGCAAAAACCGTCTAACACCAGACTGGCACATAGATATATTTTGGAAGTTCCGAAATTTGATGGAAAACCTTATTTTTACTACACCGATTTTTCGTTTTTAGATTTTGGTGTAAATATTCCTAAAGAAGATGGTAAGAAAAGCTATAAAACTTATTATATGACGCATTATTATGATATGCTGTTGAATCACCTTAATTGTTTGAACAAGCAGGGAGGTACAGATAAGGAAAAGCAAGAATTGCTATTTAAGTCGATTTTAAAAGAAAGAAGTTTTTATAAATATTCTATTAAAGAAGCAGTGCTGAATAATATGTTTTACTATAAAGATGTGAACACAGCTGCAGGTTTTTTCTAAACATTTCGGCTCTTAGCAATCGAAACGTTCTGTGACATTTATTTCTTTTTGACGCTCCATCCAAAGTGACCGATACTTTTGCTCAAGGTAAAATATTGTCCGTGAGAATATGCAATTGGATGAGCGTCCTCAAGGTTGAACTTGCCGCTTGAAGGATCTATATATTTATCATCAGCTTTAATATTAACCACGTCAGCAATAAACATGTCATGCGATCCGAGGCTCAGAATTTCTTTCACTCTGCACTCAATATTCAGAGGCGATTCTAAAATAGCGGGCGCATTGACTATGCTGCTGGTAATAGGAGTAAGTCCTGTTTCTTCAAACTTGTTGTAATTGCTACCCGAACGAACTCCACACCAATCTGTTGCCTTTGCCAATTCTTCGGTAGTGATATTTATTACAAATTCCATATTCTTTTTGATGATGTTGTAAGAATATCTTTCGGGGCGAATCGAAATATAACACATCGGCGGATTTGTACAGATTGTACCAACCCAGCTTGCTGTGATGATGTTGTATTCAGATTCATCTTTTCCGCAACTGATCATCGCTGCAGGTAAGGGGTAAATTAAGGTTCCGGGTTTCCAATCTTGTTTCATTGAAGAGACAAATAAAAAATTAAAATAATAATGTGACTCGAAGTTATACATTTTTTCGATCAAGAACAAAATAACTAAGCAGTCAAAAACAATAGCTAATAGTGATTGTTTTAATTAAAATAAAGAAATTAAATAGAGTATAACATGTTTTTATCCATTTTAAACTGCTTTTTACAAGCAGAAGTTTCATCAAAAGTAGAACGAGTAGTTAATCTTCTTTTCGACAAAGCAGTCGACTTCGGAGAAAAAATTATCATAGTTGTGATAGTATATTTTATTGGCAGCTGGATTATTAAGTTTCTCAACCGGATTGCAAGCAAATTGTTAAATATTAGAAATATAGATTTAACAGTGCAAAGATTCGTCCGCAATCTGATCAAATATACCTTAAATATTATACTTGTAATCATTCTCATCGGTATATTGGGGATACAAACAACCTCGTTTGCCGCAATACTTGCTGCTGCTGGTTTTGCCATTGGTATGGCAATGAAAGACAATCTTGGAAATTTTGCCGGCGGTGTTATGCTCCTCATAAATAAGCCCTTCAAAATAGGGGATAGAATTGTAGCGCAGGGGCAGGATGGAGTAGTTTCAGAAATCGGTATTCTTTACACAGTTTTAAACACATCCGATGGAAGGGTTGTTTATCAACCTAACGGACCTCTTTCAACAGGTTCAATTGTTAATTATACAACCAGCCCTAATCGTCGTGTTGATATATCTTTCAATGTCAATTACGGAAATGATGCAGATAGCCTCAAAGAATTGGTTATGGGTATTGTTATGGCTAATGATAAAGTGTTAAAAGACCCTGCGCCATTTGTAGGTCTGACTGCTGTCAACAATGGTAATTTTGATATAACTGTACGCGCATGGGCTAAAAATTCAGATAATACAGATGTTAATGTTTCGTTAAATGAAGATGTGTATCGTGCACTTAAAGATAAGGGTATATATGTTTCTACGCCTACTGCCATACGCATGGTCAATTGATAATAATGAATAAAATAGCATTTGCACTTAAACAACATGCTTATTTAAAGTTCTATAAATCATTTTTTTGATTAGAAAATATATCATCTTAACTTGTAAGAAAACCATTTCAATGAATGGTGTAATTACAGGTAAAGATGATTCAATTTTTGCTATCTCATCTGTATCATCCTGGCTTCAACTTCAAAGAGGTCAGATAGTTCTTGCTAAAGGGCTATGTGTTAATTTGCTTCGTATGTATCTTATGAAGTATATTTATATAAATAATAACGATATGTTAATATTAATACAATAAAATAAATACTTTTACTGCGGTAAAACCTTAAAATAGCTAAGTGTTAAATCTTCAAGTATTCCGACTTTTGATAAAAATTACATACTAAGATATATCTTCTCATTTAGTGAATAATCAGGATGATTATGCTATAATTAATTGGTAAATAAACAGAAAATATTTTGCAATTATAATTATCATCCGCACCTGTCCGAAAGGATATAAAACTTAACGAAATCTCTCAAAAATTAAAATATTTCAGATTCAAAGTTTTAAAAGTCTTAGTGAAATTTACCGATAACGTAAGATATTTACCAGTATATCAGTTAGCGTTCAGGCAAATATGCTTTTAGCATTTTTCTTTTGGCTTGAGGTATGATTGTGCTATAGAATTTATTTATAAGTGTTGGATTTGACAAATAGATTTGATAGGTTTGTGTATATTGACACTTAAACACAAATTTTAACAGTATGTAAATAAAATGAAAGAATTATTCCCTGTTGAGATACAAGAAAACACGGTCCAGAAACATTGGGTAAAACGTCAAATCAAATCTAAAGGTATTTATCTAATAATAATTATTTCTTTACTGGCTTTCTTCGTTTGTTTACCCTTCATTAATATAGATGTAACTTCACAAAGCAGAGGCACAATACGCAGCCCTAACGAAAATAATAGCTTACAATCAGCAATATATGCAGAAGTTGCAGAAATATACCTTTGTGAAAATAAAACCGTTAACAGTGGAGACACCCTTATCAGGTTAAAAACAGACGAAATAGACGAACAAATATACAGGCTTGAACAAAAACAATTTGAGAATAATCAATTTATCACAGATATAGATAAATTGTTGGCAGGTAGCAGTTTAATTGAAACACCCAAATACCGTACCGAAAAAGCACATTATGAAGCAAAGCTGTCAGAGCAAATAATTTCATTCAGACAGGCTGACAATGAATATAAAGTGTCAAAGAAACTCTATGATAAAGGGGTAGAAACTAAATTTGAATTTCAGCAAGCTGAGAGTCGCTATAAAACAGCAGAATCACAAGTGAGCTTGATAAAGCAACAACAAGCTAACCTTTGGCAAGCAGAAAAAACACGGCTTGAATATGAGAATCGGGATTTATTGTCACAACTTCTACAATTAGAAAAACGAAAAAGCCAATACGTAATAACTGCCCCTGTATCCGGCACAATTGTTCAATATATAGGTATGCAGGTAGGTAACTTTATTACTCCGGGACAATCAATTGCGCAGATAACATCTTCTGACAGCCTTTTGGTTGAATGTTACGTTAATCCAGCCGATATCGGCTATATGCGGATATTTCAGGATGTAAACTTTCAGATGGATGCCTTTAATTATCAGCAATGGGGCTTACTACATGGCAAGGTAACAGAAATTATTCCCGATATAGTGCAGATTAATGAACAGCCCTTTTTTAGAGTAAGATGTTTGTTAGATAAGCATTATTTAGAATTACCAAACGGATACAGAGGTAATATAAAAAAAGGAATGACAACAACAGCTCGTTTTTACCTATCACGACGCAGCCTATGGCAGCTATTATTTGATAAGATTGATAACTGGATAAATCCTAAAATAATAACAGATGGGAATAAAGATTAAACAACGAGATATAACTGATTGTGGAGCAGCTTGTCTTGCATCGATTTCCGAACACTATAAATTAAGGCTACCAGTTGCCCGAATTCGTCAGTTAGCCGGAACAGACCAAAAAGGAACAAATGCTTTGGGGCTTGTTAAAGCAGCCGAGCAGCTCGGTTTTACAGCTAAAGGAGTAAAGGGAGGCGTAGATTCATTACCTAAAATTCCGTTACCCGCAATAGCCCATGTTTTAGTAAAAGACGTATTACAACATTATGTAGTTATATATGCTGTTTCAGATAAGTTGGTGCGATATATGGACCCCGGAGACGGACAGATACATAAGATTTCGATTGATGATTTTGCTAAAATATGGACAGGTGTACTCATTTTACTTGTTCCGGGTGAAGATTTCGCTGTGAAGAATGATAAGGTATCTAATATTGCCCGTTTCATTTACCTGATCAAACCTCATCGAAGTATTCTTATACAATGCCTTGTGGGTGCAGCCATATACACGGCGCTGGGTTTGTCAACATCCATATATATCGGGAAGATAACAGACTTCGTACTTGTTGATGGGAATAAGAATCTGCTCAACCTGATGAGTGTAGGCATGCTTATTATTCTGCTCTTGCGTTTAGTGCTGGGGAGCTTGCAAAATCTGTTTATGCTCAATACAGGACAACAGATAGATGCTCGTTTGATATTGGGTTATTATAAACATTTACTCAGACTTCCCCAACGCTTTTTCGATACCATGCGTGTGGGTGAAATTATTTCAAGAGTTAACGATGCTGTTAAAATAAGGGTATTTATTAACGATGTGTCTATTTCGTTAATAGTAAATTTAATGATCGTTGTATTCTCTTTTATACTAATGTTTGTATTTAGTTGGAAGCTGGCACTTATAATGCTTATCATTATCCCTTTTTATCTAATTATTTATTTAACAATAAACAGACTTAATAAAAAACAAGAACGCAAAGTAATGGAAGACTCTGCTGATTTGGAAAGCCAGTTAGTAGAGTCTTTAAACTCGGTTAAGACAATCAAACAATTCGGAATTGAGGATTTTGCTAACTTAAAAACCGAAACCCGTTTTATTAAATTGTTGAATACCATATATTGTTCAGGTGTAAACTCTATTTTTTCGAATGAAAGTACCGCTTTTGTAACATTCCTGTTCACAATTATACTATTATGGATTGGTTCATACTTTGTTATCGATAACGAAATAACTCCTGGAGCATTATTCTCTTTCTATGCTGTTATCGGTTATTTTACCGGGCCTGTGACGTCCCTGATAGGGGCGAACAAAACAGTGCAGAATGCTCTGATTGCCGCCGACCGTCTGTTCGAGATTATGGATTTGGAACGCGAAGATGAAGAAAACAAGATTGAATTTTCGGCAAAAATGAACGGAGATATCAGTTTTGAACATATATCGTTTTGTTATGGCACTCGTACCAAGGTTTTTGATGATTTTAGCCTGACAATACCTAAAAACAAAATAACAGCTATGATAGGCGAAAGCGGTTCGGGAAAAACTACGCTCGCCGTATTGTTACAGAAGCTATATAACCTTAATGGCGGGAAAATATACATTGGAGAGCATAACCTCGACTATTTCAGTAACAACAGTATGCGCGAACATGTGGCGACTGTCCCCCAGCAGCTCGATTTGTTTTCAGGAACGCTGATTGAGAACATCGCGTTGGGCGAGTTCAACCCCGATATGGAGCGAATCGTAACTATATGTAAGAATTTAGGAATACTTCCTTTTATAGAAAAATTGCCAAAAGGATTTACCACGCATGTAGGCGAACACGGTGTCGGTCTGTCGGGAGGAGAGAAGCAGCGCATAGCTATAGCCCGTGCCTTATATCGAAACCCGGAAATATTGATTCTCGATGAAGCCACATCTTCGCTCGATTCGCAATCCGAACATCAGGTACAACAGGCTATACTTGATTTTAACAGGCAAGGTAAAACCGTTATTATTATAGCCCATCGGTTGAGCACAGTTATGACGGCCGATAAAATTGTGATACTGGAACAAGGAAAACTTATTGAGGAAGGCACACATATAGAATTGTACCGTGAAGGCACGCGATATTATGCCATGTGGCAAAAACAAATACCGATAGTTTAACTAAAAGAATTACAGCTATGGATTTTTTCAAAACAATGGAACGAATCAATGTTTTACATAAGTTGATTAAGGAAAGAAAAACCGGCAATCCGGAGTTATTATCGAAGCGAATTGGAGTGAGTAGAGCGACATTGTATAATATAATTGACGAATTAAAATCATACAATGCCCCAATAGCCTATTCGAGAGCAATAGAAAGTTTTTTCTATACAAAACCTTACGAATTAAATCTATATTGCAAAATTGAATTGATAGATGACGAGGTCGAACTTAAAAAAGTTGTCGGAGGTTGCGAGATCATATCATCCGTATATTTTTTTAGACGGAAAGAAGATAATTTTGTTAATATAAGTCGGAT
>CALYPL010000013.1 GCA_945273835.1 uncultured Dysgonomonas sp. | reverse complement strand
TGTAGAGCGGAAGACGGGGCTCAAACCCGCGACCCTCAGCTTGGAAGGCTAATGCTCTATCAACTGAGCTACTTCCGCAATATCTGTGGGCAGTGATGGATTCGAACCACCGAAGACGTAAGTCAGCTGAGTTACAGTCAGCCCCATTTGGCCACTCTGGTAACTGCCCTTGCCTTATTGCGATTGCAAAGGTAATACAATTATTTATTCTTCCAAATTTCTTCGGTAAAAATCTATCATTTTTATTGCAGTAATTGCACATTCATCACCTTTATTGCCATGAATGCCGCCTGCTCTGTCTATTGCTTGCTGCATGTCGTCAGTAGTTAACAGTCCGAAAATGAATGGAATATCGTATATAGTGTTGAGGTGAGTGATACCTTGTGTAACACCGCTGCAGACATAATCAAAATGAGGGGTTCCGCCACGGACAACACAGCCTAAAATAATTACTGCATCAATATTTTTGTTTTCCGCCATGTGTTTTGCTCCGAACGTTAGCTCAAAACTTCCGGGTACATAGTCTACCAATATGTTTTCCGGAACAACACCGTTCTTAGTGAGGGTCTGAAACGCGCCTTTAAGCAAGGCATTGGTAATTTCTTCGTTCCACTCCGATACAACTATTCCGATGCGCATATCCGAGCCGTTAGGTACTTTAGTCGGGTCGTAAGATGATAGGTTATGATATTCAGTTGCCATATTATTATTTTTTATTTTGCAAAGGTATAGATTAGTTTGTAATGGAGCAATAAAAAAAGCTTTGTCTGATTTTCTCAGACAAAGCTTTTCTATATTGTTTCTAACCGAAATTATTTTGCTGATTTCAGCGTTTGAGCTTCTGTGATGTATTTACGGGCTTCGTAAGCTAAAGGCGAATTACCGTAACGGTTTTGGATAACAGTGAACATTTCTTCCATCTTGTCGTAATTACCCAATTCACGATAAATTAATCCGGCTTTTTTATAAAAGATAGGGCTTTGAATCATATTGTCAACACCTTTACCTGCTTTTTCGAAATAACTTACAGCTTCTTGTTGTTTACCAGTGTTCACAAGACAATCGCCGATTGTACCGTTTACTAAATAAGCGAAGAGCTTGTCGTTGCCGTTATAAGATTTTAGCAAGTTTATTGCTTCATCGTATTTTCCCAAATTAGCATAGCAGATTCCGGCGTATGCTTTAGCCAGTTTTCCCGCCTTAGTTGAGCTGTATTGGTCAGCGATAGCCTCAAACCCGATGAAGTCATTACCATTGCCGTATAAAGCTAATGAGTCACGACCTTCGCGGAAATATTCTTCACCTCTGAACATTGCTGACTGAGCTTCTTTGTTTTTAGGGCTTAGATAGAAATGATCATATGCCAAATAGGCACACACGATAAGAACAATCACACCCAATCCAATAAGTAGCTGATTGCTGTATTTAATGAGAAAGTTTTCGGATTCAATAACCGCATGATCCAGTTTTTCCCAATCTTTTTCCTCTCTAAGTTCGGCTTGTTTCTTTTTCGAAGACATTTTATATCTTTATTATGTGTTTAATCTTGAGTTTAGCAGCGACAAAAATAGTTTTTTTATCCGTATTTATAAAATGTTATACAGCTTTTTTTATTCTGTGTAAAATTTTATTAATTGTTCTATAGCTTGTTGACAAGCTTGGCAAAACGCATCGCAGCTATTTGTTTTCATTCGGCAATCAATAGCAGAACGATAGACATGTTTTGCTGAATATCCTCCTCCTTCGTAAACGCCGACTTTATATTTATCTGCTAAATTGATCGGTGTTGGTATTGGAGTGCCTTTTTCCATGAGATTTTTCCATTTACTGTCAAAATCAACAAGCGTAGTCAGATTGGGTTCCCAAGGTTCAACATCGAGAGAATAAGTGTCGTCAAAAACATCATTCTCATAATAATATTCATCCGAAAGCCCTCCGAAACTGTGTCCGAATTCGTGAACAACAACAGGTTTAAACTCAGGATGCCCTGTGGTTGTAAGGGTATAAGCATTATAAATGCCTCCTCCACCATATACATTGGTGTTAGCTAAGATGATAATATGGTTATAGGGTATTCCGGCTAAAAGGTCGTGAACTTTAAAAACGTTTTCGGTAGTAAGATAACGATCCGAATAAAATGTGTCGAAATGTGATCCGCAAGCTGTATTCAT
Organism: uncultured Dysgonomonas sp.; assembly: GCA_945273835.1. GTDB lineage: Bacteria > Bacteroidota > Bacteroidia > Bacteroidales > Dysgonomonadaceae > Dysgonomonas. Next base: position 58,070 of record CALYPL010000013.1, on the reverse strand, counting down.
CCAAACACCTTGACGAGGTACGCTAACACCTGAGTCTTCGGATGGAGATTCTGCTACAATGAAATTAAACCGATCCTTCATTTGATCGAAAGGTTTGTGTTTTAATATTTGCTCGCACGCGGTTTGTGCGGCTTGTCTGAATTTAGGCATTTCGTTTTTCGTAAATCCTTCAGCAAGAATAGCTACATTGATGCAGCGGGTGCTGTCGCCCCCACGATGAGCGTAATAATGTCCGGTTATGTGGTTTAATCCTTTTTTTTCGATTAATATATCTTGTGGATCTACTGTATGCCTTAATTTTAACTCATATGTTCCTTGGGGTGTTCTGAATAGGACTTCTATGCTGACTTTGTTCAAAGGAAAAGGGATGAGAAATGAATTCTCGAAACTTTTATCAATTTGTCCGGCTTCGGGTGTTGATAGCCACTCTTGAAAAAGCGAGCTGAACGATTCTTTATAAATGCATCTTCCTGTGACTTGATCTTTCACCAATATTTGACCATTGCCTTTCCTTAGCAACGAGTCAAGATTGTGGCGGCGTCCTGTCCATTGCGGTAATTGAGATAGATTTTTAACAGACACATATTGATTCTTGCTATTGCCGCTGAATAAATAATCAATCCTTAATGTTTTATTAGAAAAATCATGTTCGAACGTTTCAGCTAATATTGTACAGCAAATGTTTAAGAAAATGAAAACATGAATTAATCGTTTCATGATGTTTTATTTGTTTTTTTCTTTATTAATCTTTTCAATCTGTTGTCTGGCATATGATTTAGCTTTTGTATCACCCACCTCTTCAATGCGATGGTAGTATTTGCGTGCATTTACCAAATCACCACTTTTGGTATATGTTTCAGCGATGTTACCCAATACCCGAATATCAGTAGGAGAAACGGTTTCTGCCTCTTTCAATATTTCCAATGCTTCGTTGTATTGGTTTGTCAGAATATATATAATCGCAAGATTAAGCATGCTGCCTGTGTCGTTGGGATAAAAATCAAATGTGGTTTCGGCTATATTAAGCATATCCTTTATCTTGTTGACATCTCTTGATTCGTATAATTGTAAAATATATCCCTGCATGCCGTCAATCATAGTTTCGAGACCGTTTTCGATAGGTTTATTGTCAAACCATAGCCAATTACACTGATTCTTGGTAGAATATTTTAGCGTTTCGATTATGGTCTCAACATGTTTCGGATAATTGCTTAGTTGATATAGAAAATTAGCTTTGCCAAAGCGCATATCTAATCGTGAAGGATAAAGATTAATTCCCCGATCGGCATATTCAAGCGCTTTATTGATGATTGTTTTGCTTTTTTTGCTGTCATGTGTCGATATGCTTTCATCTGCATAATAATTAAAATATGCGCTTAACATTTCCGCATCGTTCGGGTAACGTGTTTCCCATTCCTGAAGAAATTGTAACTGCCTTGTTTCGTCATTGCCGTCAATCAAAACCTTGTATTTTTCTTCCATAGACTGGGCTGATACCGATAAAGTAGCTAAAACAATAGCCGTAGTTTGTAAAATTAAGCGGAGCATAATTGTTGACTTAAATTAAACCATAATGTTGCAGCCCTTTCAATATACCATCGTTGTCGACCGTATCCGTTGCGAAATCAGCGGCTTGTTTCACGTGCTCGGCTGCATTACCCATTGCCACGCCTATACCAACGTGTTTCAGCATCTGAATATCGTTGTTTCCATCACCAAAAGCCATTGTATTTTCGAGAGGAATATTGTAATGTTCCAAAATATGATCAATGCCGGTTTGTTTATTTGTGTCACGAGCAATGATGTCGGTAAATAAAGGCGTCCATCTCACTGACGATACATCCGGCATGGCTTCCGTTATCTTTTTATCATGTTCAGGTCCGATAAATGCAACCAGCTGAAATATTTCGCCTTGCGCCACCTTTTTCCACTCGTCAAAAGGTACAGGTGCAGAACCCCGAATGCCGAATGTTTGATACATTTCATCAACTTGCTCGTTCATAAAATTGAGAATCATGTCATCATGAGTACCAAGAAAGCAGGGAAACTTATCGTCTGATTGCTGTATCTTGATTAGTACCTCCATATCAGCCTTAGTTAAAGGTGATTTATGAATGACTGTGTTTTCTTTGTCGAAGCAATAGCTGCCGTTAAGAGTTATATATGCGTCGAATAATAGTGGCGCGAAACCGTTGATTTCTTTTCTGTGTCGTCCTGTCGCTATAAATGTTTTGATGCCTTTTTTCTGTAAAATCTCAATGGCATCTATTGCCGATTGTGGAACTTTGTGTGTGTTGAAGCTCAACAAAGTTCCGTCAATATCGAAGAATATAGCTTCTATCATTGTCTTTTTTTAGACGAAGATACGAATTTAACGATTAGTTGCACATGTTTTGATTGCTTCAAGAGGTGTCTTTTTTATTGTAAACAATGTTTGAACATGCTTAACCTAAATATTGAGATTAATCGGGAAAGGATTATTCCCCCCTCAAAAAATCGGACGATTTTAAAGCATTTCTTTATTTATGCCGAATTTTTCGGTTGGGTGATGCACACCTTTAGGCTCTACGTGAACAACGATATCATATACGTTTTCGATAGACTGTTTGATGCTGTTTTCGACAGCATTGGCTATTTCATGAGCTTTGTTCAAAGTCATATCCCCGTCAACCTCAATATCAAGTGCTATAAGATACATGTTGCCCATTTGTCTTGATCTCACTCTGTGAGGGTTACTTGCTTGTGGCACACGGTCGACAGCCTCGAATATTTTATTATAAACAGAAGTGTCGTGAACACCATCCATCAGTTCGACATTCGATTCTATGAATATCTTTACTGCAGTTCTGATGATAAACAGACTTATGATAAGCCCAGTGATTGTATCTAAAATAGGTAAATTGAGTGTGAATGTAAAAACTAATCCTAACATTACTCCAACCGATATGATAACATCGTTACGCATATTCTTGGCGTTTGCCATCAGTAGCGAACTGTCAACTTTTTTACCTTGCCTGTATTGATATAGTGCCAGACCAAGTTTGCCGATTATTGAAAATACGGTTACGTATATTGCCATCAGTCCGGGCATTTGTTTGGTCGAGGAAGTAAACAAATTGTCGATAGTGGATATCAGCATTTGCAATCCCGCATAGAATATGACGAGCGATAAAACTTTTGTGGCGATGCTCTCCGCTTTTTCATAACCGTACACATATTGTCTGTCGGGCGGACGGCTTATTATACGTGAAGTGAAAAGCATGACAAGCGAGATCACTACATCGGAGGCTGAATCTATACCGTCGCTTATAACGGCTAAACTTCCTGACAGAAGTCCTATGGTTATTTTAGAGATTGATAGAATAGCATTACCGATGGTACTTACCCATGATGAAAGTATCAGAGTTCTTGTTCGCAAGTCTTTTTTCTTCATGCTGGTTTCAGGAAAATTAGAGTATGATGGTACAAAATATTACGTTTTTCTACAAGTTGATTATTAATGTCACATATCTGAAAAAGAGCATACCTCTGTGGATAATTCACCAGTCCAACCACTTTTGGCATTTACCCCCGTTTGTACTTTTATGAAATCAAAATATTTCAGATTAGCAGGTGTTTTGTCAGGGTTTACAGCATCGCTTATACGGAAATATAGATTTATATTATCAGCATTAGGGTTCTTTTCGTCCGATAAGCGGTTCGAGCCGAAATTATCGGCATATCCCCAGTCATAATTATTATTTTCCCATGTGTTGCCCACCAATTTGTTGCGGGCTTTCAGGCAAGTGCCACGCAGCGTGTAAGAGTCTTGTTCAGGATTGACCCAAGTCGGATAATAAGTCGGTTGTTTATGATAATTTTCAAGATAATCGACCTGACCTTTGTTTCCGGCATTGTCAGACCATGCGGCATTCATACCTGCTTTACGCGGACGATAGTAAGTCACGGCATAGTTCTGATTAGTTTCAGGTTTTCCGTACTCACTGCCTTTTAGTTCGTACCAAGTGTCGTCAGGCAGATGATTGCCGTTCACATCTTGCATTACCCAGACAATACCCGGTTCGGAGCTTTTGTCGTAAGCATTGCCTCCGATGGAGAAATCATATCCTTCAGAATTATTTTTCACTTGAATACTATGATCGAAACCTACGATAATATAACCGCCAAACCCGCCGAGTGAAACAAACTTATTCTCTTCGAGCCTTTTTTCAGCATAGTCATTGGCTTGCTCCAATGTGCTAACAAAACCCGGAAATCCTGCTAAATTAGTATCATTGATAAATTGTCCGGGTGCAGGCACATATTCATAAATCCTGTCAAACGATTTTTTGCCTGTCGTAAAAGGTCTTAATTTTGAATCCTCATTCCCTCCGCAAATTACACGTACAGTAGCTTCGCCGGATATGTTGCCTGTACACAAAATATTGCGGCTTATTTTAGTTACAGTGGCATTATTTGAACTGTTTACTTTAACAGTAACTTCGTAAGTGCCACTGTGCGGAGGTCGGAACCTGAAAGTCCCACTCGTTTCATTGTCCTCTTTACCGTCAACAAACCATCTGAACGTTGGGTTCTCCATATTTTCGATGATAGGAGTAAGATAAATTGGTTTGTCCTCGAATACATACCTGTCGTTACTCTGCGTGAATAACGAAGGTTTATCAAAAAATATTCGTATCGGCAACGATTGTAAAACATTGACTTTAATGCTTACAGAATCCGTCCCGTCTTGATTTTCAACCGCAAGAGAAAGGTTGTACTGTTTGGTTTCTGATTGATTGAATGTGTACCTGATGTCATTGCCTGCTGATTTGCCATCAATATACCATCGGTACGATGCTTCTTCAGCATGTTGTACATCGGGTTGAAATATATATTCAGTATTTGCTTTAACATTTATCCCGCTTTCAGGGATGGCAAATGATATGAGCGGAGGAGTTAATTTCGCCACATCAACTCGTATATCAATTGATGCTTCACCAGAAACAGTTTTTACTTTGAAGGTAAGATAATATTCACCTTCCGCAGAAGCATTAAAGCGATAAGATTTTTCATTTCCAACCACCTTGTCATCCATTATCCATTCGTAGCTGGCATTTTGATCGTTAATTACGATCGGAGTTAATAGCAAATCTTTTCCTGCCTTTACAGTGTAAACACCACTTTCACTATCGAGAGAAATCTCCGGTTTCTGAGCTGTTTGTTCAATAACATCGTCTTTGTTGCATGAGAATAAGACGATTGAAAATAGGATAGACAATAAAAATTGAAATAACTTATTCTGCATTTTGGGAAACAAATAGTTGACCGGTTTGTATTTTCCGCCTGCAAAGATAAACGATTTGTTTTTAAATGCTTGTTTATCTAATCGAAATACAGATGTTTTAACAAACATAAATCGGTTGAAATCATTTGCTTAAAATTGTTGATTCTATTCTTGTTTTCTATTAATGAGTACAACGCATGACATATCGTAGCATAATTGGCAATCTATGATATGTTCTGTCATTATGAAAATTTAATACTCTTTCAGTTAAGATAAAAACGTTATTAGTAAGACAAGCATATACCATTAATATTTTAGATTCAGGGTAACTAATTTCGGTAATTCGTATTACATTTGTAGTATCTTTACAATATAGAACAAGTAAAAATAAATTGAACATTAATTAATGTTTGTGATTTTTCCGTAAGGTAAAGTTTATGACAAAGTTAAGTGTAAATATAAATAAAGTGGCGACTTTGCGAAATTCGCGAGGTGGTAATATGCCCGATGTGGTTAAAGTAGCTTTGGATTGCGAAAAATTCGGAGCCGAAGGTATAACCGTGCATCCCCGTCCCGACGAAAGACATATCCGTTATAAAGACGTGTACGATCTGACAGCTAAAATCAAAGTCGAATTTAACATCGAGGGGTATCCATCACCCAAATTTATAGATTTGGTTAAAGCTGTGAAACCGACACAAGTAACACTTGTGCCCGATGCTCCTGATGCTATAACCTCTAACGCAGGTTGGGATACAGACCGTAACTGCCAACTTCTCACTGACATTGTAGATGAATTTACCGAACTCGGTATCCGAACATCCATATTTGTAGATGCCGATTTGCACATGGTTGAATATGCGGCAAAAACAGGTACTGACCGTATTGAGCTTTATACCGAACCATATGCCACCCTTTATCCAAAAAACAGAGAAGAAGCAGTCCGTCCATTTGTAGAAGCAGCTAAACTGGCTCGAAAATTGGGCATGGGAGTCAATGCAGGCCATGATTTAAGTTTGGAAAATCTTAATTATCTGTTCGTGAATATACCATGGTTAGATGAAGTTTCGATAGGGCATGCGCTAATTTCCGATGCATTATACCTTGGTTTAGAAAAAACGATTGCAGCCTATAAGGCATGTTTAAAAAATATATAATAGAATTTTTTTAGAAAATGGGAGAACGCACAGCAAATACAGTCAGTTTGGTGGGAACAATCGGATTTCACCTGATTATCATGTTGATGCTTCTGTTTGCCTATTTTAAACCTACAGCCGATGATAAAAGTTTGACGGATGGGCTTGAAGGTGTACCTGTCATGTTTGGAAATGTACCTGATGCGGGCGGACAAGATGAACCCTTGGGGCGAGGTGACGGAAATGTAAATGATAATGCCGTTGCACCTAACGAATTGCAGGTAGATAAAACTCCTCAAAGTTCAACTGAAACAGAAGGTGATAAAGAAATCGTTACCCAAGATACAGAAGAAACCATTGCCTTACGAGAAGCAAATAAAAAAGCCGAAGCTGAAAAAATAAGACGTAATGCCGAGGAAGCAGAAAAGCGGAGAGAACAAGAAGAGGCTCAGCGTGCGGCCCGCTTGCAGGCAGAAAAAGGGCAGGCTATTAACAATAAACTGTCAGGGTTGTTTGGTAACGGCTCCGGAAATGGAAGTCGCGGTGAAACGCAAGGCAGCGGAACACAAGGTGTTCCGACAGGCAATGCCAGCTACGGTAAAACATCAGGAGTAGGAGGGTGGGGATCTTTCGATTTAGGAGGTCGTAGCCTTGGTTCAGGAGGATTGGCTAAACCCAATTATTCCGTGGATGATTATGGAACGGTCGTAGTCGATATACTTGTAGATTCCAAAGGTAATGTAGTTGAAGCCACAATCGGCAAGGGAACTAATACCCCCAGCGCATCGTTGCGATCCGAAGCATTGAAGGCGGCTAAAAAGACCAAATTCAATGAAGTGAATTCAGTCATCAACCAAAAAGGAACGATAACATATAAGTTTAATCTAAATTAGAGACTTATTTATGAAAACAATATTTGTATTTCTTACAACAGGATTTGAAGAAATTGAAGGATTAGGAACAATCGATATATTACGTCGTGCCGGTCTCGAAGTTAAATCCGTTTCACTCACAGGAGATAAATGTGTCACAGCCAGCCACGGAATAACAGTTGTTGCAGATGTCTTGTTTGAAGATGCAGATTTCTCGCAAGCCGAAATGTTGGTATTGCCCGGAGGTACTACCCTTTTCAACGAACACGAAGCATTAAAAAAACTGTTGATAGACTTTGCTCATAAAGGAGAAAAAGTTGCCGCTATCTGTGCTTCGCCGATGGTATTAGGCGGATTAGGATTGCTTGAGGGCAAAAAAGCAACTTGCTATCCGGGGTTTGAAAAATACCTAAAAGGAGCAAAACTTCATACCGAAGAGTCTGTCGTAGTAGACGGAAATATAATAACAGGACGTGGTCCGGGACTGACAATTGATTTTGCTCTTAAATTGGTTGAAATCATAGCCGGAAAACCAAAAAGAGATGAAGTCGCGGCAGGATTGCTGGTAAAATGATTAAAGATAAAATTTATACATGGATTTTTTGATAGACTTTTGGCATCTTCTCGTTGATTTAGTGCTGAATACAGAACACACACTTGACTGCTTAGTCAATAAATACGACACTTGGATATATGCTATCCTATTTCTGATAATTTTCTGTGAGACAGGTTTAGTTGTCACCCCCTTCTTACCCGGTGATTCCCTGCTTTTCTTAGGAGGAATGATAGCACATAGAAATACCAATGATTTACATATCTTTTGGTTGGTACTTATACTCATTGTGGCTGCAATCCTTGGAGATGCCGCAAACTATACAATCGGAAGACTTTTCGGCGAAAAGATGTTCAGTAATCCTAAATCTAAGATATTCAAACAAGAATATCTGGCAAAAACACATCACTTTTACGAAAAACATGGAGGGAAGACCATAATAATAGCACGTTTTGTGCCTATTGTGCGAACATTTGCGCCCTTTGTGGCAGGAATGGGAAAGATGACCTATAAACACTTTCTCTCGTTTAACGTTATAGGAGGTATGGCATGGGTAGCGATTTTTTGCCTTTTAGGATATTTTGTCGGAGGAGTAGAATTTGTGCAGAATAATCTTAAACTTGTGGTTGTCGCTATTGTGATAATATCACTTTTGCCGGGCGTATTTGAGATTCTCAAAGCAAAATTTACGTCTAAAAGTGTAAAGAATAATTGAATGATCTAATTGTGACATATTTGTTATTGCAAACAATTAGGTCTGATTAAATATTTTAAATTTATACTAATGAAAATAAAAATAAATATACCCGAAGCCGGAAACAGGCAAAGGGTAGTTATTGTCGGAGGAGGTTTTGCCGGCTTGCAATTAGCCAAAAAACTTGACGATAAGCAGTTTCAGATTGTGCTGATAGATAAAAACAACTACCATCAGTTTCAGCCGCTTATGTATCAGGTTGCGACAGGTGGACTTGAAGCAGGTTCAATCTCATATCCGCACCGTAAGATTTTGCAAAAAAAGAAAAATCTTTTTTTCAGAATGTGTCTCGTCGAAAAAGTTAACCCCGACCAGAAAATAATCGAAACATCAATCGGAACACTTTCGTACGATTATTTGGTTGTTGCAACAGGTTGTGACACAAATTATTTCGGAAATGATGCATTGAAAGAAAAGGTTTATCCGCTTAAATCCGTTTCAGAATCAATCATGTTGCGAAACAGAATATTCCTGACTTACGAAGAAGCATTGAGCATCAGTGACGAACAGGAATTAAGCGATAAACTCACTTTTATAGTTGTTGGAGGTGGAGCAACCGGTGTTGAGCTGTCGGGAACACTTGCCGAAATGAAAAAAACGTTTGTACCGAAAGACTATCCCGATTTAGATGTAGATAAAATACAAGTTCACCTTGTAGACGGTTCACCCCGTTTGCTGTTCGGTATGTCGGAAAAAGCTTCGGCAAATGCGGCAAAAGAACTTGAAAAACGTGGAGTAATCATTCATCACGAAGTTTTTGTTACATCATACGAAGATAATGTCGTAAAGATGAGTAACGGACAAGAACTTCGGTCGGCAAACGTGTTTTGGGTTGCAGGAGTTACCCCTAACAGCTTGCCAGGCATGGATGAAGCATCGTACATGCGTAATCGTTTGATTGTTAACGAATATAATCAAGTAAAAGGTTACGACGATATATTTGCTATCGGTGATACAGCTTTACTCACAGAAGATAGATACCCCAAAGGGCATCCTCAGGTGGCTCAAGTCGCCTTGCAAATGGCTACATGCCTTGCCAAAAACCTGAATGCTAAGAGTAAAGGTGCAGGATTTGCGAAGTTTAGTTATAAAGACAAAGGCAGCTTGGCTACAATCGGAAAAAACGCTGCGGTTGCCGATTTGGGTAAATTTCACTTCAAAGGATGGTTTGCTTGGTGGGTATGGTTGTTTGTCCATCTTATGACCATTGTAGGTATGCGAAACCGAGTTTCCGTATTCATAGACTGGGTTTGGAATTATATGAATTACGGTGTGTCGTTGCGATTATATATTCGTCCGAAAATGAATCATTTTTATGATGAAGAAGGATATAAATCCTAAGCGGTAAAGAAGTTGAAAATAATTTATATAAAATAAACAGTAAGTCGGTTTGTCGCTAACTGAAAGTTGGAGGAAAGTCCGGGCAACAAAGAGCATCGTACTTCTTAATGGGAAGCCGTCCGTGAGGGTGGAGTAGGGTAACAGAAAATAACCGCCTCCTTTTTGAAGGAGGTAAGGGTGAAAAGGTGGGGTAAGAGCCTACCGGCAAGTTTGGTGACATATTTGGCCGTATCCCTTGCGAGTTGTAAGACCATGTATACCGGCGCATGTAGGGCTGCTCGTCCGATGCCGGGGGGTAGGTCGCTGGAGTTTGCCGGTGACGGTAAACCAAGATAAATGACAAACGCTTGTCGATTGACAGGTACAGAACCCGGCTTATAGACTTACTGTAACTAAAAAAGGTTGTTCAATTTTGAACAACCTTTTTTAGTTTATCTGCCATTAATTAGCATTTCATTGATGGATTAAACACTGATCTATTCCTTTGATTTAGCTTCTTCCCAAAGCCTATCCATTTCAGACAATGTCATATCTTTCAGATTTATACCTTTTTCGTTGGCTTTTTGCTCAATATAATTGAATCGTCTGATAAATTTTTGGTTAGTACGTTCAAGCGCATTATCAGGATTCACATTATATAAACGTGCCGCATTAATAAGGCTGAAAAACAAATCGCCGAACTCAGCTTCCGTTTTATCGGCATCCATTCTTGCGATTTCCTCTTTCAGCTCATTCAGCTCTTCCTCAACTTTTGTCCATACATCTTCCCTTTTATCCCAATCAAATCCGGCGTTACGGGCCTTATCTTGAATTCGGTGTGCTTTAGGGACAGACGGTAATGATGCGGGAACACCTTGCAATACGGTTTTATTGCCCCCTTTTTCTTTAAGCTTTATTTGCTCCCAAGACTGAGCCACTTCTCCGGCTGTTTTGGCAACCTCTTCGCCATAAACATGTGGATGACGAAAAATCAGCTTGTCACATAAAGAATTGCATACATCCGCAATATCGAACACATTATTTTCTTCCCCTATTTTTGAATAGAAAACGATGTGGAGCAAAACATCTCCCAACTCTTTCTTTATCTCGTTATTGTCATTTTTTATAATAGCTTCGCATAGCTCGAATGTCTCCTCAATAGTGTTAGTACGAAGACTTTCGTTTGTCTGTTTGGCATCCCACGGGCATTTTTCGCGCAGTTGGTCCATAACATCAAGTAATCTGCCGAAGGCTTCAATTTTTTCTTGTTTTGTATGCATCTCGTTCAGTATTTGTTGTAACAAAAATAGGTAATTTTTAATGAACCCTAAATATATTTAAGGTCTTAGATGAGCTTAGTTTGCACAGATAATTTTTGTAACTTCGCATATTCATCGTTGTATGATAGACAGAGGAACCATAGACCGTATAATGGATGCCGCTCAGATTGTTGATGTGGTGTCTCAGTTTGTTACGCTCAAAAGACGAGGCGTAAACTATGTAGGATTATGTCCTTTTCATGAAGACAGTTCGCCATCGTTTTACGTATCGCCCTCAAAAAATATATGTAAATGTTTCGCTTGCGGCGAAGGCGGTACGGCTGTTCATTTTATAATGAAGCACGAGCAGCTGTCATATCATGACGCTTTGAAGTTTCTGGCTAAGAAATATAACATCGAAGTTGAGGAACGTGAATTAAGCAATGAAGAAAAAGAGGCTTATAACGAGCGTGAAAGTCTGTTTATACTCAACGAATATGCCCGGAATTATTTCACGACAATGCTGCATGAGCATATCGAGGGTAAATCCGTTGGCTTGTCATATTTCCATGAACGAGGTTTCAGAGAAGATATAATCCGAAAATTTCAGTTAGGGTATAGCCTTGAACAGCGTGATGCTTTTACACAAGATGCCCTAAAAAGCGGTTATAAAAAAGAATATCTGGTTAAAACAGGTTTGACGATTGAAGGAGATAAAGGTTATCTGGCAGATCGTTTTCGTGGACGCGTTATGTTCCCCGTACATACCCTTTCAGGTAAGGTAATTGCTTTCGGAGGTCGCATACTAAAAAAGGCAGAAAATACAGGTAAATACGTTAATTCGCCCGAAAGTGAGATTTATCATAAAGGGAATGAGCTATATGGTATTTATTTTGCCAAGCAGGCGATAGCAAAAGAAGATCGTTGCTATTTAGTTGAGGGGTACACGGATGTTATCTCTATGCACCAATCGGGAATTGAAAATGTGGTTGCCTCTTCAGGAACAGCTTTGACGCATGGTCAAATAAAACTTATCCACCGATTTACGAATAATGTGACTGTTCTCTATGACGGAGACGCCGCAGGTATCAAAGCCGCTATACGGGGAATTGATTTATTACTCAAAGAGGGCATTAACATAAAAGTCGTGCTTTTGCCGGATGGAGAAGACCCCGATTCGTTTGCCCGAAAACAGAACGCTTCTGCGCTTAATGCTTATCTCAAGGAGAACGAAACAGACTTTATGCGTTTTAAGACCAAGTTGCTTTTAGAAGAAGCAGGAAATGATCCTATAAAACGCGCGGCTCTGATAAGTGATATTGTTAATAGTATCGCCGTAATTCCCGATAATATAATTCGTACCGTTTACATTAAAGATTGCAGTACCTTGCTGGATATAGACGAGCGTGTCTTGATTCAGGAAGTAAAGAAGAAAAGGCTAACTTTGTTTGATAAGGATGCTGAAAAAAGTGAACAGCCCCGACAGCCTGTTAACCCTGTTGAACTTATTCAGGCGGCAACACAGAAGGTAGATAGCGGCACTAAGAAAAAATCATCCATTGATAAGTTTGAAATGGCAATTCTTTATTATATCGTGAGATATGGCGAAGATGTGCTGGTTAGTGAAGAAGACGAGCAGGGAAATATTGTTCCTGTCAATGTCATTGATTTTATCAAATACGATTTGGAACGAGACGGACTTTGGTTCAACAATCCGCTTTATAAACAGATGCTCGATGAGGCTGTGAACAATTGCAATCAGCCTGACTTTGTATCGAGTCGCTATTTTCTTGGTCACCCCGATCCTTTGGTAAGTAAGCTCGCCGCCGAGATAATGGGTGACAGATACGAATTAAGCAAAATACATACAAAGTATTTTGTCAGTTATGATGAAAACGGACGTCCTACGGATGACGATAATCCTTTTGATGAACGTAAAAAACTTGATAAGAATGTGCCGCGTGCCATGGTTGAATTGAAAGATGCCTATATTTCACAACAAATATCGGGAATAAACGAACGACTAAGGCAAAACAGCGACCCTCAGGTTATTGCCGAACTGATAGGTCAGTTACAGATGCTGAAAGACATAAAAAAAGAACTTGCCAAAGAGCTTGGAGAAAGAATTATTCTTCATTTTTAATTATAACTTATTTATCTATAAAAGAGGCTATAAATTAAAGAGCTTTTATTCATTAATTTTTTGATAGATTTGTAAAATTATGAAAAAGTGCTACTTTTGTTACCTTTCATCAATTTAATCTGATTTGCAAATCAATAATTTTTATGTACTACCTCGAAGCAAATGATATTGTAAAACAATACGGCGATTATAAAGCTTTAAGCGGAGTGACCGTTAAAGTACCAAAAGGTTGCGTGTATGGATTGCTTGGTCCTAACGGGGCAGGCAAAACATCGTTGATACGAATAATCAATCGTATTACTGCTCCCGATAGTGGTCAGGTTTTCATTAACGGGCATGCTTCCACTGCCGAAGATATCTACCGTATCGGTTATATGCCTGAAGAGCGAGGACTATACAAAAAAATGAAGGTTAGCGAACAAATTATGTTTTTAGCCAGACTTCGGGGACTGTCAAAAGATCAGGCTAAAGAACGAATGGCTTACTGGTTAAGTAAATTCGGTATAACATCGTGGGAAAATAAGCGTGTGATGGAGCTATCTAAGGGCATGCAACAAAAGATTCAATTTATTGCCACGGTAATACATGATCCTGATTTGATGATTCTCGATGAACCGTTCAGTGGTCTCGATCCTGTTAATGCCGAAATATTGAAAAACGAAATCCTTGAACTGAAAGATAATGGAAAAACAATCATATTATCTACTCATAATATGGCTTCAGTTGAAGAATTGTGCGACGAAATTACGTTGATTAATAAATCGCAAGTAGTTTTGCAAGGTAATGTACGTGATGTGCGCAGCCAATTCAAAAAACATATATTTAAACTGACTATAGGAGGCGACAGCTTTGATTGTGCTTCTTCTTTATTTTCAATACAGGAAATAGCGTCACATAAAACGTCTATAGATGTTCTTATTCAGAAAAAAGATGCGGAAATCCCTAATTCGCAAGTTATCCGTGAGGTAATTGATCGCTACGAAATCTTGTCTTTCGAGGAAATTTTGCCAACTATGAACGATATTTTTATTCAAATCGTATCAAAAACAACTGTATAGTAATGAAAGCATTGAAACTAATCATAGAGCGTGAATATCTGGCTACGGTTAAGACCAAAGCTTTTATTTTTACAACCATTCTTACTCCTATCTTTATAATTCTGGTGATGGGATTACCTTCCATACTTATGTCAATCAAGGATTCAGATATATCTAAGGTATATGTAGCTGATGAAACCGGGTTGTATAAAAATTTATTTGAATCAAATAAAGACTACCAATTCGTTGATATAGACGCTAATAAAAAGATGGCAGATTTAAAAGATGAAAATCAGGGAAAATATGCTTTGTTGCAGATTACGGCTGATCTCAGTGTAAACCCCAAAGCGGCTACCTTCATTTCCGAAAAACAACAGCCTCCCAAAGAAATAACTACTTATATTAACGATGTGTTGACAGAAGCTGTTACGAAAAAAAAACTAAGAGAATACACTGCAAAAATCAATGTGCCGCATGAGGTTGTAGAAAAAATACAAACTATAACCAATTCTAAAGATCATATTCAAATAAATACCCTACGTATTGGAGAAGATGGTAAAGAAACTGATACTGCGGGTGAGGCAACACGTTATTTGGGTTTAGCTTTTACTGCCTTTATGTTCTTCTTCATTGTAATGTACGGTACGATGGTTATGCAGAGCGTAACAGAAGAAAAAACCAACCGAATTGTAGAAGTAATTGTGTCATCGGTAAAACCTTTTGAATTGATGATGGGAAAGATTGTTGCCGTGGCAATGACTGGTATAACCCAACTCATTGTGTGGTTTGCTATTATCGGCGTAGTGATTACATTGGCAGCATCAGCTTTCGGGGTTAGTAATTTACAATCAATAGCTGCAGATAGTCAACAAATGATGAATATGCTAAATGTTAATCAGCAAACAGCTGATATTGCCATAGGATTACTCAATATAAATTGGATGCAAGTGTTTGTTTGTTTTATCTTGTATTTCATCGGAGGCTATTTGTTATATGCCTCGCTTTTTGCTATGTTTGGTTCTGCAGCTAACGATTCGCAGGAAGCGCAGCAATTTATTATGCCTGTAACCGTTATTTTGTTGATTGCCTTTTATGTTGGTTTTGCAAGCACTAATAATCCGGAAGGTTCACTTGCCTTTTGGGGATCTATAATCCCATTTACGTCTCCTGTTGTGATGATAGTTCGTGCCCCTTATGAAATTCCTATGTGGGAATTGGCCATATCTGTTGTTTTGTTATATGCAACCGCAATATCAACAACTTTACTTGCCGGAAAAATATACCGTACAGGCATATTGATGTATGGCAAAAAAACTAATTTAAAAGAATTGTTTAAATGGTTGAAGTATAAATAAACTAAAGATCAGAATCGCATATTTTTTATAGTCGAGGCAAGTTCATAGCCTTCGTTGTAAAGAGCTTCGAGTTTATCAGTGTTTTTTTCGATGCGATCTACTTCAATTGTTTTTTCGGGACGAATGACGAATGCCAATTTCTGATCCTCAAGTTTTTCAATGAGTTCAAGCTGATAGTTATACAGTTTGTTCCGATTACTTAAAGCCTCACGTATAGCGGGATATTTACGATATACGAACGAAGGAACTTTTATATCTTTCTTCTCTTTACGGTATCCCCGATTACGGGTTAATATCACAACATTCTTTTCGTATCCCTGTTCCATGGCACGTTCAATAGGGATAGAATCTACAATGCCCCCGTCAAGCATCGGAATATTATCTACATAAGCAATAGGGCACATTATAGGCAGGCTACTTGACGCTTTGGCTATCTCAATGACCCGTTCGGGATTCGTTTTTTCTTCAAAATAATTCGCTTCTCCTGTCAGGCAATTTGTTGTAACCATCTCAAAACGATTTGCAGATCCGAAATAAGTATCGTAGTCATAAGGTATGATGTGTGTCGGAAATTCATGAAACAGCAAATCAAAATCCATTATATTACGTTTTTTTATATAATGCCAGAACCCGATGTAATTATATTTCTTCAACAAGTCGATATTGCTGAATTTTGCTCTGCCACGTTGGCGCGAAATATATGATAACCCATTACAAGCGCCGGCAGAAACACCTATCGTATAAGGGAAATAGATATTGTTATCCATGAAATAGTCAAGTACTCCGCAAGTAAATACTCCCCGCATTCCACCACCTTCGAGAACAAGTCCAATATTTTCGGTCTGAATCATTTTATATTGAGTTAGATGATATAATGTTCCGACCAACCCAAAATGCGACTATTACTGTTGCAGCAATAAAAATAGCTTCTTTGCCAAACAATCGTTTACGGATAAGCGGGTATCTAATTTTTCCTCCAAGATATTCAAAATATATTCCAATTACAATATATGGTAATGCTAATATAAGCAATGGATTAGCTCTGAATGCTTTGCCTATTCTCAAGTTAAGCAAGTGGTGTAAAGCCCGCTGTGAACCACATCCCGGACAATCATAGCCGGTCAAAAGATGAAATAAACATTTTGGGAAGAAACTATAATGCTCGGGATCGAACATGTTATAGATTATTACAAATAATGCTAATACAGGAATGAGGAGCAATGTTATCCATCTTTTAGTTGCCATCATGTATTGTTACTGAATGTTAGCGATTAGTATTACTACCAAAATAATAATAAAATAAATAATAGCAAACGCAACTATTGATCCTGCAGCAATAAATGTCCACATTTTAGCTTTTTTCGAAGCATCCTCGGCAGATTCATAATCTCCTAAGTTATAATAAGATTCTACTTTAGTAGCATAAACAATAGCAACTATCCCGAAAGGCGGACAGCATAAAACCGCGGATAATATAGATTCAACCAGCCAATTTTTAGGTATTGGCTTTACTGTGTGCAGATTATGATCTTTTTGATTCTCAATACAGTCGGCGTTATTTAACACTTGTTGTTGATTCGTTGCGGAATTTTTATTAAATAAATGTGCTAACTCTTTTACAGTCTGCGCCTCTGCCCAATTTTCCATGCCAGTGCTCCATACCATAGTATTAGGTTGCAGATTTAATAATTTCAGTTGCTCCGGAGAGTAAGGACCTTTTTGTTGTTGAGTAGTTTTATCAATGTAAAAATAATTCTTCATTATGAAATTTTTGTTAATCAAAGCAACAAAAATAAGAATAATTATGATACACATATTTGTTCTTATTTTGTTCATATGGCTTTAGTAATGTATTTTTGTCCTAAAAGGCATGAATGTTACTGCTCAAAACATATTGCGGCTGGCTATACCCAATATAATTTCTAATATTACGGTACCTTTGTTGGGTATGATTGATATGGCGGTGGTTGGACATCTTGATTCACCCAACTATATTGGTGCAATTACTATTGGTACAACAATGTTCAATTTTATTTATTGGAACTTTTCTTTTCTGAGAATGGGTACGAGTGGCTTTACAGCTCATGCTTACGGGCAAGGGAATACTACAGAACAGGCTAATAGTTTTTTGCGCTCAATTTTTATTGCAGTATTATCAGGTCTGATCATTATAGCCTTACAAGAATTAATCCTTAAAGCCGGCTTTCACTTTTTTGATGCTGATCCAAAAGTCAAAATGTATGCCGCTCAATATTTTCACGTATATGTAAATGCTGCCCCTGCCGTTCTCGGAATGTATACATTCAATGGATGGTTTATAGGCATGCAGGATGCCAAAACACCGATGTTTATTACCATAATTATCAATGTCGTAAACATTGTCCTATGTTTGATTTTCGTATATGTGATGAATCTTGAAATTCAAGGAGTGGCTTTAGCTTCTTGCTATGCGCAATATGTAGGATTAACAGCATCGGCTATTGTTTGGTTTACTAAATATAGTCGTATCAGAAAGCGTATAAAATTTCAGATTTTAAGAGATATTCCTGCTTTGAAAATTTTCTTTAAGGTAAATGTTGATATTTTTATTCGTACACTTGCACTGATAGCAGTTACTACATTTTTTATATCGGTTTCTACCAAAGAAGGTAGTGAAATCTTAGCTGTAAATGCTTTGTTGATGCAGCTGTTCACATTATTTTCTTATTTTATGGACGGTTTTGCTTATGCCGCAGAGGCATTAACAGGTCGATATATAGGAGCAAGACAGAATGATAAGCTCAAGTCGTTAGTCAAAAACTTATTTAAATGCGGATTGGTAATTTGTGCAATTTTCACTCTGATTTATACTTTCGGATTTACAGCTATTCTGAATATATTGACGGATAAGCACGAGATTATAGTGCTGGCTCAGAAATTTCATATTTGGGTTTCACTGATACCTATTTGCGGATTTTCAGCGTTTCTTTGGGATGGTATATTTGTAGGTGCCACAGCTTCGAGACAAATGCGCAATTCGATGCTGATTGCGGTGGCTACATATTTTGTTCTTTATATTTTTTCATACTTTGCAGGTTTTTTCACGAACAATATTCTTTGGTTAATGTTTATCGTATATCTTACAATTCGTGGATTAGTGCAGGCTTTTATGGCTTCACCAATTTTGAATTGGTCTAAATAATTAATTACTAATATTTAAACATTAAAACGTTATGGGTAAAATTGCTATAGTTTATGGAACTTCAACCGGGGTAACTGAGGATATCGCCAAAAGAATTCAGAAACTTTTTGATAATGCTGATGTGTATGATGCAGCTAAAGTTAAGACTGAACAACTTGAACCTTATGATTATTATATTTTCGGTGCTTCAACAACAGGTTTTGGCGAATTACAAGATGATTGGGCAAACCTTCTTCCTCAAGTCGCTAAAATGGATTTATCTAAAAAAACTGTAGCATTGTTTGGTTTGGGAGATAGTGCATCATATTCAACAAGTTTTGTAGGAGGTTTATCTCAGATTTATGATGAGTTGAAAGATAAAACTAAAATTGTAGGTGCAGTTTCTACTGATGGCTATGACTTTGAAGAATCAGATGCAGTTGTCGATGGTAAATTCGTTGGTTTACCTTTGGATGAAGATAATGAAGCAGACAAAACTGAAGATCGTCTTTCAGCTTGGGTTTCAGAATTAAAGAAAGATTTTAAATAAGAATGTGTTATAACTTTATACTAAAACGACCGGTATTCAAATATCGGTCGTTTTCTTTTTGTATTATTTTATAGGGTATATTTTTTGTGCTGGCTTAAAATCTTTATCAGAATATTTCCCATCAGCCTGATAACGTTTAATCAGATCAAAACTGTCTGACATTTTTGTAGTGTCAATCATCGTTTGTTTAATATTGTCATCAGTACCGTAGTAAACAATAAGACTTTCATCTAAATAAGTATAAGATTGAGCCTTGTCTCTTTCAAATTGTTTTGCCGAACTAATAATCAAAACAGTCGTATCATTCTGTTTTGCAAAACTTAAAATATATATCGTTGGTAAATCCTTAATTGAAGAATCTTCACCGAGTATCCCTATCCTGTTTTTGGGGATTGATTTACCTGAATCCGGTTCAATTGTCTGCCTGAAATCGAAAATCAAATTTCTTAATTGTTCATCCAGGGGACAGTTGCTATAATCTGTTTTATTATCATCAAGCTCCGTTAAAACGTTTCTTTTTTCGATAATTTGCTTTGTTCTGTATTGGTATAGAAAATAACTCGCTATTACTAATAGAATACAGAAAACACCAATAAATTTCTTCATTATAATTAACGTTTATATATATTGAGCAAAAGTAATCTATTTAGATTACATATAAACCCGATCATCTGATATTAATAAGTTTAAGACTTAAAAATATGCTTCAAATAAGCTATATTTATTGACTTATTTTGATAGATGTTATAACAAATTCTTAACTTTATAACAAAAATTTAGCACTATGTCTGCATATAATAATTTCCGGAAATATTTACGAAAAGAGCTTGACGATATACAATCGGCAGGGCTGTACAAGAATGAACGAATCATTGTCTCGCCGCAAGATGCAAAAATTAAGATTGAGTCAGGTCAGGAACTGCTTAATTTCTGCGCTAATAATTATTTAGGACTTGCCGATAATGATGAGTTGATAAAAGCAGCTAAGAAGGCTATGGATACGCACGGATACGGAATGGCTTCAGTTCGTTTTATCTGTGGTACTCAAGATTTACATAAGCAATTAGAAGCCGGTATAGCCAAATTCTTCGGTACGGAGGATGCCATTCTTTACGCTGCTTGTTTCGATGCCAACGGAGGAGTATTTGAACCATTACTGAGTGAAGAAGATGCCATTATCTCCGACACTTTAAATCATGCTTCCATCATAGATGGAGTACGTTTGTGCAAGGCTGTGCGATACAGGTATGCCAACGCCGACATGGAAGATTTGGAAAGACAACTTATCGCTGCTCAAAACCAGCGTTTCAGATTGATTGTAACAGACGGAGTATTTTCAATGGATGGAAATGTGGCTCCCGTCGATAAAATATATGAATTAGCCCAAAAGTACGATGCTATGGTTATGGTAGACGAATCGCATTCTGCCGGAGTAGTAGGAAAAACCGGACGAGGCACTACCGAACAATTTAACCTGCAAGGTAAAGTTGATATTATAACTGGTACTTTAGGTAAAGCATTTGGTGGCGCAATAGGCGGATTCACTACCGGTCGGCAAGAAATTATAGATATGTTGCGTCAACGATCAAGACCATATTTATTTTCTAATTCCATTCCGCCCTATATTGCTGCTGCCGGCATACGTATGTTTGAGTTAATTGACAGCACAAACGAATTGCAAGACCGTTTGCATGACAATACATCCTATTTTGTCAATAAGCTGAAAGCAGCAGGGTTCGATATAAAACCAACCCAATCCGCTATATGCGCAGTTATGTTGTATGACGCAAAACTGTCGCAGGATATGGCTTCACGTTTACAAGAAGAAGGTATTTATGTCACAGGATTCTATTATCCCGTTGTACCTAAAGGGCAGGCACGAATAAGAGTTCAGATATCGGCAGCCCATCGTAAAGAACATTTAGATAAATGTATTGAAGCATTCACGAAAATAGGAAAAGAATTGAAAGTAATATGAAAAGAATTCTTATCGTAGGCAGTACGGGACAGATAGGTTCAGAATTGAGTGTCAGACTTCGGGAAATTTATGGTACTGACAATGTGATATGCGGATATTTTAAGCCACCCTATCCCGAAAATTTTTTTGAACTTGGTCCGACAGTCGAAATAGATGCTACTGATGTAAAACAAGTCTATCATGCTGTCCGTGAATATAACGTTGATACCATTTATAATCTGGCGGCAATATTATCTGCGACCGCAGAAAAATGCCCCAAACTTGGATGGGACGTAGGCATGCAAAGTTTGATGAACTGTCTTGATGTAGCCAAAGAATTCAATTGCGGAGTATTCACTCCGAGTTCAATCGGAGCATTTGGACCCGAAACACCTAAAGATAAAACCCCACAAGATACTATACAACGACCTAAAACAATTTACGGTATAACCAAAGTTATGGGCGAGCTTTTGAGTGATTATTATTTTGAACGATGGGGAGTTGACACACGTTCGGTGCGTTTTCCCGGTATAATCTCAAATATGACGCTTCCCGGTGGAGGAACAACCGATTATGCCGTAGAAATATTCTACAATGCAGTAAAAGGAGAAAAATTTACCTGCCCCGTAAAAGCAGGAACTTTCATGGATATGATGTATATGCCCGATGCCCTCAATGCAGCCATTGAAATAATGGAAGCCGATGCATCACGTCTGAAGCATAGAAACTCATTCAATGTTGCGTCAATGAGCTTTGATCCCGAAATGATATATAACGAGATAAAGAAACATTATCCGAATTTTGTGATGGAATATAACGTTGATCCGCTTAAACAAAGGATTGCCGATTCTTGGCCAAATTCACTCGATGATAGTTGCGCTCGTAACGAATGGGATTGGCAACCTAAATACGATCTGTCGAAAATGACAGTCGATATGATTGATGTACTGAGTAAAAGAAAAATATAGCATGTATTATGTCAGATCAGTTCAAGAGATTGAATTGATTGCCGATTGTGATTTTTGAAAGATGAATATAAATCTGACATATATCTATAACAGCGGTTTTGTACTTGAAAGCAAGAATGAGACTTTGATTTTTGATTTCTACCGAGACTCACAAGGCGGAGAATCTGCGGATTATGTTCATAACAAGGTTTTGCGTAATAAAGGACGCATTTATGTTTTATGCACACATTCGCATTACGATCATTTCAATAAAGAAATATTGAAATGGAAAAAACTACGTCCCGATATAATCTACATCTTCTCTAAAGAAATCCTTGATAACCATAAAGCAAAACCAGAAGATGCGATTTATCTCGATAAATTTGAAACATATCAGGATCAGAACTTACTGGTAAAAGCATATGGTTCTACCGATATTGGCGGTTCATTTCTGATAGAATGGCATGATAAAACAATTTTTCACGCGGGAGACCTGAATAACTGGCATTGGAATGAAGAATCGACAGCAGATGAAGTGAAAAAGGCGGAAAGCATGTATCATCGGGAATTAAATTTGTTGGCTGAAGATGTGAAGCACATCAATTTGGCAATGTTTCCGCTCGATCCACGTTTAGGAAAAGATTATATGCTTGGAGCAAAAGAATTTGTTAAAACAATAAAAGTAGATGTTATTTCGCCAATGCATTTCCGAGAACATACAGAAGATATTCCACCATTTGCACTTTTCGCTCAAGAATATGGTTGTGAGTGTATCTGTTGGAAACATGAAGGAGAAACAATAAAAATAGATTTATAATCATAAAATTAAAATATCACGTCAATGAAAATTAAAGGAAGATTTGATCATTATAATGTCAATGTTACTGATTTAGCGAAAAGTCTCGACTTTTACGATAGAGCTTTAGGATTGAAAGAAGTCAGACGAAAAGAGGCCGAAGACGGCTCGTTCATTCTTGTATATCTTGGAGACGGAATAAGTCCTTTTAGTTTAGAATTGACATGGTTGCGTGATCATCCTGAAAATTATGAATTAGGCGAAAACGAAACACACTTATGTATCCGTGTTGAAGGAGATTATGATGAAATCCGCAAATATCATAAATCACAAGGATGGGTTTGTTTCGAGAATGACAAGATGGGGCTATATTTTATACATGACCCGGATGATTACTGGATTGAAGTTTTGCCGGTCAGATAATAAATAAAATAAAGATAAGCGATTAAAATTCTATTTAGTACTGTATATATTTTAACCGAAAGGTATTTAAAAAGAAGTTGGGTGAAATGAGATTTATAAACTTGTCTCTTTTCACCCAATATAATTTAGTCACCAATCGGACTTATTTATTATGTACTTCGACCATTGAAGTAGGAGGCAGTTCAGAATTACGACGTTCAATAGCGGTCAGAAAATTATCGGCTAATGTAGAAAAAGCCATACCTGTAATACTATCCGTGCTTAGAGCCACCGGTTTGCCCAAATCACCACCTTCGCAAATACTTTGCACGATGGGGATTTGTCCCAAAAGAGAAACATTCATTTCCTCAGCCAACTTTTGCGCTCCACCTTTACCAAAAATGTAATATTTGTTTTGTGGTAATTCCGCGGGTGTGAACCACGACATATTTTCCACCAAACCAAGTATCGGAACATTTACTTTATTGTTGGTAAACATATTGACCCCCTTGATAGCATCAGCCAATGCAACTTGTTGCGGTGTGCTTACCACAACTGCTCCGGTTATGGCTAAAGTCTGCACCAAAGTAAGATGAATATCGCTTGTTCCGGGTGGAAAATCGATCAGAAAGAAATCTAATTCGCCCCAGTCAGCATCAACAATTAACTGTTTCAACGCATTGCTTGCCATTGCTCCACGCCAGACCAAAGCCTCCTCTTTGTTGACGAAGAAACCAATAGAAAGCATTTTTATACCATATTTTTCAACAGGAGCTATCAGTTCCTTTCCATCAACGTTGTGCAATATCGGGCGCGCCTCTTCCTCGTTAAACATTTTAGGCAAAGACGGTCCGAATATGTCCGCATCCAGCAATCCCACTTTATACCCTTTTTGTGCAAGAGATACTGCCAGATTTACGGCAATAGTGCTTTTACCAACCCCTCCTTTACCCGATGAAACGGCAATGATATTTTTTACATTAGGCAAAACATTCGTTGATTTAGGTTGCTGAACCTGCTTAGATTTAACTTCAATGTTGCCTTTAATCTCTATGTTTGGATCGGCATAAGTCAATATTGCCGTTTCGCAGGCTTTCACCAACGACTTAATAAATGGATCGTTAGGTTTTTCAAAAAGTAAAGTAAGGCTTACTTTATTACCTGCGATATGAATATCGTCAGAAACGATGCCCATTTCCACAATATCTTTGCCGGTACCGGGGTAACGTACATTGCGCAGGGCATCCAATATTAATTTAGGATATATATTAATCTTAGTCATAATCAAATTATTTAGCTGTCTTGCTGTGCGCCAAACTTTGCGAATTGTTACGCCCGAAGCTGCGATAATCATCTTTCTCGATTTCTACATCAGGCTCAATCCAATTTTGTTGAGATGCAGGAAGCACAAATTTAACATATTTAATGTTTAGACCACGAGCTAACCATTGTTGTTCATAGAAAGTGCGGATTGAAAGTATCTTATCATCCAAGCCCGAATGATAAAGGTCGTCAGTCTGAAACGATACAGGTAGATTATTCGCTTTAATCATTTCAGACGTATATGTGTACATGAAATTACTGTCTGTTTTGAGATGAATTATTCCATCCGAAGCCAGAAACTGACTGTATAACTGCATGAATCGTGTAGATGTCATGCGTTTGGTATTTTTCTTCATCTGAGGATCGGGGAACGTGATCCAGATCTCGGAAATTTCATTCTCAGAGAAAAAATGATTTGTCAATTCGATATGAGTGCGTAAAAACGCCACATTTGTCAATTCCTCTTCTAATGCCTGTTTAGCTCCGGTCCACATCCGTGCGCCTTTGATATCAATCCCGATAAAGTTTTTTTCGGGAAAGAGTTTTGCCAATCCCACCGTATATTCACCTTTACCGCATCCGAGTTCCAACACAATCGGGTTATCGTTCTTGAAAAACTCTTGTCTCCATTTCCCTTTCATGTCAAATCCCTTTTCCTGTAACGTGGCGAAAGGATATTGGAACACATGCGGGTATTCCTCCATATTGGCGAATTTGGCTAATTTATTTTTACCCATCTTCTTAAAAAAATTAATACAGTTACGGTTAAAACAGCTGCATGTCGCAGAGTTTACGGTAGTAACCGTTAGCTTCGT
Organism: uncultured Dysgonomonas sp.; assembly: GCA_945273835.1. Taxonomy (GTDB): domain Bacteria; phylum Bacteroidota; class Bacteroidia; order Bacteroidales; family Dysgonomonadaceae; genus Dysgonomonas. The sequence goes on along the minus strand of CALYPL010000013.1, from coordinate 32,425 downwards.
ATAGTTCTTCGTGTTTGCCTCTTTCAACAATCGTACCTTCGTGCATTACGCAAATTTCATCAGCATGTTTGATGGTCGACAAGCGATGCGCAATAATAAGCGTGGTCCGATTCTTCATCAGACTTTCGAGGGCTTCCTGTACCAATTTTTCCGATTCGGTATCGAGTGCCGAAGTTGCCTCGTCCAATATAAGTATCTGCGGATTTTTGAGAACAGCTCTGGCTATGCTTACACGCTGACGTTGTCCGCCTGACAGTTTTCCGCCACGGTCGCCAATATTGGTGTTGTAGCCGTCTTCGCATGCCATAATGAAATCGTGTGCATTGGCTATTTTAGCAGCCTGAACAACCTGATCCATCGTGGCTCCTTCAACTCCGAAAGCTATATTGTTGAAAAACGTATCGTTAAAGAGTATCGGTTCTTGATTGACGTTACCCATCAAATTTCGTACGTCATGTATCTTACAATCTTTAATATTGGTATTGTCGATATAAACGCCTCCCTGTTGCACATCATAGAATCGGGGTAACAGGTCTGCCATCGTTGATTTGCCTGAACCCGATTGTCCGACAAGAGCAACAGTTTTACCTTTTGGAATAGTCAGCGAAACATCATTTATAACCCAAGCGGTATCGTATTTAAATGACACGTGACGATAGGATATTTCCGATTGGAAAGTTACGGGTTTCGGGTTTTCAGGTTCAAGAATGTTACTTTCGGCTTTGAGAATTTTATCGATACGCTCAACCGAAGCCATACCTTTTTGTATAGAATAAGCTGATTTACTTAAATCTTTCGCCGGATTTATTATCAGATAGAATACTGTCAGATAAAATATGAACCGAGATGCGTCCATACCGCCTGTATGATCAAGTATCAGGCTTCCGCCATACCATAGAACAAACACGATAGTCAATGTACCAAGTAGCTCACTCATTGGATGAGCAAGAAGTTGACGCCCGGCTATTTTATTCGAGATGATGCGTAAGTCTTCGTTTGCTTTATTGAAACGAGATTCCATTTTTTCTTCGGCATTGAAGGCTTTTATAATGCGCAAACCGCCGAGTGTTTCTTCAATCTGCGCCATCAGGTTACCCCACATATTCTGCGCTTTAACAGATTTCTTTTTTAGCGCTTTTCCTACTATTCCCATAATGTAACCTGCTATGGGCAGAAGTATGATAACAAATAATGTGAGTTTCCAGCTTATCACAAGCATGGTACACAGGTAAACGATAATAAGAATCGGGTTCTTACTGATCATATCGAGAGAAGACATGACCGAGTTTTCAACTTCGCCAACATCTCCGGTCATGCGGGCGATAATATCGCCTTTACGTTCGCTTGAGAAGAAACCTAAAGGCAATGAAAGTATCTTATGGTTGATTTTTACACGTATATCTCTGACAACTCCCGTGCGAACCAATACGATAAAATAACTGCTCAGGAACGTGGCAAACCCTTTTAGAGCCGTCATGCCAACCAACATAAGTCCCAGTACAAGTAAAACAAATCCCCCTGAATAGGTTTCCATGAGATGCGTCATGTACCAATAGAAATTGTTTTCAAGTATCTTAAAGTCGAACAGAGTTTTAAAATTCGACATATCCATCGGGATGTATTCATATACCCGCTCTTCCACTTTGAAAAGTATTCTCAAGATCGGTATAATCAGAGCGAAAGAGAATACATTAAGAAACGCACTGAGGATATTAAATAAAATATTGAGTATAACTTGTTTTTTATAAGGCGGTACAAATCTTCTTAAAAGAGTGATAAAGTCTTTCATTCTGTTATTTTATAATGAAACTTCTTGATTTAGCCATCAAAGGTAGCTATAATTCTTATTTTAAACCTAAGCTTTTTTGACATTTTAATATATGTCTGAATCTGCTCTCATTGGAAATATATGTACATTTGTATTTATTGATAAAACATAATATAAAAACATAATATTGTTAATAATTATACTTATATACATCTTGATAGTGTCAGGAATTAATACAGAATATATATTCAGATTGCCACAGAAAGATAAAGGGCAGACAGCTTTTACTGTTGATGAACCGAATAGGTTTCTTTCGTGTAAAGCTGTTAAAAAACGTCCAAAGCAAAATATAGAGGTTGATGAAACAGGGCTTCCCATTTCGCAGGAATATTTGCGGTTGATAAAATTAGCCGGATGCAAAGTTGTTACAAGCAGTAAATGGCTAAAACAATCTGTGTCAGTTATGAAGACTGTTTGTTAGTGTATAAACTGAAAACTTTATTGATTACACGTCTTTTTGATACAGCTTAAGTGATAAAAATGGTTGAATAGTAGATTCTTACGAAGAAAGAACTTAAAGAAAAATTATAGCGGAAATTATAGAATTAAAACTGATGGCAGCTCAAACTGATATACTTTCACTATATGAACTCAACAGCCTAATTAAAGAGACTTTGAGGGATGGTTTCCCTGAATTATATTGGATTAGGGCCGAAACCAGCGATGTCAGAATTAATCAGAATGGTCATTGCTATCTTGAGTTTATAGAAAAAGACGCTCAGGGACGAAATACCATTGCCAGATCACGCGCGGTAGTTTGGTCTAACACATTTAACCTGCTAAGAATGTACTTTGAGAGTGAAACCGGGCAACCATTCGCTTCAGGCATTAAAGTATTGGTGCAGGTTAGCGTTGAGTACCACGAGCTTTATGGTATGAGCCTCACGGTACATGATATTGATCCGGCTTACACATTGGGTGATCAGGCGATAAACCGTGCAGCCATTTTACGGCAACTTGAACAAGATGGTGTTATAGACCTGAATAAAGAGTTGGTATTACCGATGGTCGCAAATCGTATCGCCATAATTTCGTCGCCAACAGCAGCCGGCTACGAAGACTTTTGTGATCAACTTTACAACAACATTTACGGATTTATTTTTTATACGAAATTATTTCCCGCCATCATGCAGGGAGATCGTGCCGAAGATTCCATAATAGCAGCTTTGGAAGAAATATATGCTCATCAGGAATGCTTCGATGCAGTTGTTATTATCCGTGGCGGAGGCGCTACATCCGAGCTTAGTTGTTTCGATTCTTACTTACTGGCTGCAAGTTGCGCACAATTTCCATTACCTGTAATCACTGGAATAGGGCATGAGCGTGATGAAACCGTATTGGATATTGTAGCTCATACACGTGCTAAGACACCCACTGCTGTAGCCGAGTTTTTGATTGGTAATATGGGGAATAGTGCTGATGAGCTGATCCGAGTAACCAATGGAATAATCAATGGCGTGGAACGAAGATTGCAGGATAATGTCCTGTTGCTGAACTCATATCGCACACAATTGATTTTTCTGATGAAAGGATGGAGTAAAGAACAATCGAATATATTGATGACATTTAGCTCACAACTCAAAAAAATAATACCTCAAAAGTTGAAAAATGGAAAAAGTGAGCTTGAAATGATTGAAAGACATTTGAACTTAATTTCACCCGATAACATACTGAAAAAAGGTTATACCCTGACAATTAAAAACGGAGAAGTTCTCAAAACAACATCAGCTGTTAAAGTCGGTGATGTAATTACTACACGATTCGCCGATGGAGAAATTGATTCGATTATAAAATAAAAAATATATGGCTAAAGAACAGACATACGGAGAAGCTATGGTTGAGCTTCGGCAGATTATGGAACGTCTTGAAAACGATTCGCTTGATGTGGATGTGTTGATGCAAGAGGTGAAGCGTGCTTCAGAACTCATTAAAACCTGCAAAGACAAATTGTATAATACAAATGAAGATATACAAAAGATTCTCGATAAAATTGAATAATGTATTTCATATGAGATTATCTATAAAAGCATAACTCAATCTGTGAAGAAATTATTAAAATTTAAAGTAGAACTATTTTTGTAACGATAGCAGAAAAATAGCCTTAAGACTGTTTACTTTGTTACTTTTTGAATGCTTTATTGTTGTAAATTAGAAAGATATATTATTTGAGAACAGTGATTAATAACGTCATAATAGTTGCCGGAGGCAAAGGGGTGAGAATGGGAGGCGATTTGCCCAAGCAATTTATACAGATAGGAGGTAAGCCCGTTTTGATGCGTACCATCGACGCTTTTCATAGCTATGATGAAAATATACATATAGTTCTGGTGTTGCCTTTGTCTCATCATGATTATTGGAAGCAACTTTGCTTGGATTACGGGTTTCGTATACCGCATCAAGTAGTTACAGGAGGAGATACTAGGTTTCAATCCGTAAAAAACGGATTGTCTTTAATCAAAGAAGGACTTGTCGCCGTCCATGACGGAGTACGCCCCTTTGTTTCTCAGCACTTAATAAAACGTAGCTATGAAGCAGCAGAAGCACATGAAGCAGTGATTCCTGTCATACCGTCAACAGATAGCTTACGGGAGATTACCATAGATGGCAATAGCCGTATCGTTGACAGGTCACGTATCCGTTTAGTGCAAACTCCTCAAGTTTTTAAAGTCCGCCTGTTAAAAGAAGCATACAGCACCGATTTTAAAGATGAGTTTACAGACGATGCTTCGGTTGTGGAAGCGATGGGAGAACAAATTTTTCTAGTTGAGGGAGAAACTACTAATATAAAGATAACAACACCCTTTGATTTAAAAATAGGAGAAACAATTCTGAACGAGAATTAGATATATTATTTAGAATGAGTTCAATGACTTTTGATATAGACGCATTATACTATGATGCAATCGACCTGCTGAAAGATATGATTTCAACCCCATCATTCAGTAGAGAAGAAGACAAAGTTGCCGACCTTATAGAAGCATATATACACAAGTCGGGATATAAACCAATGCGTAAGGGAAATAACTTGTGGATAAAGTCAAATCAGTTCGACGATGCTAAACCAACCATTCTGTTGAACTCACATATAGATACCGTGCGTCCTGTTTCAGGATGGACAAAAGACCCTTTCACGCCAATTGAGGAAGACGGCCGATTATATGGTTTGGGTAGCAACGATGCAGGTGCAAGTCTTGTGTCACTTCTGCATGCCTTTTTTATCCTTGACAATAAGCAACAGGATTATAATCTTGTCTTTCTTGCCACATGTCAGGAAGAAGTTTCGGGCGATGGGGGAGCGGAGCTGATGATTCCATTATTACCTGCACCTGCCTTTGGAATAGTAGGAGAGCCTACGCAAATGCACCCTGCAATTGCCGAAAAAGGGTTGATGGTGCTTGACTGCGTGGCACACGGACGATCAGGTCATGCCGCACGAGAAGAAGGTGATAATGCCATTTACAAGGCAATGTGTGACATTGAATGGTTCAGAACATTCAGATTTCCAAATGAAAGTGAATTGCTTGGTCCCGTTAAGATGACGGTCACGATGATTAATGCCGGTACACAGCATAATGTAATACCCGATTGTTGTGAGTTTGTAGTAGACGTTCGTAGCAATGAACTTTACGGAAACGAAGAACTCTACCGTATAATTGACAAGCATACTGAGAGTAAAGTGAAACCTCGATCTTTCAGGTTAAATTCATCCGCCATAGCTATTGAAAACCCTTTTATACAGCGGGCTATAATAATCGGCAAAAAAACATACGGATCGCCAACAATGTCGGATCAAGCGTTTATGCCTTTCCCCACAGTGAAAATGGGACCCGGCGATTCGGCTCGTTCTCATACCGCAGATGAGTTTATTCGTGTAGACGAAATACGTGAAGCGATAGAGTTGTATGTGAAGCTGTTGGACGGGTTACGAATTTAATTTCGACCGATTAAGCAACTCTCGAAGTTCTGGTTCAGTAGTATCTATTTCTTTCAAAGGAACTGTTTCCACAAGAGCCAATGATGGATCAATATCGTACATCTGCGTGTCGGATGTGGACATTAATTTTACAAAATTATAGCATCCCAGCATGATTTGCTGTACGGTTGTCATTTTTACATTGCGGAATATTCGGTCAACAACCACAAACTGGAAGTCGCCCCTGTTATCTTCAGCATGTAATATAGATGGGTAGCGGCTTTGGAGATTGACCAAACCTTTTCGTTCCAATTCAGCGACAATCAGATTTACATATTTGTCGACATGCAACCCCATCTTAAAGCCGGCATTAATGTCTATCCTAAAGATTTTTTCAGGAACAAAGGTTGTAGTCTCATAAGTGAACTCATACGGTTCGTCAGAGTGATTGATGTGTACAAACCAATAAGTGTCAGCTCTTTTCGGAGTCTTTTTAAAAAGTGAATACGCTATTTTGCTTTCAAGATGGTCTTTTCTTTTAGCTTTAACAATATAAACTAAATGCGTGGCTGATTTGGCTATTGTCTGATCATTGCTGACAGCATCTATCAGTTCGATATATTTGTCATCCACATTATCATATACAGTATAATGCGCTTTGATGCGTCTGCCATTATACCATGAGTACATGATCATGAATAATGCACCCCCTATTAATATAGGTACGTAGCCTCCGTGCGCGAATTTCTGTATGTTGGCAATGAAAAATCCAAATTCAATTGTACCGAAGAAGATAGTAAGGGGCAAACTGTACCAAAGAGGTTTTTTATTTATCATTAAATACAAAAACAACAGTATGGTAGTCATCAACATACTTAATGTGATGGCGAGACCATACGCGGCTTCCATGTGCATTGAAGATTGTAGCAGGAGAATAACGAGTATACAAAGCGTCATCAGAGTATAGTTGATTGACGGTATATACATCTGTCCTTTAATCTGTGTAGGATATTTGATTTTTACGTTGGGCCAGATATTCAGTGAAATAGCTTCACTTATGATTGTGAATGACCCGCTTATCAATGCCTGACTGGCGATTATCGCTGCGGTTGTAGCCATAAATACTCCGATGAGGGAGAACCAATTTGGCATCATGGCGAAGAACGGATTTATATTCCGTGCAATAATATCTGGGTTATGGATAATCCACGCAGCTTGTCCGAGATAATTTACGATTAGTGCCGCTTTAACGTAAACCCACGATACACGAATGTTATTTAAGCCGCAATGTCCAAGATCGGAGTATAAAGCTTCAGCTCCCGTTGTACAGAGGAATATAGCTCCAAGTATGATGAGGGCATTCGGTACTTCTATAAGAAACCGTATCGCATAGTAAGGATTAATAGCTCGTATTACAGTCCAGTCATGTATGAATCCATATAATCCTATTGCAGCCATCATCGTGAACCAGAGCAGCATGAATGTGCCGAAGTACTTACCCAACGATCCTGTGCCGAATGGTTGCATAAGGAAGATAGTGATGACTATGATTAATGTGATGGGGATGACGGGAACATTTGGGGCAATGGTGTTTAGTCCCTCAATAGCAGATGTCACTGTCATTGCAGGCGTTATAACCCCATCGGCTAAAAGGGTTGCCGCACCTAATGCGGCGATTATGTATGCCCAACGGTATTTTTTACGTATCAAAGCGTAAAGTGCAAGAATACCGCCTTCGCCTTTATTGTCAGCTCTCAGGGTTATGACAACATACTTTAAGGTTGTTTGTATTGTGAGTGTCCATATCACACATGATACAGCGCCAAGTATATAATCGGGGCGCGCCAGCTGACCGTCGGGTAGAGCATTTATAATTGCTCTCATAACATAAAGCGGAGATGTGCCTATATCGCCATAGACTATCCCGATTGCCATTATTATACCAATTGGTCCGAAGGGGACTTTATGTATTTTTTCTTTAGTCTCCATAAGTATCTGTTAAAAAAAGACTTCCAAAAGTAATGTATTATTTTAAAGGAATAAATGATGAAATGTTAATATTTTATATATATTCTGGCTTTATGATTTCGTGTTGCACCAGAATGATAAATATTGTTTGGCTATTTCAGTATAAGAATGGTGCTTTTCAATAAATAATCGACTGCTTGCCGACAGATGAGGTAGGAGATGTTTATGGTTTATAAGATGCTCTAATTTGTTGAATACGTCATCTTCGATTGGATAGACATTTATGATCGGATGATTTTGCTTCTCGCCAAGTAGCTCATACATTTCAGGTTCACCTCCGCTGATAACTATTTTGCCTGAAGCCATTGCGGTAAGGGCATTCATGGCGGGTGTGTATGAATATAACTGATCCAGAACGACGTGTGCTTCTTCCATCATTTCATTATAGGCATCATAGCTGATGGATTCAGCACGTTTTATAACAATTTCGTTAGGGTAATGTTCTTTTAATCTTATTAAGGCTTTTTCCAGAATGTCAGTTCCTTTGAATTGACTTCTATCCCTGTTGATCCCAATAAAGAAAGATATTTTTTGAGGTATGTTCGTTAACGGTTTATAAGACAGCCTGTCTGTATTTATAGGTAAGGGGATGTATACGGACTTTGCCTGATAGTCATTTTTGTAAGCAGTGTAATATTCGTATAAACAAGCGATTATGCCATCCGCAGTATCAGCAATGTATCGGTTAAATTGTTCGGTTTTATTATTTAACCATTTTTTTTCCATTGATTCTAGTATCCCGGAATTGATAGGTTTATTATCAATCTGAAATTCAGAATATCTGAACAAATTTTTGTTGAGGCTTGCCCTCATCCATATAGCGTCTTCACCGAAAGCTCCTAAAAAAACTTTCGGATTGTGTTTTCTGAGATATTTGTATAGTTGTTTGTTTACAATTACGTTTTGGGGGGTGAAGCAAGGGTTGTTTATTTGGACAATGTCATATCCTTTAAATTGCCTGAACGCTTGGGCGGTTTTTACCAGACTGATGGCAGTATCTGATATAGCTGAGCTTCTGCGGCTAATATCAATATCGCGTGAATAATTTTTGAAGCCGTCACCATCGGATGCCACAGTAACAGTGTGTCCTAATTTTCTCAGACCCTCTGCCAAAGTTAGGTGTAAACGACTATACTCTCCAATTAAAAGTATCTTCATCCGAATGCTTTTGTGCAAAAATAAGCATATTTTTCGATAAGTCTCTTTTAAGAAGTTTTGAGATTTAATGCTAAAAATCAGATTCTAATACTTCATTCTTACGGCGTTTTAGCTATCTTTGCAGCCAGACTTTATATAATCGTAATAATTTCTGTTAAAATATACATACTCAGATATTTAATCTTATGACGAAAAAATACAACCTGGTTAACAACATTTGTGGATGGTTTGCGTTTCTGGTGGCTGCTATTGTCTATTTAATGACTATAGAGCCAAGTGCCAGCTTTTGGGATTGTGGAGAGTTTATAACATCTGCTTATAAATTTGAAGTAGGACATCCGCCAGGAGCTCCTTTCTTTATGCTAACAGGGAAATTTTTCTCACTTTTCGCTTCCGATCCAAGCCATGTTGCGGCAATGATTAACAGCATGTCGGCTCTTTTAAGTGCTTTGACTATTCTGTTCTTATTTTGGACGATAACTTGCCTTGCACGTAAACTGGTTTACAATAATACGTCTCAAGAAATGTCGTTGGGGCAATTGATCATCATTATGGGATGTGGTCTTATCGGTGCTCTCACATATACATTTACAGATACATTTTGGTTTTCTGCAGTTGAGGGAGAAGTTTATGCTTATTCTTCAATGTTTACGGCACTGGTTTTCTGGCTTATCTTGAAGTGGGAAAGCAGAGCAGATCAACCGGGTTCTGATAAATGGTTGGTTATTATTGCTTACGCTATGGGGCTATCTATAGGTGTGCATTTGCTTAACTTGCTATGTATTCCGGCTATATGTATGGTTTATTATTTCAGAAAAACAGATAAACCAAACTTGAAAGGTACCGCACTTGCTTTAATCGGTTCTTTTGTATTGATAGTAATATTAATGTATGGTGTTATACCCGGTGTGACAAAAGTCGGAGGCGGTTTTGAATTGTTCTTTGTCAATACGTTGGGAATGCACTATAATAGTGGTGTTTTGGTTTACATCGCCCTTTTATTAGTCTCAATTATTTGGGCATTATACGAAACTCTTTCAGAAAAAGGTAATCTTAATCGTGCTAAAATAGCTTTCGTTATATCAATGGCACTGAGTGGGGTAACATTTATAGGCTCAAATATTTTACTTTGGCTCATCCTTCTTGCAGCTTTAATTGTAGTTGTTATTGTCAGTAAGAACGTCACTATGCGTTTTCTGAACACTTCAATATTATGCTTGTTTGTCATACTTATCGGTTATTCATCTTTCGCGCTTATTCCTATTCGTTCAATAGCGAATACACCGATGGATCAGAACTCGCCGGAAAATGTGTTCTCATTGGCAGGCTATCTTAATCGTGAACAATACGGAGACCGACCATTGTTTTACGGTAAAACCTACGCTTCTAAATTGGCACGTGATAATAACGGCAGAGTGAAAATGACTGAAGAAAAGAAATACGAGAAGATTGTTAAGAAGTCACCGAATGAGAAAGACCGCTATTTTGTGGCCAATACTTCTGCTTCTTACCAATTTACAAACTGCATGGTTTTCCCTCGTATGTATACAGGGCAGGAGGATTCGAATTTCCAAAACCATATGATCGGTTATATGAAGTGGGGAGGTATAAAAAATGCTAATGTTCCGCCCACTTTACTTGATAATCTGAGCTTCTTTTTTAATTACCAGCTTAATTACATGTATTTCCGTTATTTCATGTGGAATTTCTCAGGTCGACAAAATGATATATCGGGCAGAGGCGGAATCTCAAGCGGAAATTGGATTACTGGAATCAGTTTTATTGATGAACATGTGCTTGGTCTTGGACCTCAAAAAAATCTTCCTCCTGATATTGCCGAAAACAAAGGGCATAACGCTTATTACATGTTGCCGTTTATTTTAGGTATTCTCGGAATTATATATCAATTAAGACAAGGTAAGAATGGCGAAAGACAATTCTTAATAACGTTCTTGTTGTTTTTTATGACAGGTATCGCTATTATTATCTATCTGAATCAGCAACCATTTGAACCACGTGAGCGAGATTATGCTTATGCCGGATCATTTTACGCTTATTGTATATGGATTGGCTTAGGTGCCGCTTTCTTTTGGGAACTTTTACGAAAGAAACTTCCCGAAACAATTTCGGCTGCAGTCATTACTTTAGTACTATTGTTCGTTCCTGTTCAAATGGCAAGTCAGAATTGGGATGATCATGACCGTTCGCACAGATACGTTATGCGTGATTTCGGAAAGAACTACCTGACCGGATGTGCTCCCGATGCAATTCTCTTTACGATGGGTGATAATGATACGTTTCCATTGTGGTATGCTCAGGAAGTTGAAGGTTTCCGCACAGACGTTCGCGTATGTAACCTAAGCTATTTACAAACCGATTGGTATGTTGATCAAATGCGCCGTCAAGCATATGAATCTGATCCATTACCGATAACATGGACAGAAGATAGATATATCGGAAGTAAAGGTCAGTCGGCTTACGTTTTGTCTCGTAAAGAGCTTGAAAATTCAATCTTGAAAAGTTTAAATGATGAAGATAGGAAATGGGCATCACATATCAACTTCAATCAGTACTTCGATACGGCAGCCTTTAAAGATATAATGCCTCTTAATGACATTATGGAAATTTTGAAAACAAAGGATAGGTATACTCCACGTAACCCTTACGAAATTTCAGATGGCGTTATCGTTCCGTCAACTAAATTCTATGCTCCTGTCGACACGGCAAAAGTTGATTGGAAAGCACTGGGTACTAAACCTTCTTCAGAATTTGTTATTGATCTTGGAGATAACAAAAATGGTATTTATCGTCAGGAGATAATGATAATGGAAATGCTTAACAATATCAATAAAGATAATTGGAAAAGACCAATTTATTATGCATTGACAATTGGAGATTTCCCATTCAATATTTCAAAGCAACGTCAATTAGAAGGTATTAACTTCCGCATAGTTCCGGGTAAAATAAACGAAACGGAAGTTAATACGGACGTAATGTTCGATAACCTCGTTAATAAATATAAATGGGGAGGAATTGATAATCCTAAAGTATATTTAGATGAAACATGTTTGCGCATGTGTCGTTCTTTTCGTATGACTTTCGTTGAATTAATATCAGCTTTGATCGCCAAAGGAGATAAAGAAAAGGCACTAATTGCTTTAGACAAATGTATGGAAGCGATACCGGGTAACACCGTTCCTCGGGGAGCAGAATCCATTGAATTTGCCCAATCATATTACATCTTGGGACAGCCTGAAAAAGCACGTAAAATAATATCAGAAATATCTCATTACAGTAAAGGCGCACTTGATTGGTATGCAAGTATGGATAAAGATGATATGCTTTCATCATCATTTGATATTAAAGACTATCTGACAACCGAATTGTATATACTGAATGTCTATCAACAGTTTGATAAAGAAATGTATGCTGATCAGCTCAATAAAATGCTCGCTTATACGGATACATTTATGAGTAAAGGTTTGACTTTTAACGGAGGTCGTTCAGTGCATCCGCTCGAGTTGCTGATGAATGTGACTATGCGCAATTCAATGAATGTAACCGCTGATACTTCAAATAATACTCAGCCTGAGTGGCAGAAAGTTGCGGAGATGATGCAAAAATATAAGCGTGGTGATCTTTTGATGAAGTATTTTGATTTAAAAGGTAAATAATCAAATTAAATAAGCAGATTTCGTAAATCCTAATGAGCGGAATCTGTTTATTTTTGTTTTGCAGATATGATTATAGAACAACCCCCTTTTCTATATAGAGCATTATATCGTGGTGCGTATTGGCGGAAACCTGTTGAAGGCGAAAAAGTTGTATACCTGACTTTTGATGATGGGCCCATACCCGAAATGACCCTGTGGATACTTGATTTGTTGGATAAATATAATATTAAAGCCACGTTCTTTTGTGTCGGAGACAATGTTCGGAAATACCCTGGACTATACAAGCAGTTACTTGAAAAAGGGCATCGAGTGGGTAACCATACCTTTAATCATGTTCAGGGGATTAAGATGCGAACTAAAAATTATCTTGCCAATGCCTGTTTAGGAAGTCAGTATATAGACTCTGATCTTTTCAGACCACCTCACGGACATATGAGGCTTCGACAATTTTACAAATTGCGACAATACTATAACATTATTATGTGGGATGTGGTTACACGCGATTACAGTAAATTGGTAACGCCCGAACAAGTCTTCAATAATGTGAAAAAATATACACGGAACGGTTCTATAATAGTCTTTCATGATTCATTGAAAGCAGAGACAAATATAAAATATGCGCTTCCCAAAAGTATCGAATGGTTGATCGGACAAGGTTATACCTTTAAACTATTATAGATGTCAGGCGATTAAATCGCCTATAAAATTATATCTTTGTATCAGTAAATACTGTATACAGATGATTCTGGAAAAACTTTCCGTTGTAAATTATAAAAATATAGAGCAGGCAGAATTGTCGTTCTCTCCGAAAATAAACTGCTTTTTAGGTAATAATGGAATGGGTAAGACCAACTTACTTGATGCCATTTATTACCTTTCGTTCTGTAAAAGTCATAATAATTCGGTAGACTCTCAGAATATCATGCACGGTACTGATTTTGCAGTAGTACAAGGCTGGTATCAGATAAATACTAAAGTAGAAGAGTTTTTTTGTAGCATTAGGCGCAATCAGAAAAAACAATTCAAAAAGAATAAAAAAGAATACGAACGTCTGTCCGATCATATCGGATTGCTACCGCTTGTTATGGTTTCTCCCTCAGATATCAGTCTTATCAATGCCGGAAGTGAAGAACGTCGCCGTTTCATGGATATGGTGTTGTCACAATTCGACAGAGAATACTTACACGCATTGATACATTATAACAAAGCTTTGCAACAGCGCAACGCCTTGCTTAAATCTGATGGTCGGATAGATGACATGTTATTAGACCTTTGGGATGAACAAATAGTGGCTGAGGGTAAAATCATTTATACAAAGAGGTCGGAGTTCATAACAGAATTTATACCTACATTTCAGAAATATTACGATCTTATTTGTTTATCTAATGAGAAAGTGCAGCTCGCTTATACATCAGATTTAAATTGTGATGATTTCGCTCTGCTTCTCAGACAAAAAAGAGAAAAAGATAAAATAATAGGCCATACCTCCGTGGGGATACATAAAGATGATTTGGATATGCAAATGGACGGATATTCAATGAAGCGGGTCGGTTCGCAAGGACAAAACAAAACCTATGTCATAGCCCTGAAATTTGCGCAATTCAGTTTTCTGAAACAAGTAAATCAGACTACCCCTATACTGTTGCTCGATGATATATTTGATAAGCTCGATTCTTTGCGTGTAGAGCAGATTGTTAAACTTGTGCTTGATAAAGATTTTGGACAGATATTTATTACCGATACCAATCGTGAACATCTTGCGGATATACTGTCCAATACACATGGTGATTATCATATATATGAAGTAAATAAAGGAAAGGTAACAAACAAATAAACATGCGTAAACGGAATACAGAAAATATTGGAGAAATACTTCAACAATATCTTCGAGAAAATAAGACGCTTAAACAGAAATTAGCCGAAAGCCGTGTGCTTTATGGTTGGAAAGCTGTATTAGGAAATGCTGTATTCTCGTATACCACCAATATTTATTTTCGGAACGGCATATTATATGTGAATTTAAGCTCATCCGTACTGCGATCGGAGCTCATACTCGCTAAAGAAAAGTTGGTTGATGCTCTCAACAAATATGCAGGAATGGAAATTGTAAATGAAATAATTTTCAGATAACATATGAAAGACATTAAACATGAAGAATTTAAGATATCATTGCCTCTGCAAATAAGATTCAGCGATATCGATGCGTTAGGACACATCAATAATAATATATATTTCAGTTATTTCGATCTCGGTAAGGTCAATTATCTGCAAACAATCAAAGCTACGGCCGTAGATTGGCTTGAGGTGTTGATGGTTTTAGCTCATCTTGAAATAGATTATTATTCGTCCGTTTACTATAAAGAACCCATAGTTGTCGAGTCAAAAATAATAAAGTTAGGGACTAAAAGCGGAACATTTCTTCAACAGATACGCAATACCGCGACCAATGAAATAAAATGCAGATGTGAATCAATTTTTGTTTCTTATAATCCACATACTCAATCATCCACACCATTGCCTGAAGTATGGAAAGATGCTATAAGTAAATTTGAAGGAATTAGTCTGTAAATTTACTCCTTAATATCTGTTTCTATATTGGTTTGTGTAGGTTGACTCTCATTACATGATCCATTATCATTTATTGCATGATCAATTTCTTGTTCAGCTTGTAATGAGAAAATGAAATTTCGGAAAGGTGTGTCCGAATTTATCCTATTCATTGCCACTTTAGCAGCCTGTTGTTGTGACTCCTTTTTTGAAAAGCCTGAACCAGTACCGGCTGAATGTCCTAAAATCTTTACCTCACTTTTGAAATAAGGACTATTATCCTCATTCATGAAGTTATTGACTAATATAAATTCTACAGGGATTTTGTGTTTCTGGCTCCATTCGATTAGACGAGATTTGAAGTTAGCATCAGATTGAGCTACCTTCTCTATGTTTAAATGAGCCAATAAAGTCTCGTATACAAACTTTTTTGTTATGCGATATCCTTGATCGAGATATATAGCCCCTATTAAGGCTTCTAATGCATTACCATACATATTTGTTTTATGAGCCGTGCTTTTAGCGGATGTTTTGATCAGTTTATCTATACCAAGTTCAAGAGCTAATTTGTTTAAAGTCTCACGTTGAACAATGCGGGAGCGTATATTGGTAAGAAATCCCTCTTTCTTGTACTCGAATTCTTTGAATACTATATCTGCTACAATTGCGTCCAATATAGCGTCACCCAAAAATTCAAGCCGTTCGTTGTTTATCCATTTCCCATTCTTTAATTTTATAGATGAGGATTTATGGAGCAACGCTTGCTCGTATATAGTAATGTTATAAGGATAAAAATGTAAAATCTGGAAAAAAGATACATAAGGCTCCTTCCTTTTTTTAGGAAGAAGCCTTAAGCTTCGATATAGTTTTTTAAGCACAGTATTGCCTATCTTTTAAACTTCTTTACAATTACACAAGCATTGTGTCCACCAAACCCAAATGTATTGGAAAGGGCTGCATTGATTTCCCTTTTTTGCGCTTTATTGAATGTAAAATTCAATTTGCTATCGAAAACAGGATCATCATCACCATCTGCATGATTAATGGTTGGAGGTACTATATTGTCTTGTATAGCTTTGATACAGAATAATGCTTCCAAAGCTCCGGCTGCACCTAATAGGTGACCTGTCATAGATTTGGTAGAACTGATGTTTAAGTTGTATGCGTGTTCGCCAAATACTTCCTTGATAGCCTTAACTTCCGATGGATCACCCACAGGAGTGGATGTTCCATGCACATTGATATAATCAATTTCTTCGGGCTTCATGTTAGCATCCTGCAATGCGTTTCTCATCACCAATTTAGCACCCAACCCTTCAGGATGTGATGCAGTTAAGTGATAAGCATCGCCTGACATACCTCCACCTACAACTTCAGCATAAATTTTAGCTCCACGAGCCAAAGCATGTTCCATTTCTTCAAGAACAAGACAAGCCGCTCCTTCGCCCATAACAAAACCATCGCGACTTGCACTAAATGGGCGTGATGCTGTTTGAGGAGAATCATTGCGTGTCGATAATGCTGTAAGAGCATTAAATCCGCCTAAACCTGAATATGTTATTGGAGCTTCGGCGCCACCTGTTACGATGGCTGTTGCTTTTCCCAAACGGATAATATCGAAAGCACTGATTGCACTATGAGTAGATGATGCGCAAGCCGATACTGTACCGAAGTTAGGACCTCTCAATCCGTAACGCATTGAAATATGTCCGGCAGCAATATCTGCTATCATCTTCGGAATAAAGAACGGATTGAATTTTGGTCCTTGTTCTTCATGGGTAAAGTAGTAGCCGACTTCTTCTTCAAATGTGCGTATACCTCCGATACCGGATGAGAATATAACACCTATTCTGTCTTTATCTTCATTTTCGAGGTCAAAATTGGCATCTTTCATTGCCTCATCGGCAGCAGCAATAGCCAATAATGAATATCTGTCGCACTTACGTAATTCCTTACGATCCATGTATTGCGACGGATCGAAATCTTTAACTTCGCAGGCGAACTGGGTTTTAAATTTAGTGGCATCGATTAGAGTAATAGGTCCGGCACCACTTACTCCTTTTATGGCATTGTCCCATGTAGTTGGAACATCATTACCGATAGGTGACACGGAACCCAGACCTGTTACTACAACTCTTTTTAATTCCATAATAGAAAATTAACGGATAAAAAGATAATTATTTTGCGTTAGCTTCGATGTAAGAGATAGCATCTCCTACTGTAGCGATTTTTTCAGTCTGATCATCTGGAATAGAAATACCGAATTCTTTTTCAAATTCCATGATTAATTCTACTGTGTCTAGCGAGTCAGCGCCCAAATCGTTAGTAAAGCTAGCAGTATCTGTTACTTCTGATTCTTCAACCCCTAGTTTATCAACAATAATTGCTTTCACTTTTGATGCTACTTCTGACATAATTTTTAGTTTTAATTAATAATTAAATTTTTAATTGATTATTTTTGTCGATGCAAAGTAACAGTTTTTTATTCATATAAGAAAAACTTTTACCCACAAATTTAATAAATCTTGCACATTGTTGCTGTTTTTGTGCAATTTTAATAACGGATTTTGTATGATAAATATTGCTATATTCGCATCCGGATCGGGTTCTAACGCAGAAAATATATGCCGTTACTTTCAAAATAATGAACAAATAAAAATTGCATCGATAATATCCAATAAAAAAGATGCTTATGTGTTGAAAAGAGCCGAGAGGTTTGATATTCCTTTTGCATTTTTTTCAAAAACTTGTTTTGAAACTACTTCACATGTCATAGATTATTTGAAAGAAAAAAAGATAGATTTTATTGTATTGGCAGGGTTTTTACTCAAAGTGCCTGATAACATATTGCAGGCATATCCGGATATGATAATAAATATACATCCGGCATTATTACCTAAATTTGGTGGTAAAGGTATGTATGGCGACAATGTGCATAGAGCAGTAAAAGAAGCGGGAGAAACAGAATCGGGCATTACAATACATTATGTGAATGAGAATTACGATGAAGGAGCTGTAATCTTTCAAGCAAAATGTGAAGTTGCACAAAATGATACTTCCGATAGTATCGCACATAAAGTGCATGAATTAGAATACAAATATTTTCCGAAAGTGATTGAAACTGTAGTTAAATCACAATTTCAATAAGTTCAACGTCTTTTTCCACCTTTAAGATTAAGAGTGACAGGTTTATTTGAAGAGTTCTGAGGATGCTCTTTCTTTAGATTATTCTTTGTTTGTACATTGGTGCTTTTATTGTTACTCCTGTTCGGTACTTGTCCAGAAACAATTAAATCAGGCCTATTTGCAGATTTTCTTTTTGAAATTATAGAATTGCCTTTTTTATAATCTTCATCAGATCCATTTTTCTTATGGCTCACGTTTGGACTTTTTTCTCTTTCAACGCTATTGTAATAATTGTCAGAAGAGGTTATAGGTTTAATTGAGGTTTTATTTTGTTCGTTTTGAGCAGATTCGTTTTTGTAAATATGTTTAGTGTCAATCAATCCTCTTGACGAAGCCGTATTGTCCGGTAATATATTTTGAGCAACAGGTATAGGTACTTCCACCCATATTTCGCCATTCGGATTGTTTGAAGCAGTATTGTTGGTTTTGAATTGGCGGCTAAGAATATCCGACTGACGTAGTTGATTAACTACAGATTCGTCAACAATCACACCATTTATGTAATAAGTAGGTTTGTCTCCATACTTTTCATATAAATTGACTAAGTCGTTAACTGATAATTTGAGCGATTCTTCAACTTTTCGTTTTTCCCATTCAGCTTCAGCTTTTCTCTCTTTGTTCAGTTGATCTCTATTCTTTTGCGAAAGTCTGAAACTTAAAGATTGATTCTTTGCTTTTTTATCTTGTTCTTCTTTTATGGTGTCGATCAAGCCCGAAATACTATTTGTGGCATCTTCCAAAGAACGGTATTTAGTATTGCCAGTGTATAAATATTTATTTAGTGCGTCAATATTTAACGTGTCTCGACTGAAAAACTCCATATCCTCTTTAGTCAATAAACGGGTTCTGTTATTAGTCGTGTAAATAGTGTCGCCTGACGGGAGAATAACCTGTCGTTTGGTTTTATTCATTGCCTTATCCAACTTTTGCTTAATATTACTATTTTGCGAATAACAAGCGATAGGCATCAACAATAATAAAAATATATATCTGTTTACGAACATCAAACCTATTTCTTTTCAGAATAATCGTGTGTATATTATACTATATAATATCTTCCAAATGGTAAATATACAAGAATTTTTTCTTAAAGCCTTTTCATCTCTCATTAATTAATTTTATTTGTTAAAAAAATGTTTTAGATAAATGGGGTTTTGTGAAATAAGATTGATCCCCCCAATTAAAAGAATCTTATGAAAATTCATTCTTGATAAGCATAGCTATTGGTGATAGTAATTTTAAATTAGTACTTTTGCAGCCAATAAAAGAATCAACTAAAAAATATATTATTATGCCGACTCCAGATTTTAAGTATCAGGAAATGTTTCCTTTGGGAAAAGATACGACCGAATACTACTTGTTGTCTAAAGATTTTGTTTCAACAATCAATGTCGAAGGACAGGAAATTCTGAAAGTACAACCCGAAGCATTGACTTTGCTTGCACAACATGCCTTTCATAATGTCGAGTTTTTGCTTCGTCCCGAACATCAAGAGCAAGTTGCAAAAATATTGTCAGACACAGAAGCCAGCGAAAATGATAAATTCGTGGCACTGACATTTTTGCGTAATGCCGAAATATCAGCCCGTGGTATATTGCCTTTTTGCCAAGATACAGGGACGGCTATCGTAGTCGGTAAGAAAGGACAAAATGTATGGACCGGAGGCAACGATGAAGAAGCAATATCAAGAGGGGTCTATAATACATTTACAGAAGACAATTTGCGTTACTCGCAAAATGCTCCCCTTAGCATGTACGAAGAGGTAAATACAGGATGCAATCTGCCTGCACAAATAGATCTTTATGCGGTAAACGGAAATGAATATAAATTTCTGTTTGTTGCCAAAGGCGGCGGCTCAGCAAACAAAACATATCTGTATCAGGAAACAAAAGCGTTGCTTACACCCGGTAAACTTGAATCATTTTTAATCGAGAAAATGAAATCACTTGGTACAGCTGCTTGCCCGCCATATCATATAGCTTTTGTTATAGGTGGTACTTCGGCTGAGACAAATCTTAAAACCGTTAAATTAGCTTCGACTAAATATTACGATAATCTGCCAACTAAAGGTAGCGAAGGCGGAAACGCTTTCCGCGATCTTGAGATGGAACAGAAATTACAAAAAGCAGCGTGGGAACTTGGTCTTGGAGCTCAGTTCGGTGGAAAGTATTTTGCACACGATATCCGCGTTATCCGTTTGCCACGTCATGGTGCGTCATGTCCTGTTGGTATGGGCGTATCATGTTCTGCCGACCGTAATATAAAAGGAAAAATAAATAAAGAGGGTATATGGCTCGAAAAAATGGAAGACAATCCGGCACGCCTTATTCCTGAAGAGTATCGTAAAGCAGGGGAAGATGGTGGCGTTAAAATAGATTTAAATCGCCCGATGTCTGAAATTCGTGCCGAATTATCAAAATATCCGGTTTCTACACGTTTGTCGCTCACAGGAACAATAATAGTAGGGCGGGATATTGCCCATGCAAAATTACAGGAACGGCTGAATAGGGGAGAAGAACTACCTCAATATATAAAAGATCATCCGATATATTATGCAGGGCCAGCTAAAACGCCTGCCGGGTATGCTTGCGGATCTATGGGACCGACTACGGCTGGACGTATGGACTCATATGTCGATTCATTCCAGTCGCATGGAGGAAGCCTTATTATGATAGCAAAAGGTAACCGTAGCCAACAGGTAACTGATGCCTGTAAAAAGCATGGCGGTTTCTATTTAGGTAGTATTGGTGGCCCGGCTGCTATTTTGGCACAACAAAACATCAAGAGCTTGGAATGTCTTGAATACCCTGAATTAGGAATGGAAGCTATCTGGAAAATTGAAGTAGAAGATTTTCCTGCATTTATACTTGTTGATGATAAGGGTAACGATTTCTTTCAACAACTAAAACCTACTAATTGTGCTGGTTGCTAAAAATTAAAACATAATTCCGCAAACAGCTCGCTTTAGACAAGCGAGCTGTTTTTTTTACTCAAATTGAATAAAAATATCCAATTAAAATTTAATAAGTATAATTTTCAAAAATCCAAAAATAGGATATACTTATTTAGAATGATAGATAAATTAAAGGCAAATATTCCCTGTTAAGTTGCTCAAAATTTAATCAATTGTGCAGATTTAATGAAGGCTTTGTGAAAAAATGAAGAAATAAGTTTTTTAATAAAAAAACGGTAATTTTTACCTTGTTAATAATGTGCGATTTTGAATTTAAAAATCTAAATTTGTAGAAAGAAAAACATATTTTTTTACATAGAAAACCAATAAATATTATAGAACGATTTTAAGAATAAAACAATCGTTTTGTAGTGACATTATAAAAACAATATGGGACGAGAAATTAAATTTAGTTTTGTTTATCGCGACATGTGGCAGTCGTCAGGAAAATATCAGCCACGTGTAGACCAGTTAGTGCGGATTGCGCCGGTTATTATAGATATGGGATGTTTCTCCCGTGTCGAAACAAATGGTGGTGCTTTTGAGCAGGTTAATCTTCTTTACGGCGAAAACCCGAATAAATCGGTGCGTGATTGGACTGCACCCTTCAACAAAGTAGGTATTCAGACTCATATGCTTGAGCGTGGATTGAACGGTTTGCGTATGTATCCTGTGCCAAGAGATGTTCGTCGTCTGATGTTTAAAGTAAAGAAAGCGCAAGGAACAAACATTTCACGTTCATTCGACGGACTTAACGATGCACGAAATCTTGAACTATCAGTTAAATATGCTAAAGAAGCAGGCATGATATCGCAAGGGGCGCTTTGTATTACCCATTCGCCTATTCATACCGTAGATTACTATGTCAAATTTGCAGATAAATTGGTTGACTTTGGTGTTGACGAGTTTTGTTTGAAAGATATGGCCGGAGTAGGTCGTCCGGCTTTCCTTGGAAAACTTGTAACCGAACTTAAGAAAAAACACCCTAATATTCCAATTCAATATCACGGACACACAGGTCCCGGTTTTTCGGTTGCTTCCATGCTCGAAGTAGCTCGTGCCGGTGCAGATATTCTTGATGCAGCCATTGACCCATTGTCATGGGGTATGGTTCATCCTGATATTATTACTTTGCAGGAAATGTTAAAAGATGCAGGTTTCTCTGTTCCTGATATCAATATGAAGGCATATATGGAAGCCCGTGCATTGACACAGGAATTCATTGACGACTTCTTAGGATATTTTATAGACCCGTCTAACCATATCATGAATTCTTTGTTGATTGGTTGCGGACTACCCGGCGGTATGATGGGATCGATGATGGCAGACCTTCGTACCATGCATCCGGCTATCAACATGGCATTGCGTAACAATGGTAAAGCCGAAGTGTCATTGAATGACTTAGTTGTGCAACTGTTTGAAGAAGTCGGATATATATGGCCTAAACTTGGATATCCTCCATTGGTAACACCATTCAGCCAATACGTTAAGAATATTGCTTTGATGAATATTCTTTCGATGGCACAAGGACAACCACGCTTCTCAAATATTGATAAAGACAGTTGGAATATGATTCTCGGAAAAGCAGGTACATTACCCGGTAAACTTGATGACGAAATCATACAATTGGCAAAATCAAAAGGTTTTGAGTTCTACACAGGAAATCCTCAGGACGAATATCCCGATGCTCTTGATTCTTATCGTGAAGAAATGGATAAGAACGGTTGGGAATACGGTGAAGATGATGAAGAGTTATTTGAATTGGCTATGCATGATCGTCAATATCGTGACTATAAAGCAGGTCTTGCAAGAGAAAGATTTAATGCTGATTTAGAAAAAGCTCGAGAGAAAGCAGGAGCACCTATAATTGTTACCCGTGAGGTTATCGAAGTGCCACGTTTCGATGCAGAAGCTGTTCAGAAACAGTTTCCTAACGCGAAACCTATACAAGCTACTGTAAGTGGTCAAGTAATATGGCAGATTGATGTTGACGATGTTTCGTCTGCACCGGTTGTAGGAACTAAAGTTAACGAAGGCGATACAATTTGCTTCATTCAGACTTACTACGGTATTGAAGAAGTAAAAGCTTTAGCATCAGGTAAAATCGTTCAGATTGAAACTAAGCAAGGCGATCAAGTAGTTAAAAATCAAGTATTAGCATATATTGATTAAGCTAAAAGAGTTATAATAAAGATAAAGGGAGAACCGTAGTTCTCCCTTTTTATTTTAACAAACTGACTAATAAAAATAAAGATGCTATTTTATTAAAGTCACTTATCCCTTTATTAATTAGTTTCGATTTCTAAACCGTCATATGCTAAAAAAACATTCTCTGGCAATATTTTTTCAACCTCAGCATGCAGACCGATCTGATGACTCATGTGTGTGAGATATGCACGTTTAGGGGCTATACGTTCAATATTTGTTAAAGCCTCGCTTAGAGTTTGGTGTGAAATATGTTCTTCGATGCGTAATGAGCTTATGATGAGCGTATCAAGATCCTTTAACTTCTCATATTCATTTTCAGGAATGTACTTCACATCAGTGAGATAAGCAGTTTTGCCAATTCGATAACCATATATTGACAATTTGTAGTGCATTATGTTGATAGGCAGAATTTCAGTGTCATTGATGTAAAACGTTCGTGAACCGTCTATGTCATGTAATATTATATTAGGTACGCCCGGGTATTTATGTTCTGCGAAGCAATAAGGTATACGTTCTCGAAGCATTTGATTTGTATGGCTGTTTCCGTAAATGTCTACATCGCCTAATTTGCAAAACGGACGTAAATCATCTATTCCGCCTGTATGGTCGTAATGCTCGTGCGTTAGTAATACTCCGTTCAGTTTGCTAAATTTCTGATTTAGCATCTGTTCTCTGAAATCAGGACCGCAGTCAATGAGTATGCGTTGGTCGTTGGTATCAACTAAAACAGACGCCCTCAGGCGTCTGTCTTTTTTATCTGTTGATGAGCAAACTTTACATTTGCATCCTATTTCAGGAACACCTGTTGAAGTGCCGGTTCCTAAAAAAGTTATTTTCATCTTAATCGTATTTTAGATTTCAAGTATCCATGCATCGGTAAATGGAATACCGAATGTTCTGAATAATTCATTTTCGGAATATCTGCTTGTATACTTATTTATAATCTTATTTCTGTAAGCAATTGCATCACCTCTGTTTTCGAAACTTCCGATAACAAAAGTATACAGACCTCCACCGCTACGAGCTAAGATATATTTTTCGTTCGCGCTATCAAATGATTTAGAAAGTCTTGTTTTACCGGACTCTAAACGTAGTGAAGCGATTATCACATTATATTTTTTTAGTTTTGAATCTTCGCCTTTGTTGAGTGCTGTTAATCTACCTTTAGATGTAGCATAGTTATAACTACTGTTATATTGGTAATTCTTATAATTCACGCTTGATGGACGTGAAGTAGAACTTACAGGTGAGTTCTGGTAAGAATTAGTTCTATAAGATGAAGATGTAGAACGACTATTGCTACTGTTATATGAAGTTGTATTAGATGTTGACGATTGTTTCTGGGGCTGATTTGGCGCTTGAGATTTGTTGTCAACTGTTGATGGTTCTAATGTTGGTGTTTTAGCAGCCAATAGTTTTTGTCTTTCTTTTTCAAGCAATAATTCTTCTTCACGTACTTTGGCAAGAAGTTCATCTTCTTCATTAGCAGTTGCAGATGATTTCGAACCCGAAGTTGCAGCAGTTAAATCTATTACTGTGTCTTCATTTCCAAAAGATCCGTAAAAACTCTCACTCAGTTTTTTTTGTGGGCCTCTCGATTTTGAACCATTCGGCGAACCGCAAGCGGCGAATGATAGAAGAATACAAACAGGTGCAATGTAATAAAAGTGTTTCATAAGTCTGAATATTAAAAAGAAACGATTGTCCGATTTTTATAAAAAAGTCTATTTTGGATTATACTACAGAACGAAGGTAGTAAAAAAAATGAAAGATTAACCTTTTTCTGTCTTTTTTGTTATAAATTTGTTAAAAACTTGTTCAAAACCTGTTCAAACAATGTTGAAAAAATGCCTGTAAAAATTCCGAACCGCCTGCCGGCAATAGAAATTTTGATGAATGAGAACATATTTGTGATGAGCGATCTCAAAGCAAATATGCAAGATATCCGTCCGCTAAGAATGTTAATATTAAACCTGATGCCAATCAAGATTACTACCGAGACTGATTTTATTCGTTTGTTATCTAATAATCCGCTACAGGTCGAAATTGATTTTCTCAGATTGAAGAGCCATGTTTCAAAAAATACTTCCGAAGAACATCTGGCAGCTTTTTATAAAAGTTTCAATGAAATTGAGTGTGATTATTATGACGGTATGATTATAACAGGTGCTCCTGTTGAGCAACTCGAATTTGAAGAAGTTGGCTATTGGAAAGAAGTTTCTATCATTGCCGAATGGGCAAGAAAGCATGTTACTTCTACCTTATATATATGTTGGGCAGCACAAGCAGCTTTGTACCATTTCTACGGAGTTAGGAAACAACTATTGCCTCAGAAAATGTTTGGGGTATTTAAACATACTATCAATAGAAAAAAATATCCATTATTTCGTGGGTTTGATGACGAGTTTTATATACCTCATAGCAGGCATACTGAAATTTGTCGCCAAGATGTTATAAATAATTCACGGCTAACCATTTTATCCGAGTCTCAAGAATCGGGTATAGGCATTGTTAGTTCACGGGGTGGGCGTGAATTTTATCTGACAGGACATTCTGAATATGCCCCCTATACTCTTCATGAAGAATATATAAGGGATTTGGATAAAGGATTACCTATAAACCTTCCGGTTAATTACTATAAGGATGATGACCCGAGTCAGCCACCAGTGGTTCGTTGGAGAGCCCATGGTAACCTTTTATTTAATAATTGGCTCAATTATTATGTTTATCAACAGACACCGTTTGAAATAACGGATATCTACAAATTAAGAAATTTAGCTGATGTGTGCGATTAAATAAAATTTACATTTAAATGAGAAAAGCTTTATTATTAATAGATTTGCAGAATGACTACTTCCCTGGAGGTTTAAAAGAATTGCACGGTTCAGAAGTCGCAGTATCGAATGCGGCAAAAATACTTCATGAATGCCGGCGTTGTAATATACCCGTTATACATGTGCAACATATAAGTATTAGACCTGATGCCGGATTTTTCCTTCCCGATTCCGAGGGTGTAAAAATTCATCAATCGGTAAAACCTTTACCTACGGAAAAAGTTGTGGTGAAGCATTTCCCAAATAGTTTCAGGGAAACAGAATTACTCGACTGCCTCAAAAAATCAGAAGTTGAGCAATTGATTATTTGTGGTATGATGACGCACATGTGCGTAGATACAACTGTAAGAGCTGCAAAAGACTTAGGCTTTGATATTATACTTATCGGTGATGCTTGTGCTACATTAGATTTACACATACAGGATTATACTATAAAATCTAAGGATGTACAGAATGCTTTTTTAGCCGCTTTAAATAGTATCTTTGCAAAAGTAATTAATACAGAAGACTATTTAAAGTTATAAATCTTGATTAAACCCCGTAAGATAGAATTACTTGCTCCGGCTAAAAATTTTGAATGCGGAATAGAAGCAATTAAGCACGGAGCAGATGCAGTATATATAGGAGCTCCACAGTTCAGTGCGCGTTCAGCCGCAGGCAATACCATTGATGATATCAAGTCTTTGGCAGAATATGCACATTTGTTCGGAGCAAAAATATATGTGGCTCTTAATACTATTTTAGGCGATAAAGAACTTGAGGATGCACGTAAATTAATTTGGCAGCTATATAACGATGCACGCATTGATGCGCTGATTATACAGGATATGGGTATCACTATGCTCGATTTACCGCCCATTCCCTTGCATGCCAGTACGCAGGTAGATAATCGGAGTATTGATAAAATAAAATTTCTTGAACAAGCCGGATTTACTCAGGTTGTTTTGGCGCGCGAATTGACATCGCTTCAGATAAATGAGATAGCAGCTCAAACCAATGTTACGCTCGAAGCATTTATACACGGCGCGTTATGCGTCAGTTATAGCGGACAATGTTATCTTAGCCATGCCATTTCTGGGCGAAGTGCCAATAGGGGAGAATGCGCGCAATATTGCAGGTTGCCTTATTCATTAATGGATAGCGAAGGTACTGTGATCAGCACCGATAAGCATTTGCTGTCTATGAAAGACCTGAACCTGTCCGCAGATCTTGAGAATTTAATAGATGCCGGAGTTTCTTCCCTAAAAATAGAAGGACGGTTGAAGGATGTATCATATGTTAAAAATACAGTTGCCCATTATCGTTCCAAATTGGATGAAATAATAAATCGCCGTCCCGAATATTTACGTGCCTCATCAGGACATTCAACCTACACATTTACACCCGATATAAACAAGAGTTTCAACAGGGGGTATACAGATTATTTTCTGAACGGACGTAAAACGAATATTTGGTCGGTGGACTCTCCCAAATCAATTGGTGAGCCAGTCGGCAAAGTCACAGAAGTAACCACTCGCTTTTTTAAACTCAATTCAAACCTTACCTTAGCAAATGGCGATGGGTTATGTTTTTTCAATACAAAGAAAGAGCTGGAAGGCTTTCAGGTAAACAATGTAGATGGAGATAAAATTTTTCCGTCCAGATTGCCCCAAATAAAAAGAGGTACTTTTATATACCGCAATCACGATCATGAGTTTGAAAAATTATTGCAACGAAATTCTGCGGAAAGAAAAATAGATATTTCGATCAATTTAAAAGAAATTCCTTTCGGCTTCTCGTTAGAAGCCATTGATGAAGACGATACTCAGGTAGTTCTCAATTTTGAATATAAAAAAGAAACTGCCAAAAAAGATCAGACCGAAAATATCAGAAATAATTTATCTAAGACAGGGACTACTATTTTCAATGTACAATCTGTTAATCTCGAACTATCACAAAGTTATTTTATCCCTTCGTCAGTAATTTCAGATTGGAGACGACAACTAACCGATCGTCTGATTGCGATGCGTGTCATAAATTATCGTCAGCCGATAGTAAAACATAAACAGACCTTTCATCCTTTTCCTGTCGGCAAGATAACCTATCTTGGCAACGTGATGAACGAGAGCAGTAAGCAGTTCTATACGCAGCACAAGGCGCAAGTGGTAGAAATAGCTTTTGAACGAAATCCGCAAGAATCTGTACCGCTTATGTTTACCCGACATTGCATAAAATTTGCATTAGGATGGTGTGTAAAAGAAAATAAAGTCAAACATAAATACAAAGAACCTTTCTATTTGTTGTATAATAATACAAGATTGCGCCTCGATTTCGATTGCAAACTTTGCGAGATGAGGGTATATCGTGATAAATAGAAAGACTAAACAGCGTGTGACTTTATGGAAAATTCAAGAATAGATATACGCACAGTACATGTGAACCGCTATATAATGCCCTTGCGGGAAGGCGGTTCTTTACCGGCCTTGGCAGAAGCTGACGATGGATTTAAGTATGTAGTTAAATTTCGTGGAGCAGGGCATGGCTCTAAAGCACTTGTGTCGGAACTCATTGGCGGATTAACAGCTAAACGGTTGGGCTTTAGAATTCCTGAAATTGTATTTGTATATCTTGACGAAGCATTCGGGCGAACCGAAGGAGATGAAGAGATACAGGATTTATTGCAAAATAGTAAAGGACTGAATATCGGTTTACATTTTTTATCGGGTGCTCTCACGTTCGACCCAATCACAACACGAATTGATTCACAAACAGCCTCTCGTATTGTCTGGATGGATGCATTTCTAAGTAATGTGGATCGTACCGTGCGTAACACCAATATGCTGAT
The DNA here is from genome assembly GCA_945273835.1 of uncultured Dysgonomonas sp. Taxonomy (GTDB): domain Bacteria; phylum Bacteroidota; class Bacteroidia; order Bacteroidales; family Dysgonomonadaceae; genus Dysgonomonas. Next base: position 3,272 of record CALYPL010000013.1, on the reverse strand, counting down.
GTGGCATGATCAGCTGTGGCTTATAGATCACGGTGCTACGCTTTACTTTCATCATACTTGGGATGATTGGGAAAAATACGCTTTAAATCCTTTTAATAGGATAAAAGATCATGTTTTGTTGCCCTTTGCGAATGATATTGAACAAGCCGACAGGGAACTCAGACCTCTTCTTACGGATGATGTTATCCGGGAGATTGTAGATTGCCTGCCTGACGAATGGCTTGATTGGCATCATGATTCAGAAACGGTAAAAGATATTCGTGACGTATATTATAAATATCTGACTTTAAGAATACATAACTCCGAAATATTTGTTAAAGAAGCACTTCATGCAAAAGAAATATCTATATGAATATGCTGTGATCCGCGTTTTGCCAAAGGTTGAACGTGAAGAATTTATTAATGTCGGAGTTATACTTTTTTCTAAAGAAGCCCGCTACATTAAAACTTTGTATAAAGTAGATGAAAAGAGGTTGAAATGTTTTGCAAGTGAGCTGAGTTATGAAGCTTTACAGAATGGCTTACGAGCATTCGATAAAATCAGTTCCGGCCATAAAGACGGAGGCGCGATTGCTCAATTTGAGCTTGCCGAACGCTTTCGATGGCTCACAGCTGTTCGCAGTACCTGTATACAAACGTCAAGACCTCATAGCGGATTTACAACCGATCTTGATCAAACATTGCAAAGCTTATTTGAAGAACTTGTGCTATGATCAACAATTAAAACCAAGAGCTGTTAAAAGATTCTTTTCGTCATCCGTTGCGTTTATAACCGTATAAGCCTGATATTCTCTGCGTAGAGGATATTCATTCCTTAGAATTTTGAATTTGTCAGGTGAGTTTTTAAAGCGTTCGTAATCACCCATCAGATTATAAGTTTCGAGAATAGCATGATCTATGCGGTTCTCGGCATAATTATTAAGATCAATGAATGTTTTTTCCGGCAACGGTGGATTGATCTTTTCGATAGGTGCTTTATCCAGATCAAAGAAATTTGCAATAGTTGTTAAAGCCATACGGCTTGCATTCGCTTTTCCGTCAGCAGAATAACCTGCTATGTGTGGTGTCGCAATATCAGTTCGACTCATATATTGCAAATTTATATCAGGCTCGTTCTCCCAACAATCAATTACTGCTCCTGAAATAAGACCTTTGTCGATAGCATCTATGATAGCATTTGTGTCAATAATTCCACCACGAGCAGAATTAATGATAATCGGCTTTTTCTGTAATGATTTGAAAAATGTATAATCAGCTAAGTGGTAAGTTTTGAAACATCCTTCTTTGGTCAGCGGAGTATGAAATGTTATAATATCCGCTTCTTTCTTAATTGTTTCCAAGTCTGTAAATTTCGTATTGCCTTCCTCTGCCTGACGAGGCGGGTCGTTCAGTAAAACTTTCATTCCTAACAGGTGGCAAGCTCTGGCTACTTTTTTCCCTACATTGCCTACACCGATTATTCCGATTGTTTTATCTCTTAGCCTGAAATTTTTTTGTTGCGATAAGGTAAGCAATACTGAAACTATATATTGCTGTACCGAACCTGAATTACATCCTGGAGCATTACTCCACTTAATGTTATGTGTATCACAATAAGCTGTGTCAATATGATCGTAACCGATGGTTGCCGAACATATGAGTTTGATATTTGTATTTGCAAGCACATGTTCATCAAGATGTGCCACGGTGCGAACAATCAAAACATCAGCATCTTTCACGTTTTCGTGTACAAAATCAGCTCCTGCCAAGTATTCGGTTTCTCCGTAGCATTCGGCAATACCCCGTAAAAAAGGAATATTTTTGTCTGCAATAATTTTCATTTTTCTATATGTTAAAAAGCCACTCTGCAAAGTTATACAAAGTGGCTGAAATCTATTTTTATTTGATATTTATTCGTTTGTTTTTAACGGAGTATATGTTCTTGTTTTAAGTTCTTTATCCATTGTGTAAATACCAAATCCATTGTCACCAATCATTTTCAGCGAATCAATATGCTGACTTGTTGTAGCTTCTTCTTCAATTTGTTCGTCAACAAACCAGTTTAACATATTTTCAGTGGCATAGTCTTTCTCTTCTTTAGCTAAAGCCACCAAATCGTTAATCAATGCAGTAACAACTTTTTCGTGTTTCAAAGATGCTTCAAAAACGTCAAGGGGGCTTTGCCATGTTTCGGGAACAGCTTTGATGGGTTTAAGATCAACTTTGCCGTTGCGCGTAATGATGTAATCAAATATTTTCATGGCATGATCTTTTTCTTCAAGAGCTTGTACTCTGAACCAATTTTCAAATCCTGATTTTCCCTCTCTTGCAAAATAAGCCGACATTGACAGATAAAGATATGCTGACCATAATTCGGCGTTAATTTGCACATTTAAAGCATCTTCTAATTTTTTACTTAGCATTTTGATTTATATTATTATGAATTTGTATTACACTATTTTACATTTAAAACTTAGAGAAATATTTAGCTTCGAGTTTCTTCGCTTTTTCAACTGATTCTGGGTCGTACTTGTTGATTCCATATTTGCTTGCCGCTGGGATAACTATTTTTGTTCCCGAAGTTACATTATTGGGATTCGGTATTTTATCTTTATTTTCTTCATATATGTAAACCCAGAAAGGTCTTAGCCCGTAATATTTTTCACCAAGACTGCGCATGGTTACTCCTCTGCTAATAGTGACAATAATTGGTTTGTCGTTTGCCGAATTATCAATTGTTGTTTTTACTGAATCATCGTCTGACTTGCCTTGTGACGCAATTTCAGATTGTTCCTCCGGCTGATCAGTAACTTTCAAAGAATCTGTTACTAAAGGAGTTTCATCTTTATTGTTGTCAGCAACTTTTTCCGGACCTTCTGTGGTCGCTTCTATAGGTGTGTTTGCAATATTGACAGACTCACTTGGTTTGCTAAATTGAAATCTGTAGACTAAAATTGCAATCACGATTAAAGCGACGAATGCAGCGCCAATGATAATATTTCTTTTTCTTGAATTGTACTCTTCGTCCCATGAATCATTATATTCATCTTCCTTTTCCTGATGTGAAACAGGCGGTTGACTTATTGTAGATATTGATTGTGGCTGAGTTTCCGGATCAGGTTTGGATATTAACGAATCGTCTATCGTTAATTTTGTGGCTGAACGATTTTCATTCGTATTTTTGAATGAGGCATCATTAGTATTGTCGTTATCGCGTTTAATTTCAGTAGCTATATTTTCTGAAATAGTAGTTTTCTCAACGATTATACTTGTTTTATCATTTTCCTCATCTG
>CALYPL010000012.1 GCA_945273835.1 uncultured Dysgonomonas sp. | reverse complement strand
TATAATAATAGATGTCGATTATCTGTCATAATATATAATTATTTTCTATCGACATTATACCCATTAAAGGGTATTGCAAGGGTTAATTTTTTTAAGAAAATTTGCCACTCCTTAATAAAGGGTATTGATCGGTGTAATTTATGTTAAAGCTAAAAATATATCTTTTTTTTACAATCTGTTCTATTTGTGCCGCTTATAGTCAAAATTTTAGCATATCTGGGAAGATATTAAATAGCAGAACTAAAGCACCTATTGGTTATGCAACTGTTGCGCTTTCGGATGACGGCTTTTGGGACACTACCGATGAGGATGGAAATTTTAACATCGAAAATGTTCCTGCCGGAAAAAGTATGATTATAATTCATTGCTTTGGCTTTGAAACTAAGCAGGCTGAGATAATTATTGATAAGAATATTCTGAACTACAATGTGCTGTTAAACGAAAAATCACTTGCGTTAAAAGAAGTTGTTGTCACATCCAAAGGAGGAAAGCAAATGGCAAATTCTTATGTGATTGACCGTGTTGCTCTTGACCATATGCAGATGATTAGCGTGGCGGATATAAGTAGTCTTTTGCCGGGAGGAAAAACTACCAATAACTCTAAGATGGCATATTTATCACCGCAACGATTGTTTGTAAACGGAGAATCTGGAGAGAAAGGCAATGCTTCGTTCGGGGTAGCAGTAGAAGTTGACGGAGTGCGTTTATCAAATAATTCGGGACGGGAATTTGATACTTCCGGCAAAGTTGATATCGGAGGTGCAGATATTCGAAATATTACTTCATCGAATATAGAGTCGGTTGAGGTAATTACCGGCATTCCGTCGGTCGAATATGGAGACCTTACAAATGGTATGGTAAAAATTAATACAAGGAAGGGTAAAAGCCCCCTTGTTGTAGATATGGCTACCAAGCCGAACACAAAGCAGATTGCTGTGAGTAAAGGAGTTGATCTGGATAAGAACAAAGGTATATTGAATTTGAGCTACGAATATACCAACTCTATAGCCAATCTGGCTTCACCACACACTTCTTATGATAGAAATGGTTTATCACTAAACTATTTGAATGTTTTTAACCGTTCAAATAATCAGCCTATTACCCTCAATATCGGTTTGTCAGGCAATCTTGGAGGGTATGATTCTAAATCTGATCCCGATCTATATGTGAATACTTATACCAAGCAAAGAGACTATGCTTTGAGAAGTAATGTCTCGTTGAAGTGGTTGCTCAAAAAAAGTTGGATTACAAATATCGAATTTTTTGGTACCATTGATTATTCCGATAAACTAAGAACAGTTAGTGATACTAAATCGAGTTCATCTTCAACTGTTTCCATACGGACTAAAGAAAAAGGCTATCATGTGGGGCAAACTTATAAAGAAAACCCCAACGCTGATATAATTCTAATATCACCCGGCTATTGGTATGAATTGTCTTATTTAGATTCTAAACCACTGACTGTGTCAGGTAAAATAAAAGCAGATTGGATTCGTAAGTTCGGTGAGGTAAATAATAAAACCCTGATTGGCGGAGAGTTCAGCAAAAGCTATAATAAAGGTAAAGGTAAATATTATGCAGATCCGAGTCTTACTCCCACATGGAGGGAATACAGGTATGATAAAGAACCTGCTTTGTATAATTATGCTTTATATGCCGAAGACAGAGTAACAATACCCGTTAACGAATCTACTATCGAAATAATGGCGGGTTTGCGTTCAGATATAACTTCCATAAACGGTTCGGAATACGGCACGGTAAACAGTTTTTCGCCTCGATTCAATGCCAAATATATATTATGGGAAAAAAGATATGATCGTCCGGTTCGTGATTTAAACTTCCGGCTGGGGTGGGGTAAAGCTGTTAAGTTACCATCTTTTGCGGCTCTTTATCCACTTCCATCATATATAGATATTTTGACTTTTGCCCCTGGTACAACCTCCGCTGGAGACACATATTATGCGTACTATACTCTTCCGAGTAAAAGAATTTATAACAAGGATCTAAAATGGCAATATAACACACAGCGAAGTATTGGATTAGATATGAATATCAAAGGCGTAAAAGTAACTTTGAACGCTTCGTATGACAAAACATTTAATCCGTATATTAATACAGCTGTTTACGATACTTTTTCTTACAAATTTTCAGATCAGAAAAACCTCGAGAATTCTAAAATTCCTATCTCTGATCGTATTTATAATGTAGATAAAAACACAGGCATCGTCACGGTTACGGATAAAACAGGGACGCATGCAACAGAAACTTTAGATTATACAATAAGAAAAAGATTTCAAGGTAATTCAATGTATATAAATGGTTCGCCAGTAACAAGAAAAACATTGAGCTGGATCGTTGATTTTGGAAAAATACAGGCACTCCAGACATCATTGAGATGGGATGGAAGCTATTACTATTATAAGAATATCGAAGAAACACTCGTTCAAGGCACATCAGCAAGAAATATAGAAGGCGAAGACACTAAATTTATTGGATATTACGTCGGCGATAACAATCGAGTAACTAACGGTCAAAAAACTAAATCACTGAACACTAATTTAACTCTGACAACGCATTTGCCTGCACTCAAGATGATTATTTCGCTTCGTATAGAAACCTCTCTTTATAAATACGGTCAGGATTTAAGTCAATACAAAGGAAAAGCACTCGCCTTTAATATAGATGACAAAAGTGACTTTTTCCCTTCCGGAAACAAAAACAATATATATGCAGGAAACAGTTATACAGCAGTATATCCTTTATATTATTCCACCTATGATGACCCGAATACCAAAATCCCATTTGCAGAAAAATTTCTATGGGCAAAAGATAATGATAAAGAACTCTACAATCAACTATGTAAATTAGTTAATAAAGATACTTTTCTGAGAAGATTCAGTCCCGAAAAAGTATCAGCCTATTATTCAGCTAATTTAAACGTAACCAAAGAGATAGGTCGTTTCGCGTCAGTATCGTTTAATGCCATTAATTTTTTGAATACCCTTCAGAAAGTCCATGATAGCAAGTGGGATAACGACGTAAATTTATTTAATGCTTATGCTCCGTCTTTTTATTATGGAATGTCTTTAAGAATCAAACTATAACTAATTAATAATAATAACATCAAAATGAAAAAACTTTTTTATTTATTAATTCCATTATTATTCTTTTTTGCATCATGTAGCGATAACGACAAAGAAGAAGTTTATAATACCTTTACAGTAGCAGTTCAGCTGAATTATCCGGCTGAAAGTCATTGTAAACCGGTTAAAGACGTATTAGTTAAAATGACTAATACAAGCGATGCAAGTTCTTACGAAAGTAAAACCGATGCCAATGGCAAAGCATTTTTTAAAGTTCCTGCAGGTATATATGAAATAACATCAACAGAAAGAAGACTGGCTAATAATCAGCGAGTAAACTTTAATGGTTTAAAATCGGGCATTGTGGTTAATAATGCATGGAACTCTGCGGAAGTACAGAATCTTGATTTAAATTACTCAAAATCAGCCTTAGTGATTATAAAAGAACTGTATGTTGGCGGATGTCCGAAAGATGGAGCTTCTGATGCCGGAACATTTAGTTATGACAAATATGTTATATTATATAACAATTCAAATGAAGATGTTAACATCGGTAAAATGGCTTTAGCCACAAGCATGCCTTACAATGCAACCGGATCGAATGATTATTATGATTCAGACGGTAACTTACGTTATGCAAGCCAAGGATGGATACCAGCCGGACAAGCCATCTGGTATTTCCAGAATGATGTTATTTTAGCACCCGGTAAGCAAATTGTTATAGCATTAAATAATGCGGTGAACAATACTATTACATATTCAAAATCAATTAATTTTGATAATCCTGAATATTATTGCACATACGATATTGCTGTATTTAATCATAAATTGACATATGTTTCTCCTGCAGCTTCAATCCCAACAAGCCATTATCTGAAAGCAGCAGCTTATGGTAAAGGTAATGCATGGCCGCTTAGTGCATTCAGCCCTACATTATTTTTATTTACACCGGATGGAGTATCTGCAAAGGACTTTGCTAACGATGAATCTAAAAATGATCTTTATGGAGGTAGTGAGTTTCTTGTTAGTAAAAAAGTTCCTATGGAATGGATCAGTGATGGAATAGAAGTGTTTTCAATAAACATGGACGGAAATCGAAAAAGACTAACATCAAATATTGATGCAGGTTATGTTTTTTTCCAAAATAAAATGGGATATTCAGTTTATCGAAATGTGGATAAAGAAGCGACTTTAGCAATAGAAGGCAACAAACAAAAGTTAGTTTATAATTATAACTTAGGAACAGGATCACTGCCTAAAGGTTCAACAGACCCAAGTGGTATCGATGCTGAAGCTTCAATAAAAAATGGCGCGCGAATCATATATTTAGACACAAACAATTCGTCTAATGATTTCCACCAACGTATACGGGCTTCTTTGAGAAATTAATGAATCAATGACCCATATTAGCTTTAAAATATTAAGCTTTAAAATAATAGCTATATTGATATCTACAATGTTTGGCGGAGTTTACATCTCTGCCAAACTTGTTGCACAACAAGCCGACAGCACGTGGTATAAGATTGACGAGATACGGCATATTGATCCGAGATTGTCATCATACAATGCCACTGGGCTTAGGTATGTATCAGTTGATAACATATCCGATGCAAAAATTTACCTTAATAAGGGGAGGGGGAACTTTGTAAACTACTACCAGTCGAATGATAACCTGAATGCAGGAGCAGAAGTTGAATCTTATTACAGATTAAACCCCACATCTGTTTTTTACGGAAAAATAAATTACGATTATATTGAAGGTCATAATATGGGTGGATCATACTTTATGAATCCAAATGATAATCCATTTGATATTATGGAGACGGTAGACAGTACACGTGGCACCAAAAAGTATGAAATATATCATCTAATTGGTGGAGTGAGCGTAAATATACACCCTAAAATAAGTCTCGGAGCAAAAATAGATTATAATGCCGGTAATGTTGCTAAACACAAAGATTTGAGATGTATTAATTATTTGACGAATCTCAAGATGACTTTGGGTCTAAGTTACAAGATTAGACCAAATATTGAAGCGGGTGCAAATTATTACTATAACAGACGTGTAGAATCGTTACAATTCTCTGTCGAAGGCAATTTGGATAAGACATACCAATCGCTGATAAGTTATGGAAACTTTATAGGAAAAAGTGAAGGTTTTAACCGTTCAGCCAATTATACGGGAGAAGGACGAAAAACTCCAATGGTAAATAAATATCATGGAGGTTCATTGCAATTATTTATTTCCTTGCCACATCAGCTATCTTTTTTCAATGAATTAACGTTCAAATCAAGAAAAGGCTATTATGGAACTCCGAGTAGTGTAAGTATTGTATTGACAGAACATGATTCGGATATCATCGAATACAAAGGAAATATAACTCTCAAAAGAAAAAATCAACTCCATGCATTGACCGTTGCTCTAAGTAATGAGAACTTAAATAATCGTGAAAATATCTTCCGCGAAGAAACGAATGAGGGGAGTATATCATCCATAAAATATTATGGAAAATCGGACGTGTTGAAGAAAGAAGAATTTAGAATTTCAGCCGAATATGTCGGTCATATAAATATAGAAGATTTTTTACCTGTATGGGAAATAAAAGCAGGTGCGGATTATTACAGACGATACCAGAAGGCTTCATTATATCCCTTCTATCGTAAACAAACAATAAACAGTTATACAGCTTGCGTTGCTGGTAAACATAATATTCGGGGTAGAAAGAAAGACCTATATACGTTGGGGCTAATGGCTTCGTATGGATCAGGAGGAGGCGATTCTCATCAAGATGGTCTTTATGCTACACCAACCAATTCCCAAAAAGATACATATAAAACATCAGATAAATATCTTTATCAGGATTATGAATATCTTACATCGAAACGTATCGGAACAAATATACAATTCAGATATACAAAAAATATTGTCAGCGGAGTGAAAAATTATATTCAAGGAGAATATGCGTGTGTAAAAGCTTTTGATGTTCATAACGTAGGGGGCGATTTTTACAACTTTTTCGGTCTGACTCTTGGATGCATCTTCTGATCCCAAAAGTTTATTAACCCCTGCGTGTTGGTAAGTTAAAACAATCAATTCCTAAATTAAAAACAAATATAATAGGATATTGCAAATGGATACCGTTATAAAATGCGATAATATTACTCATTACTATGGTAATAAATTAATATACAAAGACCTCAATTTTGAAGTAAAGCAAGGTAAAATTCTTGGACTCTTGGGAAAGAACGGAACAGGGAAAACTACTATTATTAATATTCTGAACGGTTATCTGAAACCCCGCTCCGGAAAATGCAGTATATGGGGAGAGGATATGACCTGTATTTCACCATCCACTAAAGCCCGAATCGGTTTATTGCTCGAAGGGCACGTACAGCATACTTATTTTAATGTCAGGCAAATAGAACGATTTTACAGTAAATTTTATCCTAATTGGAAGCGAGACGCCTATTATGATTTGCTTAAAAAATTGCAGGTGACAGAAACGCAAGCCATCAATACAATGTCGTGCGGTCAGCGATCGCAAGTCGCTCTCGGATTGATATTTGCACAAGATCCCGATTTGCTGATTCTGGATGATTTTTCGATGGGATTAGATCCGGGATATAGACGTCTGTTTATAGAATATCTGAAAGAATACGCTAATTCCGGAAACAAAACTATTTTTCTTACCTCGCACATTATTCAGGATATGGAAATGCTTATAGATGATTGTATGATACTCGATTACGGTCGTCTATTACTTCACGAACCGACACAGCATATCATGGATAATTTCAGACGTTTCCGCTTTAAATCCGATTCAAGTACAATAAATAATATGGAAGGGTTATGGAATACCGAGAAAATAGGAAAATCGTGGGAAACATATTCATTTCTTTCCGAGCACGAAGTTCGCGGTAAATTAGCTCAGTATGCGATTCGTGACCTGACAGTAGAAAAACTATCATTAGAAGACGCTTTTATTGGTTTAACGGGTAAATATTAATTTAGATATGTTTAAAGCATTATTTTATAAAGAATGGATAAAAAGCAGACGATTGATATTGCTCTGCTTAATTATTTTTATCTGTGTCATAATATATACATTTATTAATATAAGTCAGGCATTCAGAATCGATGGCTCAATACAGGTCTGGAATAGTATTATACTCAATGATATGCCGGTGTTGCCCTCTGTATTACAATGGTTACCCCTTTTGTTTGCCCTGTCACTCTCATTTGTGCAGTATATCCCCGAAATAATCAATAAAAGACTGAAACTGACTCTGCATCTGCCGATGTCAGAAACAAATATCATTTCCACAATGCTGCTTTATGGATTTTCGGTACTTATAATCACATATGTCTTTATCTATGCCATGCTAATGGTAGGATTAGCATTCTATTATCCTGTCGAAATACAATTGATGACTTTAGAAAAATCATTGCCATGGTTTATGAGCGGATTAGCCGCATATTTGCTAATAGCGTGGATTTGTCTCGAACCGGTCTGGAAACAAAGAATATATAATACCATAATAGCCCTTTGTGTATTGTCGTTGTATTTTATAAAAGCCATTTCAGGTTCATATCTGCCGCTGATGCCTTTCTTGTTAGCTATAATAGTTGTATGCTATGGTTTACCGTTTTATTCAACTGTCCGCTTTAAAGAAGGTCAGCAATAATTATTAGAAAAAATCGCAATGAAGAATAAGAGTTTAATATATAGTTCGATGCTCGTTCTTGTCACACTTTTGCTGATGTGGCTGTTACCTTCGTTATTACATAAATTGACTTACAAACCGGATCGTTACCCCTTGGTTTATTACAGTACACTCCTCGACGAGATGGCAATAATAGATTATCGGGATAAGACATATCCGATGACGGGCAAAAGCGGCAACCAATATACAACATCAGAAATGGATTCGTTGCTTCCGACATTAAATTATCGCCAATTGATGAACGACGGACGTTTCCCCGATAGTATCAAAGGACAGGAAATGTCACCCAAAATATTACGGATGAAGTCTTTCACTTTCCGTTACAATCCGGCGGAAACCGAAACCCCGAACAGCGGATTGTATATACTTTTTGAAACAATGCCAAAACGTGTTGGATTATCTATGCCCGATGACGTTTTCCGTTTAAAAAATAAGATAGAATTTATTAATACCGAACATAATTCAGTTGACAAAGAAAAAAGTCAGCTTTTTCAGGATGAGTTGATAAAACAAGGATATTCTTTTCCTGCCCAATGGCTTTCGGGCAATCCAAATCCCAGAAAAGCGTATGATGAAGGTTATTTCAGTTTAGACAATAAAGGACAGTTGTACCATATCAAAATGGTTAACAATCGCCCATATGTGAGAAATACAAAAATAGGCGATAGCATAGATATAGCTTATTACTCGATGCTTGAAGTACCCGACCGACGATTCTATGGGTTCTTGTTCACTAAGCAGGGTGATTTGTATATCCTACAAAATGAAGCCGGAAAATATCAGGTCATGAAACTTGATATACCACGTATCGACCTCAGAAAAGATCAGGTGATGATTATGGGTAATCCTTTCGATTGGACTATTTCGGTAACCAAACCCGACGGCAAATATTGCTATGCTTTGGATAACGATTCATTGAAACAGATTGATAGCTATACAATCATACGTAATCCCGGTAAGTGGGATAAATTCGTTAAATGGGTCTTTCCGGTTTATCTGACAGTCGACAGTAAATATTCCGAGTATCTTAAACCTCATGTCTGTTTCACGGGAGTATACGCTTTGTGTTTAAATATTGTCTTGGCGGTTTGTTATTTACTGATCTGTGCCGAAACAAAAAAATTGAAACTTCTTAAAATGATATATGTTTTGCTTACCGGACTTGCCGGATTCATAGCATTGTTGTTATTACCAAAATTTAAAAAATATAAATCGAATTAAAATGAAAAAATTATTAGTTATTCCAGTCTTATGTTTCGCATTTTTATGCGGAAGTCAACATGCAGCATGTGCCAATCCGATTTCAGATTCAGCAGACAAAGCAGTCGCCGATTCAGTTTATACATTAGATCAATTACTGAATGTGGCTGATAAAATGGTCGACAAAACAGTTAAGGTTACAGGTAAAGTAACCCATACATGCAAGCATTCGGGTAGAAGATGCTTTATTGTAAACAAAAGCGGAGATGTATCAATGCGAGTAGAAGCTAAAGGCAATATCGGAGGATTCAATCGTGAATTGATAGGTTCGGAAGTTGAGATAACCGGAATCCTGAAAGAGCAACGTCTGTCAAAAGAATATGTAGACAAAAAAGAGATGGAAACTCTTGAAAAAGCAAAAAAAGAAGATGGATCAGCGAAATCATGCCATACTGAACTAAAAAACATCGAAAGCATAAAAGCATGGATGAAAAAACATAATAAAGATTACTTTGCTACCTACTATATAGATGGTCAGGACTATAAAAGTCTTTAATCAGAATATATATTAAAAACGAAGGACGCTAACCCGATTAGCGTCCTTTTAATTTATAGTAATCAATAAATACTTGAATACAAATCACATGGGTATGGGAGCAAATGGATTGTTCCTATTGCGTAGCGTGTACCACAAAAAAGATAGAAACCCGCACACACAAATCGCTATACCCGGAAGAGAAGTGTATTGTTCAGAATAACCTTCAGTTATCGGTATCCCCCCGATGAAAGCTCCGACAGCATTGCCGATATTGAATGCTACCTGAATCATAGCACCTCCGAGCATCTCACCGCCACGAGCGTTTTCAAGTAATAAAATTTGTTGAGGTGCCGAAACTGCGAACAGACAACCGGTTGCTATAAACATAAATAGCATTGAAGCTACCTCGGAATGAGCCGAAAAGAATATCATCAGCAGAGTAACTGCCGCTATGCCCTGAGTGATTGTGCCTACATTCTGAGGAGAATATTTATCAGATAATTTTCCGCTTACGATATTACCTATAACCATACCCAATCCGGCGAACATCATCACACCTGTCATGGATTCTTCCGAAAATCCGACCACATGAGTCATCATCGGATTTACGTAACTAAACCAGCAGAAAATACCTCCGTTGCCGAATATAGTGGCAAAGATTATCAACCATGGGTTTAATTTTTTCAGAAACAAGAATTGCCCTTTAAAACCGGTATCCCGCAATGGCTTGAAAGCAGGTATCCACATTTTTATGGATATAAAAATGAGAATTCCTATAATAACTACAATGAAATAAGTTATTTTCCAAGTGAATTCGTGGCTTAAAAATGTCCCCATCGGCACACCGATCAGGTTGGCTATTGTCATTCCCGATACCATTCCGGCTACAGCCGATGTGCCTTTTCCCTCTTTAGCCATTTTTTCGGCTACAATTGATCCTACACCGAAATAGGCACCGTGCGGTAGTCCGGCAATCAGACGGAAAAACATATTAAGTTCATACTGCGAAGACAAAGCAAATGCGAGGTTGCCGAAAATGTACAATAAGACTAATCCTAATAGAATTTTCTTGAGGGGCATCTTTCGCGCTATCAATACTAATAAAGGTGCGCCAATTACAACGCCAATGGCATAAGCCGATATGAGGTGTCCAGCCTGAGGAATGGTTATATGTAGGTCTTTAGCAATATCGGGTAGAATACCCATCATACTGAATTCGGACATTCCGAGCCCGAGTGTGCCTAAAGCAAGGGCTATGGTTGATTTACGCATATTATTTAGTATCTAAATTCGTTCAAATTTATATCAAATTTTGATTTTTCGATATATTTTATTCTTTAAATATGATCGTATTTATAATAGCCCGATTGGTAGTGATTTCTTACTGAATGATATTTTAAGACAATTTTTTATCAGTTTGATTTTAAGAATAAAAAAGAGCTTTCACAGATAGCTTAATCAGATTTTTGTATCATATCTTTTTCAGCGTATCGGTGAAAGCCCTTTTTGGAAAATTTTATAATTGAAAATAAATTATTCAGCTAATTTCAGGCCATTTAATTTATTCCAAGCACCGCGTGTGAAATCAGGAATTTCAACCGGTGCGGAGTTGTTGTTTAAAGAAATTTCGCTTAGTGGAACAAGGCAGCTCCATTCAGCAAGATCATACACATCCATGTCCATTGGTAAACCCTTTTGCAAACAATAAATTAATCTATAATCCATTACAAAGTCCATTCCACCATGTCCACCCACTTGTTTCGCTTTTTCTTCAATATCTTTTACAATCGGGTGTTTATATTTTTCCATCAGTGCTTTTCTCACTTCGTCTGTTACAAAACTATGTGCGTTCAGATTTTCGAAGTCTTTAGAATCAGATTGTAACATAGAACTTTCCAAAGCATATCCGGGTGTAGGATATTTGTTAGCAAACCCTTTAGTACCTGTTAGCTGATACATTCTGTCGTATGGTCGTGGCGAAGTTACGTTGTGTTCAATCAGAATTGAATTTCCCTTTTCAGTACCGATAAGCGTACATGTGTGATCACCGTTGCGGAAATTTTTAACCTCTTTTCCTCTGTTTTCTTTAAGAAAAGCAGGATTACCCACAGCTTTAGTATCAACTGAAACAAGATAATTCATTTTGTCTCCGCGATGTATGTTCATTGCCTGACATACAGGACCTAAGCCATGAGTAGGATATAAATCGCCACGATGTTCCTCGTTGTATTTCATACGCCAGTCGTCCCAATATTGATTCCAGTAAGGTTGCAGCCCGTGAATATAAGCACCTTCACCGTGTATGACTTCGCCCAGAACCCCTTGCTGAACCATATTAAGCGTAGTTAATTCGAAAAAGTCGTAACAGCAATTTTCAAGAGGTATGCAGTGTTTACGGGTTTTCTCAGCAGTGTTTATCAAATTCCAGATTTCATCCATATTCATGGCAGAAGGCACTTCAATAGCAACGTGCTTTCCATCACGCATAGCTTGCAACGCTATCTTAGCATGATGTTTCCAATCGGTAGCAATATAAATAAGGTCAACATCAGGCAATGCAGTTACCTTACGCCAAACGCTTGTGTCGCCATAAAACTCCTGAGCCTTAGACACACCTCTTTTTTCGAGCATGGCGTTTACTTTTTCAGTATTTTTTTGTTCAACGTCACACAAAGCAACGATCTTTACACCATCAATATAAGTCATACGCTCAACAGCTCCCGGGCCGCGCATTCCTAAACCGATAAAGGCAACTCTGACAGTTGGTATCGGCGGGCAAGTTAATTGCAATACATCTGTTTGTCCTGCCGGTCTTTTAGGCGTAACAGTGGGAATTACATGACTTTCGTCTTTTTCTTTTGCATTTATATTAAGCATCATTATAATACTTAATAGAAATAATGATAAAATTTTTTTTGTCATATCTTCTAAATTCAATAAGGTTATGAAATCATAGAAATTATATTTGATTTTATTTTTTCAGAAGCAAGACTTTATCAGCATATTCAGGAATATTGAAAAAGCCTATGTGAAAAGTAATTTATTTCAATTTTAGTATTCGTTATTTTAGATTTATGCCTTTTAACTATTCTGCCCTAAATTTATAAAAAAATATTGACTATTTTCTGATATATCAATAAAATAGGATGAGTTGTAAACTTTTTTTCAGCTTACTATTTTTAGCCATTTTATTAGTCAATACTTATTGTAGATGAGCCGCTGCACTCGTTTGGCTTGTTTTTGAGCCATGCCGGTTTTTATTGCTTCATGTTTATTAAAGCTATTGAGAGTTAGGGAAATATGACGATTGTTTTAAACTCTTAAAATAATTGTCGAATATATTTGTTTTTTCAAAAAAAGAATTACTTTTGTAACAAGTTCATACAAAAGAATTGAAGAATGCATTGTCTATCTTATACATATTTCTATTTTTTCTTTTACTTTTTTAAAAGGTAAAGGCAGGATTTATGTATGAGTATTCAGAATAAAAAATTAAGTACAAAAATATACAAAAGTCCTGCCGCTGAAACGGCAGGATTTTTTTTTAAGTCTAAAAATTAAATTATATGAAGAAGGTTGCCATACAGGGCGGTTTAGGTGCATATCATGGTATTGCCGCGGAAAACTTTTTTAACGAGGAAGTTGAGATAATCCCATGCGTAACCTTTCGTGATATTTTTCATGTTATAGAAAAAGACCCCAACTGTATAGGTATAATGGCTATCGAAAATACAATTGCAGGTAGCTTACTTCCGAATTACGACTTACTGAAAAACTGTAAATTACCCATAGCCGGAGAGTACAAACAACGCATATCCCATTGTCTGGCAGCAATGCCGGGGCAAACAATTGATGATATAAAAGAAGTACAATCTCATCCGATAGCATTGATGCAATGCACCGATTTTTTAGATAAACTGAAGGATGTTAAAGTAGTAGAACACGAAGATACGGCTTTGGCGGCTCGTGATATTGCCGACAAACTGTTGATGGGGCATGCTGCCATTTGCAGTGAGAGAGCTGCCGAAATTTACGGATTAGAAATACTGGCGAGGGGAATTGAAACAAATAAGCACAATTTCACTCGCTTTCTTATTTTCGCTAATCCGTGGATTGTAGATGATATGCAGAAGAACGAAGTTTTGAATAAATCTTCCATCGTTTTCACAACCGCACATACCGAGGGTAGTTTATCTCATGTGCTGTCGGTATTTTCATTCTACAATATAAATCTTACAAAAATACAATCGCTTCCTATATTGGGACGAGAGTGGGAATATCAGTTTTATGTCGATCTCAAATTTGCTGACCTGACCCGATATCGTCAGTCGCTAAACGCAATACGTCCGCTGACAAACGAGCTGCTTATATTGGGAGTATACCCCGAAGGGCGACAGAGTGAAGAATAAGTGCAAAGCATATATGTCATTGGTTAATGGATTATAAAAATACAGTTATGAAACAAATAGTTCCCGCTGACAGACTTAATACAGTAAGTGAATATTATTTCTCGATCAAATTGAAAGAGATTGCTGAGATGAACGCTCAGGGAAAAAATGTGATAAGTCTGGGAATAGGCAGTCCGGATATGCCACCATCGCAGCAAACAATTGACGAGTTATGCCGATCGGCTAACGATAAGAAAGCACACGGATACCAACCGCATGTAGGTACTATTGAATTGCGAAAAGCTATTGCCAACTTTTATAAAAAAACGTATGGTGTTGAACTTGACCCTAAAAAAGAGATTCAACCCTTGATCGGATCAAAAGAAGGCATTATGTTTATATCTATGGCGTTTCTTAACCCCGGCGATGGAGTTTTGGTCCCTAATCCCGGTTATCCGACTTACACATCCGTGAGCCGATTAATAGGAGCAGATATTCACACCTACGATTTGGATGAAAATAACGGCTGGCAACCCGATTTTGATGCTTTGGAAAAGATGGATTTGGCTAACATCAAATTAATGTGGACTAACTATCCCAATATGCCTACCGGAGCAAATGGTTCGCTTGAACTTTTTCAGAAACTTGTTGACTTTGGTAAGAAGCATGGTATCATCATCGTGCATGATAATCCTTACAGTATGATACTGAATGAAAATCCGTTGAGTATTTTACAGATTGAGGGATCAAAAGATATTTGTATCGAACTCAATTCGATGAGTAAATCGCATAACATGCCCGGATGGCGATTAGGAATGATTGTATCCAATGCTCAATTCATAGAATGGATATTGAAAGTACTGACCAATGTAGAAAGCGGTATACTCAAACCTATGCAGGACGCTGCCATTGCAGCTCTCAACAATTCTAACGTGTGGCACCGTGAAAATAATATCGATTTATATGCCCGAAGACGTGTCTATGCTAAAGAAATAATGGACATGCTGGGATGTTCGTATGACGAAAATCAGGTCGGTATGTTCTTCTGGGGTAAAATTCCCGATAAATATAAAAGCAGTGAAGAATTGGCTGATCATATTTTATATAATGCCCACGTCTTTATTACCCCCGGATCTATATTCGGTAGTCGCGGAGAACGTTATATCCGAATCTCTCTTTGCTGTAATGAAGAGATGCTTCAGGAAGCAAAAGAACGGATAAAGAAAGTAATTTAGTTTGTAAGGTTTGATTTTATTATCTATTTATTAGATGATTGACTGATTTAAAGTCTAATGAATGGATATATTGATAAAACACCCTGATTTTTGTTACTTATGTTACTTTTTTACGTGTTAAATGCTGATTTTTAAGAAAATATAAATAATTAAATAAATAAGACAATGAAATTAGAATCAATTTTACTACCCGGAGTAGAAGCTAAGAGACCCTTGGTTATTGCAGGACCTTGTAGTGCTGAAACAGAAGAACAGGTAATGAAAACAGCACGTCAGTTGGCGGCTAACGGTATAAAAATTCTTCGCGCGGGAATATGGAAACCCCGCACAAAACCCGGAGGTTTTGAAGGAGTTGGTAGCGAAGGATTGGCTTGGCTTAAAAAAGTACGACAAGAAACCGGAATGTACGTATCGACTGAAGTTGCTACACAGAAACATGTATATGAAGCACTCAAATATGGTATTGATATGCTTTGGATTGGCGCACGCACAACTGCCAACCCGTTTGCAGTTCAGGAGATAGCAGAGGCTTTACAAGGTGTTGATATTCCCGTGCTGATTAAAAACCCTGTGAATCCTGATCTCGAATTATGGATTGGCGCATTTGAGCGTTTAAGCAAAGTTGGGATTACCAAATTAGGAGCTATCCATAGAGGGTTCAGTTCATACGACAAAAAAATCTATCGCAATCTTCCACAGTGGCATATACCTATCGAGCTGAAACGACGTTACCCCGATCTACCAATAATCTGCGATCCAAGCCATATCGGAGGTCGTCGGGATTTGATCGAACCACTAAGCCAGCGTGCAATGGATTTGAATTATGACGGTTTGATTATTGAAACTCATTGTGATCCCGACACAGCATGGAGCGATGCTTCGCAACAAGTTACACCCGACAGATTGAAGCAGATTCTGGATTCGTTGATCATTCGAGATTTTAAACAAACAACAGAAGATTTGTCTCAACTACGCTATCAGATTGATGAAATTGACGATCAGTTGCTCGAACTTTTGGCTAAGCGCATGCGTGTTTCAAGAGAAATCGGAACTTATAAGAAAGAGCACAATATGGCAGTGGTTCAGACAAACCGTTATGATGAGATATTACAAAAACGTATTGGCGAAGCAGTTAAAATGGGGATGGATAGCGAATTTATGCGTATCGTACTCGAAGCCATTCATGAAGAATCAGTACGTCAACAAATTGATGTATTGAATAAGTAAAACCTTTGATTTTAGTAGTTGATTTAAGATAAAAGATTAATGAAAATAATCTGTATTGGTCAGAATTACAGGGGGGAGAATTCGGAAGAAATATCTTCAGACGCAACCCCCGTGTTGTTTCTGAAGCCTGATACCGCTATTCTGCACAATGACGAAAAGCGGTTTTATATTCCCGATTTTACATCCGACGTCCATTATGAGACAGAGATTGTTGTGAAAATAAACAAGATGGGGAAAAATATAGCCGAACGCTTTGCCCATCGTTATTACGAGGACATTACGGTAGGCATTGATTTCACAGCTCGTGATTTGCAATCTGAACTTAAGCGCAAAGGGTTGCCTTGGGAGATATCCAAAGCATTTGATAATTCGGCAGCAATAGGAAAATTCGTGTCAAAAGAAACCTTTGGAGCTGAAATCAACAACATTAATTTCAGCCTGAAAATCAATGGTCATATTGTGCAGGACGGAAACAGTAGCCAAATGATTCGTTCCATAGATGAGATTATCGCATATGCAAGTACATTTTTTACCTTGAAGACCGGTGATCTTATATTTACAGGAACACCCGCCGGAGCAGGAAAAGTGTTGATAGGAGACAATCTTAAAGGATATCTCGAGGGGGACGAAGTGTTGAATCTTGATATTTGTTGAGAAAATAAATCGTTAATTTTTGTATGGTAGATAATAAAAAAGCTAAATTGTAGTTTGATAATATGTATCAATCTAACAGATAGTAAATATTTAAAACAGCCATACACAGATGAAGAATTTTATATTCAAAACTTTACTTGCCTCTGCGGTTCTTTTGCCGTCTATGAGCTTGACTGCACAAGGTGACAAAAAATTCAACCCGATACGTACAGCTATGCCATCGTTGCAGATTACGCCCGATGCACGTGCCGGAGGGATGGGGGACGCAGGAGTAGCAACCGCTCCTGATATTTATTCGCAACATTGGAATCCTGCCAAATACGCTTTTGCAATCAGTAGAGGAGGAGTTGCAGTAACATACACACCTTGGTTAAGAAGTATAGTTGATGATATTTCGTTAATGGAAGGATTAGGATATTATAAATTAGGCTCTGAAAATAATCAGGCCATAAGTGCATCCTTTCGTTATTTCCATGTAGGGGATATTCAGCTAACTGATGCAGAAGGCTTATTTGTCAATAAAATGGCTCCATATGAACTTTCTGCCGATTTGACCTATTCACGTAAGTTGACAAGCAATTTTTCGGGAGCTGTAACTATCCGATACATACGTGCCGATTATTCAGGTGCAGATGAGGAGAGTTCAGCAGGTAACTCATTTGCAGCGGATATAGCAGGATATAACGAATCCTATCACAATATCGGAAATTCAGAAAGTTTGTTGAGCTTCGGATTCAACATTTCAAATATTGGAGGTAAAATCTCAAATGACGGAGGTAACACCAAATATTTCTTACCGACCAATCTGCGTTTAGGTGGTTCGTTGATGTATCCGATGAATGATGTCAGTACACTCTCATTTAGTTTGGATTTGAACAAATTGCTTGTTCCAACTCCCCCTATCAAAAAAGATGGCGAGAGTGACTCCGATTTCAGAAAACGTTATGATGATTATCAGAATACCAATATTTTCTCAGGAATCTTCAAATCGTTTGGCGATGCTCCCGGTGGCTTCTCTGAAGAAATGAAAGAGATAAACCTGTCGTTCGGGGCAGAATATGATTGGGATGATAAATTTAAAGTTCGTAGTGGATATTTCTATGAAAACCAGATGAAAGGTAATCGCCAGTACTTTACCTTTGGAGCCGGTTTTAAGTTTAAAGCGCTTCAGTTGGACGCAGCTTATCTGCTATCGACCAAAACAAACAATCCATTAGATAAAACGTTGCGTTTGTCGCTTGCATTCGATATGGATGCGTTACGAAATATGTTTTAATAAATATTTTATGAAAGTACGTATTGGCTTTGGCTATGATGTCCATTGCCTTGTTGAAGGGCGTGACCTATGGTTGGGAGGAGTTAAAATAGAGCATGAGAAAGGTCTGTTAGGACATTCTGACGCTGATGTGTTAATTCATGCCATATGTGACGCTATACTTGGTGCAGCTAATATGCGAGATATAGGATTTCATTTTCCCGATACGGCGGGCGAATATAAGAATATAGACAGTAAGTTGTTACTAAAGAAAGTAAATCTATTGATAATAAGTAAAGGATATAGGATTGGAAATATAGACGCTACCGTTTGCGCCGAACGTCCGAAGATTAATCCGCATATACCATCCATGCAAACCATATTGGCTGAAATACTTGAAACCGATATTGATAATATCTCTATAAAAGCTACCACATCAGAAAAAATGGGATTTGTAGGTCGTGAAGATGGTGTGACCGCTTATGCAGTTGCTCTTATCGAGAAACCTTGTTGAAATTCGCTATTGATGGATGGAGTTGATATTGAATTAACGGCTGACGGTTCGCATACCCTATTTATCCCGGCTCTCGATGAGCATTACCATTCTACAAATGGTGCTATACAGGAATCGAAGCATGTGTATATTGAGACAGGATTGCATTACTGTAGAAAATCGTATGTAACAATCTTTGAAATAGGCTTCGGTACTGGTCTGAATGCTTATCTGACCTTAGAAGATACAATAAACACTGATAAAAAAATACAATATTTAAGCATAGAAGCCAATCCATTGCCTTGCAAAGTTGTTGAAAAACTTAATTATCCGAATCAACTAAATGCTGTAGATGCAGATTTGTTTGTTAAATTGCATGAAGCAGCTTGGAATAAGACAGTTAAAATTACACAGGATTTTTCACTTACAAAAATAGAGGCCGATTTGACACAATTCGATTTTAACTTTATTCCTGGTATTGATTTGGTTTACTTCGATGCTTTTGCACCTGATAAACAACCCGAAATGTGGAGTCAGGAAATATTTGACTATTTATATTCGCTAATGAATGACGACGCTATATTGGTTACCTATTGCGCTAAGGGCGAAGTGAGAAGACGGATGCAACATTCCGGTTTTATGGTTGAACGTTTACCCGGCCCTCCGGGCAAAAGAGAAATGTTGAGGGCCATAAAACAATCCGGCAATGCTCAATAGAGAGTTTAATTCATTTTGTTATTTTTCAGTAATATTTATTATTTTAGGCCGCATAAATTAATTACTTTTGGAGAGTTAGAAGTAATAATCTACAGTATAATATGTCGGACTCGTTAGTTATAATACCCACTTATAAAGAAAAAGAAAATATTGAGGCAATAATCAGAGCTGTATTTGGTTTGAGCATGCCGTTTGACATCCTTATAATTGATGACAATTCACCCGATGGTACTGCTGATGTTGTAAAAGCATTGCAACGTGATTTTTCAAAACAATTGTTTTTAATACAGCGAGAAGGCAAACTTGGGCTTGGCACAGCATATATTACCGGTTTCAAATGGGCATTAGAGCGTAATTATGAATACGTATTTGAGATGGATGCCGATTTCTCACATAATCCGAACGATCTTATTCGTCTGCATAAGGCATGCGCAGAGGAAGGAGCTGATCTTGCTGTAGGTTCCCGCTATTGCTCTGGCGTAAATGTCGTTAACTGGCCTATGGGGCGTGTCATGATGTCTTATTTTGCCTCTAAGTACGTACGTATTATCACCGGAATGAAAATACACGATACAACCGCCGGTTTTGTTTGTTACAGGCGCAAAGTCTTGCAAACAATCAACTTGGATGATATTCGCTTCAAAGGATATGCTTTCCAAGTGGAGATGAAATATTTAGCTTATTGCTTTGGCTTCAAGATCAAAGAAGTATCTATAATCTTTATTAACCGAGTCTTCGGAGAATCTAAAATGAGTTCAGGTATTTTTACCGAAGGTGTATTCGGTGTTCTCATCATGCGTATAAGACGCATGTTTGGTCTTATTAAAAAGAAAACTAACGCTTAATAATCAACATCTGTTAATCCCAATTTACTTAGGCTACTAATTAATTAGTAGTGCCAGCCCGTTGTTAAGTCTTCCATACCAAACTTTTTATGAACCTTAAATGTTTTAACTATTGTATTGTCTATTATCACACACTCTTGAAGTGTTGATTCAATCATTTTATTGCATGGATTATGAAAATTCTTATTGACAGACAAATGAAAGAAGTTGAGATGTTTACTGTGGAAAATGAATTGATTAATCCACAGTTGTTGATTGAAAAAGTTTCTCTGTCGATTGCTAATTGGGTTTCTAAAAATATATCGCACAATCAATCATTATTGTTCATTATAGGGAGAGACGAGAAAGGTGCCATCGGTCTTGCCGTTGCCGGAATGATGCATAAAGCAGGATATGATTGCACAGTTTATCCTATCTTTGATGCTAAAGTAATGAGCTATAATTGTAGCTTAAATTACCATAGACTTCCTTCCGATATAAAATACTTGAAAGATATAGATGAAATTACCATCCGTAACTATGTAATTATTGATGCGATATGTAAAGCCTTTGTTGACGGAGGTGCAAAAGACCCTGAGTTGAGCTTAATTGAAACAGTCAATACATTATCAAACAAAGTTATTTCACTTGATCTGCCTTCCGGAATGCGATCAGAATTTGGAAATAATACCTTAACTTCAATTATCCATGCCGATATTACAGTATGTTTCTTATTTCCGAGATTAGCTTTGTTGTTGCCTGAAGCCGGTGATTGTGGTGGACAAATAGTTCTTCTGAATGGTAAATCTGATCATCAGGTTTTAGATAAAGTGCAATCGCCATATTTTTATCTGACTGATGATTTCATAAAAAAGATACGTAAGCCGCGTCAAAAGTTTGCTCATAAAAACACTTATGGTCATGCGTTGCTGATTTGTGGATCACAAAGTAAAATGGGTGCAGCTATACTTGCTGTTGGAGGGGCATTACGATCGGGATGCGGATTAGTTACACTACATTTGCCACATACCGAAAGACTTGCCGCTCAGCTTACATTTCCGTCAGCCATGTTGAGTCTCGATAACGGTACTTCTTTTTCCGAATTGCCGGATAATCTGTCCAACTATTCAGTTGTGGGTATTGGCTGTGGTATCGGACAATCTGAAGAGACCGTTGAGGCTTTGGAGTTATTATTGTCAATTGTAAGACAGCCAATGCTTATTGATGCTGATGCTTTAAATATTCTATCAGAGCACAGAAGTTTATTCAAATATATCCCTAAAGGTTCGGTTCTCACTCCGCATCTGGGAGAATTGAAAAGATTGGTCGGAGAGTGGCGTGATGAACAGCATAAATTGGAACTAGCAAGCGAGTTGGCTAAACAGTTACAATCTGTTGTTATAGTTAAAGGCGCACATACAATGATCTGTACACCCGAAGGTCAGTTTTATTTTAATTCAACCGGCAATAGCGGTATGGCTAAAGGAGGAAGCGGAGATGTGTTGGCTGGATATATAACCGGTCTGATGGCTCGCGGCTATTCATCCGTTTATGCGGCTATTTTAGGAGTTTATAATCATGGTTTAGCAGGAGATTTGGCAGCAACTCAATTGGGCGAAGAGGCTATGAATAGCAGAAATCTGATTGATTTTCTAGGTTAGTCAATTATCCCCAATTTTTAATGCTAACTTTGTTCTTCGATAATACCTGATCAGATAGCACACTAATACCGAAATCTAATATGAAAAGCTCAGTATCATTCACATTCTGCATTATTTTTATTCTTGCATTTGTACTTACAATTAATTTAAATGCCCAAACACAGAGGACTTTAATACTTGCCAACTCAGGAAAAACGATAAGAGATTATACCCTTGAAATTCCCGTAGAAAAATTAAATCTTTCAGTAGGAGAATATCGTGCTTTGGTTAACAATTCGATAACTCCCGTTGAAATCATAACAGATTTGAAAGGTCATCAAAAAGCTCTTATACCTATTTCAGAGATTAAAAGTGGAGAGAAATTAACCATATTGATAGAGCAGGGTACTTCTGAAACTTATCCTAAACGCACACATGCCGAACTGACACATAAAATAGGCGGACATTTTGAGGGAAACAAATATGTAGGAGAATATTCATGGGTAGGAGTGAATAGAATAACACTTCCCGGCACGTTCAGAGATCACTCCTATTATCTCAAATTTGAAGGACCGGGGTGGGAGAGCGACAGAGTAGCTTATCGTTATTACCTTGATAATCGTAATGCGATAGATGTATTTGCCAAGACAACATCAGGTATTGTGTTGCCATCCGTAGGCGTAGATGGTTATGACAATTATCATAAACTTGCGTCGTGGGGAATGGATAATTTAAAAGTCGGTAAGTCACTCGGTTTAGGAACAATAGCTTTGTGGAATGGAGAACACGCTCAACGTTTAGAAAATAGAGATAGCACAACATGTATAATTCAATCAGACGGTAAATTAAGATCGCAAGTAAAAACTATCTATCATGGATTGGATGTTGACGGACAGAAATGTAATTTGGTTTCGTTGATTTCAATTGATGCGGGTAGTAATGCTTCTCATATAGAAATTAAAACCGATAAAACGCTTGATAATATAGCAACAGGAATTATAAAATTAAAACAAGGAGAGTTGAAAGTCGGAACGCCGGACGAGGAATGGACTTACATTGCTACATTTGATAAGCAAAGCCTTAATAATGATATGCAAGGATTGGCTATACTATTTAAGAATAAGCAATTAAAAACCATTGCAGAAGATTCTCTCAACTACGTTATAGTCTTAAACCCGGAGAACAATTATACCGAATATTATTTCATGGCTACTTGGGAACTTGAAGAAAATCAAGTAAAAACAGAAGATGAATTCATCGAGCGCGTACAATCTGAACTAAGCAAACTGAATAACCATTTAAAAGTGACCATAAAGCATTAAATAAAACTCTCATAATGATTCTACCAGTAAAGAAATAGTTAGCAGTATGTTAAATATAACGAACTATATTTATCGGATT
The DNA here is from genome assembly GCA_945273835.1 of uncultured Dysgonomonas sp. Classification (GTDB taxonomy): domain Bacteria; phylum Bacteroidota; class Bacteroidia; order Bacteroidales; family Dysgonomonadaceae; genus Dysgonomonas. The sequence continues at coordinate 52,886 of CALYPL010000012.1, read as the reverse complement.
TAACCTTCTGATTAAATATCATATTACTATCTATTTTAGTCTGAAAATAGCTCTAATCTTACGTTTTTTTTGAGATCACTATTTGATATATCTTTTTGATTTAATTATATCACTTTGTGCTAAAAAAAGATATTTTAGCATTAGAAAGATGAAAAAATGTCATGCCTTTTTTGTAAAATCAAATAATTTGCGCGAAATTTGTATCAAAACAAAGCAGTTTTATACAATTAACGTTAAAGTCCTAATTATAAAATAGATGAAAGAGCTGAAATTTACCAAAATGCACGGAGCTGGCAATGATTACATTTACATAAACGGATTTCAGCATAAAATAGATAATCCGGGCGAATTAGCCATAAAACTCAGCAATCGTAATTTTGGTATAGGTTCAGATGGTTTGGTACTGATTCTGCCGTCCGAAACATGCGATTTCAGAATGCAAATGTTTAATTCTGATGGGTCAGAAGCCGAAATGTGCGGAAATGCTTCGAGATGTGTTGGTAAATTTGTTTATGACAATGGTCTGACATCTAAAAAAGAAATCACACTTGAAACGCTTGCAGGAACAAAATACATTACCTTATTAGACGGTGATGCCAAATCACGGAAAATAACAGTTGATATGGGAGAACCCATTCTCGATCCGCAACTTATTCCGGTAAACGTTGATTCAAAACCGGTCATAAATTATCCATTAGATATAGATGGTAAAATCTGGGAAGTTACCTGTGTTTCAATGGGAAACCCGCATGCCGTAACATTTACCAAAGATATTGATAAATTGGATTTACCTGTTTTAGGACCTAAATTTGAAAAGAATCCGATATTTCCACGTAAAACAAATACCGAATTTATTGAAGTTATAGACGGCAATAATCTGAATATGCGTGTTTGGGAGCGTGGAGCAGGCGAAACGTTGGCTTGCGGTACAGGAGCTTGCGCTGCAGCAGTAGCAGCCTCATTAAACGGCTTGACAGACCGTAAAGTTACAATACACTTATTAGGAGGAGACCTCAATATTGAATGGCGTGAAAGCAATAACCATGTATATATGACAGGCGAAGCTGTAACTGTTTTTGAAGGTACTCTTAAAATTTAATTTACGAAAAAAATCAAATAATAAAGAATGATATTAGTAAACGAAAATTATACAAAATTACCCGGTAGCTATCTTTTTTCGGATATTGCCCGTAAAGTAGAAGAATTCAAGGCTTCAAATCCTGATGCCAAAATCATACGCTTAGGTATAGGCGACGTAACAAAACCATTACCATCATCCATAATTCAGGCTTTGCATAAAGCGGTTGATGAAATGGGAGATGCATCCACATTCAGAGGCTACGGACCTGAACAAGGATACGACTTTCTCGTAAACGCTATATTAGAAAATGACTATAAATCAAATGGTCTTAATATAGAAGCTGACGAAATATTTGTGAGTGATGGCTCTAAAAGCGATACAGGTAATATTGGCGACATTCTTGGAGCAGATAATGTTGTTGCGGTAACCGATCCCGTATATCCGGTCTATGTAGACACTAACGTGATGGCAGGACGAGCCGGAGATTTAGTTAATAACAAATGGAATAAATTAGTTTATGTTCCATGTACATCGGAAAACGATTTCGTTCCAGAATTACCCAAAGAAAAAGTAGACATAATATATTTATGTTATCCCAATAATCCCACAGGCACAACGCTGACAAAAGATCAGCTTAAAGTTTGGGTCGATTATGCTTTAAAAAATAAAGCCCTGATTCTTTTCGATGGAGCATACGAAGCATTCATAACAGAAAAAGATGTGCCGCACAGTATCTACGAAATAGAAGGAGCAAAAGAAGTGGCGATTGAGTTTCGTAGTTTTTCAAAGACAGCAGGCTTCACAGGAACAAGATGTGCATACACAGTAATTCCAAAATCATTGATGGGTTATACAAAATCAGGCGAAAAAGTATCTCTCAATAAATTATGGAACAGAAGGCACACTACAAAATTCAACGGTGTGCCTTATATTATTCAAAGAGCAGCAGAAGCATGTTTTTCAGCCGAAGGAAAAAAGCAAATAAGAAGCACAATTGAATATTATTTAAATAATGCCCGAATTATCCGTGAAGGACTATCACAACAAGGATTGAAAGTATATGGAGGAGTTAACTCACCATATATTTGGGTAAAAACACCAGAAGGGCTTACTTCATGGGGATTCTTTGATTATTTGCTCAACGAATTGAATATTGTAGGTACACCCGGAGTAGGGTTTGGTCCGAGCGGAGAAGGATATCTCCGACTCACCGCATTCAATACTTTGGAAAATACCAAAGAAGCCATCAGTCGACTAAAGAATATTTCATTATAAAAGATAAGAAAGTTTTATAAAACCAAAAACAAAATTTATGTCAAAGTTACGTTTTAAAGCAGTGGCAGCAGCTTCTAACCGCAAGCCTGTAGAAGTTAAGAAACCCGGACGCAAAACCTCTGAATACTATGGCGAAAATGTATTCAATCAGAAGGCTATGATTAAGTATCTGTCAAAAGAAACTTATAAGGCTATCCAGAACGCTATAGAAAATGGAGAGACCGTCAATCGCAACTTAGCCGAACACGTTGCTGCCGGCATGCGTATGTGGGCCTTAGAGAATGGTGCTACTCATTATACTCACTGGTTCCAGCCTTTGACTGATGGTACTGCCGAAAAGCATGATGCATTTATTGAACATGACGGAAATGGCGGGCTAATCGAAGAATTTAGCGGTAAGCTGCTTGCTCAACAAGAACCTGATGCTTCGAGCTTCCCGTCAGGAGGGTTGCGTAATACATTTGAAGCACGTGGATATTCTGCTTGGGATCCTTCATCACCAGCGTTTATCATGGGTGATACGCTTTGTATTCCAACAATCTTTATCTCTTATACAGGTGAATCGCTTGACTATAAGACGCCTTTGCTGAAGTCAATTACAGCTGTTGATAAAGCTGCGAGTGATGTTGTGCGTTATTTTAACGAAGACGTAACCAAATGTTATTCTTATTTGGGTTGGGAGCAGGAATATTTTCTTGTTGACGAAGATTTGTATGCAGCCCGTCCAGACCTTGCCCTTACAGGAAGAACATTGATGAGCCATGAAAGCTCTAAAAACCAGCAATTGGAAGACCATTACTTTGGTTCTATCCCGGAACGTGTGCAAAAATTTATGGAAGACCTTGAATACGAATCTTATGCTCTTGGTATTCCGGTTAAAACACGTCACAATGAGGTAGCACCTAATCAGTTTGAATTAGCACCGATTTACGAAGAGTGTAATTTAGCTAATGATCATAATTTATTGGTGATGTCATTGATGGACAAAGTGGCTCGCCGCCATTCATTCAGAGTCCTTTTCCATGAGAAACCATTCAAAGGAATCAATGGATCGGGAAAACATAATAACTGGTCATTGGGAACAAATACCGGTATAAACCTGCTGTCGCCCGGTAAAGATCAGATTGAGAATTTACGTTTCATAACATTTGTCGTAAATATACTTGCCGCTGTTCATAAAAATAACGCGCTTTTAAAAGCCTCCATATCATCAGCTACCAATGCTCATCGTTTAGGAGCAAATGAAGCACCTCCGGCTATTATTTCTGTATTTTTGGGAACACAGGTAAGCGATATTCTTGATAAGTTTGAGAAAAGCTCAGTAAAAGATGCAATTGTGGTTGATGCTAAAAAACAGATTAAGTTAGGAGTAGGTCAAATTCCTGAAATCTTACTTGATAATACTGACCGCAACCGTACTTCGCCATTCGCATTTACAGGAAACCGCTTTGAGTTCCGTGCTGTGGGTTCATCTGCAAACTGTGCTTCAGCTATGACTGCTTTAAACGCGTCTGTTGCCGAACAATTAAGAGTATTTAAAGCAGAAGTTGATGAATTGATCAATAAAGGTAAATCAAAAGAAGAAGCCTTGTATGAAGTGTTGAAAAAGTATATTAAGGAGTCACGCCCTATTCGTTTTAACGGCAATGGTTATAGTGAAGAATGGAAAGCCGAAGCTAAAACTCGTGATCTTGATTGCGAAACAAGTGTACCTGTGATTTTTGATAGTTATACATCTAAACAAAGTATAAAAACATTTACAGGTATATTATCAGAAGTAGAGCTTCATGCACGTAACGAAGTGAAGTGGGAAACTTACACCAAAAAATTACAAATTGAATCTCGTGTATTAGGCGATTTGGCTCTTAACCACATCATTCCTGTTGCAATCAGATATCAATCTTTACTGATCACCAATGTTGCTAAATTGAAAGAAATATCGGATGATTATAAAACTCTTGGTGCTGAACAGCTTCGTTTGATTGAAAAAGTTTCTACTCATGTTAATGCAATCAATGCTAAAGTTCATGAAATGCTTGATGCCCGAAAAGCTGCTAACAATATTGAGAGCGAACGTGAGAAAGCCGTAGCTTATCATGATTCAGTTGCTCCTTATTTAGATGAAATACGTTACCATATCGATAAACTTGAATTGATTGTTGATAATGAAATGTGGCCTTTACCTAAATATCGTGAATTACTATTTGTAAGATAATTAGTGAATGTCTTTATAAATAACACCCCGTATGAATGTTCATACGGGGTGTATTTTTTATGTAGTTTATGAAATTAAATTTAAATTACAAAATATGAATATAAATCTATTTTAATTTAGCCAATGTAGCTTTTACCCGACTCATGGCTTCTATAATATTTTCGTCAGATGTGGCATAAGAGAATCGAATGCAATCGGGTGCGCCGAAAGCAACTCCTCCCACACTCGCTACATGTCCTTCTTCAAGCAGAAACATAGCCAGATCGGTAGAAGTATTAATTGTTTTGCCATTATAAGATTTGCCGAAATAACTGCTGCATTTCGGAAATATATAAAATGCCCCGTCAGGTTTATTTACTTTTAGACCTTCAATTTCTGATGCAAGTTTTACAATCAAATCACGTCGTCTGTTAAATGCTTGTCGCATATCGGTAATACATTTTTGAGACGAAAGATATGCTGCTTCGGCAGCCTTTTGTGCAATAGATGAAGGAGCAGAGGTATATTGCCCCTGTAACTTATTACAAGCGTCAGCAAGCCATTTAGGAGCTGCTATCCAACCAAGTCGCCAGCCTGTCATGGCGTAAGCCTTAGATACTCCGTTTATAATTACGACACGATCACGAACGTTTTCAAATTGAGCAATACTTTCGTGTTTACCAACATAATTGATATGTTCATATATTTCGTCCGATATGATTGTTATTTGAGGATGTTTGGCTAATACATTTGCCAATCTTTCAAGTTCTATTTTTGAATAAACACTACCAGTAGGATTGGAGGGTGAGCATAACAAAATCGCTTTCGATTTTGGGGTAATAGCCGCTTCCAATTGTTGTGGTGTGATTTTAAAATCCTGTTCAATTCCGGCATGTATTTCTACCACCCTCCCTTCTGCAAGTTTTACCATTTCGACGTAGCTGACCCATGACGGTGTAGGGATGATAACTTCGTCGCCTGGATTTACAACACTCAAAAGGGTATTACATACTGATTGTTTTGCTCCGTTTGAACATACGATTTGCGCGGGCGTGTAATCGAGATTGTTTTCTCTTTTGAGTTTCTCACATATAGCCTTACGCAGTGATAGATATCCGCCAACAGGTGTATAAAATGAAAAGTTGTCGTCAATAGCTTTTTTTGCAGCATCTTTAATATGCTCAGGCGTATTGAAATCGGGTTCACCAACACTCAGATTAATAACATCTATTCCTTTTGCTTTTAGCTCATTGCTTTTTTGCGACATTGCCAGTGTTTCAGACTCGGCAAGACTGGCTATACGTACAGAAACTTGGTTCATAGCTTCAATATGATTTGGATGTGTGAATATTTTTAGTCTACATTATGCAGATCATGCCCCATGCGCTCTTTTTTGGTATGCATATAGAATTCGTTATACTTGTTCGGAACTACTTCTATTGGTACATTTTCTGTTACTTCGAGACCAAACGATTCTAATCCTACACGCTTGATGGGGTTGTTAGTTATTAGCCTCATTTTTGTAACACCAAGACTATGCAGGATAGCGGCACCAACGCCATAATCACGTTCGTCTGCTTTATAACCGAGATGCAGATTGGCGTCAACAGTGTCAAAACCTTGTTCCTGCAATTTATAAGCTTCCATTTTAGCCATAAGCCCGATGCCTCGTCCTTCCTGATTGAGATATACAATCACACCTTTTCCTTCGTCCTGAACCATCTGCATGGCCTTGTGCAACTGTTCGCCACATTCACAACGTTTTGAACCGAATATGTCACCCGTCACGCAGGATGAATGTACACGCACTAAAATAGGTTCGTCCTTATCCCAACTTCCTTTGATTAATGCCACGTGTGTAAGCCCATTGGATTTTTGTTGAAAAGGTATCATTTGAAAATCACCGAATTCGGTTGGCATCTTAACTTCGATTCCTCTTTCAATAAGTGATTCATATTGAAGTCGGTATCTAATCAAATCGGCAATGGAAATAATTTTTATATTGTGTTCTGTTGCAAATTTTTTCAGCATTGGTAAACGAGCCATTTCTCCGTCTTCTTTTTTTATTTCTATAAGAACGGCCACAGGTTCTTTTCCGGCTAAAAGAGCTAAATCAATTGATGCTTCGGTATGGCCTATACGTCCAAGTACTCCTTTTTCGTTGGCTCTCAATGGGAAGACATGACCTGGACGTCCTAAGTCTTCGGGGGGAGTAGAGGGATTAGCCAATGCAAGAATAGTTTCGGCTCGGTCGTGCGCCGATATTCCCGTGGTACAGTTATGGGTCAATAAATCAACTGAAACAGTAAATGGTGTTGAATGTGTAGACGTGTTATTAGCAACCATCATCGGTAGATTAAGCTGATCACAACGTTTGCCAGACATTGGTACGCAGAGAAGTCCTCTTGCATAAGTTTCCATAAAGTTGACTTTCTCGGGAGTAATATCTTCTGCGGCTAAGACCAGATCGCCTTCATTTTCGCGATCTTCATCGTCTACCACTATTACAAAATTGCCTTTTTTTATTTCCCAAACGGCTTCGTCTATTGTATTTAATTTTATATCAGTCATATTTTTATATCTAATGATGCTCTAAGTTTTTAAGTTCTTTTGTCATTTCATTCTTCAGGTAAAAAACAAAAACTATACTTAAAACATAAAATATCAATGTTTTAATTGTGAGTTTACCTGTATTTTGTTTATGATTAATCGCATGATAAAAATCGAGATAATTTAACCATGCCCTGATAATGAATAGGGTATAGATTACGAACGAAATGTATATGAATGGATGAAATATAATCGCTATAAATGCGCTTATAAGTGATAATATGGCGAATTTAGTGTTTTTGATAAACTCTTTGAGATTGAACTGTGCGTCCTCTATATGTAAATTTCGGAGCTTAATATCAGACAGATTATCTCCTCTTGATTTAAGAATACTTAAACCTATGGGCTGTACTATCGGACTATATCTGTATTGTTTATAATTTTTTATAACGTCTTTCAGCATGTTATTGTCTAACACGGAAAGGTCGGCAATCAGTTGTTTGTGGTTATCATATACACTTAAGTCTTTAATTTCCTCAAGGTTGATTTGTGTTTCACTTTCATCAATTAAACGAGGACGTATGAAAAGTATTTTTCGTAAAAACTTACCGTATGCTTCAGTATTGAATAATGCTGAATCGTTTACTGCTTTATAGCTGAGGAAAATGCCTATCGGGAAAAGTATTATGGAACTAAGCCAAACACCTTGCCAGATTGCACAAACTCCATTTTGCGCCATTTTTAGACCTACATTATCCAAGATGTGATAAATAATGAAGAAAATCACAGAAATGACAACAGGCATCCCGATTCCGCCTTTACGGATAATTGCCCCTAATGGGGCACCTATGAAAAAGAAGACGATGCAGGCGAATGCCAGCGCAAATTTGTGTGACCTTTCGACTTCATGAAAACGTATATTCTTCTGTAATGAAGATTTTGGCATTGTCTGAAAAATAAAGGTGTTGGTGTTGTTTTCGGCGATTGCGGCAGCACTTTCGAAAATTCTTAGTTTGTCATCTTCTCTGAGAGTATTCATGAGTGAATCAAGACTTATTCGCTCAGATTTTTTATTTATGTTATTCTCTTTTAAAGTTTCAGGTATCTGATCGTTTTTTTCTGAAGTCTTGTTAATATTATCGTTATTGTATACATAATAGTTATTGAAAACAATCTTTCTGTCAATTTTATTTAAACTGTCAAGTACAATGCGCATCGAATCAATGTCGTGAGTCAGTCTGCTGACGTTTTTTGCAATTTGCATCCCTTCATAAATCGACTCGTCCATTCTATTGAAATTTGTATCGAAGAGGCGTATCATTTCTTTTTTCTTAAAGCTCTCACGAATCACATACTGCTCGTTTGTCGAAAACGGGTTTGTGCGGTAGTTATTCTTTTTAGACATCATGGAGAAGTCTTGCCCGTTATACAGTGTCAGTAAAAGAAATGTTTTATCTTCGGCCGTGCGCATCTTAGCAGAATCACATACAATCACAGATAATTTGTCGAAGCCGTTGCTTGCATCGTAAATCATTACATCGTGAAGCATACGTGTCTCTTTGTCTTTCCTTTTCACGTATATGCTGTATTTATCGATGCCGTTGTAAAAAGCCCCTTCGGGTATATCAAGCTCGGGAGATTTCTGTTTGATGGAGAAAAGTAATGTTCTGAACTTTATATTGATGCGTGGCGTGACTTCGTTCTGAAAAAGGAATGAGCCGATGGTTATCAGGATCATCAATACTATTAATGGTTTCATTGCTCTAAGCAAAGATACTCCGGATGCTTTAATGGCTAAAAGTTCGAGCCTTTCGCCCAAACCGCCAAAGGTCATTAACGATGCAAGCAATATGGCGAGAGGCAATGCCATTGGCACAAAACTTAGTGCGGCATATAAGAAAAGTTCTGCCAGTACTGGAATATCTATACCTTTTCCAACAAAATTTTCGATTTGTACCCATAAGAACTGCATGAGGATAATGAAAAGACATATACCCAAAGTCATTGCGAAATAGGGCGTAAATGCTTGTATTATAAAAATATAGAGTCGTTTGATCCTAAACATGAGCAATCTTAGGCAATTTTATTATTTACAAAATTAGTAAAAAGAACTATTTATGCCGAATATGGGGGATAACATTTATTTATTTTATCGATCTTGCTTAAATAAATTGGACAAAAACGTGTAATTATGAATTTTTTTTGTGCTTTTTTTCTCAACACTCTTGTTTTGTTAAGATTATTCTTCTACTTTTGCAACCGCTAATAAGGTAATGGCGAGATAGCTCAGTTGGTTAGAGCGCACGATTCATAATCGTGAGGTCGGGGGATCATGCCCCCCTCTCGCTACGGAAAAGTCAACATTATAATATGTTGGCTTTTTTTGTGTCTATGAGTCTCCTAATAAATGTAATATACTAACAGGCATATAAATATTTTTTTATTTGAGGTTGATTATCAGAATTGCAGAGCCTAATATTTATATTTGTGAAATATTTCTTCATCTGATATTCTTTAATATCTTTGCTGCGAAATTTGGTTTTGCATTGCGTATTCATTGCGATGAGAATAAAGAGGGAATCCTGTGAAAAACCGGAGCTGTTCCTGCAGCTGTGATCCTCATTTTTGTTGGTTGACAATCTTTTGCCACTGTTCGTCCGTGAATGGGAAGGCGTCAGCCAGAGGAGAGCCAGAAAACCTGCCAAATAGTTATTAGAACATCTATCTTCCAGGAATAGAAGAGGTTGTGTGACATGCTTGTTACTCATCGTTATTTTAGTATCAAATCAAGGAAGTGACTTATTTTAAATTGTGAAAGATAATTCATATCAGACCATTATTGTTCAGTGAATTTTGTTTCTTATAAAAAATTGATGTTGTGATGAATTTTAGATATAATACGACTGATATTAAAGAATATAAATTTATGAAATATACTCTGAATGTAATTTTCAAAGAACTTTCTGCGGAAATAATAACTCGTAATATTCAATTTTACGGTGCGTAAAAAATCGTATTTTCAGATAATACGCTCTACGGGACTTTTGGGCGGTGCGCAAATCATCAATGTATTGATTGGCATCGTTCGCAACAAACTTATCGCAATTCTGCTCGGCAATACGGGAATAGGATTGATAAGTATTTACCAATCCACATTAGACCTTATCAAATCTATAACCAGTCTTGGTATAGATACCACAGGAGTAAGGGAAATTGCAGCTGTATCAGAAGACTCGGAACGCCTGATGAACAAGATTTCGGTTATTTATAAATGGTCTTGGGGATTAGCCATATCAGGAGGGTTACTTTGCATTCTGTTTTGCTCTAAAATAAGCAGATGGGCGTTTAATAGCGATGCTTACAGCTTAAATATTGCATGTTTGTCGGTTTGTCTTATCTTTAATATCCTCGCTTTAGGAGAACTTGTTATCTTACAGGGATTAAGGCAAATAGGTTACATAATTAAATCGGGTGTCATTGCCAATTTATTCGGATTGGTGGTTATGATCCCTCTTTATTATTACTATGGTATAGAGGGAATTGTTCCGGTACTCATTTTCTTTAGTATCATCACTTACGTCTGCACATTGTATTATCGGAAAAAGATAGGTGTAAGGATTGTAACCATTTCTTTTAAAGACCTTTTGAGTGAGGGACGATTTATCCTTAGAATCGGCTTTTTTATCATTTTAGCCGCTATTCAAACTCAGATAGCGTTATTTATGGTCAGGTCTTTGATTATAAATAGAGCAGGGCTGGAGCAATTAGGTTTATTGCAGGCAGCATGGACGATTACAAATGTCTATCTTACGCTTATCCTGAAATCAATAAGTGTGGATTTTTATCCACGCCTGAGTTTGATCTGTGATGACAACAGTAAGATAAGGACACTGATCAATGAACAGGTTTATATTCTATTAATTATTTCACTGCCGGTTATAATATTTTTATTGTTGAGTTCTAAAATTCTGCTCTCCCTATTGTATGCCGATAGTTTTCAGTCGGCCTATACACTTTTGAATTGGCGGACAATAGGTATTTTCTTTAAGGTTATGACATGGTCTCTCGGCTTTGTCTTGCTTGCCAAAGGCAAAGGTTTATTATATTTCATTTGCGACACAATGTATAGTGTAATATATTTGCTCAGTATCTATTTGTTATTTCCTTATTATTCGCTCGATTCTGTTGGAATAGCTTATATGATTGCTTATATATCTTATCTCATCATAATATATTTCGTACTCCGAAATTTAATTGCTTTCAGATGGGATGTAATAAACATAAAAATATTTATGGTTTGTATTGCGCTTATACTGGTAACATTTTATGCTGCTCAATATAAAATACAATATTGGTTGGCAATCTCCATAACGATTTTATTGATTTCAATTGCCTACTCAATTTATCAACTCAATAATGCTGTCGGATTAAAAGAAATAATGAGTCGGACAAGGAACTATAAAAATAAATAAGAATGAAGCAATTTGCACCTCTTTTAGTAAATCTTTATGACCGAGATATTTTGATTGTCGGCGGTGGTAAAGCTGCCTTATTAAAAGCTAAAGGCTTATCACGTTTCACCTCAAGAATAACCGTTATATCGCCCGTTATATGTGACGAATTGCAGAATTATCAGTTCACTTTTTTCAAGCGTGAATATCAGCTTGGCGATGCAGATGGCTTTTTTATGGTCTATGCCTGCACGGACGACACAGAGCTGAACAACAAGATAGGGGAGGAGTGCGAAAGCAGGAATATACTCTATTCAGTTTGTGATAATCCCGAAAAATCAACTTTTGTATCCCCTGCTATCTGTAAAAATGGCGAAATAACGATTGCGATAGGAACAAACGGCAACAGTTGTAAACATGCCATAAATATCAGGAATCAGATACAGAAATTGATTGATGACGATATTCTGATAATAGACAATAATTGATGATTATGAATAAGAAACTTATTGTTGCAAGCCGCAAGAGTAATCTTGCCCTCAGGCAAGTGGAAGAAGTCTTTGATTTATTAACAGATGTAGAATATGAATTGATTTCATTACAATCATATGGCGACAATCACAAAGATATTTCCTTGTTGAATGACAACATACCTGCCGATTTTTTTACAAAAGAACTCGATTTTTTGCTGTTGGACGAAAAAGCCGATGTAGCAATCCATTCAGCAAAAGATTTACCATACCCTTTGCCCCAAGGTTTAGAGATCATAGCCCTTACACATCGGGTCGATAACAGCGACTCGCTTGTATGTCGAAAAGGATTGCCCTTTAATAAATTAAATCAATTACCTGACGGTACAATTGTGGGTACAAGTTCGGCGAAAAGAAAGTCTGAATTAAATCTTGCCAATCCTCATTTAGTTTTGAAAGGGATTCGTGGAACCATAGAAGAACGCTTGGAACAGGCAGATAAAGGAGATTACGATGCAGTTATTGTGGCTACCTGTGCGTTAAAACGTTTAGGTCTTGAGGATCGTATTTCGGAAATTTTACCGTTTGAAACACATCCCCTTCAAGGCTCATTGGCAGTTGTAGCCAAAAAAGGAAGAACCGATTTAGCTGAGCTATTCAGAAAGATAGATTTTCGTCCATCGTTGGGAAAAGTATATTTGGTGGGAGCAGGTCCGGGCGATCCGGAGTTGATGACTGTCAAAGGACGAAAATTATTGGCAATAGCTGATATTATATATTATGACGATCTGATAGATAAGTCAGTATTTGAAGATTTGGAAAATATGGATACTGTTTATGTCGGAAAGCGAAAAGGCGTACATTCCAAAGAACAAAAAGATATAAACACCCTTTTAGTAAACAGTGCTTTCGACGGAAAAACCATTGTACGGCTTAAAGGCGGCGATCCGATGATTTTTGCTCACGGAGGCGAAGAAGTCGAGTACTTGCAAAGTAACCTAATAGAAGTCGAAGTTATTCCGGGTATATCAACGGCTAACGCTTTAGCCTCAGTTTGTAAGATTCCGTTGACACATAGAGATATAGCCTCTTCATTGGCATTTGTATCAGGTCATGCTTTGCATGGTCAGCAAATACCGGAAACAGACACACTTGTGCTGTATATGGCCGGCAGTAGGATTAGAGAAATCACCAAGGCTATGCTTGCACAAGGTCGTGATGCAGATACACCTGTTGCGCTTGTGCATAATGTTTCACGACCAGATCAGAAAGAATTTTTTTATACGCTGAAAGAGCTATCCGATGAAGAGATACAATTCCCAACCCCGATTATTGTTATTGTCGGTAAAGTTGTTGATTTGAGATTTAAAACAGCTAAAGAAATCAATTCCCGTAAAAATATTCTTGTTACAGGTCTCGATATTGCACCTTATGCGCATTTGGGGAAAATTGTACATACTCCGCTCATCGAAATTCAACCTCTTGAAAATAAAGATCAGTTAAGAACTAAAATATCTCGTCTGAAAGAATTTCAAAATCTGCTTTTCACAAGCAGAAACACTGTGCATTATTTCTTTGAAGAAATGTTGCAAACGGGTATAGATTGCAGACATTTACGGGAAATGAAAATCTTTTCGATAGGAAAAACCACCTCACAAGAGCTTTTGAAACATGGCATCATAGCTGATTTTCAGGCTGAAAATGAAGATTCGGCAGGAGTTGTCGAGATGTTCAGAAAACATCAGATCAGCGGGCATGTATTAGTGCCAAGATCTGATCTGGCGTTGGAAATCATACCTAAGGGGTTGAAAGATATAGGTCTATCAGTCGAAACAGTAATTGCTTATCGCAACACCATGCCGGAAGCTGTACGAAAAGTTGATTTAAATTCGGTGGATGTCATTGTTTTTAGCTCGCCCTCGTGTGTAGAAAATTTTCTCAAAGTTTATGGAAAAATACCTTTAGATAAACGTATTCTTGTAAGAGGAGTTACCACATACAGCTATCTGCAAAGTATTGATTATCCTGTAAATAACATTGATATTTATAAAGTGCAAAAACTTGGCTCTGATTAATTATTAAAATAGATTACAAAGCAGTGCATACTGTCGGAGTATTTATAATTTAATTGCCAGTTATGCAATTTGCATATTTGATATGCAATAGATAACCCCATTCCGTTACCTTTCCTGTTTTCCGATGTACGGCTAAAACGTCGGAATATTTTTTCTTTGTCTAAAGGTAAAGTGTCGCTCGTGTTTTGGATTGCGAAAAAATCACTGTTAAGTGTTATAACGATTCGGGCGTTACCGTTGCTTATATTGTGGCTGATGGCGTTGACAACCAGATTGTTGATAAGACTTTCAAGAAGTATTTTGTTTGCTTTCAGGATGATATGTTCAGAAAGATGTGTCGTGATAGCAATGTTTTCACTTTCAGCCAACGGTTTCAGATTGTCCAGTTGCTTCAGCAATATCTTGTTAAAATCTATATTTTCAGTCTCATTAAATTGATTATTATCTATCCTTGCCAATAAAAGCAGATTCTTATTGAGGCGTGTCATTCTCGATAAAATATCATAAAGAGAATGAATGGTTTCTACTTGCTCTTTTGTAAGATTGGGATCTTGGAAGAAAACATCCAGCTTGCTCTGAAAAACGGCTAAAGGAGTTTGCAATTCGTGCGAAGCATTCTGTACAAACTCTTTTTGCTGATTGTAAGCCCTTAAATTATTGTCGATTAAATTAGTTAATATAGTATTCAGTCTGTCAAATTCTTTGACCTGTGTATTTCTGAATTTGGGGATATTGCCACGCTCAAGATCAAATTTTTCAACTTTTGACAAACTGTTGTAAAAAGGTTTCCACAACCTTTTCGACATGATTCTTTGTACAACAAACATACATACAAACAACACTAAAAATAAAATGCCATATTGTCCCGCAAGAGTTCTGATCAGATCTTTATCTTCAATCATAGCAATACGTGACAAAAGAATGTAAGGTTTACCCTCAATCTCAATATTTCTACTGAATACCCGATAGTCCACCTCATGCCCTTCGGCTTTATTAAAAAAAGGTTTTTGAACCACGTGGTGCATATCTTTTATGGATAGATTGGTTGCTTCGTCAGCTGATACAATGCACATATCTTCATTATAATTATTCCAGATAGAAATTTCATTGATGCTGAATTGCGGCAGATGGTCGGCCACAAATTCATCGCTTCTGAAGATGATCAGTTCATCCAAATCTTCAGCATAGAAATGTTTCATAATGATGAAGAAAAGCGGAGAGCAACAAATCAATATTATGATTGTTGAAATGGTAAAATGGTCGGTACTTTTATTTAACAGACTTTTCATTCTTCCCATTGATACCCTGTTCCGTAAACATTTCTTATATGATTGAGACTACTGGCTTCGGCAAGTTTAGCTTTCAGATTCTTGATATGCGCATATACGAAGTTCTGACTGTCGAGCATATCTGCCATGTCTCCTGACAGATGCTCGGCAATCGCGTTTTTAGAGATAACTCTGTTTTTATTGCTTACCAGATATAACAGGAGTTCATATTCAGATTTAGTTAAAACGATATTCAGATCATTCGCTTTCACGGTTTTGGCGAGTAGGTCTATTTCGATTTCATTGGATTTTATGACGTTGTTGTTGTAGAAATTTCGACGGCGTAATAAAGCATATATCCGCATACTCAATTCAGACAACGGAAAAGGTTTTGACAAATAATCGTCCGCACCGATTTTCAGCCCCTCCAGACGGTCGTCTAAAGTTCCCCTTGCCGATAAAATGATGATACCGCTTTCGATACGTCGTCTTTTTATTTCTTCAACAATCTTAAGTCCGTCGCCACCCGGCAAATTCAGATCGAGCAAAATACAGTCATAAGAGTAGAGTGTGATTTTGTCCAGTGCTTCATCAAAATTATAGGCTTGTTCACAAACATAATTTTCAGTCGAAAGATATTTCTTGATATTCTGCGAAAGTTCCCTTTCATCTTCAATAATCAATATTTTCATGTTTCAGTTAATATGACAATCAATATTCAGATTGTAGGTATCGGTTTGGTTTGAGTATAAGTTCAATCAGAGT
Source organism: uncultured Dysgonomonas sp. (assembly GCA_945273835.1). Lineage (GTDB taxonomy): Bacteria > Bacteroidota > Bacteroidia > Bacteroidales > Dysgonomonadaceae > Dysgonomonas. Next base: position 36,757 of record CALYPL010000012.1, on the reverse strand, counting down.
TGAAATTGTATTGAAGTTCCGTTTTCATGATCAGGAGGCAAATCTATGATAAACATTTAGTAGAAAGTTTGAATTTAACATTTTTAAGATTTTAATAATGCGAATTCTAAATTTCTACAAAATCTCCGATGCTTCTTTGTGGAAGTTTTAACAAAAATCTCATAATACCATGTTTGAATATCTTTTTCCCTCTGAAAACGATTTCCTCACCATCCTCCATCGGCAGCGTTTAAATGTATCTGTATTCATTATAAAAGCATGGTAATGGAAAACAACTACTTTTCCGCAGATGAGATTTTTGTGATTGTTAATCCGATTTCAGGTACAGGGTCGAAGAAAAAAATCGTGAACCTCTTATCCGATCTTAATGAAGAATATTCAGTTCGCTTTTTCTATACCCGCTATTCCCGGCATGCCACACAGATTGCATCAGAAGCCGTAAAGCGTGGTGTTCGTTTCATTATAGCGGTAGGAGGGGACGGCACTATCAACGAAGTTGCACAAGCATTGGTGGGGACAGATGTTGCTTTGGGTATTATCCCATCAGGATCGGGTAATGGTTTAGCCAGACATTTGCGCATACCGATGGGTGTTGATAAAGCCATTGGTGTGTTGAGGCAAAAAAAAGTGATTGCCATTGATTATGGTATAGCCAATGATAATTTGTTCTTCTGTACATGTGGAGTGGGCTATGATGCGCTCGTGAGTGAAAAAGCTCTCAGCACAAAGAAACGTGGTATAATGATGTATGCCAAAAATATGTTCGATACATTTTTACGTTTCGAGCCTGAACAATACAACGTTATCACTACCGATGGTTCATTTAGGGGGAAGGCTTTTACAATCACCTGTGCTAATGCGTCTCAATATGGTAACAATGCCTATATTGCTCCTAACGCCGATATTAGCGATGGTATGATGAACATTGCCATACTGAACCCTTTATCTTTCACAGATGTACCCCGTACGGCTTTCGATATATTTACAAAACGCATCAATAATAATCCCAATTTACATGAACTTATTTGCAGCGAAGCTCTTATCGAGAGAGAAAATGAGGGTGTGATGCACCTTGACGGTAACGCTGTTTATACAGGTAAAAATATTAATATAAGATTGATCCATAGAGGCTTGAATGTTTTAGTGCCTTAAATATAATGTAAGAATGAAAAACAATAATGTCTTAGAAAAATACCGCTTCTTTCTTAACCCTTTTTTCAAGTTGACCTGCTTCTATCTTATTATCGGTTTAATAACCCGTGTTGTTCTTTTAAGTAACCAACAGACGCAGTTTAATTTTTCATGTACAGACTTACTGCAAATCTTCTTTCTGGGAGCAATCAATGACTTTTGTATATCCATTATCGGATTTTTCTTTCTTTGGTTATGTCTTGTATTCATGTCACGTTCCAAATACAAAAGTCCTTGGGGATATATCATTTTCGCATTAATCGGAGTGGCATTAGCATATGTCTGTTTATTCAATACTGTTTTTGATGAATACGGCAGTGCGGTTCCTAAAATCGTTAAAGGCTTGCTTGCATATAAATTTATCAGCTTCGGTCTTCGGCTTTTTATCCCGAAGATAAGAGATACATGGAGCAAAATTTGTTACGGTTTGGTGATATTCATATATGTTGGAGCAATTCTGTTTATTGCCATCGGGGAATATTTTTTCTGGGACGAATTTGGTGTCCGATATAACTTTATAGCTGTTGATTATCTTATCTATACAAATGAAGTTATCGGTAATATCCGAGAATCTTATCCCATCGTTCCGTTATTCTCAGTTCTATTCGTATTGGCAGGGGCGATTACATACTTTTTATTGCGAAAAGAAAAGGATATGTTTGTTACATATCCCTCGTTCAAGAATAAAGTTATTGCTTCAATTATTTATTTTCTATTAGCAATAAGTGCATATGTGACACTTCAGTTCGATACACGTTTCCAAGATCGGGAAAATGTTTTTTATAACGATTTACAGGCTAACGGAATACATCGTTTCTGTGTAGCGTTTACGAATAGTGAGTTATGCTATTCAGATTTTTATGTGACTATCCCCAAAGACGAAGCAGTACATATACTTAACAATCTATACGGACGCATTGCACCAAACAATGTGCAGCAAATAAGAGATTCGTTGCCTGAAATTCGGAAAAATATCATACTGATAACAGTCGAAAGTCTTAGTGCATCTAACCTCCGCCGATATGGAAACGATGATAATATTACACCCAATATAGATAGTCTGATTAACGAAAGCCTTGTCTTTGATGAAATGTACGCAACAGGCAATAGAACAGTCAGAGGGTTAGAAGCTGTGACCTTATGCCTTCCGCCTTGCCCGGGTGGTAGTGTCATTAAACGAGCCGATAACGCTGATCTTTTCTCAACCGGAAAAGTATTGAAAGATAGAGGGTACAGCGTCCAATATCTGTATGGTGGTGACAGCTATTTCGATAATATGAAATCCTTTTTCGGCGGAAATGGATATCAAGTCATAGATAAAAATAATTTTACGAAAAACGAGATAACCTTTAGCAATATCTGGGGTGTCTGTGATGAAGATATGTTCAGAAAAGCAATCAAAATATTCAATCAAGATGCAGAATCGGGTAAACCATTTTTCGGACACATAATGACGGTCAGCAATCATCGTCCATTCACCTATCCCGATGGGCGGATTGATATTCCGCCTACCATTAAATCCCGCAAAGGCGGAATTAAATACACTGACTATGCTATCGGTATGTTTATAAAGGAAGCACGCAAGCAACCTTGGTTCAATAATACAGTTTTTGTTGTTGTGGCAGATCATTGCGCATCAAGTGCAGGCAAAACTGAAATCCCTTTAGACAAATATCACATACCTGCATTTATTTATGCGCCCGGTTTTATTAAACCTCGTAAAATCAATACGCTGGTTTCTCAGATCGACCTGATGCCCACATTGTTCGGGTTGCTTCATTTTTCATACGATTCAGAATTCTACGGAAAAGATGTTTTCATGTCCGATTATCAGTCGAGGGCTTTTGTGGCTACCTATCAGAATTTAGGTTATTGGAAGAATGATATTTTAACAATATTGTCGCCGGTACGAAAAGTCGAACAATTTTTAGTAAAAAAACACGAAAATCATCAATTTGAATTAGAACGTGTCAACCAATTCGATTCTGTTTTATTAAAACAAGCTGTGGCAAATTTTGAAATTACTGACCACCGTAAATAATTTTTCAGAATATTTTTTCAATAATTCAAAATTTATTTAAACTGTGCATTCCCTCATCAGGACTTAGATTCGGAGTGTTTTTGATTTAAATTTAATGAGCTGTACAGCCAAAATAATTAATAGTTCTTTAGTTAGCATACGTTATAAATAAATAAAAATATTACCTTTACATCCGAATATGGTGAGTTGCTTATTTTTCTGATAAGCGATGAAAGGGAATCCGGTCAGAGTCCGGAACAGTGCCCGCTACTGTAAGTTCTTTAGTCTTTTTAACAAATCCAATTGTCACTTCTAAAAACATTAGAGGGAAGACCGTTAAAAAGAGAACAAGTCAGGAAACCTGCCATGAACAAATTTTAGAACGCACTCCCGGGGTCAGGAGTAAATTCTTACATAATTCTGTTTGTCGAATAGCTTGAACAAGTATGAACCTCGCTCCATTGGGCATAAACAGATATTGTTCTGTGATAAACTTTTAATTGTATTTACATGTACCATAAAGTCATTTTGTCTATGGCTGCTAAGGTTAATGAGCATGTGAATTACTTAAACAGGTGTGTTAAATTCGTTTAACTATCAGAACATGTTTATAGTATCAGTAACGTCATTAACATATCGTATAATTCAGTCACTCGCTGATGTATTCCGAAATAGCCGTTTACAGCCGAAAGATTTATGTTACAGCTCGATAATGAATTTTGAATGATTGAGAAAATTAGATATTAAAATTAAATGAAGTAAGAATGAAAAAGCTGTTTATTCCATGCTTGTATTTATTACTGGCGACGCCTGTTTTTGCCGGTAGCAAAATGTTGACCGATGGTGCGGAACCTTTTTCTAAAGATTCGGTGGATTTTAGTTCTGACATCGAGTTGAAAGAACAAGTGGTGATAGGTCGCCAAACTAAAAAAATGAGTGTTTCAAAATTACCTGTTCCCATCGAACAAACCCCTCTGACGGTTTCAGTTGTTAAATCTAAGACTTTGAATGATTTGAATATCAAAGATATGTTGGGGTTAAACAAGACAACCACCGGACTTAGAGTTTTAAACGCTTATGGCGGCTTTCAGATATTCCGTGCGCGCGGTTTAGATGGAGTTGTGGTGCTTTCAAACGGTATCAGAGACGAACGTTTTCAGGTGTATTCATCAGCTCCGACATCAACATTTGTGGGTGTGGACCAGATTGAAGTACTGAAAGGACCTGCCTCCGCAATGTCAGGTTATTCAGCCATCGGAGGCGTTGTCAACCTGCTTTATAAACAACCATCGCCAAAGACAAGCCTTGATGCGAGACTTTCAGGCGGAAGTTGGCATACTTATTCGGCACAGGTAGGTGCTTCGGGAGCTTTGTCCGATAAAGTAAATTTCAGACTTGATTTTTCGGGTGTCAGTAGTGACGGATGGCGTGACAATTCTAAAAAATCAAATAATGTATATCTTGCCTTCGATTATTCGCCCGATTTGAGAAATAAGTTCCATTTTTCAGCCATTGCATACGATAATCGTGTGCATACCGATCCGGGAATACCACGTTTTAAAGATGATATATATGATGAGAATGATCAAAAAATATATTCAACAGGTGATATCCCCAAAGGACTTAACTGGAAGAAAACTAATTATACTTATGTAGATGATCATCTCAACGACAAACATATCTCGTCAACAAATGTTTGGGAACATCTTTTTTCTGACAAATGGAAGTTGAGGGAACAAGTCGGAATTTCTTATAATACATTAAGTTATTTGCAATCGGAAGAGTTTTCACATCTGACAACCAAAACGCCGGGTATCTATAAAGATTATTATATGAACGGCGATGAGAAAATTTATATCAGCGTGGACTCAATCAAAAGAGAACCTTTTCATTTCGACTACGATAACTATTATGTAGGCAACCAGATTGAATTGCAAGGTAATCTTAACCTGTTGGGAATGAAACATGTTGTGTCTTTCGGTTACGATTTTTCTCATTTCTATCTTAAGAGATGGCAGGGAAGTAAATTTTCAGGACCTGCCACCACAACTGTAATGTCGATATATAATCCTATAACCAATCCCGGATATCTGGACGCTAAGTTTACGAATATCATCCGCTATAAAGAATATTATAACACAATTTCAGCCTTTGATAATATCACAATCTTGGATAATTTATCTATGATGCTTGCATTAAGATACAATATGTTTAAAAGAGATATCAGAACAGACCAGATTGATGACAACAAGAATGTTACCAAGAGAGGTGATGAAAGTACGCTGAATGATAATGCTTTTACTTACAAAGTTGGGCTGGTTTATGAATTCGCCAAAAATAACAGAGTATATGCTTCTGTGTCAAACTCATTTAAACCTGTCAGAACCGTTGGCGATTCAAAAAATGTTTACCTGAACAGCAATGGCAAGGTAGTTGAGCCTAATTCGACAGGAAAAGTTTATGACCCTGAAAAAGGTGTTCAGTACGAAGTCGGAATACATTCGAGAGTACATAATAACCTTGCTGTTGAATTTTCTACATTCTACATCGAAAAAACTAATATAGTACAGAATCTTGGTAAAAACATTGAGGGCAAAACCGTATTCGGACAAGTCGGACGCATCAATTCAAAAGGGTTTGAAATTGAAGCCAAATATGCTCCGATGAAGTACATCGACTTTAATGCAGGTTATGCCCTGATTATTACCAAAGCGGGAGAATTCTCCAATACTTCAGTTTCTAAATCAAATCTGAAAGGTAATTACCTTGCTTATGCACCAGTTAATACTGCTTTCGGATGGTTATTTTTCAATAATGCCTCTGCAAAAAAATTGTTTAAGTTGGGTATTGGTTTTGATTATGCGAGTAAGTCTTATGCCGACCTTGCTAACAAAATGCCTTTTGCCGGAGCATTCATAGGTAATGCCATGTCGAGTTACAGTTACAAAAATTGGTCATTGCAACTAAATGTTGATAATATCTTCGATAAGCATTATTCTAAATCTGCCGAGAACAGCATACAATGGTTGCCCGAACCGGGACGTAGTTTTACTTTTACAACCATCTTTAAGCTCTGATCTTGTCAGTGATAAGTGTTAAAATCTGATAAAATATTTTTAAAGAGTAGTCCGGTCGGCTACTCTTCTTTTTTTGCAGCTCGTTTTGGTTTGTACATAAAATGCTGCCATTTTTCTTCCATTTGTCCTTGTGATTGCATTTCGTATCGTGCCATCACAAATAACAAGTCCGATAAACGATTTATATATTGCAATATAAGATCCGGAACTTCGTCAATTTTAGTGAGTGTCCATAAACGCCGTTCACAACGTCGGGCTATGGTTCTTGCCAATTGGAGATGAGCTGATATAAGATTACCGCCGGGAAGCACAAAAAAACGGCTTTCTTCCAGCTTTGTTAAGTAAGAGTCTATTATTGATTCGCATTCGGAGACGATGTTGGAATTTAACACATTCGGATTTTGGTCTCTGATTTGTGATGGAGTCGCCACATGTGACATTATGACCATCATATCAGATTGTATCTTGAAAAGTATGTTGTCATATTCATGCTCCGAGGGTAAGAATGAACGCACAACCCCGATCATGCTGTTTAGCTCGTCAAGACATCCGTTAGCTTCTATACGTATATCGTCTTTTTCAACCCGTTGCCCTCCGTGAATACCTGTTTTACCCTTATCGCCCGTGCGTGTGTAAATCTTCATTTCGATAGTTAATTAAAAATATCCATTAAATTTTCCATTTCAGCCCAATAAATATGAGTATATCCGGCTATCAGGTTTTTATATCTGAACAATTTTGTATTTGCGGGTTGCCCTTTAGCATTGTAAATAGATATATCCGTTTCAGCGTTAGTACAATTTTCTTCGATGGCAGAATAGTGAAACTCGTGTCCTGCCAATTGAAGTTGATTATAGCAGAATTTTCTGTAACCCAGTTTGAGCTTCATTTGCATCATGGTTGTTTTTTGCTTTAAAAGTCCTGCCATTGGGTATGTATTGCCTTGCTGATCGGTAATTGATTCAGATAAATACATCATACCCCCGCATTCGGCGATAGCCTTTCCTCCGTTTTCAATATAGGTTTCAATGCTGTGTTTCATCGAATTATTAGCGGCTAATTCTGATAAGTATAATTCGGGATATCCGCCCGGAAGATATAGTAAGTCCGTATCCGGTAATTTATTGTCTTTGATCGGACTGAAAAATATTACCTCTCCCAATTGTTTCAGATATTCTATATTCTCGTGATAAACAAAGTTGAATGCGGCATCACGTGCAACAGCTATTTTGATTTTCGGACTGTTTACAGCTTTGGGTTTAATTATTTGTTTTTCTCTTTCTTTTGAAGATATTTCGAGAAGACGGTCGATATCCAGGGTTTTTTCAACAAGATCAGCTATTTTATTCGCAAGTTTATCGAATTGTTTTTCACCGTCGAGGCTTAATCCCAAATGCCTTGAGGGAGTTTCAATCTCAATGTTTTTTGGTAGATAACCCAATGCCTCGATGCCTACATCATCGCAAGCATCTTTGAGAAAGCTGTAATGACTTTCCGATCCCACAAAATTGAATATAACACCTTTAACTTTGATCTGAGGATAAAAATTTTTGAAACCGTAAAGTAAAGCCGCTGATGAATATGCCATTGATTTTGCATTGACAACAAGTATAACAGGTATATCAAGTATTTGGGCGATTCGGGCACTGCTACCCTCCATTTTATTATATCCGTCGAACAGTCCCATAACTCCTTCGACAATCGAAACATCTTTGTCTTGCGAATACTTATTGAACAGATATTCAATATGTTGCTCTGATGACAAGAATTGGTCAAGATTGATGGATGGATTTTGAGCTGCCGCCTCATGAAATTTAGTATCTATATAATCGGGTCCACATTTGAAAGGCTGAATTTTCATGCCTCTTTTTTTTAACGCTTTCAGTAATCCGATGGTTATAGTTGTTTTTCCTGAGCCGGAATTGGCTGCCCCGATTAGGAATTGGGATTGTCTATTCATGAACGTGTATATTGATTGTAAAACAAAAGTATAAAAGCAGAATGTTTTTGAAGCTAATTTATACTATATTTTTTTATATAATTAGCCGTTATCTTATCAAAAAGGCTTACTTTTGCTCATGGTTTAGGTGATGTCGTCAGGCGTTCGTCTGTCACATTAAAAGGGAATCCGGTTAGAGTCCGGAACAGTGCCCGCTACTGTAAGCTCATGTATAAATCTTTGAATGATACTTTAAACCACTGTCTTTAATTGGTCTGAAGCCTGTTTGTCTGAATTTAGGTTCGTCGTATGCAGGGAAGTAGGACTGATCGGATGGGAAGGGTATTCAGAGATAGAGCAAGTCAGGAAACCTGCCTAACAGCTTTGTAATCGGTATTCTCGGGGTCAGGAGTATAGTTATTAACTACATGCAATTTATATGTTTCGAAAATTATTGTTGACAGCCTGTCTTAGTTGCGCTGTAAATTTTGCATTTGCGCAAATGATCTTTCGGGGTAAAGTAACCAATAATTCAGGAAGACCCATAACCAATGCCAATGTCTGGTTAGAATATACCAATATAGGTACAGTTACGGATTCCGAAGGCGACTTTGTACTTAATAATGTACCCGAAGGCAAATATTCTCTGCGGGTTTCTTCAATGAATTACGAAGGAAAACATACATTAGTCGATAAGAGCGAAGAAAATCTGAGAATAACACTCAATGATTCTCCACTCAAACTAAACGAAGTGGTTGTAACAGGTACAGGTACGCATAACAGACTGAAAAATGCTCCTGTGGCGGTAGATATTATTTCGCAAAAAGAAATTCGGAACGTAAGTTTCGGTTCTTTTGAAAATACCATGATGGCACTTACCCCTTCACTCTCTTTTACCCCCAATGCAATGGGTTCTTACCTTCAGCTCAATGGTTTGAGTAACAGATATGTCATCATTATGATAAATGGTAAAAGGCTGGCAGGAGATGTTTCGGGAAACATTGATCTGTCACGCATAAATATGTCTAATATCAAACGGATAGAGATTCTGAAAGGCGCGGCATCCTCTTTGTATGGTTCAGAGGCAATGGGCGGTGTGATAAATATCATTACAGACAAGCCGAAAGATTTTTTATCCATCAGCTCTAACACACGTTATGCAGAATGGGGGCAGTTTACGCAAGCATTTAATATAGACGTAAATACAAAATGGCTTGGTTCATCCACATCCTTTCAGCGTAATCAGTCACACGGTTGGCAACTTAATCCGCAGGAATTTAGTAAAGGTAAATTGAAAGATACTTATAAAAGACCGGTTAATGCGTTTTATTCTGATGTTTTGAACCAACGATTTACGGTTGATGCAAGCAATGCAATGAGTTTTTATCTCGAAGGCAATCTGTTTGACAGGCAATTGAAACGTAACCCCAAAGATCAGGCTTATAATCTGAAATATGAAGACTATTCAGTAGCAACAGGTGGAAAATATCTGGTTAAGAAAAAAGCTATCATTAATCTTGATATGTATATGGACAATTTCGATCATGATAAGATTTATATCAGAGACAGCAAGCCTTATCAGAACGGAGAAAAAGTTTTTGTCCGTCGTCAGAAATATTATGATGCGAACCTTAAAGGCTCATTAAGTGCAGGCGATATGAACCGAATAACTTTAGGAACACAATATCAGCTCAATTATCTGAATAGTGTAACTGACATCGCCGATGGCTCACGAGATGTTTACACCTTGTCGTTTTATGCTCAGGATGAAATTCGTTTGTTAAATAAAAAATTGCAATTTGTGCCCGGTTTCAGATACCTGTACAATGAGACATTCAAAAATCGTTTTACACCCAAGTTAGCGGCTATGTATTCTTTCGGAAATTTTAATTTCCGTGCATCCTATTCCGCAGGATATAAAGCCCCTGATCTTAAATACCTTTATAGCAATAAGGAAGACATAAGCAGTAGTGGCAAAAAAACATTGATGCTGGCAAATGAAAAACTTGATCCCGAATCATCAAATTATTACTCAATCAATGCAGAGTATTATAACAGCTTTTTGAGCTTATCAGTCAGTAGCTATATCAATGACGTGAAAAATCTCATTAAGTTGGTCGACTTAGAATCAATACCTGCCGACCTTGAAGGCAAATATGATAATGTTAGAAAATATGCAAATGCCTCTAAAGTCAAAATCAAAGGATTGGATGTAAATCTTAATTCCTATTTCGGATATGGTCTCAGTCTTGGCTTAGGGTACAGCTATATAGATTCAAAAGACTTTGATACTGGTAATGAATTGGAGAAGATCAGCAAACACACGGGAACCATTAATGCCAATTGGAATAAAAAATGGTGGATTGTGGATTCTAACATCAACTTCAACGGACGTTTGCAAAGCAGGCGTTATTACAAAGCCAATGACGGACGAAACATTAATCTATGGAATATATCGACCCGTCACAAACTGAAAAACTTCAATGGCTTATCTCTTGAACCGGGCTTCGGGATCGAAAATATTTTCAACTTCGTTGACGATCGTCCTTATGGAGTTAATTACGCTACACTTTCGCCCGGACGTGTGGTATATGTAAGCATGGCAATTAAATTTTCCAAATAAAAAATATTAATGATGAAAACTATCTGTCTATCGTTTCTGATATGGCTTTCCGCGTTAAGTTTATTTGCGCACGGCGCGCAATATGTACATTCCGATTTTTTCGGTTCGATGCAGAAAGGAGATAAAGCCGCCATATTGATGGTTCATTTCGGTACAACACACAGCGATACACGCGCGCTGACAATAGATGCTCTGAATGAAAGAGTGAAAAAACAATTTCCGGATGTCGAAGTTCGTGAAGCCTATACATCACGCATAATAATAAAGCGATTATCTGATAGGGGAATTGTGAAATTAAATCCGCTCGAAGCACTGCAACAACTTCATAAAGAAGGGTATACGCATGTTCTTGTTCAAGGCTCCACTATAATTCAAGGAGTGGAAATGGAGTCGCTGATCAGAAATGTTGATGAAGTAAAAGGACTTTTCAAGGATATACGTATCGGCAATCCTTTGCTTTATGACCCACATGATTACGAGTTAGTTATAAATGTGATAACTGCAGATGCGGATAAAAATAAAGCCTATGTTTTGGTCGGACATGGTACTTACGATCCTACAACAGCTCAATATGCCATGCTTGACTATATGTTGAAGGCAAAAGGCTTTAATAATTTCATTGTCGGTACAATTGAGGGTTATCCCGAATACGATGATATGTTGAATCAATTGAAAAAGTCTGGATTGAAGGATGTAATACTCGTTCCATTTATGTTTGTGGCGGGTGAACACGCCAAAAACGACATTACGATTGATTGGAAAGAAATGTTGGAAAAAGAGGGTTACAACGTATCAGTTAAAATGGAAGGACTTGGACAGAATAAAGGCATTCAGGATATAATAGTTTCCCATATGCAGTTCACAAGCCATAACCGTAAACTTGATATCATGGAGAAAAAATCAGTTTACGAAAAGACAGGCGAAAAAATGACATCCGAAGAATAATACCCTGCATCATTATTAAGTTTTAGGTACAATCAAGAAAGTCTGAAATATTGACGATGCAGTACAAGAGCTTTAAAATTACAACCATTAAAATGGAAATTGGTAAATTCTAACCTTTCGGTTTCTCAGTTGAGATGAAGAAATTGAAAAAAATAATTTACGGCTTACACCGATTGTTGGGTACAATATTTAGTATCCTTTTTGTCATGTGGTTTATATCGGGATTAGTACTGATATACCATTACTTTCCGAGGGTTACTAAATCCGATCGTATGGCAAGAATGGATAGTCTTTGTGCTTCGGACAGTTTACCTCCGATAGATGAATATCGTTTTGCCGGTGTCAGGAATACCAAAATTGAATTGAATTCAAATATCGGTGAACCTCATTTCTTTGTGACTAATTCAGACACTATAACACGTGTAGCTGTCGCTGATCAGTTGACAAAAAAAGAACTCATGAACCATGAACAGTGGTGTCAATACGCAAAGCGTTGGAGTGATACTCAAATAGCTCGAATCGACACCCTTTATGATCTTGAGCAATGGATACCTTTCAGTAGATTACGGGCGGAATTTCCGATCTATAAATTTTATTTCTCAGATAAAGCCAGACATCAATTGTACGTATCATCACGCACAGGCGAGGTATTGCAATTTACCGATAAAGATTCACGGTTCTGGTCTTGGGTGGGAGCTATACCACACTGGGTTTATTTTACACGTATCCGACAAGATGCGGATTTATGGAAAGCCATTGTAATACCTTTGGCGGGTTTAGGAAGCCTGATGTGCCTGTTCGGAATTGTACTCGGCATACGTTCATTTTGCATTTATTACAAGTCTAAAAAGAAATATGGCACACCATATCGGAAATTCAAATATAAATGGCATCACATATTAGGCTCAGTTTTTGGGCTATTTGTTTTCACATATATATTCAGCGGTATGATGTCATTGCAGAAAGTGCCACAATGGCTTGTGAAAACACATAACAAAGATATTGCCACTGCAGTTTCTGACGATAGTATGCCTGTTGAAGCGAGTAAATATAAACTCGATTACCGTCGAATAATAGAAACCTATTCAGGCAGAATAAAAAGTTTAGAATGGGCAGGATTCGGCAATATGCCGGTTTACAAGACTTTTATTGATGGACAAGTGATGCTGTTCGATGCATCTGCCGATACAGTCGGCAGGCTTTTGCTCGATAAAAATAGGGTAGAAGCAAGAATGAAAGAAATACACGCAGAGCCTTTTACCATCGAACTGATGACAGAATACGATAATTATTATGTCAATCAGCGACGTCAGCTGCCTTTGCCTGTTTATAAAGTTAAGGTAAACGATGCCGATGGTAATATACATTATGTGAACCCTGAGACGGGTGAAATTACAAATTACAACACCAACACAAGATTGCGTAAATGGTTGTATCAGGGCATTCATTGTTTCAATATCAAATTCTTGGTCGAACGTCCTCGTCTATGGAATATCATTGTATGGACAACCATGCTTGGAGGATTACTTGTTTCATTGACGGGAGTGATGTTGGGCATAAGATATCTAAAACGAAAATTCAAAAGATTAAAAAAATAGATAGTTACAATTTCATATAAATAATATGTTGTCAGGAAAAATTATTGTTGCCGGAATAGGTCCGGGTTCAAAAGAAGATATTACACCGGCAGTATTAGATGCCATAAAAATATCAGATGTCATAGTCGGATATAAATATTATTTTCAATTTATAGAAAATATAACAAAAGACGATGCCCTATGTATAGACACGGGTATGAAAAAAGAACGAGAACGTGCTATACAGGCATTTGAATATGCCGAACAAGGAAAGACAGTTTGTGTCATAAGTTCGGGCGATGCAGGTATATACGGAATGTGTCCGCTTGTGTACGAAATGAAAGTAGAACGCAAAAGCGATGTCGAAATAGAAGTCTTACCCGGAATCAGTGCCTTTCAGAAAGCCGCCGCTTTATTGGGATGCCCAATCGGTCATGACTTCTGTGTCATATCCCTTTCGGATTTAATGACGCCTTGGGACAGAATTGAAAAGCGTATAAAAGCCGCTTCCGTAGCCGATTTTGTTACAGCCGTTTACAACCCCAAAAGTAAAGGCAGATATTGGCAACTCTATCGTTTGCTCGAAATATTCTTACAAGACCGTTCACCCGATACACCTGTCGGATATGTGAGACAGGCAGGGCGTGACGATCAGGAAGTGAAGCTCACGACTTTAAAAGAATTAGACCCCGAAGAAGTGGATATGTTTACGATTCTTATAATCGGAAATTCTCAATCATATATATCACCCGATACCAAATTTATCACCCCTCGGGGATATTATCGTGAAGATGCCGATAACGGAGCAAAAAATCTGGGACAAGATATAATGATACGTAGTTTCAGAACAATTGACGGAGAATTAAAAAATCGCAATATTCCGTTAGATAAAAAGTGGGCATTATTGCATGCGATTCATACAACAGCAGATTTCGATATGGAAAATGTTTTCATTTCCGACGAAGGAGCAGTAGAGCAATTACACAATCAGTGTACAGACGGTCGGATTAAATACATCATCACAGATGTGACGATGGTTACTTCCGGAATACGCAAAGGAGCTTTGGAACGGCTTGGCATCGAAGCAAAATGTTATTTACACGATCCACGAGTGGCGGATATGGCAAAAGACAAAGGCATAACCCGTACACAGGCAGGAATACGTCTCGCTGTCGAAGAACATCCTGATGCTTTATATGCTTTCGGTAATGCACCCACAGCTTTGATGGAATTATGCGAATTGATACGCAAAGGCAAAGCCCATCCTGCAGGTGTAATAGGTGCGCCGGTCGGATTTGTGAATGTAAAAGAATCCAAGCACATGCTCAAACCATTTAAAAATATACCGAAACTGATTGTGGACGGACGTAAAGGCGGAAGCAATCTGGCGGCAACACTCGTCAATTCGATATTAACATTCGATGACGCGCAACAATTGAAACCGGGCAGAGATGTATAATAGCCTTCAGGCAGATATTTAGACATGAAGAAAAAATTAGAACCGATTATGTTTGTCGGCACAGGCAGTGATGTCGGTAAAAGCATTATTGCCACAGCTTTTTGTCGGATATTCAAACAAGATGGCTATCATCCGGCACCTTTCAAAGCTCAGAATATGGCATTAAACTCATATGCCACACCTGAAGGATTGGAAATCGGGCGTGCGCAAGCCGTACAAGCAGAGGCGGCGGGTATAGACTGCCATACAGATATGAACCCGATATTGCTGAAACCATCTTCCGATAAAGTCTGTCAAGTCGTTCTGAACGGAAAACCCTACGGAAATCAAGATGCCTATCAGTATTTTAAGACTGACGGTCGGGAAAAATTCCGTGGTGCGGTCAATGATGCTTTCGACAGATTGGCAATGCGGTATAATCCGATTGTGATGGAAGGAGCAGGCAGTATATCGGAGATTAACTTACGAGATACTGATTTGGTTAATATGCCGATGGCTATACATGCCGGAGCCAACGTTATCATTGTCGCCGATATAGATAGAGGAGGGGTCTTTGCGTCGGTTTACGGTTCGATGATGTTATTGACCGAAGAAGAACGCAAATATGTTAAAGGCATTCTTATAAACAAATTCAGAGGAGATATCCGATTGTTCCATTCAGGAATACAAATGCTGGAGAACCTTTGCGGCGTGCCTGTTATCGGTGTCGTGCCGTATTACAAAGACATCTATATAGAAGAAGAAGATTCGGTGATGTTGCAAGCAAAGAATTTGCAAGCCACTGAAGGAAAGATTAATATAGCCGTAATATTATTGCGCCATCTTTCTAACTTCACCGATTTTAATGTGCTTGAGCGTGATCCACGTGTCCATCTTTTTTATACAAATAATACGGAGGAAATAAAAAAGGCTGATATATTGATCATACCCGGAAGCAAAAACACAATTGCCGACCTCTATGAATTAAGAAAAAATGGAGTTGCCCAAAGCATTATTCAGGCAAAGAAAGACGGAGCAAGCGTAATCGGTATTTGTGGCGGTTACCAGATGATGGGACAAGATGTCTGTGACCCCCAACATATAGAAGGAGATATAGACCGATTACCCGGATTAGGTCTGTTGCCCATTTCGACAGAAATAGGAGGAGAAAAAGTGACACGTCAGGTTAAATTCACATTTCAGGGAGAAAACTCCGATTGTCAAGGTTATGAAATACACATGGGTGTTTCAAAACCTTTAAAAGACGCAACATGTTCAGCCGTAAACAGGCTTGATGACGGAACTGAAGACGGTTGTCAGGTTGATCCAAAATGTTTCGGCACATACATTCACGGTATACTGGATAATAAACCAGTCATAGATTATATCCTTTCGCCCTATTCCGACAAATTAAATAACACCACTTTCGATTATCAACAATTCAAAGAAAATCAATATGACAAGCTGGCTGATCACATCCGCAAATATGTAGATATGTCGCTTGTATATAAAATTATAGCGAATGATTAACGGCCACGGAGATGATATACACGGAAAGAAGATTGTAAGCAATTTCAGTTCCAATATATGTAACAGTTTTGATGCCGCTGCTTTTGATGCGTACTTAAGCAGGCATATGAATGTTATACATTCATATCCTGAACCCGATGCCAATTCATTAACGGAGCAATTGGCTGTGCGTAGCGGTGTAAAATCCGATCATGTGTTGGTAACAAATGGTGCCACCGAAGCCATATATCTGATAGCCCAGACTTTCGCAGGAATGCGTTCGTTGATAATTACCCCTACATTCAGTGAATATGAAGATGCTTGCCGTAACAATAAACATCAATTATCTTATGCGACTACACTTGTCGAAATCGGAGATGGAGTTGATTTAATCTGGCTCTGCAACCCCAATAACCCGACAGGAAGTGCTTACGATAAAAAGTTTTTAGACAACTACATTTCTGAACATCCGTCAGTATTATTTATCATAGACCAGTCTTATGAAGCGTTTACGGACAGAAAATTTACTTTTACAGCAGACGAAAATATCAGCCATGAAAATCTCATAGTATTGCATTCTCTAACAAAATCATATGCCATACCCGGATTACGATTAGGGTATATCACGGCTTGCGAAGACTTGATTAAGAAAATTACAGCTTATAAGCAACCCTGGTCTGTGAACGCATTGGCGATAACAGCAGGTAAATATTTGCTCGGACAGGAAACATGTATAGAATTAAGTACCTATCTGTCAGAAACAAGCCGATTTATGCACACATTGAAGAATATAAAAGGCTTAACAGTTATGCCAACCAATACACATTTCTTTTTATGTAAATTGTCAGATAAAAAAGCGTCCGATTTAAAAAATTACCTGATTAATAAACATGGAATACTGATACGTGACGCTTCAAATTTCAGAGGGTTGGATGAACACTATTTTCGTTTAGCAACCCAATCGCCGGATGAAAATAATAATTTGGTAAAAGCTATTAAAGAATGGATATAGCTTTGTATATCATATTGCCCATGCTGATCGGTTGGTTGCTCGACCGATTGTTCGGTGACCCAATCAGCTTGCCTCATCCCGTCGTGCTATTTGGTAAAATAATAGCGTGGGGAGAGAAAAAACTCAATAATGGCAAAAGGCGCATGCTAAAAGGCGCTGTTTTCTCAATCATGTTGATTGTGTTGGTCTTTGCAATAACAGGTTTGATCACTTATACATTATTACACATTAATTTTTGGCTTTCGATAGCTTTCAATACCATTATAATTTTCTATTGTCTTGCGGGTAAAACGCTGACTGACGAAGTAAAAGGCGTATTCAAAGCAGTTGACCGTTCGGTAGATGACGGACGAAAGCAGGTTGCACGTATCGTGGGACGTGACACATCAAATTTATCAGCACAACAAATACGTACCGCAGGGCTTGAAACATTATCCGAAAATTTAAGCGATGGAGTCATTGCACCCATGTTTTGGTATATGCTTCTTGGAGTTCCGGGAATGATGATGTACAAAATGATCAACACACTTGATTCCATGATCGGATATAAATCCGAACGTTACAAACAATTTGGGTGTTGGGCAGCACGTATAGACGATATCGCTAATTATATTCCGGCACGTCTGACAGCTTTGCTGATGATTATATGTAACGGTGATTTACATGTATTCTCATTTGTAAAGCAATATGCTAAAAATCACGCCAGTCCCAATTCGGGATTTCCCGAATCGGCTTTGGCAGGTATTCTGAATTGCCGTTTTGGTGGTCCAAACATCTATTTCGGAACATTGGTAAACAAACCATATATTGGCGATAACGACCGTCTGTTGACGCTAAAGGATATGAACAAAGCCATCACAATTAACAGAAGATGTGAAGTATTGATGCTTATCCCTATAATATTTGTGGGGATATTGATAAATTATATGATGATATGAAATTTTATGTCTTAGGAATAGATGATAATAAGGTGCAGCATTTCAAACCTGAAATAATGGATGTGATTAAATCACATACTGTTTTTTCGGGAGGATCGAGGCATCACGATATAGTGAAAGAATTATTGCCGGTCGGTTATCAATGGATTGAAATTAAAATACCGTTGAAAAATGTATTTGAGCGTTATCAATCAATTGAAGAAGTTGTAGTTTTCGCTTCGGGCGACCCCTTATTCTTCGGTTTTGCAAATACCATCGAACGAATGATGCCTGATGCCGAGATTATTTTATATCCGTATTTTAACTCATTACAATTGTTGGCACACAGACTTCTGATGCCCTATCAGGATATGCATATCGTTTCGCTGACAGGTCGTCCGTGGCATAAATTCGATGAAGCGCTGATAACAGGATACGACAAAATAGGGGTGCTGACAGATAATCGTGAGCATACTCCCCAAACAATTGCCGACAGAATGCTCTATTACGGATACGACAATTATACAATGGCTGTTGGTGAACTATTAGGTAATCAGGAGTCGGAGCATTTTGATACCTATGAACTGGATGAAATAAAAAGCAAAACATTTAAATTTCCCAATAATATCATATTACGTAAAAAGCATGTACGCCACAGACCGTTAGGCATCCCCGAGAGCGATTTTAACCTGCTCAATGGCAGAACAAAAATGATTACAAAAATGCCTATTAGATTGCTTTCGTTGAGTATGTTAGACTTACGAGACAAAGAAGTATTCTGGGATGTGGGCTTCTGTACAGGATCAGTGTCGATCGAAGCCAAAATGCAGTTTCCACACCTTCAGGTTTTTGCATTTGAGAAAAGAACAGAAGGCACAGACCTTATAGACAGTAATTCAAGGAAATTCGGAACACCCGGAATTGTGCCGTTTATAGGCGATTTTATAGACATCGACATCAACACAATTCCACGACCGGATGCCGTATTTATAGGAGGTCATGGAGGTATGATGAAGGAAATCATGGCAAAAATATGTGGAGTGTTGAACGTCAATGCTTCAGTCGTTTTCAATGCAGTATCCGATGAAAGCCGAGAAATGTTTATGGATGCTTTGACCGAAAATAATTTAGATTTGATAGAAGATATAGAAATAAAAATAGATGATTTTAATATGATCCATGTAATGAAAGGAGGCAGGAAATGAAGAAAGTGACACTTGCCATTATTCCCATATCAGAAAGTAGCCTTAATCTGGCTCGAACTATAAAATCTGAAATTACCGATTCACTAATTTATACAAAATCAGATCAAGAAGACTGCATTAAAATTCATAGCATTGAAGATTGTGTGAAAAATGTTTTTGATGAGTGTTCAGCCCTTGTATTCATTGGTGCAATGGGTATATGTGTTCGATCAGTCGCCCCATATATAAAAGACAAGCATTTTGATCCCGCAATCATTAATATAGACAGTACAGGCAGATATGTAATTTCAGTGTTATCAGGACATGTAGGCGGTGCTAACGAATTGACCGAGCGTATTGCCCGAATCATTGGCGGAGAAGCAGTTATTACCACTCAAAGCGATAATTTGGGAGTTTGGGCATTAGATACAATTGGAAAAAAATACGGATGGATAACAGAATCGAACTGCGATAATTTTAATCACCCCTTAACAACGTTTGTAAATGGCAAGCCTACTGCTTTGCTGTTAGATATAAAGGATAAAGGCACAGCCTATCTTGAGCGAAGCAAACCCCGATATGTGGATGTTTATTATAAATTTGATGAGATTGATCTCTCAAAGTACGACTTACTTATAGCCGTGTCTCCATGTGTCTATCAAAGTACAATACAAACAATATACTACCGACCCAAGGTGTTACATATGGGAGTAGGTTGTCGCAAAGACTGTAAATCGGATGGAATAGCTGAATTCATTTCACAAAAATTGCTCGAAAAAGGGATATCGCCGGCATCAATAAAAGATATTTCGACAATTGAACTGAAAAAAGACGAACCACTTATAAAAGATTTGCAACAGGCTTTTGGAGGTATTCCGGCTAATATATATTCCGCAGACGATCTGAAAGACATTGAAGTAGCCAATCCTTCAGCCAAGGTTGAGGAAGTGACAAGCGTACAAGGCGTATCAGAATCCACAGCCATAAAAAGCGCGGGTATGGGAACACTAATCCTTGAAAAAAATAAAGGCAAGCTATCCGAAGGTAACGATTTTACATTTGCAGTCGCAATTCAAAACGATGTGATCAGAAAAGGACACATCGAGATTGTAGGTGCAGGACCCGGCGATCCCGAATTAGTCTCCGTAAAAGGAAAATATTTTCTCGAAGCAGCAGATCTGATTTTATATGCAGGTAGCCTTGTACCCGTTGAACTTACATATTACGCTAAACAAGGAGCAACAGTTTTAAGTTCCGCTTCGATGAACTTAGAAGAACAATTTACAGTCATGAAGTCATTCTATGACAGAGGGCTTCTTGTTGTACGATTGCATACAGGCGATCCTTGCATCTATGGCGCGATACAAGAACAGATGGCATTTTTTGACCAATATGGCATGTCTTACCATATCACACCCGGAATATCATCGTTTCAGGCAGCTGCCGCCGCTTTGCGTTCGCAGTTTACAATACCTGAAAAAGTGCAGACAATAATCTTAACACGTGGTGAAGGTCGTACAATGATGCCTGAAAAAGAAAAATTGCATATGCTTGCTCAGTCACAAAGTACAATGTGTATTTTTCTGAGCGCAAGCATTGTAGATGATGTACAACGAGAATTGTTAGTACATTATCCGCCCGAAACACCTGTTGCCGCTTGCTATAAGCTGACATGGAAAGATGAGCGTATATATAGAGGCGAACTGAAAGATTTGGCTAAGATAGTCAAAGAAAATAAACTGAAATTGACAACCATGCTTGTTATCGGCGAAGCGATAGATAATCGTAAAGGACTGTCAAGATTATACGCTGATGAATTTAAACACCTTTTCAGAAGATGAAAGAAATAATTCTTGTTACGGGAGGGCAACGTTCAGGAAAAAGCAGTTATGCCGAAAAATTAGCTCTTTCGTATTCAGAAAATCCGATCTATTTAGCCACATCACGTATCTGGGACGAAGAGCATCGCAAGCGTATAGAACGACATAAAGCAAACAGAGGGCGTGAGTGGACTAATATTGAAGAAGACAAGGAGCTTAGCCGTCATAAAGTCGAAAACAGAGTTGTGTTGGTAGATTGTGTGACATTGTGGGCTACAAATTACTTTTTCGATCTGGACTCCGATGTAGAACATGCATTAACAGCCCTTAAAGACGAATTTGATAAATTTACCGATCAGAATGCACGATTCATATTTGTTACCAATGAAATTGGTATGGGTGAAATGTCGCAAAATGAAATCCAGCGTAAATTTGCCGATTTGCAAGGCTGGCTCAATCAATATATAGCCTCTAAAGCAGATAAAGTATTATTGATGGTTTCGGGAATACCCGTAAACATTAAATAGTTTGATTATCTGTATTGAAGTGCATTGAGTATAAAATTTACACCATATAGAATCAGAGTAAAAAGTGCTGAAAAGTGTTACTTTTGTAACTTAAAATCAGTATATGAGATTGATTATTAAATGAATAGATTATATGAGTAATTTACGTTTTGAAATCAAAAAGCCCGATGAGGGAATTCGTTCCCAATTGATTGATAAAATAAACGATCTGACCAAACCCAAAGGCTCGTTAGGTAGAATTGAAGAATTGGCATTGCAGATCGGTTTGATTCAGCAGACGCTCGAACCCAAACTATTGCATCCTAATCACATCGTTTTTGCAGGCGATCATGGCATAGCAGCCGAAGGGGTCAGTCCGTCACCCCAAGAAGTTACCTACCAGATGATTGAAAATTTCTGGGCAGGAGGAGCAGGCATTAATTTTTTGTCACGCCAACATGGGTTTGAACTAAAAGTCGTGGATGCAGGTGTCAATTTTGATTTCAAAGCAGATGATCCCATCATAAACAAAAAAATTGGTAAGATGACCCGTAACTATCTGTATGAAGCAGCTATGACCCGGCAAGAAATGGAACTTGCCCTGCAATACGGTGCGGAGTGTACACAAGATTGCTACGACAAAGGCTGTAATATTATCAGTTTCGGAGAGATGGGAATAACCAATACTTCATCATCGGCATTATGGATGTCGTGCATGACAGGGATAGACCTTAAACTATGTGTTGGAGCAGGATGCGACAATTCGGGCAATATACTTGAACATAAATATAACGTGCTGAAAAAAGCACAGGAGAACTATCAAGGAGATGGCTCGACTGAAGACCTGATGCGTTATTTTGGCGGTTTTGAAATGGTAATGACAGTAGGAGCAATGCTCAGAGCCGCCGAACTTAATATGGTGATACTTGTCGACGGTTTTATCATGACCGCTTGCATGCTTGCGGCTTCATGCATAAATAACAATATACTATATTATGCCGTGTTTGGACATCAGGGAGACGAAGCCGGACATAAGTTACTTTTGGATTATCTTGGAGCTAAACCGCTTCTTAACTTAGGCTTACGGTTAGGAGAAGGAACAGGAGCTATCTGTGCATATCCCATTGTAGATTCTGCCGTCAGGATGATTAATGAAATGAATTCATTCAAATCTATCCGTGTTACCAAATATTTTAAATAATATAAAAAAATGAAGGATATAGCAGCCGCTTTTGTGTTTTTCACACGCCTTCCCTTTTGGCGGCTGAAGGCTTTTAATGTACCCAACGAATGTTACAGGCAAGTTATCAACTATTGGTCTGTGGCAGGATGGCTAACGGCGGGTGTCATGTCAGGCGTTTTATGGATATCAGCCCAAATATTGCCTTTACAAGTGGCGGTTATTCTGGCTATGGTTTCCAGATTATTAATAACAGGCGCATTGCATGAAGATGGTTTAGCCGATTTTTTTGACGGACTTGGAGGCGGAACAACACGTGAGCGTATTCTCGAAATAATGAAAGACTCACACATCGGAACATATGGGGTGTTAGGGTTGATATTTTATTATTTAATACTCTACAATTTGCTGTATCAGATTGGTCTGCCATTAGTTTGCCTTGCTATATTATCTGCCGATCCTTTATGTAAACTAATAAGTTCTTTAGTAACACTTTTTTTACCTTATGCACGTACGGCAGAAACCAGTAAGAATAAGGTAGTCTATAAGATAATGTCAATCAAGCCTTTTGTTATATCCGCGATATTCGGTTTATTACCGCTGATATTACTCTTGAATTGCAAGTCTTGGTCGGCGGTTTTATTACCGTTAATCGTATTTGCTTTGCTTGTGATTATCATGAAAAAACGAATAGGTGGATATACCGGCGATTGTTGCGGGGCTATGTTCTTGTTGACTGAATTATCATTTTATCTTGGAATAGTTATTTTACAGAATTGCGATTTTATATGAAAATTTATATGGTCAGGCATACATCGGTAGGAGTGCCTAAAGGAACTTGTTACGGACAAACCAATGTGCCGTTGGCAGAAACCTTTGCTGAAGAAGCAAGTATCGTGAAACAAAATTTACAAGGTATAAATTTCGGATCGATCTATTCAAGCCCGTTGAGCCGCTGTCGTAAACTGGCTGAATTTTGTGGATACGGCGATGTGGCTGAGTTTCATGACCGATTGAAAGAAATTCATATGGGAGATTGGGAAATGCACCTTTGGGATGATCTGGATATGACCATTTGGGAAGAAGATTGGGTGAATGTTCCTCCTCCTCATGGCGAATCATTTGCGCAGATGTATCAGCGAGTAAGTAACTTTCTTGATATGATCAAACAAGATAAGGAAGATAACAAGCTGATATTTACTCATGGAGGCGTGATTAGCTGCGCAAGGGTATATTTTGGACAGGCGGACATTAAATCTACTTTTGATCTGATGCCGCAATACGGAGAGATAGTTGTATTTGACTGCTAATATAAAATTTTACCTTCTTCGTCTATCAATAAAATTGTCAGCTTACCATCAGGCAAAAGATGATCGCAAGTTTGATGACATTTTTCGATCAAGCGTTTGAAGAATAATTGATTATCAGCAGGGATAATATCCCACAACTGACGTGCCATAGTAATATTCTGTATTTCGGACTGAACAGATTCCGAATATCCTGTGTTGCGTGCAATCTCTGCCATAAAGTCTTTATTCATAACTACTTTCTTACTGTGCGTATCAAGCGATCCTTCAGCAAGTTTAACAGCTTTACCGATCATGATGCCCATTGTAACCGCTTTGAATTGCAGTTCGGAAGCAATTTTAATTGTTTCGCCGATAAAGTTACCGTAATGAATAAACCCCTGAGATGGCAGTTCAGGATAAAGGGCTTTGACGTATCTCTCGCTTTTTGCCCCTGAATTGATGACAACTTGTTTACATCCTAACGCTTTGGCTACCTGCATCTCCCTCCGAATTGAGTTGATAAATGCCTCTGATGAGAAGGGTTTGACTATGCCAGAAGTGCCTATAATGGATATTCCACCTTCGATGCCGAGTTTAGGATTGAAAGTTTTTAATGCGATTTCTTTGCCATTAGGAACTGAAATTGTCACGTCGACACCTGTTTTAAGACCTTGTTCAGGTAGTCTGTCCTGATGGTGGCGAAAAACTTTAAACACTTCACGCTTCATCATCTGACGAGGGGTAGAATTGATAGCCGGTTGTCCGATTTCTATACCGAGTCCGGGTAGAGTTATCACTCCAACCCCTTCCCCTTGAAGAAATCTGACTCCTTTATGTTCCAAATTCAAATTTACAGTCGAGCATATCTGCTTACCATTTGTAATGTCAGGGTCATCGCCCGAATCTTTGACTACGGTTGAGGTCACTTTCGAACCTTCAATCTGAGTATTGTAAATAGGTATCATTACTTGTTCGCCATTAGGAAGCGTAACACTAACCTTTTCGACAGGCTCGTTTGTCAATAAAGCTATTAAAGCCGCTTTAGTAGCTGCTGTGGCGCATGTGCCGGTGGTATAGCCGGTCTTTAGCTCGAAGAAATCGGGTAATAGTTTTTCAATCGTTTTGCGCAATCCGTGTTCACCGTAAACAGAAATAAACTTATCGGATAGGGGAGGGCGTTTTACAACAAGCATCGGAATATTTAGTTTTTTCGCAGCTTCAGCTTTGCTGTTGAAACCTCCCGATTCGCCGCTTTCTTTGGTGATTACGGCTTGTGGTTTGTATTGTTCAAATAGAGAAACTTCATCGCCTTCATGATTGTAATAAAGTATCCGATCCATAGGAAAACCTTCTTTAGTGGCTATCGCTCTCGACTCGTCCCGATCAAGTATTCTGAACCAGCATGGATGTTGTGACCAATAAGGTTTGAGCTTGCCAATGGTATTTACTCCTGTAAGAGCTAAAAGGTTTTCGATGTTGTTCTTCTGCAAATAATCCACAGCTTCGGAGTATGAGTCGAACCATATGAGATTATCGTCTTGTTCGGGGTAACTACGTTCATAGCGTATGACAGGTATATGGAGAGATTCGGAAACATCTTTAATAGTCTCATGCAACAGTTCGGCAAAAGGATGTGCCGCATCCACAATTAATTTGATATTGTTGTCCGTACAAATTGCAGTCATAGCCTCATTATTTAAAGCTCCGGTCAGTCTGACTGCATTCATGCTATCTAACTGCTGAGCGTCGCCTTTCGTAGAATAATAATAAGGTTTATGCGCTTCATCACATACTCGTGCCGCATATCTGCCTTCTGTTGTACCTCCGAATATAAGTATCATAATTCTATCAGATGTGTTAAAAGTTCGTCTATTGTATTGACTGTAAAGGTTTGCCCATCTTCGGTATACAATTTATAGGTATTGTCTTCTATCAAAATTGAGCATTCACTGTCTATATCTCGTTCAGCCATGATATTATTACGGTTCAGGGCTTTACGAATCATTGTGTATTTGTGTCCTTGACCTGTCAGTTTAATTCTTCGATTACAGACGTTTTCAATACGGAACAAGCCTGTGGACGGATCGAAGACAATTCCTTCACGGGCAAAAAATTTGCTCAGGCTTCCGTCAAGCGAAAGATCTTCGGGGATGCCTATGCGTAAACCTGAATGTTTATCCATGAGCCAGATGCGATCGGCAATTTGTAATGCCAGTTCCAAATCGTGTGTCGATAAGAAGATTATTTTTCCGGTCGCACGTGATAATCTGTGCAGGAGTTGCATAATTTCAACTTTACTTGGAAAATCCAGAAAAGCAGTCGGTTCATCCAGAAAGATGATCGGTGTTTCCTGTGCCAATGCTTTTGCTATCATTACTTTCTGACGTTCACCATCACTTAACGTGTCTACTGTCCTTTCAGCAAGATTTTCTATTCTGACCAATGATATAGCTTTATCTACTATCAGGTTATCTTCCTTTGACAGCTTGCCCCAAAAACCTGTATAAGGACTTCGCCCCAGTCCTATCATTTCTCGTGCGGTCATATTCTTAATATCGCACTTCTCGGTAAGAACTACCGCTATGAGGCTCGAAAGTTGCTTTTCTGTATAAAGGCTTATTTCTTTATCTTGCAGATATATTTCTCCTGCTAATTTGGGTTGGAAAGATGATAGGGTTCGGAGTAGGGTGGATTTTCCAACGCCATTTGCTCCTAATAGGCAAGTTAATTCTCCGCTAAGTATATCGGCGTTTATGTTTGAGACAACGACTTTATCATGACCTCTTGTCTTATAGCCGATTGTCAGATTATTAATATGTATGGATTGTCTTTTCATATTGTAATCTCATTTCTTCGTTTACTGAAAAGAACAGATATAACAATGGGTGCACCGATGAGCGCTGTAACGGAATTGATTGGTAATGCTCCTTCAAATCCCGGCATGCGTGCTATCAGATTGCATAATAAGGCAAGTGATGAACCTGTGAGCATCACGGCGGGCATAAGTATGCGATGGTCGGATGTTCTAAAGATTGTTCTGCACAAATGTGGTACTGCCAGACCTAAAAAAACGATGGGCCCGCAATAGGCTGTTACAATCGCTGTGAGTAAGCATGAGCTTAGTATGATATATAATCTTGCTCGTTTTATATTGAGACCGAGACTACGCGCGTATCCTTCGCCGAGCAGCATAAGATTGAGCGTTTTGATAAGCAGGAACGATAAGAGGATGAGGATAATCATCATATATAGGAATGTATATACCTGATTGCCCGAAACTTTCGAAAAGCTGCCTAATCCCCATATCACATAAGCTCTTACGTCTTCGTCATTGCTGAAAAACTTCAATACTCCTATTATCGCTGTGGCAATATAGCCAATCATCACACCAATGATAAGTAATATGACATTGCCCTTAATGCGCTGTGATATAGCTATGATAATAGCCATAACGACCATTGCCCCGATAATGGCTGCAAATGAAACGGCAATTTCTCCGAAGATCCCGATTTTACTTAAGGCCACTCCTCCGATACTCCCCGAAAGTAATATCATGAGAGCCACTCCTAAACTTGCGCCTGAACTTATACCCAATTCAGATGGTCCTGCCAATGGATTA
The DNA here is from genome assembly GCA_945273835.1 of uncultured Dysgonomonas sp. Classification (GTDB taxonomy): domain Bacteria; phylum Bacteroidota; class Bacteroidia; order Bacteroidales; family Dysgonomonadaceae; genus Dysgonomonas. Next base: position 8,911 of record CALYPL010000012.1, on the reverse strand, counting down.
CGGAAAACCGTTTGCATCTGCAGTCCGCTTATGGACAACCCTGCTCCGGCAATAAGAGCTGTCAGCGTTTGTGGAAAACGGGTTTTCCAAATAATGTTTTGCCATATCTCGGACTCATTACCTACTCCCCAAACGATGTTCCAAATTGAATGCAAGGGAATGGATATTGTTCCTAACAATAAATTAAGGAAAAAGAACAGGATTATTGTCAGCAGTATTACAGTCAGTAAAATTATGTCTTTACGTCCTCTTGTCATGACAGCTTATTTCAGAATCTCGTAATAAACCGGTTTGTAGTCGGGCAACAAATCGGGGTAGAATGCCTTTATCAGGTCTGCAAGCACAACTTCAGGCTCTACGGGGGTATTCTCGTAAAACGGTTTTTGTCTTAGGTTACAATATACGATTTTTTTATCTTTAAAGGATTTGAAATCGGCGTATCGGGCATCACTCTGTTTTAAGATATCATAGGTATAATCTCCTGTATGGCTTACGAGCAATCGCCAGTAATCGGCATTCGCCCCTTTTGAATATACTGTCTCAAAATCTAAATTGATACCTCCGGTTTCATCATTGTCTTTTAGAAAATATTCTGCTCCTGCATCACGAAATTGTTGTGCCAGATAGCTTTTTCCTCCTACTACATACCAGTTTCCTGAACGCATTTCTCCGCTTAGTACAGTCGGTTTCTTAGTTATTGATGATGTCAAAGTAGTCAATTCATTATACCTTTTTTCAATTGCCTGAAACATCGTGTCTGCTTTACTTTCCATACCCAGCAACAAAGCTGTAAACTTAATCCATTCTGCTTGACCTAACGGCGTGGTTTCTTTATAGCCGAGGAAAGTAACTAAGGGGATATCTAAATCTTTGATGCTCTCATATCCTCCACGTTTGAAAGGCGAAACAAGTATTAAATCGGGAGTAAGGGAAAGGATTAATTCGTTATCGAAATTGCCTTCTATCCCTATTCTGGCTGTCTTACCTGCTTCAATCTGCTGTTTCATCTGTTTGTTGAAGAGGTAATTTGTGCTTGTCATTCCAACAACTTTATCGAGTGCATCAAGTTTTATGAAATTAGACAATTGCAGGGTTGTCATACAGATGACTTTCTGTACAGGTGTTTCAATGATTGTGTATTCTTTGGGTATACTATCTTTAGATTGACCTTTATTAATCAATGCATAGCGGTATATTGTTTCATTTTTGCCCTCAGGATCACTTATTTCCACGAGCTTGTAATTTTTGTGATAGCTTATTGACAGCCCTTTGGCATATTTGATGTGTATGTGTGTTGTATCACTGTGTATTTCTGAATGGTGATCCGTAGGCTGATTTTGTTTGTGTCCGCAGGAGAAGCTAAACAAACTAACCAATGTGATGAATATGATTGTTCTTAGTTTCATGGTTTGATGATCATTAATGAGAAATATGGTATTTCTCTGTTAATTATGTTTTCGGTATTGGTCGTATAAAATTCTTTGTCGGTCACTCCCGCGTTTTCAAAATAATGATAAGTGTGTTCAGAATTATTGCAGATTAGTGATTTTATATCTTCTTTACATTGAGATACTTTCATAATCACAATAGTTTTTCCCGATTTCAGATATGCTTTTAATTCATTTTCTGAAGCTGTTCCGGGTATAACAATTAATTGTTCTTCTTGTTTCACAATATGTATTCCCGCTAAAGCTCCGCATGCAATAAACGCGGGTATTCCGGCTATGTGCTTAACTTGCACTTGTCGGCTCTCAAGATAGTCGTATACATAATGTATGGAAGAAAAAAATCCGGCATCGCCTTCAGCCACGATAGCGGTTTTGTATCCCGCATGGTATTTCTTTTCAATTTCATCAGCTACCGTCTGATAAGATTCTATTGCCGCAGAACGGTTTTTACTCATCGGAAGATTGAACGAACTGAGTTTGGTTGCAGGTATTTCGTGATAGGTAAGAATATCCAACGCACGTGATGAAATCTTTCCCGTTTTGTTGGCTGTGGCAGGATAAAAAATGATATCAGCTTGTTGTAAAGCCTTTAGGGCTTTTATTGTTAACAGGTCAGGATCACCGGGACCTAACGATACAAATTGTACTGGTTGATACATCATTATAAATCAATCTTAATGATAGAGTTGATACACGATGCTTTTAGTAAAGGATATCTAAAAAGAACGGATTGAAGTCCAATCAAGATGTTTTAAGCCTAAACCGCGAGCTTTAATAACTATTATTTTGGCAGGTCTTCTGACTTGTTTCATCTCGGTAGCCTTCCCATCTTTAACAGACAGTGGCTCGTGGTTTACCGAAATCTTATCGAAACTTACAGCAGCGGGTCTGTTCAGGATTTTCACCTGATTCCCTTTTCAGTCCTAATCTTGGCAAGATCAGCACCACCAAAACAATACAAAGTTAGGTGTTTTTATTCTTTTAATTGTTATTAGTATGCAAGAATATTTTGAAATCAAAATGTATCTGGTTTTTATCAGGTGCTAATCTTCTATCAGAGGTTCGGTTTAATGATCAGAACGCTATACTTTAGCTAATATAATTTTATTGGCATGTGTTGCATAAATAGCAAAAGACTGCATTAATTATGCAGTCTTTTCTTCAATAGTAAATTATTTAAGATTTATTCGGCAGTAAGTTCAATCACTTTACTGCTCATTCGGTCTGACGAAAAAGCATTAATACCTACTTTCATTAGATAATCACCGGAATATACTTTTCCGTCATCCGCTAATGTGGATTTCATATTGGGCATCAGATTAATTTCTTTAATTCTGTATAGCTTTTCGGCATTCAGACCTTCCGCTTTAATAGGATATAATTTTTCCTTAAATGCCGGGAATATATCGTAAGCGAACAGAACTGCTTTATCTTGATTCTTGCTGACGTGCAGAACGGAAGTATGGTTGCCGTCATAGGGAGATACTAAGCGATAGAAATTTCCATCCAGTATTACTTTTTTCAAAGAATTATAGTTTTTTACTGCTGTTTTGCAAAATTCTTTTTCATCGTCTGACAATTCTTTGAGGCTAATATCAAACCCTAATTTACACATCATGGCAACATCGGTGCGAAATTTGATGCTTGCCGACTTGTTCCAGCTGGTTACATGGGCCGCCATGGCTTTGATTGGGAAAAATTTAGAATAATTCCACTGAATATATAATCTGTCCACGGGGTCGGTATTGTCACTACACCAGAATTCACTAAAATATTTCAATGCTTCATAATCACACCGCGCACCGCCTCCCGAACACATCATGATTTCGACATGCGGATATTTTTCTGTCACACGTTTCAAAATATTGTACACGCCACGAACATGATCAATATATAAATGGTTCTGTTTGTCTTTCAGATATGGAGAATAAATATTTGTTATAGGACTGTTACAATCCCATTTTAGATATGCCAAATCAGGGTTTTCTCTAAGAATCTTATCTATCACTCCGAACGAAAAATCTTGCACCGCCGGATTGCTGAGGTCTAATACCAACTGATGTCTATAATAGTAAGGTTCTCTGTTCGGTTGCATAATAGCCCAATCGGGGTGCTTTTCAAATAATTCACTTTTAGGGTTTATCATTTCAGGCTCTACCCAAAGACCGAATTTTACTCCGGCTTCTTTAGCTTTGGTTACAAGTCCCGGAATACCGTTGGGAAGTTTGCTGTGTGTAGGTTCCCAATCACCTAATGCTCTTTTATCATCAAATCGTGGATATTTATTACCAAACCATCCGTCATCGAGCAGGAACATATCTACACCAAGATCGTGGGCTTCATGCATCCACTCTCCTAATATGTTTTCATCAAAGTTTGGTCCTGTTGCCTCCCAGTTATTCAACAGAGTAAGTCGGTCGCCCTGTCCATCTTTAAGCTGATATTTTAATGCCCATGCACTGATGTCACGGCTTGCTTTTCCTGCACCTTTGTAGCTTAGCGTATAAATAAATTCGGGCGTTTTAAATATCTCATTCGGTTTTAATTCATAAGTGGATGCATAAGGATTAATGCCAGATATTACTCGCAGATTGTTTACATTATCTATTTCGAAAGTGAAACGAAAGTTTCCGGTCCAGCCGATTGTTCCGACCAGTACTGTACCCTGATTTTCTTGTACTTCCTGTCCCAGTCCTAACTGAAAGAACGGGTAAGCGTGCATTGCCGCGCGTGAGCCGAGCTTAGTATCAATCAGCTTTTTCCCAAATTTCAATTCTTGTGTACTCAATTGTACTTCTTTTGCCCAATCACCGCTATACTCGTTCAGAAAATATTTCGGACTTTCGAAGTATAACATAGATGAAGCGTATTGACTGATTTTTACGGCTTTTTTCTCATTGTGTTTTATCTCAGTCCATGATTTTATTACATTCTCTTTAGCAAACGTTACATAATATAAAGTCACCTGTACAGGATATTTATCGTCGGCGAGCTTTATAATTGTTTTTTTCGTATTGCTGTCTATATCCTGTACCTCGTGAGACTGATAATATAGATAAGAAGTCATGTTACCATCGTTATGCTGTATGGCGAATGCAGGCTCGAAGTAATCCTCGCCTCCCGATACAGGATATACTTCCCAGCCGCGCGGTGTTACTGCACCGTCAGAAGCAGGGTGGGTGATATAGTAAGATAATGATTGTGTCTCAGATTCGTTAATTAATTTTTCACCCAAATAAGCCTGATATAATCTGCCGTTAGGAGCGGTTTTCAGTATTAAATCTGTTTCAGCTGTTGAGATTCTTATAGTTGCCTGCTCTGCCTTCATGCTCGTTATTGAGGTTATCAGAAGTAAAAATAAAATGGTTAGGCTTTTCATAATAATATGTTTTAAAATAAGATGATTGTTTAGAATTTTATTGAAGCTGAAAATTCCATGGTAAATGGACGGATATATTTTCCTGCCATCCACGTATTTTTAAATCGCTCGGCTTCATCTTTTTGTATGAGTTCTGATCCGGCAATGGTTCCGGTTGCTCCTGTCTGATTTAGGAAATTGATGACTGTTGCACCGATTGATAGAGATTCGTTCACTTTATAATTGACACCACCAAAGGTTTCCCAGTGTCCGTTAAAATATAGTGCATTGCTCAGATTGGCATATGTTTTGCTGAAATAGCGGAAACTTGTCCAGATATTTATTTTATTGGCTATGTTATAACTCGGGTCAATTTCAATAAGTATTTCAGGAATTTCTGTCACATTATTTCCTGTGGCATTAATACGCTTGCTCATTCCATCAGAGAAAGTCACAGTAGTTTCAAACTTTTTGTATGTAGGTTTTTGATATGTGAACAAAAGATGTAAATTGAAGTTAGTGAAAGGCTTAATGACTGCGTCGGTAGTCCATCCTATTGTTTTAATGTCGTAGTTGAAAGCCGAAGCCATGGTTTCGCTGTTGCCGGGTGTAGGGTGGCTTATATTTACCACTGTGCGGTTATTAGTCTTTCCAATATAGGAAACAAGCGATGTGAGGTTAACCCAATTATTGTTGAAAAAGATTCCCGCACGTCCTAATTTGATTTGAGTTTGTTTTGTAGATGGATAATCAGGTGTCGCAAAGTCTTCGAGTCTTGGGCGTCGTGTCACCATTGTTCCGTCGGCTGTCAATCCAAGATTGTCAGTCAGGCGATAAGTCACTGTTGCAGCCAGCGCATAGTTGAAATAGTCGCCTTTGAAATCAATTGGCTTTACTATAATTTGTTTTTCAGGAATGGTTGCACCAATATGGAAATTGTCAAAACGGGCATAAGGCAGGTTCTTTCCCCTATATCTATAATATTCGGCACGTGTTCCCAAATAGATATTCAGTTTCTCGGATAAATCCCAGTTATCCGTCATGTAAAGTGCTAATTTATTTTCATTGCCGTCATAATATTCATTACCGCCATGATTCATGGCATAATTGCTGACCTGCGCCGAGTTTTCAGAATGAGATAGCATAGTTGGATATTCCTTGACATCGTGGTCGAAACGAATGGTGTTAGACCAATATAAAGCGCTGTAATACCATTGATTGATGCCCAGCCTTAATTTATGTGCAGATATGGTATGAAGCAATTCAGAAGTTATCATTGCTGATTTTATGTTGCCATAATGGAAACTGGCAATTCGGTTTTGTTTCATGCCCGTAAACTTGTCTTCTGTCCCGTTAATATAATAGATATTTGCATCCGGATTGTTTTCTGTACCCTCTTCAATACCATTAATAACTTTATTAATAGAGGGCGCGCCTATCCATACATAGCTGTTAAATGATTTCATTATCTTAGCATTCAATTTCCACTGAAGTCCATTGTCAAATGTGTAATTAGAGTTCAGCATCAGTTCATTACCATGGTTTTGTGATTCATCATTTAATCCTACGTCCGATACTTTCCCACTACGCATATCCAATGTTCGGAAACGTCCTTCGATGGGAGTGTATGAACTTGTTCCAAGTGAAAATCCGGGAACTTCTTTTACACTGCCGTCTCCCACATATATAAATGGTGCCATCTCAACGATTTGCTCTAAACGGCGTGAATTGGAATATTTATATTGCAGGGTGATTGTTCCTCTTGTACCCAATTTGCGGGTAACAGCTGCTTTATAGATTTGTGTTCTGTCCCAATAGTCCGTAAATCGTAGCTTGAAACTTCCGGGATCGAAATTCTGATAGATACTTCCCGCATATAGCCAGTCTTTGTTGATAGCTCCTGATGTACCCAAGTCGAAACGTTGCAAGCCGAAGTGGTTGGTGTTGTAATTGAATACTCCTTGAAAATTGTCCGACCCGATACAGGAAAAAGAGTTGACTGCGTATGCTATGTTGCCGGTAGCTATAGCGGTTTCGTTTATTTGCATTAGTCCGACTTTTTTCAGACTGGCATCCGCGCGCCAATGAGTAGATAGACCTTGAACGGCTGATGAATATACTGCAGGCAAGCCATTTTCATATACACTCACATCTTCGCTCGGAAGTCCTATCGATATCTGGCGGGGTCCGTTGGCATTAGAAGCATTCAGCATTACATTGCGATCGCTTTCTGCCGGTTTTGCTTTTATTGAGTCAGTTTGTTCCTTATTTTTTCCTCCTATATTTCCGGATATGCAAAATATTCCAATAATAATTAAAGATTTTAGTATAGATTTCATGGTTCAATGTAATTTAGGTTAAATCTATCGGTTTGCTGCAAAGCTATGAGTAGAGTGCAATCAATTTTGTTGCGGGTAGTTAATAAGTAGATGGTTAATGTCTAATATTGGAAAAATAGAACTCATTATCTGATAGTTGTAAAATCGGATAATTAATAACAGGTAGATTAAAGTTGTTAAAAAATTGAATAATAATTGTATATTTAGGCTGTAATAACTGAAAAACAAATATTAATGAAAAGGTTAGCCGTATTTATCCTGCTTTCAATAATCTTTATGTCAACAGTTTTTGCAGATAACAGAAATAGTTTGCTGAAACAACTTGATGATAAAATAAGAGACAGGCAATATTATATGGATATGAAGGAAGTCCGCATAGACAGTCTCCGCATACTTCTGAATGCCGATCTTTCAGATGAACAACGATATAAAATAAACAACGATATTTATAAAGAATATAATACCTATCGTTACGATTCAGCGATTCATTATGTGCTTTATAATAAGAAACTTGCTGAAAAGCTGAACATACAGAAATATAAAGATGAAACGACTATCAACCTATCCATGTTATTATCTACAACCGGAATGTATCTTGAGTCGATAGACAATCTTAAAAAAATAAACCGCACGCAATTAGACACTTCTTTATTAAACGAATACTATTCTGTTTCAGAATGGGCATATTATGCGGCAGGAGAATACACGAATGACAGCTTATATACACCTTATTATCGGAAGACCGAAGGGCTTTATCGTGATTCTGTTTTTTCTGTTCTTCCTATCGGATCAGAGAGGTATGATTATTACAGGGGAAAAATATTACTGCACGATGGTAAACTTGCTGAGGCTTTGGATATTTTTCTGAAGATATATCCTTCTATTAAAGTAAATACACGTTTGTATGCCATTATAACGTATGACATTGCTAATATATACCATCGTTTTGCTAATGATAGCATGTACGAACAGTTTTTAGTATTAGCTTCTATTTCAGATCAAATATGTCCATTGAAAGAAAATCTTGCCATGCAGGAGTTAGCTTTATACTTGTTTCAAAATCAACCCGAAAATTTAGATCGTGCTTATAGATATATACAATGCTCGATGGAAGATGCTCGTTTCTATAACAATCGTTTACGCATCGTACAGATTTCGGATAAAATGCCAATTATAGTAAAAGCATATCAGGCTAAAAGCGAGAATGAGAAACTTAAGATAACTTTTGCCCTGATCGCCATTACCATATTATCAGTTGTCACTATCGGATTATTAATGTATGTGTATAATCAGATGCGAATAGTTAAAAAAGGTCGTTCCGAATTGCATAAATTAAATGATGAGCTTAACAACCTCAATCAAAAATTAAACGAATCGAATCAAACGAAGGAAGAGTATATCGGATTGTTTATCGACCTGTGTTCTTCTTATATCAACAAACTGTATAAATACAGAGAAACCGTAAAACGAAAGTTAATAGCCAAACAAGTGGATGATCTTTATCGTTTGGTAAATTCAACACGTGCCTTAGAAACAGAATTAGATGAGTTTTTTGATAATTTCGACAGAGCTTTTCTGAAATTGTTTCCTACTTTTATAGATGATTTTAATAAGCTCTTGCTTCCCGATGAGAAGATAGTACCTAAAAACGGAAATAAACTAAACCGTGATTTACGAATTTTTGCTCTTATACGTTTGGGTATAGATGACAGTTCACGAATTGCGTCTTTTTTACGCTATTCACCACAAACAATTTATAATAACCG
>CALYPL010000011.1 GCA_945273835.1 uncultured Dysgonomonas sp. | reverse complement strand
CCGCAATGCCGTACCCCTCGACAAAAGAGCAAAAGGCCAAATCATTACGTATGAACTATCTCTTGGAACTCAATCAAAAGATATCACTAACGAATTCAAAAGTTATATTGATTATACAGGAAAATTTCCTGATGAAAAAACAGGAAGAATTAAGGTTTGGAATCCGAACAATTTACAATCTGTTATAATGTTTCCTTTAAAGAAAAATGCGACATATATAATTACAGGTTTAAAAAATCCAAATACAGAAACACATTATGCACGTTTATATCGATCTAACAACGAATCAACTGATGCTTTTTTAAGTTTTATTATTGATCCTTCATGTCAACTAAGATTTACAACTGATAATCTAGACACATATATATCAATGTTAATATGGCTTAATCAGAATTCAGGAGACTTCGATAGTAGATCAACAATTAGAATTGTCGAACAAGTTACTAATAAAAAATGGGTCACTGAACAATATAAAGGTATAGAACAAAACAAATGGAATAGTATAAATAATTGGGAAGGAATTGATAATTCAATTAATAGAATAGACGGAATAAGCTATAAATCAATTGGACCTGAATCTTATATAAATTTGATAATTTATAAAAATATTCAACCAAGTGCTATCGATAGTAAAGGTAAATTAATTTCAACTCCTGAAAATCACAAACACAACGCTGCTTATAATACAATAATAGGTAATAAAAAATATCTTACAAATTTAACCGAAAAAAACACTTCTCTTTTAATCTTATTTTACGATATAAATAAAAATTTTATTTCAAGTATTGGGTCTAATTCACAAGAATTTATCTCTCCACCTCAATCTGCTTTTTTTAGGTATAACATTAGTAAAGAAATAGAACATTTTGATCACTATGTATATGAATTTCCGACATTCAATAAATCTTGTGATTTATCTGTTCAACTTTCATCTGATAAATTATCTGATGCGCAAATTATATCAGATTCAGAATTTTCTCATAATTTATTTTGGAATATTAAAACTCAAAATAAAGCATTAAATGCCTATAATATACCGATTATACAAAATCAAGCAGGGCAAAAACAATGGTCTCATACTGATTTTATTTCTTGCAAGCCTTCGACAATGTATAATACTAATATGATAAAAGCATCACCTCAATTTTGGTTTTATGATGCAGATTTTAGACCAATAACATATAATGGTTCGCAGTACGATTCTTCAAAAATATTTGGTGATTTCACAACTCCGATTAATGCCTATTATCTAAGAGCTAATATACTTGGAAATATTAATAATTATTTTTTAAGATCTAAAACACAAAATGTAACAATACTACATAATTTAATTATTCCCTCATCCAAAATAATTTATGCAAAAAAATTTGATTATATTAGTTTAGGTGATTCAATCACATTTGGTGCTGGCTCTACAACTCCATACTCAACATTATTATCAAAAAAATTAGGTTCAGCTTTTACAAATTTGGCAGTTAGTGGAGCTAAATGTTTCGGCTCCAATGGCAATGTATTAATAAATCAAGTTACAAAAATACCTGAAAATTTTAATGGTATTATAACATGTATGATAGGCATAAATGATGTTTCGGGAAAAAGTGTTCTTGGAGATATTAAATCTGTAATTGAAAAGAAATATTCAGACCTTAATGCTGATAATTCATTTGCTGAAGCTTTTCGATTATGTATTGAAACTATACTCATTAAAGCTCCTAAAGCTATATTATTAATTATTCCTCCATTAAAAGCATGGACTAATCAAGAACCAGAAATTGAGAGTTATAGACAAGTAGAACGTAATATCTGTGAGCATTTTGCAATTCCTTATGCAGAAATTCATAAACGTTGCTTAATCTCCCCTTTAACTTATTCACGATTAATGCCAGATTCTTTGCATCCAAATGATGATGGACACTTTGAAATTATGAGAGTTCTATGGGGTGAACTGGATAAACTATTATCGTATTTAAAATAACCAACAACCTATGATAGAACTAATAAGCAATTATACAGAACCGATTTTAGCCTTTGTAACTGGAGGAGGATTACTTTCCTTTGTGACGCTGAAATTCACACGAAAGCAAGCCGAAGCGGAGGCTATGAAGGCTGTGCAAGACGTATATCAAGAGACAATAAAAGATCTTAGAGAGGACAAAGATCGTTTAGGCGATGAGTTAAAAACGTTGAGAGACGAAGTAGCTGATATTTATAAACAGCTACGTGAGTTGAGGCAGTACAAATGTATTGTCATTGACTGTAAAATGAGAAAAACCGAGTGATTAATTTGAATTTTAAACTTATGACAAGAGGATATAAAAACTGTAATCCGGGAAATATCGAAATCTCAAAAGACGTGTTTCAGGGAGAGATCATGCCTTCGCACGACAAGCGGTTTAAGCAGTTCCAGAATATGGCTTACGGTTACAGGGCGATATTCGTAACACTTGATACATACCGCAAGCGTGGATTGGATACTATTGAAAAGATAATCAATTCTTGGGCACCAACTGTGGAAAATCACACTCAGAAATATATTGAATCGGTCGAAAAATGGTCAGGTGTGCCTCGCCTGAAAAAACTGACCGAACATAGCGGAGAGGAATATATAAAAATCGTGGCGGCCATGTCGAGGGTTGAGAATGGTATTCCCGCCGATATGAATGATGTGCTTTCAGGTTTTGCCAAACAGGAAAGGATTAAGCGATGAGCCGCAAAATGTATAGTAATCTATTTTACTTTTTATTTACGGGCTTTACCGCAATGGTTCTGGCCGGTTGCAAATCTAAAACGGTACATGTTCCTGTTGAAATTGTTAAAACGGAATACAGAGACAGGATTTCACGTGATTCGGTGCGTTTATACGACAGTATTTTTATCCGTGAAGCTAACGACACAGTGCGCATCGAACGTTATAAAGTGATTTATAGGGATAAAGTCAGATGTGACAGTATTCACATCCTTGACTCGATACAAGTTCCCTACCCTGTGATTGAATATCGGGAAGTGAATAAAGTGTCGGGATGGCAAAATTTTCAGATATGGATGGGGAGATTTTTGCTATTATTTTTCAGTCTGTCGATCATTTACGTTATCTGCAATATAAAAAAAATTTAACTTATTCAAACCTTTTTCCGAAAACCGATTTGTAACATAAACCCATCAATATTACGGCTTAATCTTAAATTGCACATTTGAATATTTATATTTTATTTTATATATTTGTTAACTTAAAGTTGCTGAATTTTCACTTCAGCAACTTTTTTATATAAAATATTACAATACGTTAAATTGCACAATATTATAACAATGAAGCGAACTCTCACATTTAACAGGTCCCTCTACAAGTCGACACAAAGTAAGATTAATGTTGATATCTGGGATAAGTGTGTTAATGCATATGATAACAAACAATATTTAAAGTCTTTCCAATTATTGTTGGACTATATCAACCCTGAGTTGAAAAAAAAGTATGCCAACGAAACTAAGACAGAGTATGTTATTCCACATGGAACTATCACATTGACACTGAAATACGATGATGACAAATTTAGTGTGACTGCACCGTTCGTGAGAGTACCTGAAAACAATAAGATAGCCCTGATGCGTCAGGTGGCAAGCATTAATTTCAACGAACTATATTTAGCTCAGATTGTACTGAAAGGAGATGAATTGCACTTCCAATACACATGCCCTTCAGATTTAATACATCCAGGTAAATTATATTATGTTTTCAAAGAAATATGCACTTACGGAGACAAATATGGAGCAGAATTCGCATCAAAATTCAACGCACCATACATCAACGTACCAAAGATAACACCTTTTGATGCCAAGTCGATAGATAAAGCCTATGATGTAGTCCAACAAAGCTGTAAAGAATGTAACGATGCAATTAAGTTTTTTGAAAACGATCGTAAATTCGGTTTTGCATGGAACATCATTGACTCTACGCTCATGAAGATATTGTATTTTGCACACCCAAAAGGACAATTGCATAATGACATATCAAAAGCGATATTTGATATGGATAAAGATGATATTCAACTGATAGAATGTAACGCTATCGGAAAAAAAATGGTAGAACGACTACAAGCCATGTCAAAAGAAGAGCTATCTAAATATCTCTATAACGATGAAACATTTGTATCATACAAGAACCGTTCGTCCCTACAAAATATACAAGACAACTTTAGTTCCAATTTTGGGAAAATACAAGGTTATTTTTCACAAGGCGATTACATGTCAGTCTGCCTGATAGCAACCTATCAGTTGTATAGCATGTATTTGTACAACGATGTACAAAACAATGTAAACAGATTAGTTGTAAGCGCACTAAAAGCAAGTTCCGGCAAAACATGGGAAAAAGCAGCCGACCCTCTTTACAAAGCAATAGCAAGAATTATGTATGGCGACTTAACACCCATAGTCGGAATTAATTTAGGCGGAGGGCTGGTAGAGCTTTTTTCAACGCTCATACATAAAATAAAAAACCGCTAACTCATTAAAGAATTTTCACACAAAATATGGAACATAACAATATATACGACGCTGTATTTAAAGTCAATCACGCCGAAGGATCAGGAAGTTGCTTCTTCCTCAAACAATACGGAATATTCGTTACCAACTACCATGTTATAGAAGGTTTCCGCGAAGTAGGAATACAAGACAATAACAAAAACTCATCGCTGGCAAGAGTCATATTAGCTAACCCTTCGATTGACATAGCCTTACTATGGTCAGAAGATGACTTCTCTTCATTACCCGAAATAAAAATCTCCGATCAGGAAGAAATAAAAATAGGACAGAAAATCAACGTCGCAGGATACCCTTACGGTATGCCATTTTCGTTGACCGAAGGAACAGTATCATCACCAAAGCAATTGATGGATAACAATTATTTTATCCAAACCGATGCTGCCGTGAATCCCGGCAACAGTGGAGGCCCCATGTTTGATGATAAAAATGAGTTAGTAGCCATTACCGTCAGCAAGCTCAAAGACGCCGATAATATGGGATTTGGTATACCGGTAGCAGCACTAAAAAAAATATTGAAGCACGTAGGCGAACTTGACAAAACCAAATTCAACGTACAATGCAACAGTTGCGATGAATTTATATCCGACAAAGTAGAATATTGCCCGTCGTGCGGAAGCAAACTACCCGATAAAGTATTCAACCACCGAGAGCTGACAGATTTAGCAGTATTCTGCGAAGAAGCTATCAGCAACTTAGGAATCAATCCTATACTTGCCCGCGATGGATACGAATACTGGAAGTTTTATAAAGGCAGTTCCGAAATCAGAATGTTTATTTTTGAACGAAGCTACCTCTATTGTACATCACCAATCAACATTTTACCCAAAAAAGACCTTGAGCCCGTATTAACATACATGCTTAGCGATCAGATAAGCCCTTATCAAATGGGATTGAACGAAAATCGGATATTTATCACATACCGTATCTATCTATACGATATAATGTCAGATAATAAGCATAAAGAAGAAATTAAAAAGAACATCACAAACCTTGCCATCAAGGCTGACGAACTAGGTAACTTCATGGTACAAAAGTATGGTTGCGAACTATCACAATTCTCAAAAAAAGAAGCTGTGAAATAACCGTAAGCCCCCAAACATAACCTCTGAAAACAATAAAAACGAAATTACACACACAAAATAAAGCCGGATAAAAATTATCCGGCTTTATTTTGTATTATAACTGACTAAAAATTCACTTGACATTGCTGATAGCAAAAACAGTTACACCAATATTAATAACCATGTAAATAATCGACTTAATCAGCGAGTTGAAGTAATTCTCCACAAAAAGTCTATTGGAACCGACCATATCATCCCCCGAATGCATTGCCGCAGATCCCAGTACCTCATGACCCACAGAATGGTAATAATCCCATGCACCAAGCAAAAGCGTTATCAATGCCGCAATAGAAATAAGCAGCCAGATAAGAATAATCATTCGTTTTGTGTTAACAGACATAATACCTCAACATTATAAATTGTGCCTAAACTATCCGTTCAGAAATAAAAAAACAAAAAGAACGCAAACACACGATCAGCCTAAAAACCAGAGTGAACAAAAACAATTTACGCTCATACCTATCCGTTTTTTTATCCGATGAACAAAGCAAATATAATCAATAATTATAAATAACTATCCCAAACAGTTGAAATTATAAAACAAGCAAACACACAAAAAAACAATCAAAATCGCTCCATTTTATCTATAAGATGTATAAAAACAATAAAAAAATGGATAAAAACAACCCTTTAACCTATTCAGTCATACGACTATCGGACACCGTAAAAAACTACCCGACATTTCGTCGCAACATCAAAGGATGGATCAGTTATGACAGCGATAACCTGTTGCCGCAACGCCTCATCGAACTTAACAATCAGTCAGCCATAAACCGTGCCGTCATTGAGAACAAAGTAACCTACATCTGCGGAAGCGGAGTAGACGACAGCAATTATTACGGACAACCCAACCCTAATGACGATTGGGACGAACTGATCGAAAAAATTGCCAAAGACTATGTGACCTTCGGCGGATTCTGCTTTCAGGTAGTACGTAACAAAGACGGGCAAAGCGTCAGCCTCTACCATACCGACTTCAGTAAAGTGCGCATCGGGCAGATCAACGAATACGGCACATATCTTAGCTTCTATCTCAGCAACGATTGGAGACGAACCACAGGACGTTATGCACCGGTCGAAATAAAAGCATACGGATCAGAAGAAATGCAGCAAGGCGAACCCTATTTATTCTACTATAAAGATTACGACCCCAGCCTCGACTATTACCCCGTTCCCCAATACTATTCTGCACTCAATTATATCGAAGCCGATGGACTGTTAGGCAAATTCTATCGCAACTCAATAAACAATGGCTTTGTACCATCCACCATCATCACCATGCCAAGCAATCCCGCCGACAAACAGAAAGAACAATTTCAGCGCGATATAGAGAACAGTTACGCAGGCACAAACGGAGCCAACAGTATTGTGGTATTATGGGGTGAAAGCCAAGAAGTAAAACCGGTTGTAACCTCCTACACCGCATCAGGCAATGCCGACCTTTACAACAATGTAGACCAAATAATTTTCCAGAAGATTATTTCGGCACACCGCCTGACATCCCCCACCCTTGCAGGATTATCAGGATCGGGCAATCTCAGCGGAAACGCCTCAGAAATAGTCAACGCCTACATGCTTTACAGCCGAACCGTTATCGACAAACTTCGCCGTAAAATACTCGATACCCTCAATCGCTTCGTAGTCAGCAACGGATATACCAAACCACTCATAATAAAAGATCTCGAAATAGATCAGGCACAAACATCCAAATAACCAACACGGGCAAACCTCTCAAAAAGGAATGCCCGTTTTAAATTATAACAAGACCGATAAAAATTATTTATCCGTCTCCCAAAAATCAAGTTTAGTAGAATCAGGAAAATAGAACAACTCCTGACAAAAACCGCTCAACTTACGCCTGTTGCGTTGAGTTTTCGGCAAACCGTTGGTATAAACATCGCACTGATAAGTAATATATTCCTTCCGACCATATTCATCCACATTGCAAAAACGATAAAAAGTATAACAATCAGTCATATAATACTTACCGTTAATTTCCTTAAACTGATAATTACCCGTTTTGCGCACAATCTTATACTCTTTATCCTTATACTTTTTAAAAGGCTGCAAATCAAGCAACGAATCAACCGACTCAATTTCAATTGACGATATAGACATATCGCTCTTATTAATATACACTTCGCCCCTCGCCCAGCCATTACCGCCCGGCAAAGGCCTGATTTCAAGAACCATTATCGTACTGTCAGGCGAATAAGACAACTTAGTCTCGTTATTCTTGCTGTCGCCAAAAGTAAACAAATGCGAAGCATGATACTCTGCCCCGTAAAGATCCGAGGGTGGATTATCGCCCTTCTGCAAATGCCTGATATGCAACAGATCAAGCTCATAAGGCAACCGATCTTGCTTCATATCCTTCTTCAGTTCCTTCTTAGGCAAAGTAGCCGTATATTCCATGTACAACTCATTCTGAAAAATGCTCGAAGTCTCGTTACGCAAAAAATGCAGTAAATAACTTACAGGCTGATCAGTAAGCAATCTTTTCTTCGTATTAATCATCGCTTTCTCAAGCAACTGATCGGCAAGCACAGGGCTGATAACAACAGGATTGAGCGAAACAGGATTGAGTTCCAACATCACGGTAGGATTCTTGACCAATTCACTCTTAAGAATCGAGCGTGACTTATACCCGAAACATTGAAAATAAATATAATCGTTGCTGATCACCGGAATATCATACCGTCCGTCAGACAGCGTATAAACATAGTCGCGCGAAGCCGAACCATACTGCACGATAACCTCAGAAATCGGCTTTTTAGTATCCTTATCAATTACAATACCCGACATTCGACTCTGTATCTGTCCCTCAACTGAAGTCAACATGAACAAAAAAAGAACAAAAAACAATATTTTTTTCATACCGTTCAGCTTTTAATTCACGTCAAAGTTACACAAATAATCAATAATATAAGCTAATTTTGCTATACCCTTAGAGGCATAAATAAACTGAAAATATATAGATCAAAAAAATAAGTATGTATTCTCTTAAAGACTTGTTCAAAATCGGTAACGGACCATCCAGCAGTCATACTATGGGACCACTGAAAGCAGCCGAGATGTATAAACAGAAACATCCCGAAGCCAAACAGTTTAAAGTAACCCTATACGGCAGTCTGGCAGCCACTGGAAAAGGACATATGACCGATGTGGCAATAACCAATGCCCTAGCGCCTTGTGAAACTCAAATAATATGGAAGCCCGATGTAGTATTACCTTTCCATCCCAATGGCATGACCTTTGAAGTTTCAGATGGAAGATCAAGTTCCTCTCCTTGGACGATATTCAGTATCGGCGGCGGAGCTTTAGCAAACGAAGAAATGCAGGTCGGCGATAAGGCAATATATAACAAGACGACCATGAAAGACATTCTGGCTTATTGTGAAACAACAGGCAAAACGTTTTGGGAATACGTTTTCGAGGTCGAAGGCGAAGAAGAAATCACAACTTACCTGCTTGACGTATGGCACACGATGGAAGAAGCCATCAACCGGGGGCTTGATGCCGAAGGACTATTGCCCGGAGGATTGGGACTGCAACGCAAAGCCCCGATGTATGTAGTAAAATCAAAAGGTTATCACGGTTCGATGAAAAGTCGCGCCTTGATTTACGCCTATGCCTTGGCATGCTCCGAAGAAAACGCTTCGGGCGGAAAAATCGTTACCGCACCCACCTGCGGATCGTGCGGCGTGTTGCCATCCGTGCTTTTCCATATGAAGATAAGCCACCAATGTTCCGACGCAAAAATCATACGGGCTTTAGCCACAGCCGGACTGATAGGCAATATTGTAAAATTCAACGCCTCCATTTCGGGAGCAGAAGTAGGCTGTCAGGGCGAAGTAGGAGTAGCCTGCGCCATGGCTGCCGGAGCGGCCGCTCAACTGTTCGGAGGCTCGCCCCAACAAATAGAATATGCTGCCGAAATGGGATTAGAGCATCATCTGGGTCTGACCTGCGACCCTATATGCGGACTTGTGCAGATACCCTGCATTGAGCGCAACGCTTTTGCCGCGGCACGAGCCCTCGACTCATGCTCATTTGCCATGCTATCGGACGGCAAACACCGCATCAGCTTCGATAAAGTGGTTCGTACCATGAAGCAGACAGGTAAAGACCTGCCAAGCCTCTATAAAGAGACATCGTTAGGAGGTCTGGCAATCAACGATGGCGACAACTGACAACTAATTATTATGACCTGCCTCATCAGAAATATCAAGCATTCAACATGATGAATGTTTGATATTTTTTTATTTCAAACAATCTTAAACTAAAAGATAGTTTAATTGTTAAATAAATATTAACTAAAAAATATTTGCATGAAGGTTGGACTATTTATTCCATGCTACATAGATGCCGTATATCCCGAAGTAGGCATTGCAACATTAGAATTGCTTGAAAAACTGGGAGTGGATGTAGAAGTTCCGCTCGATCAGACTTGTTGCGGACAACCCATGGCGAATGAAGGCGACAGTCAAAGCGCACGGGCAACTGAAGAACTGTTTGTCAGAAACTTCAAAGATTTCGACTACATTGTCGGACCCGCAGGCAGTTGCGTAAAACAAGTTCGGGTACATTACGATAAACTTAAACAGACTGATGAAGTTTGCCACGTTCGGAAAAACACATTAGAGCTTGTAGAGTTTCTGCACGACATACTCAAAGTAGAATCATTTCCGGGTATTAAGTTTCCGCACAAAGTAGCCTTGCACAACAGTTGCAGCTCGATAAGAGGATTAGGCATCGCCAAACCATCCGAACACATGGGGCAACCCTTCAATAAATCCGCCGATCTGCTGAATATGATCGAAGGTCTTGAAATTGTGCAATTAGATCGCCCTGACGAATGTTGCGGATTTGGCGGAACATTTTGCATAACGGATGAGGCTGTGAGTGCAAAAATGGGACGTGATAAGGTAGCCGACTATGTAACGCACAGCGCCGAATATGTTGTTTCGCCCGATATGTCGTGCCTGATGCACCAACAATCAGTTGCCCATAAAAACGGAATCACCCATATACCCTTCGTCCATATAGCACAAGTACTTAATGGAGGCCCTTTTTAAAAAACACCGAACATTATGGCAAAAAGAGTAGATATAGTAAAAAATTCGGAAGAATTCATCAAAAGAGATAATATCCATGAAGCCTCGCACGACAAGAATTTATGGAATGCCCGTGTGAAACGTGACCGTATGGCGGCTGCCATGCCCGAATGGGAAGAACTGCGTGAACTTGCGTCACAAATCAAACAACACAGTCTCAGCAATCTGGGTTATTATCTTGAGATGTTTGAGAAAAACGCCACCCGCAGGGGGGCTATCGTGCATTGGGCAAGCGATGCGCAGGAACATAATCAGATAGTTTACGATATATTACAGGATAAGAAAGTAACCGAGATCATCAAAAGCAAATCCATGTTGCAGGAAGAATGCGGCATGACACCCTTCCTCGAATCGAAAGGAATCACGGTTACCGAAACGGATTTAGGAGAGCGCATTCAGCAGTTGAGCCACGAACCGCCCGCTCACATCGTGATGCCTGCCATCGAAAAGACAACTGAGGATATAGCCAAACTTTTTGCCAAAACCATCGGCACTGACCCGAATGACGACGATCCGCACTCACTCAACGAGGCTATGCGTAAGAACGCGCGCCCACGCTTTATGCGAGCCGGAGCGGGTATGACAGGCGCAAATTTTGCCATTGCCGAAACAGGTTCGTTCGTGGTATGCACCAACGAGGGAAACGCCGATATAGGCGCATCAGTTCCCCCGCTTCATATAGCAAGTATCGGCATCGAAAAAATATTGCCTAAGGTCGAAGATTTGGGCGTGTTTATCCGCCTGCTCTCACGTAGCGCACTGGGTACGGTGGCTACCCAATATACCTCGCATTTCACAGGTCCACGCAAAGGCGGCGAACTGCACATTATTCTGACAGATAACGGTCGAAGCAAACGGTTGGGTGAAGAAAAATTCTGGTTGTCGCTCAAATGTATCCGTTGCGGAGCGTGCATGAATACCTGCCCTGTTTACAGACGTAGCGGTGGATTGGCTTATGAATCGACATATTCAGGTCCTATCGGTGTTATCCTGAGTCCGACTTTCGATATGGAAAAATACAGCGAATTGCCGTTTCATTCTTCGCTTTGCGGTTCGTGCAGTGAGGTTTGTCCTGTAAAAATCAACATTGCCGACCAAATTTACTTTTGGCGTGAAGAGGTAGTCAAAGCCGGTTACATGCCAACTGTTAGGAAAGCTGCTTTCAAGACGGCGGGAGTCATGTTCGAGCATCCGGGCTTATTTCGTATGGCTGAAAGTATCGGAAGCAAAACCTTGCCTCTTGTGCCTGATTTCTTAATTTACAGCAAACTGAATCCTTGGACTGCGGGCAACGACAGGGAAATGATTAAACTGTCTAAGCATACTTTCCGTGACTGGTATATCAAACATAAAAAAGACAAAACAAATGAACACCTCTAAAGATACGATATTACAGGCTGTGGCACGAAACAAACCTGCCGGAGATCATCCTTATCCTCAGATTCCTGCTTTTGAGAAAAGCAGAAAACCCATCCTCGATGAGTTTAAAGAGAATCTTGTGCTTGCGGCGGGGACTTGGCACGATGTGCGGAATGCTGAGGAGGCAAGAGATTTGATTCTTAAATTGCATCCCGATGCAAAAGTAATCTGTTCGTCAGTACCTGAAATAGCTGGTAACAGAGACATAAATAAAATCACTGACCCTCATCAGTTAGACGATGTGGATGTGGGTGTTATACGTGCCCGCTTCGGCGTGTCGGAAACAGGTATGGTGTACTTGTCGGAAGACGATTTAGTGGTTAATGCTTTGGGATTCTTGTCTCAACATCTGATTATTCTTCTCAAACCTGATCAACTTGTCAGGGATATGTACGAGGCTTATGCGGTTGCCGAACTCGAAAAGTTCAACTATACTTGTTTTATGCTCGGTCCGTCAGCCACTGCCGATATCGGTGCGGTTATGGTCAGAGGGGCGCAGGGAGCCCGCACACTCAGTGTATTCTTTATGTAGAGATTATTATTTATTATATAACTTCTTTTGAACGTGCTTTCGGCAGCGATGGCACGTTTTATTTTATAAGATACAATCATATGCTGATGCTACATACTCAACCCTACCCCCTTGTTAAGTAAAAGTTAATCTATTAATATTTTCTTACCTTTACGGTTTGTAATAACATCTCATTCATGGAATACAAACTTATAGACAACACATTGTTTAAGCAAGTGGCGGAACAAGCCGAAACTAATCCTCGCCGACGCATGAATTACAACTTTCATGAATCGTTGAGCGACCCGATACACCGTCTGCTTAATGTAATGATGGAAGATACTTATTTACCCCCGCACAGACACACCAATCCTATCAAAGACGAGATATTTTTAGTGTTGCAGGGCAGCGTGCTGGCGTTGTTGTTCGATGATAAGGGCCAGGTCACATTCAGCAAAGTAATAGACCCTAAGAAGGGAGTACACGGCATGGACTTCAGCGGCGGAATCTGGCACACCTTTATCGTTCTCGAACCCGAAACGGTGGTTTATGAGGTAAAGGCAGGACCTTATGTTCCACTTGCGCCGCAGGATATTGCGCCTTGGGCGCCCTCGGTCGAAGACAAGTCGAAAGCTGAGGCTTATAAACAACAGCTCAAAGAAACATATTGTAAGTAATCGGTTTTTATGATTGGGATGTTGGCAGCCGTGGTCGCAACATCAGAATTAATAAATATATACCTGATTATAAATATATTTTAACTGAATGCTTGGCTAACCTGATTTTTTTATATTAATTTAGGAGATTCAATATATTCTGAACTAAAACGATAGATTAATATGAAAAAATCTGCATTCTTTATAATTGCTGCCCTATGTGCATTTGCATCGTGCAGTGAAAAACCTAAAAAATATACTTTAAGCGGAACGCTCCCCGACGACTTTGAAGGGAAGAAGGTATATATAATTGACAGTTACCGAAAAAAACATAATGCGGTTGACTCGACAACGGTTACCAACGGTAAATTCACGTTTGAAGGGATTGCTTCTGATACTCCTATTGTACGCTTCATAAAAATACAGGATGGCGATATGCCTTCCTTGTTTGTCATCGAAGAGGGAAACATGACTTTGACAATCGATACTGTTAAAAATCTCACTGAGGTCAAAGGCGGAAAGCTCAATGACAGTTATTATACATTCAGAGATTCGCTGAATACTATATTGGATGAGTCTGACAGCATTGAAAGCAAGTGGGATGCAAAAGTTCAAGCTGAAGAAATGACTCCCGAAAAAATTGCCGAAAGAAAAGGTGAAATAGATCGTTCCGAAAATCAGATTCAAAATTATATCAGTAGTTTCATTAAAAACAATATCAGCAACGGTCTGGGCGAATTTGTGTTTTTCACTCAAAATTATTACCTGAAACCCGAAACATTGAATGAACTATTGGTTTCAGCAAAAAAGAACTTTAAGGATACTGAAAATCTGGATAAAGTCGATGCAAAAGTAAAAGCCATTTTAGAATCATCCGCAGGCAAACCATACAAGGACATAAATGGTTTCGACCTGAAAGGTAAAAAAGTTTCATTGTCAGATTACGCAGGCAAGGGCAAAGTAGTTATGATAGATTTCTGGGCTTCTTGGTGCGGGCCATGCCGCAGATCAATGCCTGAACTTAAAACCATATATGACAAATACAAAAACAAAGGATTTGAGATAGTCGGAGTATCGCTCGATAAGAATAAAGAAGATTGGGCAAACGCAACTAAAGCCCTCAATATAACTTGGCCGCAGTTCTCGAATCTGCAAGGTTGGGACGAAACATCCGCCAAAACTTACGGCGTGCAGAGCATCCCGAACACGGTTCTCATCGATAAGAATGGAACTATTGTTGCGCGTAATTTACATGGTAATGATTTAAGCTGGAAACTTGACGAGCTTTTGAAATAATATATCAGATAAACAGTACACCAAAACACCTGTTTCCAATTTAGGGAGCAGGTGCTTTTATTTAGTCAGAACCCACTCCCAGACGTGTTTTGTAGTATAAAAAACAATCCTTTAGTGGCAGACATCAAAAAATATTGTAATTTTATCTTTTTATAGAAAGTCATTATTTCTTAATATGAGTAAAAAAATAATTCTTTCATTGCTGTCAGTATTTATGCTAACAGCTTGTGAGGACAAAAAGAAATATATTGTTACAGCCATATTTCCAGATAGTTTCGATGGCAAAAAAGCATATTTACATGATCCCGCTATTGGAGACGGAGAAGCATTGGATTCGGCCCTGATACACGACGGCAAATGCGTTTTTGAAGGACAGCTAACCGATACACCGGTGATACGCATCGTAAAATATGGAGCTGACACCTACCCTGCCACTTTCATAACCGAAGAAGGAAACATAAAGATAACGATCAACCCAAAGAATAATATGCCCTCGGTACATGGCACACCTCTGAACGATACATATCAGAATTATATGGATGAGGTGGACAACATTTTCGCTGAAATGAGAAAAGTTTTCAATAAACGCGACTCGCTCGTTTACGCAAATAAGCTCGATGAACAGCAAAATACCCGGATTGCCAAACAAGAAGCAGGCTTACTCGACAATATGGAGAATCTGGCCTATAACTATATACGCTCCAACACAAACAATATATTGGGAAAAATCGGATTCTTTACAGAAAGTCAATATCTGAGTCCTAAAAAAATTGAAGACCTGCTACCCCTCTTCGACGATGATTTCAGAAACAAAGCCGCCGTAAGAGAAAAAGAATTATTGGTCAGATCACGTCTGCAGACGGATACAGGTTCGGTTTACAACGATATTACAGGTACGACGCCCGATGGTAAACAACTTTATTTATCGGAGTATATTGACAAGAAAGAAGTAAAAGTAATAGTTGTCGATTTTTGGGCATCGTGGTCAGGACCATGTTCAGCATCCATACCTCAACTCAAAACACTGTATGATAAATATAAAGCCAAAGGTCTGGTAATAATAGGCGTATCGCTCGATTACGATAAACAAAATTGGCTGGCAGCCATTAAAAGTTTCAAGATGGACTGGCCTCAAATGTCTACTCTTGGCGGATGGAACGAACCTGCCGCTGCCATTTACGGTATTGCCAATATACCGGAGCAGATCGTTATAAATAAAAAAGGAATTATTGTAGCCCGTGAATTGAACGAAAGAGAGCTTCAAAATAAAATTGAAGAGCTGATAAAGCAATAATATATTGGAAATTACCCTGAAAAAAAACAATTCAAATATATAGCCGTAAAAGATAATTAGAGAAAAAATTATTAAGTTTGTAATGTTATTAAAAATGAAAGGTTAACCTTTCCTCATAATTCATCATACATATGACTGAGAATCACGACAACGTTTTGCCTTTTGAAGAAGGCAAGTCAGATCCTGAAAAAAATGAATTGGTACATAACAGCACCAATAATCCGGCGGCTGATGCCCGACTTACTGAAACTTTGCCAACGAGCGATGCCGACAACCGTGAGCCACAAAACGATGTTGTGGGTAAACAGCATGAATTGCCAACCGACAAAAGCAACATTCTTGAAAGATTGAAAAACTTAGCTGCAGGACAGTCTGTGCCGACACGTTCAGAAGTAGAATCGCTGAAATATGCATTCTATAAATTACGCTCAGCCGAAACAGAGGCACAAAAAGCCGCATTTGTCGAAGGTGGAAACGATGCCAATGATTTTGTTCCCGATAACGACCCTGCTGAAGATGTACTGAAAACATATCTGGCGGAGATCAAAGAAAAACGGGCAGCACAGGCAGCATTAGAAGAACGCCTGAAAGAAGAGAATTACGAGAAAAGATTAAGTATAATTGAAACGCTTCAAAAACTCACTGAAAGCACTGGCGATTTCAATAAATTATATAAAGAGTTCAAAGATTTACAGCAAGTTTGGAACGAAGCCAAACCCATTCCCGCATCAAAGGAAAAAGAGCTGTGGAAATCTTACCAATACTATACAGAAATATTTTACGATCTGCTGAAAATCAATAACGAATTCAGAGATTACGACTTTAAGAAAAACCTTGAACTGAAAACCGCCATTTGCGAAGCCGCCGAAAAACTGGTTGAAGAAAGCGATATAATATCAGCCTTCTATCAGTTGCAGAACTTCCATCAGCAATGGCGTGAAATCGGTCCCGTAGCAAGAGAATTGAGAGATGAACTTTGGAATCGGTTCAAAGCCGCATCAACAGCAATAAACAAAAACTATCAGTCGCACTTCGAAGCTCTGAAAGGTAAGGAAAACGAAAATCTTGAAAATAAAAACGCCATAATCGAAGAATTAAAAAAAATAGATTACGATGTTTTGACATCAATGAAAGCTTGGGATGAAAAGAGCCGTGAAGTTATAGACTTGCAGGCAAAATGGAAAACAATTGGCTTTGTTCCCCGCAAACTAAACGCACAGGTATTCGATGAATTCAGAAAGCTGTGCGACACTTTCTTTGAGAAGAAAAGCCACTTCTTTAAAGAAGTGAAAGACGACATGGAGCATAATCTATTGAAAAGAAGAGAGCTTGTAGAACGTGCCAATGCAATGAAGAACAGTGAAGACTGGAAGAAAACGACTGATGCGATGATAAACATCCAAAAAGAATGGAAAACCTTAGGACCTGTTCCGAGAAAATATTCGGATGCTATCTGGAAAGAATTTGTGGCGGCTTGCGATTACTTCTTTGAACAGAAAAAGAAAAAATTCTCATCAGCCAAAGACGAGGAAACAGTAAATCTAAGTGCTAAGAAAGAAATCATCCAGCAAATAAATAACTTAGACACTTCACTAAATGCCAATGAAGCATTGGCTAAACTGCGAGAATTGTCAGAACAATTTAACAATATCGGCTTCGTACCGTTCAAAGAAAAAGACAAGATATACAAAGAATTCCATAAGGCACTCGACGAGCAATACGACAGGCTGAAAGTGGATCGGACCGAAAGACGTTTCGAAGAATTCAGATCGAACCTTGAAGATATTTCAAAATCGGACAACGCCCGAAAACTGATGATGCGCGAACGCGATAAACTGATTCATATCTACACCAAGCTGAAATCAGATTTGCAAACTTATGAGAATAACATGAATTTCTTGTCAATCTCATCAAAAAGCGCAGGTAATTTGCTGAAAGAAGTCAATCATAAGATTGAAGATCTGAAAAATGAAATGGAACTGATCAGCAAGAAGATAAAATCTATCGAAAAAACCATTAATAATCTCTGATAACCAAAATCATAGAGACGATGACATACAAAGCCGGATAAGCCATTTGCTTTTTCCGGCTTTATTTATTTCCAACTCAAAACACCATTAAAGAGCTGAAACAACATGCTTCAAACGCTAAAAAACGATGAACTGACAATCAAAATCAACACCGCAGGTGCTGAAATGACAAATATTACAGACGCTAAAACAGGCTTTGAATACCTATGGCAAGGCGACCCCGCTTTCTGGAAAAGGCATTCACCGGTGCTTTTCCCCATCGTTGGCAGTCTTTGGAACGGAGAATACCGATTTAAGGACAAGACCTACAAAATGTCGCAACACGGTTTTGCACGAGATAAAGAGTTCACCCTCACGCACCAATCCGACAATGAGCTCCAATACACCCTAACGTCGGACGCAGAAACTAAAAAAAACTATCCGTTCGATTTTGAATTAAGAATAAGTTACAAACTCACAAATCGGAAGATAGAAGTTTCATGGCAGGTCATAAACCGAAGTAAAGAAAAGATGTACTTTCAGATCGGCGCACATCCGGCATTCAATTACCCTCACTTCGATGCACAAAGCAAAGATAGAGGATACTTTAAGTTTGACACTCTGATTAATCCGGATTATATTTTAATAGGCGAAAAGGGATGTGCCGATACGCAAATGCATTATCCTTTGATCTTAGATTCTGATGGTCTTATGAAAATCAGCAATGACACTTTCGATAAAGACGCACTTATAATAGAAAATAATCAGGTGAAACAAGTATCTCTGCTCGGCATCGACAAAAAAACATGGCTAACACTCAGTTTCGATGCACCTTTAGTCGGTCTTTGGTCCCCCCCCTTACGTCCAGATTGTCCCTTTGTATGTATCGAACCATGGTATGGTCGATGCGACCGGGTAGATTTTTGCGGAGATATAAAGAACAGGGATTATATGAATAGTCTTGAGGCTGATGATATATTTATGGCAAATTATAGTATCGAGATTGCCTGAACCCCGAAAAAACTCTTCATGGCATGATAATTCCCAAGCCCGATACAAGGCTATTCTTGTAGTTAATTTCATCTTATAAATACCTAATAATGGCGATTGACTCACAATCTTGAAAAGATTACATTTGCCACTTGACAAAGCTCATGAATTAGTAAACGGTTTCTTTGCTATTTGGAACGATAGTTACCTGATATTTTTATTATTTACATTTCGCATGTCAATATAGATAAAGGCATTGTCAAAACGTTTTGCCGGCATGCATATTGCCTGTATACGTTATCTGAATAACAAACACCGAAAATAGCTGAAGTTCACGTTCTGATTTCTTGGTTTACTGAACGCGATAGAATAATTAACAAACTGATTAACAAATTTTAAAGTAGATAATATGTAGCTCAAGGTACGAAAAAATCGGATCTTGAGTTGTTGCGTAAAATAACCCTTTTATATGAGAAAGTTTTTTTTGAAAATCCATCTTTGGTTAAGTATCCCGACCGGTCTGATCATAACTATAATATGTCTTTCGGGAGCAATACTTGTTTTTCAGGAAGAAATCAATGAAGCCATTTATCATGACAAATATTTTGTCAAAGAAATGAAAGGTGAAGTTATGCCTTTAGGCGAACTGATTGGAACCGTCAACAAGAATCTGGACAATAACTCGGTGCGCTCGGTGCAGATACCTTCCAATCCGTCCAAGAACTATATTATGGTTCTTAAAGAAGGGAATTTCGCTATGGTTTGCGTTAACCCTTATACAGGAGAGATTACAGGTAAAATAGAAAGAGGCAAGAGTTTTACAGGATGGGTAATGCGCCTGCACCGCTGGCTGCTTGATAGCAACAGAACAATCGGTAAACCAATTGTGGGATATACAACACTCTTGTTTGTTATTATCCTGATAACAGGTATTGTTGTATGGTGGCCTAAAACAAGAAAACAAATCAAAAGCAGATTGAAGCTCGAAACGAAGTACGGATGGAAACGTTTTTGGTTAGATACACACACAAATGCCGGCATGTATGCTTGCCTTATTCTTTTAGCATTGGCTCTTACAGGTCTAACATATTCATTCAGTTGGTATAACAAAGGGTTTTATAAAATGCTTGGCGTAAGCACAACAACTCGTGCCCACGAAGCACCTAAACCACAGCATAGCGGTAAAGGTAAGCCTCAACAGGGTGAATTTAAAGGCAAACCAACTCATGGAGGTGCAGAAGCAGGTTTTAGAGCTGAGAACTCGCCGCGCGAAGGCAGAGAGCATAGAGCAAGTCAGGAAAATGGCAACCGATCTTATGGCAAACCTAATGCTGAACAATCGCAGGTAAAAGATAGCATTTCTGATGCTAAAACTGATAAGCCTTTGAAAGGTAATGACAAGGATTATAATGATACTAAAGAGAATAAAGGAGTTAATACGTTGCATTGGGCTGAAGTGGCTGCTGAATTGAAGGAAAAGTATCCCGATTTCAAGGTTATTTCCATTCAGGATGGTTCAGCCACATTGTCTCACAAGGTTCGGTTCGGAAATGCAAGAGCGTCTGATAAATTTACCTTCGATCCTGAATCGGGACAAATTATCAAAAGCCAATTATATAAAGATCAGCCACGTTCAAGCAAAGTCAGAGGTTGGGTATACTCGATACACATAGGCGCATGGGGCGGTATGTTCTCAAAAATTCTTACTTCACTTGTCGCTCTGTTTGGTGCTTCTTTACCGATAACAGGCTACTATATGTTCTACATCAAACGGAAGGGTAAATTCAAAAAGAAAATGAAGAAATAAATACTTCTGTTTCTAAAATGAAAAAAGCCGCGAGAAGATTTTCTGCGGCTTTTCTATTTATATCGCTTTTTTACAAACTGAAATCTGATTAGGAATTGTTCATTTCAGCTTATCTTCTTTTACAACAAACACAACGTTAAAGAACGATGCCGGCGTAGTGTCAATGCTCAAAACATCGTAATTAAGAATGCCCGCTTCATTGACGCTATTTACTTTAATTATATTTTCATCGTAATATGTAATTATATAATCAAGTTCGTTAGCTGCATATAATCTTGTATTGGATGGTGAGGGTACAAATTGCAGATCAGGGTTACTACTAACAAAAGTGGGATTATTTGTTTTAGTAAACTGCGCAACATAGATGTTATTGTATAAATCATATGTTGTTCCTTCCGGCAACAGATTTCCGCTAATGTCAGCCAATGGAATATTGGCGGATGGAATGAAGAAATAGCGTTGCCCGCTTCCTTCGTATACAGACGCCCATTGGCTTCCGTTCCAAACATATATTCCTTCGCGAAAACGTTTATCTAAATCCGTTTCGATTGATAAATTATTTGTCAGATTATATACCGTTAGACCTATATGAAGGTCTTTAATCTTATCCACATTCGATTGAAAATTGGCATCGTTCGGGATAAAAGGTTCAAGTGTGGATTTGCTCTTCAATTGAACTCGAGGCAACCCTAAGCCTCCCGTTTTAGAGGTTACATTATTAGCGTCAGCAGGCTGCGATTTTAGATCTAACAATGCGGCTTTAGCTGGTACTTGGTCTGATCCAATGGTTACCTGTGCACTTAATTTAATAAAAAAGCTACACATTATAAGCATTATGCTTAATAATACAGGTCTTGTCGATGAAAGTTTCATAATATTATTGGTACTGATATTAAATTTAATATAAACTAAAATAAATAGCTTATGCTCGTATTAGTCTTTAACGACAAATACAAGGTTCATGTAAGAAGTAGCATCGGGGTCGTTTTCAAGTACGTCATAAGTCATAATTCCTTTTGCATCAACTTTGACATTATTGATTATTTTATTATCATACCAAACAATAATATAATCAAGTTCTTCACGGTTATATAATTTCTGGTCGATAGTCGGAGCAGGAACATTTTCACCCGTAAAGCTGCTGTTCGCGCACCATTTGTCGCCTTTGTATTCGCCTTGTGTTACCTTATTAGTCTTATTAAATTGGTTTTCATAGACTTTATATAAGTCGAAGGTTTGCCCTGTCCCGATCATTTTTAGTGGCAGATTAAATGCAGGAGGATAAAACCACTGTGCCTGCCTTTTGTTATCTCCTACCGGTTTCCATAAAGCACCGTCCCAAGTATAAATTCCGGGCAGAAAACGCTTATTTTCATCCGCTTCCGACATACTGGATCTAAGATTATAAACAACAAGACCGGCATGATTGCGCTTCACATTTGTTTTTGTATCATTAACCCAATCGTCGCTGGTTATCGAGATAAAAGGTTCAAGGGTAGTTTTATTTTCTAACATCACGCGCGGCAATAGCAGTCCGCCTTTGTCCGTGGTAACATTATCAGTACTGGGTGGTTGTGTTTTTAACTCCAATAAGGAGGCATTAGAAGGTACTAAGGTACTGCTACCTATGGTAATTTGTCCGTTAACCGATTGTGTTGTGGTAACTAACGTACCCAAAATTAAACCGCAATAAAATCGTAAACCTTTTAGCTTTTTCATTATCAAACGCTAATATGTATATTATTGAATAATCTAATCCTTAATGTAAGGCTTTATAAAATAATACTTTTCGACTTCAAGTTTTAATCTTTTGTCTTATATAGTTCACTCCTTCGTTATGTTTGTAGTAAGTGTTTAAATAAAAAATTCCAAATAATCTCATCGGAAAACGATATTATTACCTCGGTTTTATTCACGGTTCTGTATATATATAATATCTAATTTTCTATAATAGAACCTAATCAACTTTCAACACTACGTTGACGAAGATGCTTACAAAAAATAAAGTCGAGGGAAAAAAATAAGTTTCTGGAATAGGTAGTAAGCCGTCCAATCTCCAATTTGAGAAATTGTAAATATATCTCAAATTTCCGAGGACGGACTGCATATTACTTGTTCTATCTACTTATTCATTTGCAACAAATGTATATGATTTTTTTATAGATTACAAATTTTATTGAATATATATTTTTAAATATTAATTTAAATTATTTTGAGATATTATAATGTTTAAAATATTTAATTAAGCAACTATATACTGAACAATAAAATAGAATAAAGCATTAATAAATATTTGTTTAATTATAACAATAAAAAAAGTATCCTCCGAGTTTTAGTTTATGACACTCGAAGGATACTATTTTTTTTAATATGCGTTCCTAAGAACTTCTTATACCTTTTTAATCAGCATTTAGAGTGAAACGTTTGAAGGCTACAACATTCAATTCTTTATCGTGTTGTTCAATGAATTGACCTACTGTAAGTTTAGGATTCTTCACATAGTCTTGTTGTAACAATGTAAATTCTTTAAAGAACTTAGTTACAGCACCTTCTGCAATACGATCGAGCAAATTCTCAGGTTTGCCTGCTTCACGTGCTTTTTCTTTAGCCAATTCTTTTTCTTTAGTTTTGATTTCTTCTGACACTTCTTCCGGCACGATGGCAACGGGGTTCATAGCAGCAATCTGCATAGCCACGTCTTTAGTTACCTCGTCAGCCACGTTAGGTTTGTTGAATCCTACAATTGTAGCCAAACGGTTTCCGGGGTGGATATATGCGTAAACTGATGGGGCTTCGATAAATTCGTAAGTACCTATTTCCATTTTTTCGCCAGTTATACCCATACGATCCGTTACAAGATCATCAACTTTACGACCGTTGATTTCTGTATTTTTTAATTCGTCGAGCGATTTCACTTTGTTATTCAAAGCTGCTTCAAGTATATCTTTTGCCAACGCTACGAAATCGGCATTGATAGCCACAAAATCGGTTTCACATTTTAGTGCTACTAATGCCGCGAAGTCGCCTTTTGTAGCAGCCAATACACAACCTTCTGCTGCTTCACGGTCGCCGCGTTTAGCTGCGAAAGCCTGTCCTTTTTTACGGATAATTTCGATTGCTTTGTCAAAATCGCCTTCAGCTTCGGTCAAAGCGTTTTTGCAATCCATCATTCCGGCTCCTGTTCTCTTGCGCAGGTGCTGGATATCTGCCATACTTACTGCCATAGTTTTTTCTCCTTGTCTTTATAGATTTATAATATAATTCTTTTGGGGGTTTTGTCAATTCTGATGCGCTGTTTATTTATTGCTTTATGTAAACAAATTGTTATAAGCCCGAGTTGACAATTATATAAATAAAAAAGCTAAACGATAATCTTCAAGAATAAATATTGTCCTGATGACTAATCGCTTAGCTTTTATTTTCGGATTATTTAATTCTTATTCTTCTTCGTCTTTTGCAAATTTGCTAACAACTGCTGCGTTGATAGCTTCTTTGTCTTCTTTAGTTACTGTTTTTTTAGCGCTTGAACGAGCTTTGCGGTCACGACGTGGAGTTTCTCCATCTTCTCCGTCTTGAGCTTCTGCTGCTGCTTCGTCAGCTTTAGCAATCTTACGTTCTTCTAAACCTTCTTTGATTGCTTGTGCCAAATAGCCTGCGACCAATTCTATTGATTTTGAAGCGTCGTCATTGGCTGGTATTACGAAGTCTACGTTAGATGGGTCTGAGTTTGTATCTACCATAGCAAATACCGGGATTCCTAAACGTACGGCTTCTTTTACTGCAATGTGCTCTTTCATTACGTCTACAACGAATAATGCTGACGGAAGACGTGTAAGGTCTTGTATTGAGCCTAACATTTTTTCAAGTTTAGCGCGTTGGCGTGTTACTTGTAGTCTTTCACGTTTTGAAAGGGTATCGAATGTACCGTCTTTTTGCATTTTGTCGATTGACGACATTTTTTTGATTGCTTTACGGATTGTTGGGAAGTTGGTAAGCATACCGCCCGGCCAACGTTCTACTACGTAAGGCATACCTGCAGCCTGTGCTATTTCTGCAATTGGTTGTTTTGCTTGCTTTTTAGTAGCTACGAACAATATTTTGCGACCCGATTTTGCGATCTGTTTCATAGCTGCAGCTGCTTCTTCGGCTTTTGCTATTGTTTTATATAGGTCGATGATGTGGATACCGTTACGCTCCATGAAGATGTAAGGAGCCATAGCCGGATTCCATTTACGCTTTAGGTGTCCGAAGTGTACTCCGGCATCAAGTAACTGGTCAAATTCTAATTTAGCCATTTTTGTTTTTGTTTAATCGTTTACTTTCTTTTTCTGTTCGGTGAATTATCAGGTAGCCCGTCCTTTTTGATTCTGATAAGGGATGAAGTCCTGATAATTTAGATACTAAACGTAATTGTGGGAGATGTACAAGCCATCTTTATTATTATGTCCGGCAATGTCAGGCTGCTAATGCCACGGCATAGCCGAATAAAATATCCAAATTAACGTTTTGAGAATTGAAATCTTTTTCTTGCTTTAGGTTGTCCCGGTTTTTTACGTTCTACAACACGTGGGTCACGAGTCATAAATCCTTCTGCCTTCAAAGCCGGTTTGTCTTCAGCGTTGATCTTAACCAATGCACGTGCGATACCAAGACGTGCTGCTTCTGCCTGTCCTTTGTATCCGCCTCCGTTGAGGTTAATTTTGATATCGTATTTTTCAACTACTCCTAATGTGTTGAGCGGTTGTTTTACGACATACTGAAGAATTGATGAAGGGAAGTAATTGTCAAGCTCGCGCTTGTTGATTGTAATTTTTCCGGTTCCTTCGCTTACGAATACGCGAGCCACAGCGGCTTTACGTCTTCCTATTGAATTTACTACTTCCATTAATTACTTTATTTGATAGAGTTAATATCTAATACTTTTGGATTTTGAGCTTCTTGACCGTGTTCTGCTCCGGCGTATACACGCACATTTTTAAGAAGGGCTGCTCCTAAACGGTTTTTAGGCAACATACCTTTCAGAACTTTTAATACTAAGCGGTCAGCACCTTTTTTCATAAGGCGTTCAGGTGTCATTTCGCGTTGTCCACCCGGATATCCAGTGTAGCTCAGATATACACGATCAGACCATTTTTGTCCTGTCAGAACTACTTTGTCTGCATTGATGATGATTACATTATCACCACAATCTACATGCGGAGTGTAAGTTGGTTTGTGCTTACCTCTCAACACAAGTGCCACTCTGGCAGCCAAACGTCCAAGCGTCTGTCCTTCAGCGTCTACAACAACCCATTCTTTTTTTACGGTTGCTTTGTTGACCGATACGGTTTTATAACTTAAAGTATTCACTTCTTTTAAAAACGTTTAATTTGTTAATGACTTTTTTTGATCTCCTCCACACATCCTCATCCGGTACGGTAGGCTAATCCCGCCGAACGATTAATGCTTTGTCAATCAATTTTTTACCTCTTGGATAATAATAATCGGCTCGCAAAAGTACTAATTTATAACTAAATAACCAAAAATGAAATGATATTTTTACATATAATCTGCGGATAATTCAGTATTTGGGCATCGTGAAATAAAATTTGACTTTTATTAAATTCCATCTGTTGATTAATATCGGGCAAATATTAATTTTACATTATTATGGTTACAGTATTTGTTAATCTAAAATAAAAAAATACAAAATGATTGTTTTAAAGTCTATCCTAATCTTCATCCTGGCAGGAATCTGCGAAATTGGCGGAGGCTACTTGGTGTGGCTCACGGTGCGGGAAGGCAAACCCGTTTGGTATGCCATTGTCGGAGGATTGGTGCTTTTTTTATATGGTTTGGTGGCTACGCTTCAAGCCTCAGATTTTGCGAAAGTTTATGCCACATACGGAGGCTTTTTTATTGTTTTGTCTCTGATTTGGGCGGGCATCTTTGATAAATATGTTCCTACTAAATACGATGTTATCGGTGCGCTTGTTGCCCTGCTGGGCGTATGTATCATATATTTTTCGCCCCGCACGTAATGAATGGTAAACTCTCATGAAACAGCATTTTTCCGTCATTCAGCAACGATGTTAATTCAGAATGTTAATTGATTAGTTTTCAGTTTTAAACAGTAAAACTTTATGATATATGGATTTGTTCTATGTGATATACTATATTCAGTAAAAAGAACAAAAAGTATGAATGAAATTGTAGATATCATAAAGAACAATATTATCGGTGCTCTTACCAACAATAAAGATGTGCCTGATGGAAAGAAAGATAATGTGGCTCATACTGCTGCTGAATCTATATTGGATGGTCTGAAAAACAATCTGAACTTGGATAATATTTCTGATTTTAAGAATCTGCTTTCGGGAAGCAGTTCAGGTCAGCAAAACAATTCTGTTCAGAATAGCATCCAAAACAACGTTGTATCGGCTCTTGTGCAGAAAGTTGGTTTGTCCAACAGCGTATCATCATCCATAGCAAGTACAGTTGTACCGCTTGTTTTCAAAGCTATTTCGGGAAAACTCGGCGATGGAAGTTTTGATATTAAATCTTTGCTTGGCATGTTTTCGGGTGGAGACAATAAGGACAATTCTAAAGGTGAAGGTATTTTAGGAAAAATAGGTAATTTATTCAACTAAACAGAAACTTTTATCAGTTTCAGAAAAAGGGAGGCAACTATTCGTTACCTCCCTTATCTATTTTATACTTCTCTTTTTTTAATAATCGGAAAATTAAGTCATTAATCTTCTAATATTCTTAATCATCAGCCTTTCTTCATAGAGAGTTGAACCCGTTTACGTGATACATCGACCGACATCACCCGAACTTCGACATGCTGATGCAACGATACCACTTCGGTAGGATCAGAAATAAACCGGTCGGCAAGTTCGGAGATATGAACAAGTCCGTTTTCTTTGATACCAACATCAACAAAGCAGCCGAAATTAGTCACGTTGGTTACAATTCCCGGCAGCACCATCCCTTCACGCAGGTCTTCGATGGTACGAATATTCGGGTCGAACTCAAACGTTTTGATGCTTTTGCGGGGATCACGTCCCGGTTTGTCAAGCTCATCCATAATATCGTTCAGGGTGGGAAGCCCCACTTTGTCCGATATATACTTATTTAAATCAAGCGATTTCTTCAATTCTTTATTAATGATCAGTTCGCCCACAGAACATTTCAGGTCTTTAGCCATCTGTTCAACCACATAATAACTTTCGGGGTGGACGGCTGAATTGTCGAGCGGATTTTCGGCATCCGATATACGAAGGAAACCGGCGCATTGTTCAAAGGCTTTTTCGCCCATGCGGGGCACTTTCTTCAACTCGCGCCGACTACGGAAAAGACCATGTTCGGTTCGGTAATCAACAATGTTCTGCGCCAATGTGGGACCAAGTCCCGACACGTATGTCAGCAAATGCTTGCTTGCGGTATTGACGTTGACACCAACCAGATTTACGCAACTCTCGACTGTCTGATCGAGCGATTTTTTGAGCTTAGACTGATCTACATCGTGCTGATACTGCCCTACTCCTATTGATTTGGGATCTATTTTTACCAGCTCAGCAAGAGGATCCATCAGACGGCGACCGATCGAAACTGCTCCTCGTACGGTAACATCGTAATCGGGAAATTCTTCACGTGCTATTTTGGATGCGGAATAGATAGACGCACCGTTCTCGCTCACCACGAATACTTTTACATCTTTTTCGTAACGCAGGTTGGTTATAAAATGCTCTGTTTCACGGCTTGCTGTTCCATTGCCGATGGCGATGGCATCTATATTATAAGTGGTAACCAGTTTTACGACTTTACGCCCCGCTTTATCTTTTTCGTTCTGCGGCGGATGCGGATATATGGCTTCATTGTGCAATAAAGTTCCCTGCTCGTCGAGGCAGACCAGTTTACACCCTGTCCGATAACCGGGATCTATGCCGAGTATACGTTTTTGTCCCAACGGAGCGGCAAGTAACAACTGGCGCAGATTCTCAACAAATACACGTATGGCTTCTTCATCGGCTTTCTCTTTAGATAGGGCGCCAAATTCGGTTTCGATTGACGGCTTCAATAAGCGTTTGTACGAATCTGTAATGGCATCTTCGACATAACCGGCGGCTTCTGTGTTGTTCTTCACAAAAATTTTATCGAGTCTGGCAAGAGCATGTTCTTCTTCGGGACTGATGGTTACACGAAGAAATCCTTCGCTTTCGCCCCTGCGCATTGCTAACAAACGGTGTGACGAGCATCTGGAAAGGCGTTCACTTAAATCGAAATAATCGCGGTACTTATCACCTTCTTCCTCTTTACCTTTTACCACTTTTGATGTTATCATCGCCTCGTGGCTGAATAGATTACGGATTGTGTTGCGCGCCGCTTCGCTTTCATTGATCCACTCTGCAATGATGTCACAAGCTCCGTTCAAGGCATCGTCTGAATTTTTAACATCACCTTTCACAAAGGTTTTTGCTTTAGCTTCTACATCAAAAACCTGTTGTGCCATAAGCAATTTAGCCAACGGCTCAAGCCCTTTTTTGCGGGCAATCTCGGCACGGGTCTGGCGTTTCGGTTTGTAAGGCAGATAAATATCCTCAAGCTCCTGTGCATTCCAACATTCTTCGATGCGGTTTTTGAGCTCCGCTGTGAGTTTATCCTGTTCTTCTATGGATTTAAGAATGGTTTCTTTACGCTTTATCAATTCTTTTAGCTTGTCGTAACTATCCTTGATAGAAGCAATCTGCACTTCATCCAGTCCACCTGTTGCCTCTTTGCGGTATCGGCTGATGAAAGGGATTGTTGCCCCCTCGTCTAATAACTTTATTGTCTGTGTGATCTGAGGCTCGGTTATACCAAGAGCCGAAGCGATGAGTTTATTTATAACTGGCATCCGGAAATGTATAAAGTATGTTGTAATGATAAATTAATCTTTGTACGCAAAGATAAGATTTTTAGTATAATTTTCTCGATTTCAATCGCAGTCTGAATGCTAAATCCGCTTATAATTGCTTCAGGAGCATCAATATTTGTTTTAATTATTGAAACTTGAATTTTATAGTTAGAATAATAATTTTTATTACATTTGCACGTCTTAAAAAAAGAAATTCTAACTACAGAGAAACATATCTATTTACTTTCTGTTTATAGAAAATATGTATTCTTGTATGGCATTAATTATATAAGAAATGGAAGAGTATACGCTGACAGACAACGCTGAAAAGAATCAATATGAGTTTCAGATCGGAAAGTTGACTCCTAAGATAGAGTATATAAAAAACGATGAAGGCGAAATTTATTTCATGCACACCATCGTTCCGTTCGGTCTTCAAGGCAAAGGAATTGGTTCGCAGTTAACCAAAAAGGCATTGATTGATGTCAAACATAAAGGTCTGAGGCTAATTCCGATGTGTCCTTTCACAGCAAGTTACATCATGAAACATCCCGAATGGAAGTCATTGGTAATGAAAGGGGTACCTGAAAAATGACGCAGTTTTTTCAGCGGTTAATTCTGACACCACCCCGCCAACACTCTAAGTGAAGTGTATAAGTCAACATTAACACAACAGCCTTTTCTTCCGTATTAATTTAATCAAAGATTTTGCTATCAGGAAAAATACTATTTGGGTGAAGATTATAAACACCCCTGACGGAACGTCGAACACTGCCGACAGAAACAAGCCGACCAGACAGCCAGCAAATCCGATCAGAATAGATAATCCCATCATCTTCCAGAAATCAGCCGTAAAAATATTAGCCGTCATCTGAGGAACAGTCAACAAAGACATCAGCAACACAATTCCCACCAAACGGATACTCAGCACTATTGTACACGCTATAAAAAACATCATCGCGTATTTGATCAACGCAACAGGCACGTTTCGGGTGCGGGCAAAATCTGAATCGAATGCTGCATAAAGAATATCGTGACCGAAAATGATGAAAGCAACTGCCAGAAAGACTGACAGCAACACAAGCCACAGAATATCGCTATTGGTGACAGTCAGGATATTACCGAAAAGATAATCGGACAAATTAGGAGCAAATCCCGGCGTCATGTAGATGAAAATGATACCGATAGCCATACCTAACGACCAAAGGGTGGCTATTGCCGAATCTTCTCTTACATCCTGACGTGAAGAAAGCCACTCGATACCGAAAGCGGAAAGGACAGAGAAAATCAGTGCAGAAAATATAGGATTTAGTCCGAAGTAGAACCCCATGCCTATCCCTCCTAACGAGGCGTGCGTAATGCCGCCGCTGATAAACACAAGACGACGCACAACGATGTAAGTGCCGATTATGCCACAGGCTATACTGGCAAACAAACTACCCAGCAGGGCGTTGCGAAAAAAATCGTAGGATAGTAAATCGAAAAACTGCATGCTTTTATTTTATGCACTAAGATTAGGAAGCAAAGTTACAAAAAACAATTCTGAACACTTGTATCTGCACTGACTGAATTTAAACAGAAATCTGTCACCAACAAATTTATTTTCGGAACATTTGTTAATGCTAAATTTGAAATTTATTTATATTTGCAAAATGGGTTTAAGAAAGTGGACAATAATTTCGATACTGTTTCTTGCAGGCATTATGATGCTGATGCACGAAATTCTTCCGCATTTCTATCACGACAATACCATTTGTCTGGCTATAAAACATTCAGAACATTGTGACTTGGATGATAATGAACAAACGAGCGATAACCATCACAATGAGAATCACTGTCTTGAATGCCCTTTCAGTTATACCTTCGTAAGCAAAACTTACGATGGTTTGCTCAATATCATCAAAATGCCCGTGATTACCATGACTCACATTTGCGGAATCATGCCTTGTCACATCTTAGAATATTTCACGGACGGATTTACAGAAAACAAACCTTATCTCGAACTCTATTTTACGCAATACGTTGTTCCTACCTTAGGGCTTCGTGCGCCTCCACGTGTATCTTTTTTAGGATAAAAATTCAGCCATATCAGTTTGATTTACTGATCAGTTCAAGCATTTGAACTGATTAACCACGCATCGTTCAGTCCCAACTGATTGGCAACCCTCATTTATACAATATTCACTTCTGAAAAAGATATTCATAATAATGAAAACTATATACACATATATACTGTCAGCCCTGCTCTCAACAATACTTTTTGCTTGTGGCACGGCACACACCCACGATAAGGATGCTTCTGAAACTGCAGATGCACACAATCATGCACAGAGTAACGAACAAGAGCATAAACATGATCGTGAACAAGAACATTCTGCGGCAGGCAATGAAATAACTCTTACACTCCAACAGGCGAATGAAGCAGGCATAACAATTGAAGAAGTAAAACCCGCAGATTTTCATCAGATTATAAAAACAGGCGGACAAATACTTTCGGCTCAGGGAGACGAAGT
This sequence comes from uncultured Dysgonomonas sp., assembly GCA_945273835.1. Taxonomy (GTDB): domain Bacteria; phylum Bacteroidota; class Bacteroidia; order Bacteroidales; family Dysgonomonadaceae; genus Dysgonomonas. Next base: position 52,248 of record CALYPL010000011.1, on the reverse strand, counting down.
AACCGTATCGGCAACCATCAACGGTATTGTATCTTTCAGCAAAACATCCCTCAACGAAGGGGCTGCCGTTAAAGCGGGCGAAACTCTGATCAGCATATCGTCACGTACGTTGGGAGAAGGCGATCCATTGTTGAAAGCACGTTCGGCATACAACGCCGCCAAGCAGGAATTTGATCGTGCCGAATCGCTTATCGGCGACAAACTAATTTCTCAGAAAGACTATAACCAGATAAAACTTAATTACGAGAACGCCAAAGTAACACTCGATGCGTTGGGACGTAACCGTTCAGCACAAGGAGCAGGCATAACCTCAACCATCAGCGGGTTTGTAAAAAGCCGATTCGTAAGTGAGGGGCAATACGTTGAAATGGGGCAACCTCTACTGACCGTTACCAAGAACCGCCGTTTGCAATTGCGTGCCGATGTGTCGGAACGGTATTACGGTGATCTGAATACTATAACTTCGGCAAACTTCAAAACACCTTACCGAAAAGAGCCATACAAGTTGGCTGATCTTAACGGTAAACTTATTTCGTACGGAAAATCGGCTTCCGATCTTGATTATTATATTCCTGTCAATTTTGAGTTTGACAATATCGGGCAAATGATTTCCGGAGCTTATGTCGAAGTATTTCTTTTGTCGAAACCTAAAAGCAATGTTATAAGTGTTCCCTTAACTGCATTGATTGAGGAGCAGGGCGTATACTTCGTTTATATACGTCTTGACGAGGAACATTATCAGAAGCGTGAAGTGAAATTGGGACAGAATGACGGCGAACGTGTCGAAGTCTTGTCGGGACTGAATACGGGTGAACAGGTGGTTTGCAAAGGTGCGCATCATATCAGACTGGCTTCGGCTTCAGGGGCGATACCTCACGGTCACGAACATTAATGCGGGAGGTAACCGCCAACCTGTTATTGCATAAGATATTTGCTAATCATTTATTTAACCCGAAGTTATGTTAAACAAAATAATACACTTCTCGCTCAATAACCGCATGGTTATACTGGTGAGCGCCGCAATATTGTTGATTGTGGGATTGTACACCGCCAAGCATATGGACATTGACGTTTTCCCCGATCTGAACGCTCCCACCGTGGTTGTCATGACCGAAGCTAACGGCATGGCTCCCGAAGAGGTGGAACGCCTTGTCTCATTTCCGATAGAAACTGCCGTGAATGGTGCGACTGATGTACGCCGTGTGCGCTCGTCATCCACAACAGGTTTTTCAGTAGTCTGGATCGAATTCGATTGGGGAACGGATATTTACAGAGCCCGCCAAATCGTAACCGAAAAGTTGTCGGCTTTGGGTGATGCACTTCCCGACAATGTAGGACAACCCATACTCGGTCCGCAATCGTCAATCATGGGCGAGGTGCTTACCATCGGTCTGACAGCCGACTCCACGTCTTTACTTGATTTGCGTACTATTGCCGATTGGACTATTCGTCCCCGCCTGCTTTCTGTGGGCGGAGTGGCACAGGTTACCGTTATAGGTGGGGATATAAAGGAATATCAGATATTGTTAGATCCCGGACGTATGAAGCATTACAAAGTCAGTCTTGACGAAGTGATGTCTATCGTTAAAAACATGAATCAGAATTCATCAGGCGGAGTGCTGTATGAATACGGAAATGAATATATTGTCCGAGGTGTTATGCAGACCAACAATATTGAATTGTTGGGCAAAGCATTGATAAAGAAGAATGGCGAGAAGCCTGTTATGCTCGAAGACATAGCCGATATTGATATCGGTGCTAAGACGCCACGTCTCGGGGTGGCATCTGAAAAGGGTAAGGCTGCGGTGCTGATGACTGTGACTAAACAGCCGAACACAAGCACGACTGAACTGACCGATAAGCTGGACTTGTCTATCGATGATCTTCGTAAAAACTTACCTCAGGATGTAAAGGTTTCGACTGATATATTCCGACAAGAACGCTTCATCAACAATTCCATCAGCAATGTGGAAAAATCGTTATACGAGGGAGCTTTCTTTGTTGTCATCATCCTGCTCCTATTCCTCATGAACGGTCGCACAACCCTTATTTCGCTCATGTCATTGCCCCTCTCGTTGCTGACGACCATCATCACCCTCAAATTTCTTGGTTTTACCATTAACACCATGAGCCTCGGAGGAATGGCTATCGCTATCGGATCGCTGGTAGACGATGCGGTAATTGATGTTGAAAACGTATTCAAGCATCTGCGGGCTAACAGAAGATTACCTAATGAGAAGAGACAGAAGATATTGGATGTTGTTTTTGAAGCATCGAAAGAGGTACGTATGCCTATACTCAACTCTACGCTGATAATTATTGCCAGTTTTGTGCCGCTGTTTTTCCTCAACGGTATGGAGGGGCGTATGCTCGTTCCGCTTGGTATAGCCTTTATTGTGTCGTTGCTTGCATCAACCATTGTCGCGCTCACCGTTACGCCCGTCTTGTGCAGTTATTTGTTGGGAAAAGATTCAGATAAAGAAAAGGAAGATCAAGAGCCTTTATTGGTACGAAAACTGAAAGCTACTTACGAAAAAACATTGAATTGGTCGTTAGCCAATCAGAAACTGGTTTTAGGAATAACAGGAGCTTTACTTGTCTCGGCAATAGTGATATTTTTTACATTGGGGCGCAATTTTCTGCCTCCTTTCAACGAAGGTTCGTTCACTATTTCGCTTAACACCTTGCCGGGCGTATCACTCGAAGAATCGGACAGGATAGCTCGTCTGGCTGAAAAAAAATTATTGGCTATACCTGAAATTCAGACAATCGGGCGGAAAACCGGACGTGCGGAACTTGATGAACACTCATTCGGCGTAAATACTTCTGAGATTGAAGCTCCTTTCCGTCTCGGTAAACGATCGAAAGACGAACTGATGTCCGAAATCAGAGAGCAGCTTGAATCTATTCCGGGTGTCAGCATCGAAATAGGTCAGCCCATATCGCACCGTATAGATCATATGCTTTCGGGGACGAAAGCAAATATCGCCATTAAACTTTTCGGAGCCGATCTGAACAAACTCTACATGTTGGGTAATCAGATAAAAACATCTATCGAAAATGTGGAGGGCATTGCCGATCTGAACGTTGAGCAACAGGTAGAACGTCCACAGTTGAAAATCGTACCCCGCCGCGAAGTGCTGGCGAAATACGGCATCACCCTGCCCGAATTTTCGGAGTATGTGTCTACTATGCTTGCGGGAACTGTTGTATCGCAGGTATATGAAGACAGTAAAACTTTCGACCTGACGGTTAAAGTTAATGACAGCTTTAAAGATGAAGCGGACAAAATCCGTAATCTTATGATTGACACGGGTGACGGACGAAAAATACCGTTTGAGTATGTTGCCGATATTGTTTCATCAACCGGACCTAACACCATCAATCGGGAAAATGTGCAACGTAAGATAGTGGTGTCAGCCAACGTGGCGGGGCGTGACTTGCGGAGCGTTGTCAACGACATCAAGTCGAATATTGAAACTGAGGTAAAGATTCCTGAAGGTTATCATATCGAGTATGGCGGACAGTTTGAAAGTGAACAGGCTGCATCGCGCACGTTGCTTATCACATCCCTACTTGCACTAATGGTTATTTTGATTCTTTTATATCATCAATTCCGCAACGTCAAAATTTCGGCAGTCGTACTGCTTAACCTTCCACTGGCACTAATCGGTGGTGTTTACGCAATTTGGTTTACATCGGGCGAAGTTAGTATTCCCGCAATCATCGGATTTATATCTTTATTCGGTATAGCCACCCGAAACGGTATCTTGCTGATGGCTCATTACAACGATTTGCATGCTCGGGGCGAAGCGGTTGAAAAATCTATCATACATGGATCGCTCGACAGGCTGAACCCGATATTAATGACTGCTTTATGTTCGGGCTTGGCACTTATACCTCTTGCCATACAGGGCGATCTGCCGGGTAATGAAATACAAAGTCCGATGGCAAAAGTTATCATCGGAGGACTTTTTACTTCTACCCTACTCAATATGTACATCATTCCCATCGTGTACGGCATGTTGAACAGAAAGGTAATTGATACTGAAAAAAAATTAAATACTAATGTGTTATGAAAAAATTACTTTTAATTATAGCATCTTTAGCTGTCTTGCAATTACATGCGCAGGACAGTTTTGCACCGATACTGCAAAGTATTGAGGAGAACAACTCTACATTAAAAGCCTTGCGTGAACAGACCAATGCCATAAAGATTGAAAATCATACGGGTATTAACTTGGCTAATCCTGAGGTGGAGTATGGTAAACAATGGGGAAATAAAAACGCCGAAAGTGACAAGTATGATGTGAGCATAAAACAGTCTTTTGACTTTCCGACTGCTTACAGGCATAAAAAACAGCTTGCCCGGCAAATGGATAAACATGCGGATTTGCAATACAGCAAGCAAAAACGTGATATACTGACCGAAGCCCGCAGTTTATGTCTTCAACTTGTGTATCAGGAAGAATTAAACAGGGTATTGACTGAACGTGTTGCGTATGCCAAAGAGCTTTCTGATGGCTACGAAAAATTATTTGCGAAAGGCGATATTGATGTAATTGAACGTAACAGAACAAGGCTAAGCAGACTGAATATGGAAAAGTCGAAAGAGATGAATGATGTATCTATAAATACGTTGAGGCAAGAGTTGCAACGCCTGAACGGAGGCATTCCGATAGATGGTTTTGTCATATCATATCCTAAATACTCGCTTCCTGCCGATTTTGATGTGTGGTTTGATCAAATAAAACTAAATAATCCGACGTTGTCCATTGCCACGCAGGAGGTTGACAACAGCCGCAAGATGGAAGAGCTGAAACGGTCGCTAAATCTACCGAAATTCTCGGCAGGATACGTAAATTCTTATGAGGGGCGCGGACGTTTCAACGGTTTTACGGTGGGTGTATCTATCCCGCTATGGGCAGGCAAGAACACGGTAAAGGCTCAGAAAGCTCAGACGCAAGCCTTACAATATCAGTCGGACGATAGTGAATTGCAATTTCGAAACGCAATTTACAGTCAATACGATAAGGCTAAACGACTTTGTGGAATTCTTACGGAATATAAAGAAACGCTTGACAACAGCAACGATCGTCAGTTATTGCAGAAAGCATTCGAAAAGGGTCAACTCTCTTTAATTTCTTTTTTACAGGAACTTTCTGCTTATTATGCCACTGAAGATCTGTATTTGCAAGCCGATCTGGATTATCAGATAGCCATCGATAAACTATTGCAATGGGAAAATTAGATTAGTAATATTTTTTATCACGCAATTGTTAATTTTAATGTTATTTTACATAAATTAGCATATTGATTTTACACTATGACAAAAACTTTATTAAAACTACACATTTTATTATGCTCAATATTATTTTTTTCGTGCTCGGCGGATGAGAATGAGAAATTTATAAACGAGAAGAAACCGACTTATTTCAAAATCAACAAATACGATTTCTATTTTGAGGTTCATGGCGGCGAGCAGCAGCTACACATCAATACCGATGGCAATTGGTATATCAGCGATTTGCCGCCTTGGATTCTCATGGAGCAAACAAGAGGCAACGGGGATGCAGTCCTCACATTGAAACTTAATATAAACACAAAAGAGGTTACAAGGAAAGCGAAATTTATAATTCATACGGCGCAAGGGAAAAAGAATGTATCTGTCATACATCTGCATACATTATTTAAAACAGATGCTTATCCGTTTTCGTTTGAATTTAATAAGTCGGGCGGAACAAAAATCGTGAAGGTAACCTCAAATTCGCCTTGGGATGTGGATAGTGTGCCGAATTGGTTAAAATTATCTTATAAGACGGTGGACGATGATCTTACAAACCTGAATATATGGGTTGCGAGAAACATTTTTACCGAATCGTATAAGGGACATTTTTATATAAAGGGCGAAAGGGACACATTCCGAATTGATGTTTCACAGGAGCAAGGGGACAAGATTCTTGAGGTTAAACCTAAAAATTTTTATTTAGACGGCAAGGCTTTTTCTTCAAATATAAAGTTAGTGTCAAGTGACTCTTGGACGCTCACTTCGGAAATACCCGATTGGATCAGCATTAACAGGTTGACCGGTAACCGTGGTTATGATACGATAAGTATAAAAATATCAGACAGTAAGGGTAAAAAAAGAAGTTCTGTTCTCACTTTTAACAATGAGTTTGTGCAAACTGATGTTAAGGTCGAACAGGCTGCCGAAAAAATAGCCGCAGGCAAAGCTGCATTTTACATTCTTGATAATTTCATCTACAAAGGCAGGTATCCTTATGGAGAAATAGCATTTTTAATTGAGGGAAATTATATTCATAGAGGTCATACTAATTTAGACGGGGTGATGTTTACTATTGACGGTGATAAAATCAGAAAGGGACGAGGCGGCGAAGTGGCTTTTATCAAAGATGGTCAATACTATAAAAAACCGAATGGTGAAATTGCGTTCACAAAGATCAACAATTATATTGTAATGGGTAGAAATAATTAATTATAAAACTTTTAGCTATGAAAACAGATTTATACACAAAAATTTTATTGACTGTGATAGCCGTGGCTCTTACAATCAATGTAGTAAAAGAATTCGACTGGGTTAGTACTGCCAAAGCGGATACAAAAGCAATGATTCCCAATAATACAGCCATGATGGCTGATGGAGTCATTGATGTAAATATCGTAACAATTGAAGGAAGACCGTTCAGCTCCTTGAATTTCCCTGTAGTTATTAAAGGAGTTAATCTACCTTACAATCATACTATGCCGGTTTCACTTGATTATATTGGTACAAAACAGTCACTAAATGTAGATGTCAAAAATCCTGATATTTTTGATGTATGGGTAAATAATGTAAGAGATTTTTTTCCCAAACAATAAATAAGTACAAAAATTAAAAATCAATATTTTGTATAACGACTAATTTTAAATAAGCCTGTAAGATTAAATCTTACAGGCTTAATTGTCACCAAATTATTAAACTAATAGTTGTATTAAATACAAGTCATATATTTTTCCATATCTGTTTATTCACATCCCATACCTGGAAAGATACGCCAATTACACTGTTATCCTCATTATAACTGTAAATTTGACGAGATCGGGAAATCCAGCCTTTTGATTCATCCCACGAATAATTTATCTTCGAGACACGTAAACCCTGAATATTGTTTTCATAAACAGTTTTACTGATAGGTTGGAGCGTTTGCCTGTCTACCGTTGTGCATTCTTTAGTATTTTCGTCAACATTCGTAAACACTACCGTATAGTCATCGGCGGCTTTTAAGTTTAAAGATGAAAGAACTAAAACTGCGATGCTTAAAATAATAGCTTTCATAATATTCTCAATTTAGATGGTTAGATTTCAAATATCAACATTTCCACAATCGGAAAACTGTGTATGCCACAAATATACTACCATTTTATTACAAAGCAATCTTTACACAAAAAAATAACACATTAATATATAGATATTTAATAACACAATTGGCATTTAAAATATGATTAAAAAATAACAATATGTAAACCAATTTTATTTAAAATAACATTTTGAATATTTCTGTCATTAAAATATGCACCAAAGCAATAAAACCGGCACTAATTAATTATTTTTGATAATTAAATAAAAACGCCACACACTATTCTGAACAATGCTTCAGATGTGTGCGTTAAAACATAAAATACAATTAAGGAATATGATAATCACCCTTTCACCCGCCAAGACCCTCGATTATAAATCGCCTGTAAAATTTGATAAAAGCACCAAACCCCAATATCAGCAACAGGCAAATGAGCTGAATGATCTGTTAAAGCCGCTCAGTGTTGAAGAAATTGCCAAATTGATGAGCGTCAACAAGCAAATAGCTCACGATGTGCATCAATATATTCATGCGTACGACATGAGCAAAACTCCTCAACGACAAGCTGTATATGCTTACAACGGCATTGCATATCTCGGTCTCGCACCCGAAACTCTGTCGGCTGACGATCTTGAATACGCGCAAGACCATTTATCCATCATATCAGGCATGTATGGCATACTGCGTCCATTAGACGCAATAAAACCTTACAGACTTGAAATGCAAATCGCATTAGCCAACAACAAGGGTAAAACCCTTTATGATTATTGGTCGGACACACTGACCAAACATCTTGGTAATTTGATGAGCAAGGATGATAATACGTGGATAAACCTCTCATCGAAAGAATACACTAAAGTAATAAACCGCAAGCTATTACCAAAAAATCACCGAATGATAACACCTATCTTCAAAGAGTCAAGAGGGAACGGCTATAAACAAATCGTAGTTTATGCAAAAAAAGCAAGGGGAATGATGACACGCTTTATTATACAACACCGCATATCTGATCTGGAGCATCTTAAAGCCTTCGATACTGAAGGGTATAGTTTTGCGCCGCAACTGTCAGACGATAATGAATGGATTTTTATTCGCTGAAACTTATTGGAATTATATCTATTTTTGAATAACTTTGCGTATAGTTCATAAGCAAATACTCAAACCTAAATAATAAAAAAGTAATGAAAAAAGTAGTTTTAATTCGCCACGGTGAAAGTGTCTGGAATCAGGAAAACCGCTTTACTGGCTGGACTGATGTAGATTTGTCGGAAAAAGGATTACAAGAAGCTATCAAGGCGGGACAACTCCTCAAAAAAGAAGGTTTCAAATTTGAAATCGCATATACTTCATACCTGAAAAGAGCCGTAAAAACGCTGAACAACATACTTGACCAGATGAATCTGGACTGGATTCCTGTTGAAAAATCTTGGCGTCTGAACGAAAAGCATTACGGTATGCTTCAAGGACTTAACAAAGCTGAGACTGCTGAAAAATATGGAGACGAGCAAGTTTTGGTATGGCGTCGTAGCTACGATGTTCCACCAGCTCCACTTGATCCGTCAGATTCTCGTTCAGCATCACAAGACCCGCGTTATGCAGGTGTTCCTAAAGAATATATCCCTGAAACTGAAGCATTGAAACAAACAGTAGAACGTATATTACCTTACTGGCAAGAAGTTATCTATCCTTCTTTGATGAATCACGATCAGATCATCGTTGCCGCTCACGGTAACAGCCTTCGTGGTATTATCAAATATCTGAAAAATATTTCGGACGAAGATATCGTAGGTTTAAACCTTCCGACAGCCGTTCCTTATGTTTTTGAATTTGATGACGATCTTAAACTTGTGAAGGATTACTTCCTTGGCGACCCTGAAGAAATCAAAAAATTGATGGATGCAGTGGCTAATCAGGCTAAGAAAAAATAATAAGTCTAAAACTTATCAATTTGAGAGAGTGTGTTAGAAATTAACACACTCTTTTTTTTATAAATACACAATTTAGATTAATACTGTATCGTAACATTTTATAGTAATCCGAAAACTGAAATGTAAATTATTAACACAATTTAATTGCATATTCTGTAAAATATATTAATCTTTGCTCCCGTATTGGTTGTATTCATTCATTCGGATGAATACCTAAAAGGGAATCAGGTGAAAGTCCTGAACAGATCCCGCTGCTGTAAGTTCATTGATGGTTTTACACAAAACTTTTGCCACTGGATAGTTAAATCCGGGAAGGTGTGTAAACGGAACAAGTCAGAAAACCTGCCTTTACAAATAATAAGATTTTTGCTTTCGGGGAGTCAGAGCATTTATCGGGTATATTATATCATAAATATTTAAACATAAAACACCTCATCACTATTGGAAAGATGAGGAGAATTGAACTATACTCTTTTTTTGAAATTAATTTTTAAGCACCCAATGAAAAAATTATTTACAATTCTGGCATTATGCCTTTTTGTGTTTGCATCTTGTAGCGACGATGATGACAACGACTCTTTACTTAATAAGCAGACAACCCTCAACTTAAATAGCTTTAATCTTTCGGATGGTGTAACTACGAATGTGAAAGACGGCAAAATATGGAAAGGATCGTATGATCCTAACTATACCAATTTCACATCTGACATATTCACATTCTCACACGTGGTAAGTGTTTCACAATGGGGAAATTACTCTTATGGTTTTGTTGTAAGCAATTCAAAAGATAATGCTGATCACGGCGAGTCATTTTATACTATTAATCAATATGGCTCTATAACCAAAGGCGGAGTAGAAGGAGAAGGTAAACCTTTTGCGATTTCATATATCAGTAACTATGATGCTAATGGTAATCCATATAATGGAACTTATGAAGTTGGTGAGACTTTTAAAGAACAAAATTATTCTTCATGGGTCAAAATCGGAGACAATAATACAACTTATAAAGCTATAAGCGGTTACTTTACAAATACATCTTATGCTTACTACGTTACGCTTAACGGAAATAGTTTCAGCTCTGCCATTAAGGACGGAGATTATGTAACACTCAAAATTTACGGTGTAGATGCTGATAATAAACTAACTAAACCTGTTGATTTCAATCTCGCCGATTACCGTTCTAAAGATAAATCGGAAAAAACCGTTTTGAACAAATGGGAAAAAGCTGATTTATCGTCACTTGGCAACGTGAAATATCTGGTATTCAACATTGATTCTAATATTAAAAACAATGTTGGTATAACTGTTCCGACTTACTTTTGCCTTGACAAATTGACTGTCGAAAAAGTACAATAATTCAATAAGAACTTTTATAAGATTAGCCCTTATATATAGCCAAACCGCAAGATTCGCATACCTGTCGGGGGGAAGCGTTAGCTTGCGGTTTCCTTTTTTTTAAATATCTTTTTTAATCAATTTAAGCGAAGTTCATTCAACCTTTCATTCATATCAGATACTTCTCTTTAAGATATTGATAGTCACTTAAACAAAGTCAATAATTAACGCCTACGCAGCCTGCGTCCTTTTTCATCACTATTACGTTCATCAAGTTTGGCTTTTACTTTCGGCTCGCGCGCCTTTTGCTTACGACGTTCACGTTGAATACGTTCACGCTCATCACGTTCAGCCTGTCGCTCCTGTTGACGTTGTTTTTGTTGACGGATTTTTTCTTTGCGTACTGCATCACGTTGTTTCTGTTCATCGATACGGGCTTTACGTAAAGATTCAGCAGCATCTTTTTTATCACGTTCAGACTGTTTCTGAACTTCCACACGCTCACGTTCGGCAGCCTTAGAAGCATTTTTAAGCTGTTTTTCGATGCTCCGTATCGAATCATTTTCGGCTTTTTTGTGTCTGGCTATCGAATCTTCATGCTCTTTGGCTATTAATTGCAAACGTTTATTTTCGGCTTTCTCTGCTTTCTTACGTTCCTTTTCAGCTGCTTTTTCTTCTTTAGACAGTTTAGGACGATTGCGGAAATCTTTCAGTATATTTTTTAAGCCATCGACCGGATTATTGATTAAATCATCCGCATGATCGGCAATCGCATCCACGGTTTTAGCAAGTGATTTCTGTTCGTCCGTCATCACTTCCTGTTTATTATCTGAATCTTCCTCCTTCAATACAAGTTTATCAATCTGAAGGCTTTCGGACGGTTTAACGGCTGATGTTGAGACTTGTTGCTTTGACTGATTTTGAGGTGAAGTTTCTTTTATTACGGTGTTCTGTTCATGATCTTTATCATCGTTTTGGTTAGCCAATAGATTGTCTATATGGTCGGAAACATTTTTATCGTGGTTCCAATATGCGATAAGACGTGGCATCGTGTTCGCAAAATCAGTCTCAAAGAAGTCGATATAGGCTTTCAAACCACGTGTTACAAACAATATATAATCATCGTTAGCCACGGGAACCATCGTAACACGAGGGCTGAGGTTCTCAACCATTTTGCGGTCGAAAGCACGATCTATATACGTCTTGATTTCGTCAAACGAAGCGAATCCTCTCACTTGCAGAATATCTGAATTGCCTGCGTGATCAAAACCTAAATCGTAGGTCTTCACAAGATAATTCGAGAAGTTATAATCGGCAATGTCGAAAAGAAGCTGGTTGCGATCGGTGCTTCCATTTTCAAAAACAAACAACAGACTGTATCCGTTTTCGGGATTACCTGTAAATTTTTTATCGGGCGCCCGCAATGAGTCTTCTTCTGATTCAAAAGCCATGCTCCAATCAAAGCTGCCCGTAATCGGTGTACCGTCCGACAATATTATCTGCCCCTCAACGATGTGTTTCAGCATATCGGTTGCTATCGGGGTCACTTCTGATTTCGGGTAGGTTTCGGCTACTGATTTTAATCTCGATTTCAACCCTTCGGCATCATGTGCCTGCACATACGTCAGCGCATCGAGCATCATAAAGCGTGGCATCAGATCACTGAAAGGATATTTAGTGCTGATATCTTTATAATTTTTGCGGACTAATGCCGTATCTCCTTTAATATAGGCATCATACGTATCTTCGTAAAGTTGTTCCTGCCGTGATGCCATATATTTTATATTCGATTCATAATCGGGATCGGCAAGAGCGGTAGCAATAGGTCGACCACTGAAGTTGTCGATGAGCTTCGCCCGATAGTAAGCCGTCATCGATTTATTACCTGTCTTCATATATATCAAAAACAGTTGATAATATATATCTTCGAGGTTGGGGCTTTGAGGGAAACGTTTTATATCGGCATCGAAAGTACTGATAGCAAGGTTATAATCTACAAGACTGTTTTTGTAGATCAGTCCCATATTATACAATCCGTTCTCAATAAGAGCATCAGATTGTTTGATGGCTTCTGCCGTTAGGGGCAATTGTTGTAAATAATATTCTGGCGAATAAATATCTTTTATTATATCGTTTTCAGTCTGATTTTGCTTACCTGCGTCAGATTTCTTAGTTTTGATTGTATCATTTTCGGAGGATTGTGTTGGGGTTTGCTTTTGGCTGTCATTCTCTGCAAGAAGTTCATTATCGAATAACGGAACCGTCTTAATGCTTCGTCGCCAATCGTCTTCCAACTTACGCATTCCCCATTGTCTCTGAAAAGCAATTTTACCTTGGGCTACTGTTTCTTTGTCATAGAAATAGAACGAACCTTTGTTGGCATTTACCCCGAAGCTACCGCTAAATGATTGTTGTATGTTCGATCTGTTGTCGTTTCCGAATAAACTTTCATTTGACTGATTGTTCCACCCCGAAAATGGAGCTTCGTTTTTTTGTTGATTCTGTTGCTCAAAGGGGGTATCTTTCCTGCTTTCTTCTTCTTGCTTTTTTAGGTTTTCTATTTTGTTGTTTATAAGTCTCATCCGCTCTTGCTCAGGTAGTCGGGCAACATATTGCAGACTATCTTGTTCATGCACGACTTTGGCATGAACAACCAGCTCGTTTAAGACGCCTGAACGGAACGATACTCTTTCGTAATCTTTGTTCTCTTTCGAGAGGGAAGGTAACGCAGCTGCATAGCAGGGCTGAGCTTCGATAAATTGATGGCGGTTGAAGTATATATCACCCAGAGCGATCTGTGCCAATGCTTTATCATATCCGTTGCGTGTGCTTGATTTTATCGCTTTTTGGTAATTCGCAATTGCTTTGAGAGTGTCGCCATGCTGAATATAGTTGTAGCCGATGGCACTGTATATCTGATCGAGATAATCTTTATTTTTTGATTGCCGAGCCATTTTCTCCAACTTACCCAACATCTTGTTTTCTTTGTCCATGCCGGGAAGTTCCATCTGACGGATACGAGCGTTAAACTCGAATTCGTAAGGGGTCGTTAATCCGTGAATTCGATCGTAAGCAGCATATGCCTTATCATATTCGCCTAACAAGGTATAAACCTGACCGAGCATATATTGCATTCTTCTGCGCTGTGTTTTATTTTTTTCGGTCGAAATCGCATACTCAATGTATGGCACGGATTCTTTATAACGGTTACTCCGTGTATAGATGTTCGCATATATAGAAGAGTATAATCCTTTCAGTTTATCAGACACTCCGCCGTTCTGATCTACCTTGCGCATCATATTTTCGGCTTCGTACAACCAACCCATTTCTGAATATGTCAACGCAGTCCATAAACGGCATTCGGCAACCATTTCAGCATCGGTACTGTATATCTTCGAGGCATATGAAAAGGTAGATGCCGCTTGCAGATAATCGCCGTTCTGCAATTCAGCTTTTCCGAGCAGTAACCATGTATTGTGCAGAAATGGATTAAACTCGTTCAGTCCCACCCAGTTCTGATATTCTTTATCGTCACGCCGTGACGGGTCACGCTTCGGCTTGACTTTTATTGAATGTTGGCGTATGGCTTTTGTGCATTTGTCGATGGTTACTCCGAAAGGACCTTGTGTCGGCTGATATTCGGGGCTTGTATTTTGTTTGTATATACGCTGTTGCTCTTCTTGTTCTTCACGCCTTGCTCTGCGAGGGTTGGCGGCGGCTTCCCGTCGTGCTGATAATGACGGGCTTCGGCGGGGTTTATCTTTTTTTGTTTCGGTTACTATATCATCTCTTTTATCGTTTTTGGCTTCTTCTTCCGAGTTCGTCATGTATTTATCCAGTTCTTCTTTGTCTGCCAAAGGATATATGTAAAGCATTTCCGACAGGTTTTCGTTTCTGCCCTCTATTTTATCCTTCATCGCTTGGTTGTAGGCTTCATTGGCATTGAAGTGAACATTGTATCGGGTATTGACTGAATGATAGGCACGTGTGACTGCTGTATTCTTTTGGGTAGAACACGCAACAAAGATTGTCAGCACTATGCAGCCGATTAGTGCGGATAGATATTTGAGTTTCTTATCTGACACGGGTATGTCAACATGATGTTTGTATTTATTAAACTGAAAAAGGGGTATTTTATTGTTCGTTAATGAAAAAGCTCCGTGAAAATTCTTTCACAGAGCTTTATTCCTGAAATTCAGCAAATTTCTTTATATCGTTCATGTTTATGAGCTTCATGACTGTACCGACACTCGGAAAACCGATTAATATGCATCCCATTTGTGCTAGTTTTAGCGGTATCAGATAACTTTCAAAAACAGGTTGAACGATCGGCTTTAATTCAGTTTTACACTTAACGGATTCCATCCGTCACAGCCTTTAAATACATTTTCTATGGTATAAAGTCGGGCGTCTTTTGCCGACAGAATTTTGCTCCACCCTACCCGCTTTGCCGTGAGCGCACCCTGTCCGCTGTTATTATATTCCATATAGCGTACAGTCTTTTCGTTTTCGGGATTTCGCCAGTTATCCCATCCTTCGGCTCTGATTCCTTCGGGAAGTTGGCTATTCATGAACAACGTCATAGCGAATGGTCGCCAAGGTCGCCCCAAATACACGACATTCACTCCCTCAGCCATTTCTATAATGCATGCATTGAATATAAATCCAAACATTTGGTTCTGCGGTGTACTGGCTGCGGTGATGTAAGAATTTCTTTTGCACATCAATCGGCAGTTCTCGAACCATGCCGTAGATGGTCCGAAGATATAATCGGTTGTACCTTCTATATAGCAATTTTCAAAATATTGCCGGGAGGCTTCTCGCCCGAGATATATTGTATCCTGATTACCAAGAAAGCGACAATTGCGAAAAATAATCCTGTCGCCCTCCACGTGTAACGCCACAGCCTGCCCCAAGGGTTCGGCACTATTCTGGACAGTCAGGTTTTCGACAATAATATCATTTCCCCGAATGGCAAAAGTGTAGGTGCGGAATGTCCCCATTTTGTTGATATTGGCGTGATCGTCGTAATTTATAATCGTCTCGTCCCGATCTTCGCCCACCAGCCTCACGTTGCAAACATAGGTTGGCAGGTCTAATTTTTCTTTGTAATATCCTTTTTTAATAAATATGGTGGTCTGCCCTTTCGGGTTGAAAGCTCTGACTGAATCTATGGCTTGTTGTATATTTCTGAAATGTCCTGAACCGTTGCGATCTACTATTATGTCATATTTCGCATTGTCGGCAAACAGGGGAAACCACAAAACGAGAGTTACAATCAGCAATAAATTCTTTTTCATATTCGATTAATTATAAAGGTCAACGACTAAGCTGTTTAAATACACTTCGAGATAGGTATATCCATCTGCATTTGTATCATTCGCTTTTTTGCCGGGATAATTTTGTTCAAGCCAACCATCAGGTATTCCGTCTATGTTTGCATCGGTAACAACTTCCGATGGGTTGTAAGTATAGTTTTCCCATCCTCCTACATCTTTCTGCGAATCTATCATACCGGCTTTGGTTCCGTCATGTCCTGATGCTCTCACGGGTGCAAGTCCTAATTCAACTTCTCTTACCACACGTGCATCGGTCCGATCTCTTCTGAATGATGCTCCAGCTTTTCTCAATACGCATTGATAGGCTTGTTTAGCCGATTGAAATGGCACTTCGTCTGGCATCGGGAAAGCTGTTCCCGAAAGCAGGTCTTGTTTGTCTTTAGTGGATGGATTGGGTTGTAAGCCGAGTGTATTGTCATGTGTTGTGGCTTCCGACCCTTCAATATAATTGCCGTTCAGATAGAATTTACCCCACACTCCTTTGGCTTGTGCGTTTGTGCCATCATCGGCATTGGGCGAAAATATTCGGTTGCGTACTTTCGATTCTTTTCCGGATTTATAATAATTATTCACAAAATTATACCGTCCACCCTCTCCTGCATAACCGCTGTTCTGTCCCCAATTATAAATCACATTGTTGCGGAAGTCAACCAGTTCCAAATCAGCACGATTAGTATATCTGCTGCCACACATGCGAGGGTTGCGGCTGTCGTGATGGGCAAGCAGGTTATGATGATAACTTGCGTTGCGTCCGCCCCAAATGGCTCCGTAACCGTGATCGCCTTTGTGATGAACTGAAGCTCTGAGGCTTTCGGAGATGATGCACCATTGCATCGTGAAGTTGTCGTTGTCGTAGAACGAAGCACATTCATCGGTGCTCCAACTCATGGAACAATGGTCTATGATAACATTTTTATTTTTCACTCCCGATAGGGCATCGTCTTCTGTTTTGGCTTCGTCGCCCATCCTGAAGCGGACGAAACGGATTATCACATCGTTTCCGTGTACTTTCACAGCATAGTTAGCGATGCAAATGCCCGCACCAGGCGCGGATTGTCCGGCTATGGTTGTACTATCACGCACGGACAATTCTCCTGTCAGGCGGATTATTCCCGCCACTTTGAAGAGGATGGTTTTAGCTCCTTTCTGTCCTAAACACCATCGAAGCGTGCCTTCATGTGTTTTCTTGTTTCCTGTTCTGGTATCTTCTAAGGAGTTGACGTAATAAACAGCTCCCCCTCTTCCTCCAACGGCATATTTTCCGCCTCCTTCGGCTTCGGGAAATGCAGGCGTACGGCAGTTGCCTGTTACTACACTGATTAGCAAAATAAGTAATCCTGATAAACGTTTCATCTGCTATTTGTTTTTTTAATAAAACCATCAGTTGGTTTTATTTATCAAGCAACACGCTGACCATTATAAATGGTGCTACTGCTTTGGGGTCATTATCTCTTACGGGTTCAGACAGATAGTATTGGTAACTGCCGTCACGGTATTTTTTGTTTCCGCCCAATCCCGCCACGGCGCAAGCATCGGTTACCGTGATTGTGCCATCCTTGTTTTCTTTTACGAATTTATTCACGAATTTCTGATACGCGCTTTTTCCTTTTTCGAGATAATCCCAATCTATATAACCTTTTTGTGCTGCTTTGACCCACGTGTATAGTATCATTGCCGACCCGCTCGATTCAACATAGTTACCTTCACGTCCTATCTGGTCTGTGACCTGAAACCACATGCCTGTCTGCGGATCTTGATATTTTTCTACCGCACGGGTTATATGTTGCAAGATAGTGATAATTTCGTGCCTTTGAGGATGATCTTCGGGCATAAAATCAAGAACGTCAACTATTGCCATCATATACCAGCCGATACTGCGTAACCAGATGTTGGGTGATTGTCCTGTCCGAGAGTCTGCCCATTTTTGCTGTCGGCTTTCGTCCCATCCGTGATGGTATAATCCGCTTTTTGGATCGTATAGGTATTTGTGGCAGTCGATGATCTGCAAAGCTACTTCGTCAAAAAGTTCGGGTTTGCCAAATGTTTTTCCGTATTCTGCCAAAAATGGACATGCCATGTATAAGCCATCGAGCCATACTTGATGAGGATATATTTTTTTATGCCAGAAACTGCCTGCTTTTGTTCGAGGATGGGTCAACGTCTGTTTGTAAAGAGAGTCCATCGCGAATTTGAATCTTTTCTCTTTTGTCTCTTTGTAGATGGTAAACAGAAACTTACCGCTGTTGAGGCGATCTATGTTATATTCTTGCAGTTTGTATGTACGTATTTTACCATCGGGGGCAATCATGGTATCGGCATATTGATAGGCATAATTAAAATATTTAGGATTTTTTGTTTTCTGCCAGACTTGGAGTATGGATTGCAATTCTAATCCGTGACAATAGTTCCATACGGGTGTTTTGGAAAAATCGAGCATCCACGATTGGGGATTGCGCTCGATTTCTGAATTTGCCATCCGCACATAATTTTTATCTTTTTGAGTGTTTTCCTGTGCTCTTGCTTTATATGCTGATGCGCTGAGGACTAAGATTATCAGAAAGATGGTTGTTTTTTTCATACTGCCCGATTATGGTTTGCTTCACTATCCCTGTTCTTTTTGTTATTTCTTTTTCATATTTGCGGGTAGGTCGATGTTTCCGTTAGTACCTCCGATGCTGACTGCTTCCGACAGATTTTTTGGGAATGTAAAGTCCGATACTTTCACGTTATCCACATTTTTTAAAATCAATGCCGATCCCTCTTTGGGCATAATTTTCACATGATTGAATGTTATGTTTTGCGATTCAACTAATTCTGCTCCAAGCTCTGCCGTGATTGTTGTGTTCCCGATATTGATATTGTCGATTTTCATTTCGGGAAGTCCGTTGAAGTACATAGCCCGCCATGCGTTGCGTGAGGTCACATTCGTGATATAAATATTACGAAATACGGGCGTGGTTTCGTCTACTTTCGGCACAATGGTTTGCGGCGATGTGTTGTCTCCGTCGGCTAATGTTTCGACCGCCGATTTACCATTATAATATAAATCGAAAAGAAATGAATCGGTCAGTATATTAAACATGTTTATATGGCTGATGTATATATTTTCGACTACTCCGCCACGTCCCCGACAGCTTTTGAAACGTAACCCGACATCTGTTCCCATAAACAGACAGTTGGTTACGGATATGTTGCGCACACCGCCCGACATTTCACTGCCTACTACAAATCCGCCATGCCCCTGAAAAACTTTGCAATTGTCAATCAGAACATTTTCAGTAGGCAGACCTCGCCGTCTTCCGTCTTCGTTTTTACCCGATTTGATGCAGATGGCATCATCACCCACATCAAACGTACTATTCACGATTATAGCGTTTTTACACGATTCGAGATCAAGACCGTCGCCGTTCTGGGCGTATTTCATATTTCGTGAGTAGATATTGTCGATTATCACATTTTCGCACATCAGCGGATGAATGTTCCAGCTTGGCGAATTTTCGAGCAACACACCTTCGAGCAACACATTCTTACAGCCGATAAAACTTATCATCACAGGGCGCAGAAAGTCTTTTATCTCAAGCCACTCTTGTTCCGACATTTCTTTCTTAGGCACATTCAGATCACTCATTTCATGCCCTTTCAATGAACTCTTACTCGGAAACCATAGATTTCCGTCTTTGATTACTCCGCCTGATGCGGATAGCTTCTTCCAATGGCTTTCTATGACTTTCCATTTCTTTACAGGACGCCATGCCTCGCCCGAACCGTCTATCGCTCCGAAGCCTGTTATGGCGATATTGGTCAACCCTTTGCCTGATATGGGTGACTGGCAACGTCGTGTTTCGAGCCCCTCGAAACTGGTGGATACCAACGGATATAAATCAAGATCGGTTGCAAATAGTATCAACGCTCCTTTTTCGAGGTGCATATTTATATTCGATCTGAATACAATCGGTCCTGTATACCATACGCCCGATGGGATGATGAGTGTGCCTCCACCTTTTTTGTCAAGAGCTTCCATTGCACTCGAAAATGCTTCGGTGTTAAGGGTCATACCGTCGGCTACTCCTCCGAAATCGTTTATCGAGACTTTATTGTCGGGAAAAACGGGACGCTCAACTCTCGGCATATTAAAGGGTAAGTCTTTGTATAGATAATTGTATTTGTATTCTGACGATTGGAGACGATTGTTAACCATCGTAAGGGCAAATGCGATTATAAGACATTGTATTTTTAGAAATTTCATTTTTCAATAATTAAAGTAATGCGTTGCGCTTTGAGCCGGCAAATGATGTTGATGTATTGTTTACCACCAACGTGGATCGCCAGCCTTGTTTTTCAGCATAGTGTTGGTGACTGTATAGTTGTTTTTTGCGGGATCGGCGAAAAGTTTTGATGTGGTTTGTCCGACATCCGAAAAATCAAGGGCATATTTCGGAACAAGACTGAGATCGCTTGTTCTGAAATTGTTTGTGACTACAACACTTGCTCCGGCACTCCTCAGCGCATTTACGTTTGGCAATGTTTCAGGCTCAAGCAATTTGCCTCCGATTCCGAAAACCGAATTGCGGACAGCTATTCCTCCGGGAACTGTATTTTTGTCGTAATTGAATAAATATCCTCCGTCTTTGGGGGCAAAACATGTGGTTATGTTTTCTAAGGTAAGTGAGTTTATACCCTGCTGTTTTCCTCCCACAAACAAGGCATCGGCATGGCTGATGGTTGTATTGGTGACTTTTATGTCGCCGATGTATGCTTTATCATTGGCATTGTTGACTACGCCGTATCCGCCGATTGAATCTATTATACAATTGTCGATCTTTAGATTGTCTATGGTAATCTGATCTTGTAGTCTGATTACACCTCGTTTGTATTTGATGACGCAATTTTCTATATTCAGATTTCTTAGTGTTATTCCCGGTTTGTTAAGGTTCAGCAAATAAGCTTTTCCAAAATTCTCGGATGTTTTCGGGTTATTCGGTCCTTCGGTAAACTCGATCTTGTCGAACTTGATTCTGTTTATTGTGGCTGATTCGGATACTGTGAAACTGCCGTCTAACGCCATGGCGGCATATCCTGCGAAACTAAGACCTGTTACGAATGTTATATCGGCTGAAATGGGTATATCGGTACTGATGTTATATGTTGTACCTCCGTTTAATATAACGGTTACTCCATTGGGATAAGCCGAAGCCAACCCGTCAAGATAGGAAGGGGTTATTTTATCGAGGCTTTCTTCTTGCGATAAATCGCGCAAGTCTACGATTTCGCCTTCAAGTTGTTGTGAGGCTATGGTTTTGAATGTTTTTTTGCCTTGATATGCTTCTTTATCGTTTTCGGTTTTATAGGCTTCTACACGATACGATTTTTGCGGTTGCAGATTTTTTACAATCACTTCCTTATTTTCGTTCTGACGGTCTGTTACGGTAATTGTTTGCAGAAGGGTATCGCCTTTCGCTTTGTATATTTTAAGGTAATCGTACGATACGTCCGTCCATGTTATTTTGGCTTGTGTATCAATCACATCGGATGTTTTCAGGCTGTTTAGCTTGGTGGGAAGGTCTTGTGTTTTAAAATCTTTCGCCACATAATATGCTGACATCAGTTTTTCTCCGATTGAACGGATGCGAAGCTGATATTGGGTATCGTACCACAACCCATCGAATCGGCACGTGGTGCTGTCGGTTACAATTTGTTTATAGATTGTTCTGAATGAATCAACCGACAATTGCAGTTCAAATTTATCTGCTCCCGCATATCTTTCCCATTTGGCTTCGAAATAGGTATAGGATACAAATGTTTCCGTTATCTGCGGACGAAACAATCGGTCGGGCTTGTTATCATCGTCGTCATTGCAGCTTACGAATACTCCTATACTTATTATCAGTATGAATATGGCAAGACCGTATTGATATATTATTTTATTCATGTTTTTAAAGGCTTAATGTTGTTGGCATTCTTATTTTGTTACAAGTCCGTAACCGTCATTATTAAGGAATTTGCTATCGCCCACCGTGCTTGACGATATTGGCAACAAAAAGGGTACGGGTGCTATACCTGTCGGGTCGGTATATCCCCGCCAGCTTCGCTGTGTCAGGTCGGCACTCTCGTAAGTGTATGGTTCGGCTTTTCCAACCCGCTTATATAATGCTCTGCCCCAATCTATCTTAGCATAGGCATCGGCGTTGCCGGGTTTATCAAGCTCTTTGGCATCAACTACTTTTTGTGGTATTTCTGTCGCCTTGTAGTAATCGTTGAGGAAAACGATTGTTCCATTTTTTTTCTGATAGTAAATAACATCGGCATAGTCGGTATATTTCGCCACGTTCGGATCGTTAAGGTTCAGTTCGTAAGCGGCTTTACCTATATTATCGAGGATAGTTTTGGTCTCTATTATCTTTTTGCCGTAGATATTCCAACGTCCGAGATCGAATTTTCTAAGGCATTCTCCGCCAAATTCCCACGCTCTTTCGTCTACAACGGCGTTGAAAAATTGCTCTTTCGAGGTCAGATTATTAACATATTCGGTAACTTTCTTATTTCTGTCTGTCGCACTGAAGGCTCTTTCTCTTACTCTCGACAATGCGTTTTTAGCTAATTGTGTCGGACCGTTAAGTTCGTTTTCTGCTTCTGCCAACATCAGCAGTATGTCTGAATAGCGCATCAGCGGCCAATTGATTCCTGTTCCTTTGGATGATTCTGCTCCGGGATTCGATTTGAGCCACAATCTGTTCCATTTGGCTACACCAAGTGATGTGGGTGACACTACCGCCTGATTTTTATCGTCGGTATATGAGATTTTTGACACTGTGGCATCACGGCGCAAATCGCTCCGATCGAAAGAGTAATAGTAAGCGGGACTAAGTCCTACCTGAATTGTGGTTTTTCCTTTTGAACCGCCAGTCACCGCCACACCGATACACCAACCCACATCACCACCGCCGTTCACATCGCCATAGGCTACTTCGTAAAGCACATCGTCATTTACTTTTTTTACCCATTCGCATTCGTTTTTGAAGATCGACATAAAGTCGGGATTCAACGCACGGTCTTTCAGTGTAATCAGCTTTTCGCAATAATCTTTTGCCAACTGGTAGTATTCGCCCGACGTACGAGCGGTCTTTTCTACTCCGTTGTAAGTATATTTTACTGCAAGTCCGGCATCGCCTGCCACGTCCATATAATCATCGGCGCGTTTCATCGATCCGTCTTTGGTAGTACCATATCCTGCTCTGAACAGGGCTATGCGGGCTATAAGCCCCAAAGCAAATTCTCTGTTCATGCGTTCAATGCCATCGCCGAACTGGTCGGCAAAGTACATATTGCTTTCAACATTGATCATGTCTTGCAAGATGCCGGTATAGATATAATTTTTGTCGGTCTTCGGTTTATCCAGTTCACTGCCGTACTTTGCGGCTTCCCGAAAATAGGGTACATCGCCCCAGAAGTTGCATAGCAGAAAATAACGATAGGCACGCAGGCAGTATGCTTCGCCGAGCATCATTTTCATAGCAGGTTCGTTTGCAATCGGACTGTGCGATATTCCTTCGATACATTGGTTGGCACGATCTATCGCCAGATAATTGTCCTGCCATGAGTTGAAGATGTCTTTAAAGCCTTCGAGCCTTCCGCCTTCGAGGCTCCAGATGTCACGGCGATTTCCTTCGGGGTTTGCACCGGGCAAGGATACTTCAACGTCCGTGTTCTGCATCCATACGGCTGACATTCGGGATGTATAGGAGTCTTGGGCAAACATGGCATATACTCCCATGAGTTCTTTTTTGGTTTCTTCGGAATTTGAGAAAACGTAGTGGGGCGGAAAAGCTGAGGGCGAATCAACATCTAAAAAATCTCCGCAGGATGTGAATGCAAATAGCAAGCCACATACAAGTATGATTATATATTTTTTCATTTTGGGTATTGTTTTCGGATTAGAAGGTTAGGTTTACGCCAAATGTATATGAGAAACTTTTTGGGTATGCTGAATAATCAACTCCGGGGGTAAGTCCTGATGTGGAGCTTCCTCTCACGGGCGAAGATACTTCGGGATCGTAACCCGAATAGCTTGTCCATACCCAGAGATTGTTGAGGGTACAATAGAGGCGAACTTGATCGCACATAAATTTTCTGGTCATTTTTTTAGGGAATGTATATCCTACGGTCACATTCTGCAATCGGAGAAACGAAGCATCTTCGATTGCCCACGAGTGCGGCATAACGGTTGAATTGCCAAAGGACAGGGGCGACCAGTATTCTTTGGCATTTGATCCTTCATTCATTTCTGCCAATGTTGCCAGATCGGTAACTAATCTGCCTGATGAACGGTCTAAATATGTATATCGGTTACCACCATCCATGAACGACAAGAGGTTTGCCTGATATGTGCCTGTGCGGTATTGTTGTGCTCCGATTATTTTATTTGCATTGTATATATCATTGCCATAGACAAAATTGAACATTACGGTAAAGTCTATGCCTTTCCATCCGCCGTTGAATCCAAATCCTCCTGTGAAGTCCGGGTTTGTGTTGCCTATGACGGTACGGTCTTTATCGTCCACAACATTATCTCCGTTCAGATCTTTCAGTTTAATGGTACCGGGTCGTACCCCGATCTTACCGCCCAGTTGACGTGTTTCGGCTACGCCGTCTTTCAGAATGTATTTATTTGTTGCCTCATCGTATCGTGAAAAATCGTTCGTCGTATAATAGCCGTCTGTTACCCATCCATAGATTTGTCCGACCGGTTTTCCGACTATGATACGGTAGTCGTTCATCCCTTTGAGGTCTGTTCCCGCCCATCCCGAAGCGTATTCCTGCATGGATAAACCATTGGCTATTTTATCTACATTGGATTTATTGAATCCGATATTGAAATTGGCGGTTAGAAAGAAGTCTTTTTTGTTGATTATGTTGGCATTTAACGTCATTTCAAATCCTTTGTTAGAGGTTTGCGCCGTGTTTTCGACCATTGTTTTGTAGCCGGGTGCAACGATATTGCGTTCAATAAGCAAATCTTTCGCCGTATTCCAATATGCTTCGGCTGTCAGCGTCAGGCGTTCGTCCCACAGTCCGATATCCAACCCAAGATTGCGGGTTATGGTTGTTTCCCATTTCAGGTTTGGATTGGGCATCTGCGAGTTTGTTGCTGCGTAATAGTTATTGGCTACATCACCCAAACCGTATGTTTTTTGTGTTTTTATACCATAGTCCAACTGATAAAGCGTACTGCTTATGCGGTTGTTTCCTGCTTCGCCGTAACTGAAACGCAGTTTGAGGTTAGAGAGATAGTCTTTTGTTTTCTGCATGAATGGTTCTTCGAGCATACGCCAAGCTACTGCAACGGACGGAAATGTTCCCCATCGGTTACCGGCGGGAAATTTTGACGATCCATCGGCACGTAATGTCATCGTCAGCAGATATTTTTCAAGATAGTTGTAGCCTACCCGTCCGAAAAACGAGGCAAGGTTATCGTCGGGACTGACGTAACTGGTTATTGTTGTTGATCCTGCCGACAACCCCATATTGGCAAAGACTTTTTCGGGCGAAAGTTCTTTCGAGAAGCGTGTGCCGTACATATAGTTATTATTGCTCTGCCGTGAGATTATCTCCTGTCCTGCCATCACATTAACTGAATGATCGCCGAATTTTTTGTTCCATGTCAGCGTATTTGCCATGCGCAAAACGTTGCGATTGGTTTTATCCCAATCGGCTAAGGGAAGCCCTCCGACGTAAGACGCATTTGTGGTATATTGTCCCCACCAATTTTTTTGTTCGTTGAAGCCGTATTCATATCCTGCCTCAAATCGGTAACTTAGCCATTTGAATATATCCCAATCCACACTTCCCGTAAAGTTGAAAGTGCGTTCGTTCTTACGTTTCCAGTACCATTGTGCTTGTTCGCTAAGTGATACGTTTGATTTGAGCCACTGCTGATATTCGTCGTCTGTCATTGTTCCTGGATCAACTATTCTGAACCCGTCCACTCCTTTTGTAGCGGGTTTGGTTACGGCATCGCTTGTTCTGACTTTGTATGATCCGCCTGCTGTTCCGTTACCGTTTGTTTCGCTGTCTATTATACGTGCATTGACTGAGAAACGAAGTGTTTTGGAAATTTGATGGTTCAGTTTGAAGTTGACGTTTATTCGCTCGTAGTCGTTGCTTGGCATCAGCCCGCCGTTCTTATTCCATGTGGCGCTCAGCCCGAATTTGGTTTTATCGCTACCGCCGTTTATGCTCAGATTGTGCTGGTATGACAACACGTTCGCCCCGAAAAGGTCGTCTTGCCAGTCTATGCCTTTCTGGTATTTATAGAGGTCTAAATCGCCCCATACACCATATTTCTTTTCAAAGTCGCTTACTCCTTTTTCACCGTCAAACGCCGCCGCTTCGTAATTGAACATCACAAATTCGTAAGGGTCTAAGACTTTCATTCTTTTGGATAGTTTCTTAGCTTGTAAATATCCGTTATAGGATATGACCGTTTTTCCGCCTTGCGCGCTTTTGGTTGTGATAATAACCACTCCGTTAGCTCCTTGCGAACCGTAAATAGCTGTTGATGAAGCATCTTTTAACACATCTATGGTTTGTATGTCCGATGTGGATACGTCATTTATACTTGATACAGGGAAACCGTCTACTATATATAATGGAGAGTTGTCGCCTGTTACCGAGCCACCTCCTCGCACACGTATTATCATTTTGGCATCGGGCGAACCGTCGGATGTGGTTATCTGCACTCCGGCTAACCGTCCTGTAAGGGCTTCCGCGGCATTTGAAACGGGCGCTTTGGTCAGCACATCGCCTGTTAACGAGCTCACGGGTCCTGTCAAGTCTCGTTTTTTCACACTTCCATAACCGATTACTACTACCTCGTCTAATTCGGATGAATTTTCTTCGAGTGTGAAATTAATTGTCGTGCCTTTAATTGGCATTTCTTTGGATTTCATGCCAATATATGCCGCTACAAGTGTTTTAGCGTTAGCGGGTACGGACAATTGATATTTTCCGTCCAAATCGGTTATTGCTCCTACTCCCGAAATTTCTTTCAGGGTAACCGACACGCCAATAAGGGGGTCGCCTTTCAAATCGGTAACTGTACCGCTTATTTCTTTTTTTTGTTGGGCAAAGACAGGCTGGTTAAAAATGAAGCATAGTAAAACTCCAATAATCGACAAAGCTATTGCTTTTGATTTTTGCATAGTATTAGATTAAAGTTAGAATTCTATAATGACTATTTACAGATACAATTATAGGTCATCACATTTTTAAAGGCGGGGGGTATTTTGTTTTAAGACGGGGGGTATTTTGTCCGATGTGTCCTATTGTCGTCGTGTACAAAGTCAAGAAAGTGTTGCTTATTTATTTTTTAGCGGTATATGCAATCTATGTCCGGTTTATTATTTCTATGATGAAATTGCGATTATGACATTTTATGTGAAAAGTTATTATAGTCCTTAAAATTTTATTTCAGGAACATTACTTCAATAATATTATGTTATATTTCGTTAATTAAAAGAAATACTTAATAATCAGATATGTTATTATTATAATAAGTTGTCGGGTAATTGATTTAAGAATCGAATATTAAGTTTAGTGTATTTTTTAATTACTTTTGTGCTGTCAGACTAAAGAATATTTAACTATATGGAAGATAAAAAATTTCTAACGCTAATAAGAAACGGAATTATTAACAACTGGGATCGGTCTGCTCTGACTGATTATGACGGTGAAACCATCTCTTACGCCGATTTTGCCCGCAAAATAATGGAAGTGCATATGCTCTTCGATGCGTTGGAGGTTAAGCCTGATGACAAAATTGCCTTATGTGGTCGCAACTGTGCCAACTGGGCGATTGTGTTTTTCGCATCAATCAGTTACGGTGCGGTGGTAACTACCATCTTGCACGATTTTGACGTAGAGAGTATCCACAATATTGTAAATCATTCCGAAGCACGTATATTTTTCTGTGCCGACAATATCTGGGAAAAAGTCAATCCGACTAAAATACCAATGGTTGACACCATCTTCCAACTTGATGATTTTGCAGTAAAAAAATCGTCGTCATCTGAGATGCTCAATGTCCGCTCCGAATGGCATACAAATTTCGATAAGAAATATCCCGGCGGGTTCGGCAAGAATGATCTTATCTTCTTCGATGAGATACCTGATAAGATGGCGGTAATGAATTATACGTCAGGAACGACAAGCAGCCCAAAAGGGGTTATGATTCCATTCCGCAGTCTATGGTCTAACACCAGATTCGCTATTGACATGATACCATTTGTCAAAGAAGGTGACGGACTTGTCTGCATGTTGCCCATGGCTCACATGTACGGACTGTCTTTCGAGATATTATTGTCAATAGCCAAGGGCGTACATATACATTTTCTGAATAAAGTACCTTCGCCTCATATAATTTTGAAGGCTTTTGCGGAGGTCAATCCGACATTGGTCCTTGCCGTGCCGCTCATCATTGAGAAAATCATTCAAAACAAAGTATTCCCTGAGTTTCAGAAACAACCTGTTAAAACACTTCTGCATATTCCGTTCATCAGGAAAAAAATCTATAAAAAAGCCGCCGATAAAATATTGCCTCTGTTCGGAAGTAAGTTGGTGGAAGTGGTTATCGGTGGAGCTGCACTAAACAAAGAGGTCGGGCAGTTTCTGAGCGATATACGTTTCCCATATACCGTAGGGTATGGCATGACTGAGTGCGGACCCCTTATCAGTTATGAGTATTGGGAATCTTACAAACCCGAATCGTGCGGACGTCCGGTGGACAGAATGCAAATTCGTGTAAACTCAAATAATCCTGAAACTGAACCGGGCGAATTGTTTGTAAGGGGCGAAAACGTGATGTTGGGCTATTATAAAAAGCCGGAAGAGACTAAAGCCGTATTGAGTGATGATGGTTGGTTGAATACGGGAGACCTTGTAACGGTGGATAAGGATAATTTCATATTCATCAAAGGTAGGAGCAAAACAATGTTCTTAGGTCCATCGGGACAGAACATTTACCCCGAAGAGATTGAAGACCTGTTGAACAATTCTCATTACATATCAGAAGTTCTTGTTATTGAAGAGGATAAGAAAATCATTGCCCTCATCTATCCTGATAAGGATTATCTGCAACACGCCGATATTGCCGAAAAGGATTACAATCAGGTTTTCGCCAATGAAATCAAATCAGTCAATAAAAGATTACCCGGTTTCAGCCAGATATCAAACTTCAGACTTCAACAACAAGAGTTTGAAAAAACTCCGAAACGGAGCATCAAACGCTTCTTGTATCAGAAATAAGCAAAAAAATAAAGTCTTGTTGAACAGGAAAGGGATAACCTTTCCTGTTTTTTGTTTCCTGAAAAACGGATGTTATTCTAATGTTTTAGAGATTTTATCGATGTTGAGGCTTCGTGCCATTGCATCGAAGATGTGTTTATATACACCGTTAAGCGCGTAAATATCCTCGTGCTTACCCGACTCCACTATTCGGCCTTCTTTCATCACATAAATCGTATCAGAATCTATAATTTGTGAAATGCTGTGCGATATGATAATAACCGTGCGATTGACTTTGATTGCATCAAGACTGTTCTTTATCTGTTCGGTGGCAATGGCATCAAGGCTGGCAGTCGGTTCGTCCAAAAAGATTATAGGCGGATTCTTCAAAAACATTCGGGCTATGGCTATCTTCTGTTGCTGTCCGCCCGACAAAGCGAGTGCGGATGTTGCATACCCATTGGGCATAGCCATAATCTGATCGTGAATGTATGATTTTCGGGCGGCATCCTGTACTTCGGCAAGCGTGGCATGAGGATTTCCATAACGGATATTATCTTCGATAGTTCCGTTAAAAATGTGGTTCTTCTGCAACACCAAACCGATATTTTCACGTAAAAAAGCCGTATCATAATCGTCTAAAGGCACGCCGTCAAGCAGAATAACTCCCGACTGAGGTTTATAGAATTTATCGAGCAGGTTGATCATTGTGCTTTTGCCCGCACCCGAAAGTCCGACCAAAGCGGTGATTTTACCCGGTTCGATGGTCATATTTATATTGTGCAGTGTTGCCTGTTTATTGTCGGGATAAGTAAAATTAATGTTTCGTATCTGAAAATGACCCTCTACCCTATTCGGGCGGTACTTACCTGTCTGCTCTCGTTCGCTGTCGGCATTAAGCACATCAAATATACCTTCGGAATAAATAAGCGCATCGTTCATCTGGTCATAAATTCGATGTAGCTGTCTGATGGGTGCAGAAACGTTGTTAAACAACAGAATATGGAACATAATAGCTCCGATGGTCATTTTACCCGTAATCACAAAATAAGCCGTCAGTATAATGATAATAACAATACCAATCTGCTCTATGAAACTCTTTATCCCATCGAACAAAAAGCTGGTCTTGCGTGTCCTCATCTGAGCTTCGGTGAGGGCAGTCTGCAACAACATCTGTTTATCTTCTTCAATGCTCTCCCTATTGAATGATTTAATAACAGGCATCGACTCAAGGATACTTAAAATACCCTGACTTTTATTTTCACGCAGTTCTTTGATTGTACGTCTCGACCCTTGCAACTTTTTAGCCTGCTTGACACTGACAACGTAATATATGGGGATGACGCAAAGACCCACCAAACCTATAAAAAAGTTTGCATTGAACATCACGATCAGAGCCACCGCTGAATTGGCGAAAAGCGGTAATATATCAATAAAGAAATTCTGAACCAGACGTGTTATGCTTTCAATACCACGGTCGATGCGAGTTTGCAACTTACCCGGCTGGTTGCCGCTTGTGGAAAAATACGCCATGCGATAGGTCAGCACTTTCTCAATGGTGGTTTGAGCCAAATCTCGCGAAATGAAGATTCGCAGTTTCTCGCCATAGAATTTCTGCCCGAATTGTATAAAAGAATTAAGCACTTCCTTAGTCAGCAGTATAACAGTGATAGTAATCAATATCGTAAAACCCTCGGAAACACCTTTATGTGCCTCTACCAGTCGGTTGATACTGTCAACAGCATACCGCAATACCCAAGCATTGACCTGAGCCGTGAGCGAACCCACAAAAGTCAGTATCAAAGCAAGAGCCACAAGCCATTTGTAAGGCTTGACATAAGGCCATATATTTATAAACAGTCGGCGGAGATTCATCGGTTCATTTAACAAGCACGATAGCCATTCGGTTTAATTTAAAATCTTTATCTTTGTTATTCTTACAAAATACAAATTTAATTTATTAATTGACCAATATGGCCGACGATAAGAAAATAATATTTTCAATGATAGGTGTCAGCAAAACCTATCCACCACAGAAACAAGTTCTCAAAAACATTTACCTCTCGTTTTTCTACGGAGCCAAAATAGGCATCATCGGGTTGAACGGATCAGGTAAATCCACTTTGTTGAAGATCATAGCCGGATTAGATAATCAATATCAAGGCGAGATAGTTTCAGACAAAGGTTTTTCGGTCGGGTATCTTGAGCAAGACCCTAAGCTCGACCCTGCAAAAACTGTCAAAGAGGTGGTACAGGAAGGTGTACAGCCTATTGTGGACGCTCTGAACGAATATGAAGAAATAAACCAGAAATTCGGATTACCCGAATATTATGAAGACGCCGACAAGATGGATGCGCTGATGGCTCGCCAAGCCGAGTTGCAGGATATTATTGACGCTACTGATGCGTGGAATCTTGACAATAAACTTGAGCGTGCGATGGATGCATTGCGCTGTCCGCCCGAAGACCAATTGTGCGCCAACCTTTCGGGAGGTGAAGCACGTCGGGTAGCCCTTTGTCGCCTGTTGTTGCAAGAACCTGATGTATTGCTACTTGACGAGCCTACTAACCACCTTGACGCTGAGTCTATCGACTGGTTAGAACAGCACCTGCAACAGTATAAAGGTACGGTCATCTGTATCACGCACGACCGCTACTTCCTTGATCATGTGGCGGGTTGGATTCTCGAACTTGACCGTGGCGAGGGTATCCCATGGAAAGGTAATTATACTTCGTGGCTGGAGCAGAAGACTAAACGGATGGAACAGGAGGAAAAACAAGCCAGCAAACGCCGCAAAACGTTGGAGCGTGAATTGGAATGGGTGCGCATGGCTCCTAAAGCACGTCAGGCTAAGGGTAAAGCTCGTATCAACGATTATGAGAAGATGCTCAATGCGGACCAGAAGGAACGTGAGGAAAAACTTGAGATTTTTATCCCTAACGGACCACGTCTCGGCAATAAGGTTATCGAGGCTCACGGCGTAAGCAAAGCATTCGGTGAGAAGCTGTTGTTCGACAATCTTGAGTTTATGCTTCCTCCATCGGGTATTGTGGGTATTATCGGACCTAACGGTGCGGGTAAGACCACACTTTTCCGACTGATTCAGGGTATTGAAAACCCCGACAAAGGTACATTCGAGGTGGGCGAAACGGTTAAGATCGGTTACGTAGATCAGTCTCACACTGATATTGACCCGAATAAAACCGTTTATCAGATTATTTCGGGAGGTTCGGAGTTTGTGCGTGTAGGCGGTAAGGAAATTAACGCTCGTGCTTACTTATCGCGATTCAACTTCTCAGGGTCTGATCAGGAGAAACTTGCCGGTGTATTGTCGGGCGGTGAACGTAACAGGCTTCATCTTGCCCTGACTCTTAAATCGGAAGCGAACGTTTTACTTCTGGATGAGCCGACAAATGATATTGACGTGAATACTCTCCGTGCATTGGAAGAAGGTCTTGAAAACTTCGCGGGATGTGCCGTCGTTATTTCACACGACCGTTGGTTCCTCGACCGTATATGTACTCATATTCTTGCTTTCGAGGGTAACTCCGAAGTGTTCTTCTTTGAGGGTGGTTACAGCGATTATGAGGAGAACAAAAAGATGCGTATGGGCAATATTGAACCTAAGCGCATCCGCTATCGTAAATTAACTGAATAGATATTTTCTGCAGATATATCGAAACCGTGTAAATTATGTATTTATGCGGTTTCTTTGTTTAATAATCTGTGAAACTATGTTTTGTAAGATCATTCCTGATCGGGTTTGTTTTGGGCGAATAATCAATTGTTAAATTTGGATGAACTCTTTTAAAGCCCGATTGTTGTTATTGTATTAATTAAACTTACTTCTTTTATGGATACAACAGCTTTGGTACAGGGATATATGAATAAATATCATAGTCTTGTTAAGGAAAAAGATGATATGGATATTGTCGGGGTTATCAATAACCTGAACGAAGCCATACGGAACAGTGATATGCAACGTGCTAACGAAGCCTATTCTAAAGTTCTTGGATGGAATTTTAAAGTGGCTAATATGCAGGGTGAATGCGACTCCCTTAACAAGCATATTCACGGTCAAAAACTGCCTTCGGTAGATATGTTTGCCGTGGCTTATGATGATTTTGAGAAAGTCTGGAAATTTAACGCTTGATAGATTTTCGTTTAAGGCTACAAGTTATTAAGGACAAGATTGAGGTATAGATTTAAACTGAATGATACTTATTCAGCTTCAGTCTGTCCTTGATCTTTTAATTTTTTATGACTTGTCGGACTGTAAGGGGCAATGGAGCGCATGACTGCTACGAAGACATCAGCCGGATCTGTCCGATCTAAAGGTGACGGGTCTTTGGGTACTAAAACCTTTAATCCCTTCGGAACAAGGCGTATGTTAATTTCACGTTCGCTTTGAAAAGCATCACCATCAAGGTGCATCGGTCCTTCTTTCTCCCTTATAATTGTCAGTTCAGATGTTCGGATAGTTGTGATTTTCTTATTCTCATCCAGATTTTTAGCAAACATCTGAGCGCCAATCATCGGCACGTTAAGCAGATTGATCGGCTCAAGCAAAGTCACATCGAATTGTCCATCCTGAATATCGGCATGGGGAGCTATATAAGCATTATAACCATATTGTCCGGCGTTTGCGCAAGTCACCAAAAACATCTGATTCTTAATATGTCCACCGGGATAAATAATCTCGTAAGTCTGCGGTTTTTGTTTGAAAAACGTATCAGTCATTTCTTTCATATACATGAAGAATCCACGATGTTTACGTCCATTGATATTGGAGGCTACAATAGCATCGAACCCCACTCCGCAAGTGCAGAAAAATATATGATCGTTGGCTATGCCATAATCCATCCGCAGCACGTTGTTTTCAGCAATTACTTTCATGGCTTTCTGTGGGTTAGTTGATATCTGCAAGTCCCTTGCCAGACCATTGCCCGATCCTAACGGAATAATCCCTAAAATCACTTCTGTATTAACCAACGCCCGTGCTACTTCGTTCACAGTGCCATCGCCTCCAACGGCAACCACGCAATACACGTTTTCGCTGACAGCTTGTTTGGCTATTTCATGCGCATGCCCGGCATAGGCGGTGAACATAAAATGGACATCATATTCACTGTGATCCAAAAAGCGTGAAGTGATTTCGGGTAGTTTATTCTTCGCGTTTCTGGATGTCCCTGACACGGGGTTTACGATTAAGTATATTTTCTTACGGTGAATCATCGGTCAGCATTAATTGAAACGTTAAAAACAAAGATAAGCATAAGTTTGGTATATAACCTAATTGCTTGAAATGTTAAAGGTCACTTTTTATCAAAGTGACCTTTTTTGAAGCAGTATTTTTTGAGTTATCAGATAGCTTTAATATCGTGCAAAACTGCATTAGTTTTATGAACTGCAGCAGCAGAAGCTGCGAATTTTTCTTTCTCTTCGGCAGTCAGTTTCAAATCAACAACTTTTTCCCAACCGTTCTTGCCAAGTATAACCGGCACACCTATACAAATATCTTTTTCTCCGTACTCGCCGTCCAAAGCCACACAGCAAGGGATCATCTTTTTCTGATCGTGTATGATGCTTTCAACCACATACGCTCCGGCAGCTCCGGGTGCATACCAAGCCGATGTACCAAGCAAACCGGTTAGTGTTGCTCCGCCCACCATTGTATCGGCAACGACTTTATCAAGTTCTTCTTTCGACAAAAGTTCGCTTACCGGTATACCTTTATAAGTAGCTAAACGTGTAACAGGTATCATAGTGGTGTCTCCGTGTCCGCCGATAACCATACCTTCAACCTCGCTCGGACTGCATTTGAGCGCCTGACTCAGGTAATATTTGAAGCGTGAACTGTCTAACGCGCCTCCCATACCCAATACTCGGTGTTTAGGTAAGCCCGTTACTTTTGAAGTCAGATATGTCATTGTATCCATCGGGTTAGAGATAATAACCAGAATAGCATTAGGTGAGTGCTTCAAGATGTTTTCTGATACTCCTTTCACGATTCCTGCATTGACACCAATAAGTTCTTCACGTGTCATGCCGGGCTTGCGTGGAATACCCGAAGTAATAACGACAACGTCTGATCCGGCTGTCGCGCTATAATCGTTTGTGACACCTTTAATACGTGTGTCTATGCCCAGAAGTTGCACGGTCTGGCTCATATCCATGGCCTTTCCTTCCGAAACACCTTCTTTTACATCAAGCATTACTACTTCGTCTGCAATTTCCTTAAATGCGAGTACGTTAGCCAACGTTGCTCCTACATTGCCGGCACCTACTACTGTTACTTTTGACATGGTTGTTAATTTTAAATTATTATATATAAGTATATAAATTGTCTTTGGTATTCCAAAAGTACAAGCTAATTCTTAAAAAAAGAATATTTTAAGCTCTAAAATTTTCGTTCTGTATAAAAAAATCCTAAGTAAAATATCCTTACCGAATATAGTCTTGAAACAATTGTAAAAACAATTATATTTGTATTCGTGATTATAGATTTTACCGCATATGGATACTGAAGAGAGAAATGAACGTAAAGAGCATTCTAAAATGCTACTTATCGTTTTAGCAGCAGCGCTTGCGCTGGTAATTATTGCCGCTGTATTGTATATTTCAAAACAAAACTCACAAATCGAGCAAATGCAGCAAGACACCCTTGTCAGCAAGCAAGATCTTGAGGACGAATATGAGGGTTTGTCAATGCAGTATGAAGGCATGAAAATTAATATTAAAAATGATTCTTTATTGACACAACTGAGCAATGAGCAGGCTAAGGTGCAGCGTTTGTTGGAAGAGTTGCGGACTGTGAAAGCAAATGACAAGGCTGAAATTAAACGCCTGAATTCGGAACTGTCGAGTCTGAGAAAAATTCTGAAATCGTATATTACTCAGATCGATTCGCTTAACAGGGCGAATGAGATGCTTAGAAAAGAAAATAAGGAAATTACAACC
This sequence comes from uncultured Dysgonomonas sp., assembly GCA_945273835.1. Lineage (GTDB taxonomy): Bacteria > Bacteroidota > Bacteroidia > Bacteroidales > Dysgonomonadaceae > Dysgonomonas. The sequence goes on along the minus strand of CALYPL010000011.1, from coordinate 16,049 downwards.
AAATATCAACAGACTACAGAAACGCTTAACAAAGTTAATGTAGAGAAACAAAGCCTCTCTGAAAAGGTTACGCTGGCTTCAAAGCTTGATGCTACAAATGTCTCTGTATTGCCTGTTAATAAGAAAGGTAAGGTACAGAAAAAGATAAACAAAATCGAGCAGTTGGTTGTAAGTTTCACAATTGCCAAGAATATAACCGCCGAACCGGGTGAACGCACTATTTATGTGCGCATTATGAAACCCGACGATGATGTGCTTGTTAAGAGCAGGATGAACGTTTTCACATATGAAAACAAAGAAATAAATTATTCGATTAAACGCTTACTTGAGTACGCAGGTGAGGAAGTTAATGTCACTCTGTACTGGGATGTGGAAGAATATCTTATGCCAGGTACCTATCGGGTGGATTTGTTTGCTGATGGAAATCGAATCGGGTCAAAATCGTTTGAATTAAAAGATTAAATTAACATATCTAATTTATTTTTATTCATTTACCGATAGTAAGCTCATTTTTCAAAGCAATTTCCATTTTTAAAGATAAGTGCAGGTGCAACTAAATATTTAGTTGTGCGATATGCTTTTACATGGCTAAACATTCAGGATAGCAACCAAAAACTTCCTGTTTTTTTTAATAAAACAATAATAATTGCGTTATTTAATCAGATTGTTAGGTCTAAACAAGTAAAAATTCATAATATTGTCGTCAATTAACTGAACACTTAATAAGAACTTGCCTAAGCTTTTAAAAATATTTTTTTTTATATTGTTTGCAGTTTCGGCTCAACAATATTCAGTAGCACAAACAACTGGTCTGCAAGGCGTGATTAAAGATTCTGTCACAAGTATACCTTTGCCATTTGCGACTATAAAATTTGATAATACATCCATCGGTATCTTTTCGGACGATAATGGTAAATTCTTTATACGCAACCGTGCTGACAGAAATCAGATTACTGTAAGCCTGATCGGCTACAAACACTTCCATTTAACTATTCCAGTAGGTAAAATAAGCACCCAAACAATTTTGCTTCAACCCGAAGACCTTAGTCTGAACGAAATTGTTGTTAAACCCAAAAAAGAAAAATATTCAAAGAAAGACAATCCCGCCGTTGCTCTCATCAAAAATGTGATTGCACACAAGGACAGCAACAACGTAAGAGGAACGGATTTTTATCAATGTCGGGAGTACGACCGCATATTGTTTGCCATTAACGATTTCAACCCGGAGCAGGGAGCTTTTAAGAAAATGAAGTTTTTGCCCAATTATATTGACACATCCATTATTGATAACCGTCCGATACTTCCGTTTTCGGTGCGTGAATCGGTGGGTGAATTTTATTATCGCAGAAGTCCTAAATCAGAAAAGAGAGTGCTTGAGGCATTCGACCGTTCGGGTATCGACAACGAAATGGATTTGAAGGGTTTGGAGAGCGTTATAAATGAAGTATTTAAAGACATTTCGATTTATGACAATTCCATGACTTTTATGATTCAGGAGTTTATAAGTCCACTCAGCTCAAGCAATTCGGTCAACTTCTACAAGTGGTATATAACTGACACTGTATCCATAGACAAAAGCAAATTTATCGAGCTTGCCTTTACTCCCTTCAATTCGCGCGACATTGGGCTTACGGGTTATTTATACATCGCCACCGATGGTTCGTACGGCGTTAAACGTGCCGAGATGCGTGTTCCTCGCAACATCAACATGAATTTTGTGGACGAAATGATTATCCGCCACGAGTTTGAACAAACAGCTTCGGGGAAATGGATTCCGACCAATCAGCGTGTGGCTATTGATTTGTCACTATACAAAACCATTAAATTTCATGTGGATAAAACCCGCATTCTGGATAAATATGAATATGGGCTTCGTGCGGATTCCATTTACAAAGCACCTGCACCTGTGACGTTTGCAGCTGACTACGAAAACAAATCGCCTGATTACTGGTCGGCAAACCGTCCTGCTAAATTCAAAGATTACAGGATGGATGAGATGATGCATGACATTCGTAATATTCCGTTTCTGAACTTTATGATTAACGCGGGTACCATGGTCGCCGACGGATATTTTCATACTACAAAAGACCCCAAAAAGAGTAAAATTGACATCGGTACGCTCCTTACGTTTTATAGCTATAACTCCATCGAGGGTAACCGAATCAGGGGTACATTGTCGACAACTCCGGCATTGAACGATCGTCTTTTCTTCTATGGATATGGTGCTTACGGAACTCGTGACAACCGATTTAAATATTATGGTGAAACAACTTGGTCGTTCCGCAAAATCAAAGAACATAAGGACGAATTTCCACGCAATACGCTGACTGTTGCTTATAAATACGATATTAATGATTTGGGACAACGTTACACACAGTCTGAACGTGATTATATTTTTATGTCTTTGCGCTCTTCGCCGAACGACAAATCAACTTACAATCGACAGACTCAGATTTCTTATAATCAGGAATATTACAATGGTATTTCGTATAAAATATCGGCACAGACTTTTGATGAGAAGCCGGCCGGTAAACTTTTGTTCAGAAGATTTGATGGGGAAAACATCGTCAATGAAAAAAGTATTAAATCTACTGAAGCTAAGGTTGAGTTACGCTTTGCGCCTCATGAGAAATTTTTCCAACGGAAACGCAAACGATACCCCATACCGTCCGAAAGAATCATACTTGATCTGACGCATACTTCGAGTCTTAAAGGTGTTTTAGGCGGAAAGTATAATTATAATAAGGCTGAATTTCTGTTTATCGGCGAAAAATGGGTCGCCCCTTTCGGTAAGATAATGACTCGTGTGAATGCACAGCAACTATGGGGTAAAGCACCTTTTCCGATGCTTATCACGCCCGATGCCAACAGTTCGCTCACTTTACAGGATGGGGATTTTTCGTTACTTGAACCTCTTGAATTCATACACGATAAACAAGTTTCGTGGGCGGTGGATTATCATATGGGCGGATGGTTATTTAACCGTATTCCACTGATTAATAAACTAAAGTTGCGTGAGGTATTCGGGTTCAAAGGGGTTATGGGCGATCTGGGCAATCGTAATAATCCGAAATACAATCAAGATTTATTGCTTTTTCCCCATGGTGCTTATCAAGCTGATAAAACGCCATATATGGAATATAATATCGGAATTGAGAATTTCCTCAGTTTTTTCAGATTAGATTATGTCCGTCGTATCAATTATAAAAATCACCCTAATGTCAGCAATAGCGGATTCAGATTTACTGTCGATTTTACATTCTGATCTCAGAACGTTTATAAGTGTACTGAATGGTATATAATTACCATAGTATTAAATAATTTAACTTTTAACATTTCTGGTTTTCTAAGTAGAAGCTATTCAAAACAAAGCAGATTTGATCCGACAATTATTATGTTTTAGAACATGCGGCTTTGTGGGTTATTGCTGAAAATAGATGTTTACTTTTACAAAGTTTTTAACATCAGTCTTCATTCGACCTTTGGTAACCATGAATTTTTCTAACAGGACATAATCTAAGTCCTTATTCAATCAGGAAGTAATCGAATCGATTAAATGTTCCGGTTACTTTTTGATTGAATAATAAGGTTGGGATGAAGAATGATTTATGGAGTAAGTATCTAAATATAGAATTGTTTAACTAAATAAGTTTTAATATAATAATTATGACTCAAGCTCAAAAAAAGAACAACTTAGTCCCAATTATCGTGATGATTGCGCTTTTCGCAATGATTGCTTTTGTGACAAACCTTGCCGCCCCGATCGGTATAATCTGGAAAAACAGACCTGAATTCCAAGGCTCAAGTTTCCTTGGTATGTTAGGAAACATGATGAACTTCTTAGCATATCTGTTTATGGGTATTCCGGCAGGAAAAATGCTTACTAAAATTGGTTATAAGAAAACTGCGATGATTGCCATCGGCGTTGGTTTCTTAGGCGTATTTATTCAATATCTTTCCGGTATTGTCGGTGTAGGAGCTGAATTATTCGGATTACCTGCCAATTTCTTTATCTACCTGCTTGGTGCATTTGTAGCCGGTTTTTCAGTTTGTATGCTCAACACAGTAGTAAATCCGATGCTTAACCTACTTGGTGGCGGCGGAAACAGAGGTAACCAATTGATACAGGTCGGTGGAACATTCAATTCTTTAACAGGTACATTTACTCCTATATTAATAGGTGCCCTCATTGGTACAGTAACCAAAGATACAGCTATCACAAACGTGAATCCTGTGCTTTTCATCGCAATGGGTGTTTTCGCATTAGCATTTATAATCCTTTCGTTCATCAAAATCGAAGATCCTGAATCAAATAAAGCACATGCAAATGCAGTGTTTGAACATTCACCTTGGTCATTCCGCCACTTCGTATTAGGTGCAATCGCCATCTTTATCTATGTAGGTGTAGAAATCGGTATACCGGGAACTCTTAACTTTTTCCTATCAGACACAACCGGTCACGGAGCTGGTCTTGACCCTGCAACAGCAGCATCTATCGGCGGATCAGTTGCCGGTACTTATTGGTTCCTGATGCTTATCGGTCGATTCTTAGGAAGTCTGTTAGGAAGTAAAATTTCGAGCAGAATAATGTTGACATCAGCCGCAGCATTAGGTATCGTATTTGTTATAATCGCCATCTTCTTACCTAACTCATTGACAGCAATGCCTGTTTTCACAGGAAAATCTTTCATAATGGCAACAGTACCTTTAAGTGCTCTATTATTAGTGCTTTGCGGATTATGTACCTCAATCATGTGGGGTAACATCTTCAACCTTGCCATAGAAGGTCTTGGAAAATATACAGCAGCTGCATCAGGTATCTTCATGATGATGGTAGTAGGTGGAGGAGTATTGCCACTTATCCAAAACAAAATAGCCGATGTAACTTCATATATGAACAGTTATTGGGTTATCGTAGCTTGTTTAGCCTTCATCCTATATTATGCGCTTATCGGTAGTAAAAATGTAAATAAGGATATCAAAGTTGATTAAATATATTCTCCCGCAAGGGCTTCAAATTAAAAGAGCCGATCAGTTAAACTGATCGGCTCTTTTTCATTACAATTGATCAAGAAAAGCCTTGTTATTTAATTTCTATTTTCTTAACCTTATCTTCTAAAGCCTTTTCTCTTTTAGGCAAAGAAATTTTTAAAATTCCGTCCTCCTGTTTAGCACCAATATTCTCAGTATCTATATTTTCGGGCAAAACAAAACTTCTTGAGAAAGATGAAGATGTAAATTCCTGACGAAGCATTTTTTCATCATCAGACTTTTCTTCATGTCTCACCTCTTTATTAGCGGAAATAGTAAGCACATTTTTTTCGACCTCGATGTTGAAATCGTCTTTACTGAAACCTGCGACAGACAACTCAACTCTGAATTCCTTATCGTTTTCAACAATATTAGCTGCCGGCAACGCATTTCCTTTAAAGAAGTCAGTAAAGAAATCGTCGTTTACATTAATTAAAGATGGAAAAAATCCTCTTCTTGAATCGAATCTTCTTAATTGATTATTCATGGTTAAATTCTCCTATGTTAAGTTATACAATATGTTTTCTAAATATTATTTTGCAAGAAACATGCAAATCTCACCAAAACAAATACATCATTAATAATCAAATAGTTACAAGATAATATAAATAAGTCAATATGGCAGCCAAATAAGCCAAAATGACACCAATATCAATATCGAACTGATTATCAGTTTAATAAAAAATTATCAATATCTATATTATAATATGGAATCAAAAATCAATACTTTATTTATAAACAGTCTACATTACTCAAATCAGCCATACTCCACAGATTAGCGGCTATTCGTAAATAGACGCACTCTTTAAATAATTGAAAATTTAGAAAAATAAGTACTCACATAATTTAGATGTATGACTTAGTTTCATTAAATTTGAAGCAACATTTATTATTTAAGGCATCTAATACACTTGATTTTTTATGACGAGCATAGATATTAAGGAAAATGAACGATGCGAAGAACCACGATTTAAAACATTAAACAAACCAAATAACTATGTTGAAGGAATTTACATTAAACGAAGGTAAAGCTATAATTAACTTTTCGGAGAAATTTTGCGATACTCGCCAAAAACTGCTCAACAGTTACGGATTCAGACGTGTGGTAGAAGTATTTATACAGAAGCTGAAAAAAGACGAACAAATAGTTTATAACCATTATATTTCAGCATTTAACAACGACGAAGAGTTTGGCTCAAGCCTTATCGAAGTGTTTAAATGGCTTGCGGTTTGTAACGCCGATGAAATACTGAATGTAAATAACAAGTACAAAGTTTACTTCGACGACAGAGACTCGTTTATTGAGCTTATTGACTCGCTTTTCGCATTCTGGCGCAGGCTCGAACGCTTTGCCGTGGTGCAAAACCGCACGGTTTCAGAAGGTTTGCAGAATGTTAGGTTCACACAATCAAACACCCTTTTCGGCGAATTGGTCATGACAACCTATCGTCGGACAATCGAAACAATCAAAGGCTCAAAGCAAAACGTGTATCGTGAGTTTATCGCAGGTGCTAACGCAGGATTGATGATAAGCCACATAAACTGGAACTGTCCGCTCGAATACAATGGTTTAGTAAATATCCCATTTACAACAAAAGTGATTTTCACACCACCGTTCATAACATATACCAAATGCAATAAACGAGACGGTATATTTCATGAACACACTAACAACCCCATCGAAAATATTGTACTGAACGAAGATGAATGGTTTTTATTCCCTATCTGGGTAGGAAGCATGCTTACGTTCGTTTATTTCCATACCGATTATATGGATCAGGGCTTCGGATTAGCCAACCTGTTTGAAATTGCTCAGGAGAACGATTATACAGGCAAACGTCCCGATATCATCTACATTTTTGGTTATCCCGACGGATACGATGAAAAACGTACATTCTACTACAAAGACAAGAAAAACGGCATGCTGATCGGTTATGCCAACCATTGTGATGAAGTAGACTACTTCGGCTACATGAAAAAAATGTTGCTTACATTACATAACGTGAAGCAGATGGACGAAGGTTGTCTGCCTATACACGGTGCAATGGTGAACATACAACTCAAAAACGGTACAGAATCAAACATTATCATCATGGGAGACAGTGGTGCCGGAAAATCAGAAAGTCTCGAAGCATTCCGTACACTCAACGAAACATACATCAGACATATGCGTGTAATATTCGATGATATGGGATTCTTAAAAAAAGAGGCTGACGGCAAAATAAAAGCTTATGGTACTGAAATCGGAGCTTTCGTACGTATTGATGACCTTGAACCCGCATACGCATACGAACAACTTGATTGGGGTATATATTCGAATCCCGATAAAGTAAACGCACGTGTAACCATACCAATTTCTACTTACGAAGTTATATCAAGAGGATATCCGGTTGATTATTTCCTTTATGCCAATAACTACACCGAATCAGCTGAAAAGATTCACATATACGATAATCTGGACGATGCCATAAAAGTATTCGAACAGGGTGCGCGTAAAGCTAAAGGAACAACAACAGAAACAGGACTTGTCACATCTTACTTCGCCAATCCGTTTGGACCTGTGCAAGAAAGACCGCTTGCCGAAAAACTGGTACGTCAATATTTCACCGAAATGAGAAAAGAAGACGTAAAAATCGGTGAGATTTATACAGAACTTGCAGTTGACGGTAAAACCCATGAAGGACCGCGTCAGGCTGCCGAAGAATTATTTAAGATTATAAACAAATAATAGCATAGCACATATACTATTATTAAAAGACCAAATAAAAAATTATGGATTATCATAATTTAAAAGAAGACATCCAAGCATTAATGCACAATAACATAAAATTATTGGGCGACTATCTGGGGCAAACCATCAAGGATGCACAGGGAGAAGAAATGCTTAATCTCGTGGAAACAATACGCCGTTTATCCAAATCAGCACACAGCGGCGATATTGAAGCTCACAAGCAACTTGTAAAAACCCTTCAGAACCTCAAAGACAAAGAGTTTTTACCAGTGGCAAGAGCTTTCAACCAGTTTCTGAATCTGACAAATGCCGCTGAACAGTATAATACAGTATCGCCCCATGCACAAGGAGCAGAAAATCCGGTTAACTTCCTTGCCATTTACAAGAAGCTCAAAGCCGCCAATATGAGTGATGACGCAATTATCAAGGCAATTGAAGAAATATCAATCGACTTAGTGCTGACTGCTCACCCGACCGAAGTAAACCGTCGTTCGCTGATAAACAACCTCAATCAGGTTGACGAATGCCTTGCTTTACTCGATCATGATGACTTGGCAGATTATAAGAAAGACGAAATATTACGCAGGCTCAAACAGTTAATCGCGCAATACTGGTACACCGACGAGATAAGACAAAACCGCCCTACCCCTAATGAAGAAGCTAAATGGGGATATGACGTGATTGAAAACAGTCTGTGGGAAGCAGTACCCAATTTTTTACGTGAACTTGACGAACAGATACAGCAAGTTCTGCCTTACAAAATACCGGTGAATTCACGTATGATACATTTTTCATCGTGGATGGGCGGAGACCGTGACGGTAATCCGAATGTCACAGCCAAAGTAACACGAGCCGTCCTATTAGACAGCCGCCGCCGTGCCGCCAAACTATTCCTCGAAGACATAGAAATCTTGGTGAAAGAACTTTCTATGGCAAACTGTACCAATGAGTTCAGAGAATATATTAACGATTACGATATTCAAGAACCATATCGCGAGTTGATGAAACGACTTCGCTCTCAGATGAAAAAGACTATCGTCTATCTTGAAGATGCCATTGACGGAAAAAATGTTGAACGCACAGATGATATTATCTGGGACAACAATCAGTTGTGGCAACCGCTCTATGAGACCTACAAATCTTTGTGCCAATGCAAGATGGAAATTATCGCCAACGACAAGTTACTTGATACGTTGCGCCGTATAAAATGTTTCGGAGTTACCCTCGTACAAATTGACGTACGTCAGGAAAGCACTCGCCACACAGAAGCCCTGTCCGAAATCACTCGCTACTTAGGACTTGGCGATTACGAAAATTGGTCGGAAGAAGACAAACAAGCCTTCTTGATTAAAGAGCTTAGCTCCAAACGTCCCCTTATCCCTTCAAACTGGGAACCAAGCGCCGAAACTAAAGAAGTACTCGACACATACAAAGTCATCGCAGAAACACCCGAAGGAGCGATACCGACTTACGTAATTTCGATGACACGCACACCTTCAGATATATTAGCCGTATATCTGCTCCTTAAAGAAAACAATTGCCCATACTTCCTACCGGTTACCCCATTGTTCGAGACTTTGAACGACCTCAACAATGCAAACATTATTATGCAACAACTATTCAGCATAAACTGGTACAGAGGAACAATCGGCAACAAGCAAATGATAATGATTGGCTACTCCGACTCCGCTAAAGACGCCGGACCGCTTGCCGCAGGTTGGGCACAATACGGTGCTCAGGAAGCCTTGATAAAAACTTGCGAAGACGCCGGCATAGCACTGACACTTTTCCACGGACGTGGAGGTACAGTCGGTCGTGGAGGAGGTCCTGCCAAAGTAGCCCTCTTCTCACAACCTCCCGGATCACTAAAACACGGTCTTCGAGTAACAGAACAGGGCGAAATGATACGTTTCAAATTGGGAATGCCGGATTTGGCGATCAAAACACTATCCCTATATACCGAAGCAATCATGGAAGCCAATCTATTGCCACCTCCGGCACCTAAACCGGAGTGGAGAAAGATAATGGATGAAATGGCAGAATACTCATGTAAAATATTCCAAGGCATTGTAAAAGAAAATCCCGACTTCGTCCCATATTTCTATCAAGCTACGCCCGAAGTAGAACTCGGTAAATTACCACTCGGATCACGTCCGGCAAAACGCCGTCCGACAGGAGGAGTAGAAAGCCTTCGTGCCATTCCTTGGATATTCGGTTGGACACAAAACCGCCTTATGTTGCCTGCTTGGCTTGGTGCAGGTCAGGCATTCCAGAAAGTCATTGACGGAGGAAACCTTGAGCTACTGAAGACAATGTACAAAGACTGGCCTTTCTTCGGAACACGCATCAGCATGCTCGAAATGGTTTTTGCCAAAGCCGACCCACGCATGTCAGAATATTACGACGACCGCTTGGTGGAGAAAAAATATTTGTCTTTCGGTCAAAAGCTACAAAAGCAATTAGAAAAAGATATTGAAACCACGCTAAAAATTTCAGGCGATGAATATCTGATGCAAGGATTGGAAGAACTGGCTGAAAATATTGCGATGCGCAATATATACACCAACCCATTGAACGTGTTGCAAGTCGAACTGCTATATCGTTGTCGTAAAGATGAGAACCACCCGAACGACATTGAGATGGCATTAATGGTCACCATTTCAGGAATTGCCGCGGGAATGCGTAACACAGGATGATACCTACCAAACCACATATATAAAAAGGAGGTAATATAAATTATCTCCTTTTTTATTTCACTAAAAAAACAATGGTGATTTTTTTACTAAATCAATCCGGAGGAATTTATTAATCTATGTTTATTTATAGTTAACCTCATAATTTTTTAACTAAATTCGCAATAGCTAACAACAACATTTTCAGCAATGCAATATAAACTAACCTCTCCCAAATCGATAAACCAGGTCATAACACTACCTACATCAAAAAGCATCAGCAATCGTGCGCTAATACTCAATGCATTGAGCAAATGCTCCTACCCGATTGAGAATCTTTCTGATTGTGACGATACACGAGTCATGATAGATGCTTTTAAGAATGGCAGCAACTTAATTGATGTAAAAGCAGCAGGAACATCCATGCGTTTCTTAACCGCTTATCTGGCTCACAAACCCGGTGAATGGATTATCACAGGAACAGAACGGATGAAAGAACGCCCCATAAATATTTTAGTAGATGCCTTAACCTCACTCGGTGCGCGCATAGAATACTTGGGCAAAATGGGTTGTCCACCCCTCAAGATTAAAGGATCGGCACTTGATGGAGGCACAATATACCTTTCAGGCGAAGTAAGCTCACAATTTATATCCGCTTTGCTTATGATTGCACCGGTTATGACCAAAGGGCTGACCATCCATCTGGAAGGAAACGTTATATCGGTTCCTTATATCCGGCTAACACTTGGTATGATGGCTGAATATGGCGTAAAAGCCCATTGGGAAGGAAATACAATCAAAGTCTACCCCGAAGAATATAAGCCTGTACATTACATAGTTGAAGCCGACTGGTCGGCAGCATCTTATTGGTACGAAATAGCCGCACTCTCGGAAGATGCCCATATCGAACTCAAAGGCTTATTCAAAGACAGCATGCAGGGCGATTCAAAAGTTGCGGAACTATTTACCGATCTGGGTATCGAAACATCATACACAAACGACGGTGTGATTTTAAAAAAATCAGGTAAACCTACGAAAAAGTTTTTCCACAATTTTATAAACGAACCCGATTTGGCTCAAACCTTTGTCGTTACCTGCTGTATGCTGGGTATTCCTTTTTTATTCACAGGATTACAAAGCCTTAAAATAAAAGAGACCGACCGTATCGAAGCATTGAAACAGGAAATGAAAAAATTGGGATATATACTACGTGACAGCGAAAACAGCATACTGGAATGGGATGGCGAACGCTGTATAGCGGAAGATAATCCTGTTATAAAAACTTACGAAGATCATCGTATGGCTATGGCTTTTGCGCCTATCGCACTAAAATCGGAAAGCATTACTATCGCTAATCCGGGAGTAGTGTCCAAATCATATCCGGCTTATTGGGATGATCTTACCAAGGCAGGATTTGTAATTGATAGAACCGAATAGAATTAAAATTATCAATGATTAAAGCATCTGATCTGAAATCGGTTAGATGCTTTTTATTTAAAAGATTTAACACTATATTACAGGATTACAACCAATTATTGTATATTTGAATATAATGCTTATAAAGCTTTATTTAGTTTTATGAGGCATTGACTTTAATAATTCGGGATAATAAAAGATTCAATAGAAATAATGACAGATATAAGAGATTTACTCCGCAAACGCATACTGATTCTCGACGGAGCAATGGGCAGCCTGATACAAAAATATAAACTTACTGAAGACGACTTCAGAGGGATACGTTTTGCCGATTCTACCGTTTTACTTAAAGGAAATAACGACTTATTGAGCCTTACACGGCCTGATATAATTGAAGAAATTCATTGTAAATACCTCGAAGCGGGTGCGGATATTATTGAGACTAACTCTTTCAATGCTACCACAATATCGCAGCAAGACTATGATATGCAAGCATTTGCTAAAGAGATTAATGTAGCAGCAGCACAAATTGCCCGACGTGCCGCCGATCATTATACAAGGCTCACTCCCGACAAACCTCGATTTGTTGCAGGCTCCATCGGTCCGACAAACAAAACCGCATCAATGAGTCCGAAAGTAGAAAATCCGATTTTCCGTGCCGTGACTTTCGATGATTTACGGATCGCCTACAAAGAACAGATTGAAGGGCTGATTGAAGGTGGTGTGGATTTACTGCTTATTGAAACAATATTTGATACCCTCAATGCTAAGGCGGCATTATTTGCATACGAACAGGTTTGCGAAGAGAAAAAGATTAACACACCTGTCATGATTTCGGTTACCCTATCAGATAAAGGGGGACGCACACTTTCAGGGCAGACAATCGGAGCATTTCTCGCATCAGTCAGTCATCTTGATTATCTATCCATCGGATTAAATTGTTCGTTCGGCGCAACGGAAATGAAACCTTTTTTGAAAGAGCTTGGACGCATCGCGCCATCATATATTTCAGCTTATCCGAATGCCGGACTACCCAACCAATTCGGAGAATATGACGAAACGCCCGAAAAAATGGCTCGTCAGATCAAAGAATATATAAATGAAGGTCTTGTAAACATCGTAGGTGGGTGTTGCGGAACTACTCCCGAACATATTGCTCAATATACTGAACTTGTTAAGGGTGCAAAACCGCACATACCTGCCGAACCTCATAATTGTATGTGGCTATCGGGTTTAGAATTATTGGAAGTCAAGCCCGAAAATAATTTCATAAATATAGGCGAACGCTGTAACGTTGCGGGGTCGCGCAAGTTTTTGCGGCTGATTAAAGAACAGAATTATGAAGAAGCGCTTACCATTGCCCGCAAGCAAGTGGAAGATGGTGCTCAGGTGATTGATGTGAACATGGATGAAGGTTTATTGGATGGTGTAAAAGAAATGACCACCTTCCTCAACCTCATGGCTTCAGACCCCGATGTTTCGCGCGTTCCTTTTATGATTGACTCTTCGAAATGGGAAGTATTGGAAGCCGGTTTGAAATGTGTGCAGGGTAAACCCATTGTCAACTCTATATCGTTGAAAAACGGTGAAGAAGAATTTCTGCGTGAAGCCCGACTGATCAACTCGTACGGAGCAGCTGTCATAGTGATGGCTTTTGATGAAAAAGGACAAGCCGACACTTACGAGCGTCGCATAGAAATTTGCGGTCGAGCATATAAATTATTAATCAATGACGGCTTTAATCCATACGATATAATTTTCGATCCGAATGTGCTTGCCATTGCCACCGGTATTGACGAGCATCGAAATTATGCCGTTGATTTTCTGAAAACAATTGAATGGATAAAAAGCAATCTGCCACATGCGAAAATAAGCGGTGGAATAAGCAACCTTTCATTCTCGTTCAGGGGAAATAATTACGTGCGCGAAGTGATGCACTCCGTCTTTCTTTATCACGCTATTAATAAAGGAATGGATATGGGGATCGTCAACCCCTCCGAATCAATAATATACGACGATATACCCACTGATTTGAGGAATTTGGTAGAAGATGTAATTCTGAACAGACGTGCTGATGCTACTGACGAGCTTATCAATTATGCTGAAAAAGTAAAAAATGATTCGTCAGGCAAATCTTCCGAACCTAAAATTGAAGAATGGCGAAGCTATCCGCTTGATGAACGTTTACAATATGCTCTTTTGAAAGGTATAAACGATTATTTGGAAGAAGATCTTGCTGAAGCTATAAAGGTTTATCCTAAAGCCGTTGATATTATTGACAAACCGTTAATGGACGGAATGAATAAAGTCGGTGATCTTTTCGGAGCAGGCAAAATGTTTCTCCCGCAGGTTGTAAAAACCGCACGCACCATGAAACAGGCTGTTGCCATACTCCAGCCTGTGCTTGAAGTTCAGAAAGCATCATCGTCAGGCAGCAACAAAGCGGGAAAACTAATTATTGCCACCGTCAAAGGCGACGTACATGATATAGGGAAAAACATCGTAGCCATAATATTGGCGTGTAATAATTACGAGGTTATAGACTTAGGCGTTATGACCCCACCCGAAGTAATCATACAGAAAGTTAAAGAAGAGAAACCTGATATTCTCTGTCTTAGCGGACTTATTACCCCCTCATTAGAAGAGATGAGCATTGTTGCTCAGGAAATGGAAAAAGCAGGATTTACAATACCTCTTATGATCGGTGGAGCCACAACCTCTAAGTTACATACTGCCATAAAAATAGACCCGAAATATAAAAACGGAACAGTTGTCTATGTAAAAGACGCATCGCAAACCCCTTCGGCCGTAAGCAAACTTATCAATCCGGCCACTAAAGACGAATTTATCAAACAAATAAAAGATGAATATTCGTCCCTTCGTGATTCGGCAAATGATAAGAAAATTGAGCTGATACCGATTGATGAAGCTATGAATAAAGGTCAGAAAATAGACTGGACGACTTATCAGCCTAAAATACCGAATGCGAAAGAACGCATGGTATTAAAAAATATTCCGATTGGAGATATTATCCCTTACATAGATTGGAAATTCTTTTTCCACTCATGGAATTTATCCGCACGTTTCCATACAGTACAAAACATCGATAAATGCCCCGCTTGTGAAGCTGCTTGGGTAGAATCGTTTCAACCAGAAGAATGGGAAAAAGCTCGTCAGGCATACAGCCTTTATCAGGATGCCGTCAAAATGCTCGATCAATTAGAATATAATAAGGCTGATTATATTCGGGCAGTGTTCGGCATATATCCTGCGTATAGTGATAACGAATGCCTGTTTATTAACGACATCTGTTTCCCGATGCTTCGGCAACAAAAGAAGAATGAAAAAGACACCTACCTTTCGCTGTGCGACTACGTCGCACCGTTATCATCAAACAAAAAAGATTTTGTAGGAGCATTTACCGTTACCGCAGGTGCGGGAGCGAATGAATTGCTTGATAAATATGAACGTGAGGGCGATGAATATCACCTCTTTTTGCTAAAATCAGTATTAGATCGTCTTGCCGAAGCAACCACAGAATGGCTTCATTGCAGGATAAGACGTCACTATTGGGGCTTTGCGGCTGATGAAGAACTCAGCATAAAAGATATGTTTGCCATGAAATATAAAAGCATACGCCCGGCTGTTGGTTATCCATCCATACCTGACCAGACAATCAATTTCTTGCTGAATAAAGAATTACTTCACTCCGAAGAAATTGGTGTTGAACTGACTGACAACGGCATAATGTTCCCTAATGCTTCGGTTAGCGGCATAATAATCGGTAATCCCGAAGCCAAATACTTCACAGTCGGAACAATTGCAAACGATCAGCTTGAAATGTATATTCGCCACAGAGGATTAGATAAAGAATTGATGAAAAAATTTCTTTCAGCCAATCTGATGTGATTTTTGAGCTATATAAAAATTTATATCCACAAGACTACCCTCCTCATTAACAATATGATACTAAACAAACATGAACATTAGCATCAATCAAATTGGTTTTACGCCTTATATTTTCTTGATATAAATTTGGAGAATGCAAAAATTGTAATATCTTTGCACTCGCAATCAAGCGATGGTGCCATAGCTCAGTTGGTAGAGCAAAGGACTGAAAATCCTTGTGTCCCCGGTTCGATTCCTGGTGGCACCACAGAAATAAACTTGTAAAACGTTGTAATTAAATAAATTACAGC
>CALYPL010000010.1 GCA_945273835.1 uncultured Dysgonomonas sp. | reverse complement strand
ATATTTTACAAGATCAGTATCCATATTTAAATCAAAAATATAAAGAATTAGCTTAGTATAAAGCTATAAATAAAAATATTCAATAGTACTTTGAATGTTTTTATTTATAGATTACAAAGAAGTGTTAGTTAGCAAAAACACCATCCTACACACCCTTCACTAAATTAGACCATAAAACATTCAACTTGTTATATATCAATGATTTGGCACAATAGACAAAGTGTTAGTTAACTGCTCGGAGCTTTTTCACTTTGGAAAACTCAGAAAAAAATAAAAAAAAATTCGACGGATGTGATTGGGGTGTACGTGTAGGATTCATTTAGGGGTTGGCGTCCCCCCTTTCTTGCCTTTAAGGAAATTAAGTTAGGAGTTCCACCATTCAATAATTTCAGAAGCAAGTTTTTCTATTTCTACTTCATTAGGGAAAAGACCATAATATGAGATAAGTTTGCTGTCTATAACTCTTTTTATCTTCTCGAAGTCTGCACCCTTGTATAGATTGCTTAGTATTTTGTGGTTAAGTGCGTCAAATTCGTCACATGGAGCATGAGGTATCAAATCATAAGAGTTTATGATTTTCCGTAATCCAAGAAATTTACCTTTGAATTCTTTCTTCAAATCCTCTTTGTTCATATTTCAGTGTCTCAGAATGTTTTCTCTTATGGTTGCACACCTCTTTCACACGTACTAAATGCATTAAATGGGTATTAAATAAAAAAAGACGGCTATATACCGTCTGATTAACTTTTCTTTGCGGAGAGAGAGGGATTCGAACCCCCGGAAGCTCTCACTTCAACGGTTTTCAAGACCGCCGCAATCGACCACTCTGCCATCTCTCCAAACTTTAAGTGATTATACTTACCTAAAGCGTTGCAAAGGTATACATATTTTTTGAATAGCCAAATTTAAGGAACATATATTTATCATAATTTGAGTCAGAAAAATAAATCAATCTCTGCAGATATAATTATTTTAAGCAATAAGTGGGTTATTTGCATTGTTTTAATGGTGTATCGCTTTAGCTTGCGTTGTGATGTCTAAATAAAGATTCATTGACAAAGAGATATAAATAATTAAACTCCTTTTATTGTAGATTGGTATGATAAATACAGCATAATGTTTAAATTTACTCATTAAATTAAAGTATATAATATTCGAAACAATATATTATGAAAGTAGCGGTTTTTGGTAGCAGGCATCATAAGATTGATTTAACTAAGCGTATTTTCGATACACTCAGATCAAAAGACTTACAAATTTATATTCAGCGTAAATTTTACGATCACTTATCAACCGTAATGGATATAGATAAATATATATCGGCTGTTATTACAGATTGTGATGATTTTGATGTAACTTTTGCAATCAGTATCGGTGGTGATGGTACTTTTTTACGCACAGCATGCGTTGTAGGTCGGCGGGGGATACCAATTTTAGGCATCAATGCCGGACGATTAGGATTTTTAGCTGATATTACGGGAGATACGTTGGATGACGCGCTTAATGATATTTTATCGGGTCAATACAGAATTGAGGAGCGAACCCAGTTGCTGTTATCGGCAGATGGTAATCGCATCGAGAACTTTAGCTATGCATTGAATGAGATTGCGATACTTAAACAGGATTCAGCTTCAATGATAACAGTGCATGCGAGTATCAATAATGAATTTCTTACCTCTTATGAAGCCGACGGGTTGATTGTGGCTACTCCGACAGGCTCAACAGCCTATTCGATGAGTGCGGGTGGACCTATTCTGACGCCTACTGCCTCAAATTTCATCTTAACGGCAGTTGCACCTCATAGTCTTAGCTTCAGACCGCTTGTGGTGGAGGATACAAGCACGATTGTGCTGGATGTGGAAAGCCGGAGCGGAAAATTTCTTATTTCGCTCGACGGACGCTCTGAAGTCTTTGAAGAAGGCGTCCGCCTGACGATAAAGAAAGCTGACTTGAATCTGAAAGTTGTTAAACGCATCGGGCATACCTTCTTTGGTACTTTGCGCGATAAATTGATGTGGGGATCAGACCCAAGGCTGACCGAAAAATGATCAGCCTATGATATGTGTCGCGTCAAGAATTATTTTTAGTCAAAATAACATAGCGATGATATAAACTTCCATGCCTCAAGAATTATTTTTGATAAAAACAATAATATAGAGATAACGTAAACTGCAATCGATACGTCTTTGTAACGTCCCGAAAGGGTCTTTATCAGAACAAAGCTAAGCATACCGAAAACAATTCCTTGAGCGATACTGTATGTAAATGGCATAAAGATGATTGTCAGGAATGCCGGAAGACCTTCTGTTATATTTTTGAAATCAATTTCAACTACTGATGAAATCATAAATAAACCAACGATAATAAGAGCCGGAGCTGTTGCCGCTGTTGGCACCATCAAAAACAAAGGTGCAAAGAATAGTGCGACCGCAAACATTAAAGCTGTACTTACGGCTGTCAATCCGGTACGCCCCCCTGATGCCACGCCTGTCGCGCTTTCAACGTATGATGTGATGGTGCTTGTACCTAAGACAGAGCCAATCGTTGTGCCTAAGGCATCAGCCATAAGGGCTTTCTTCATTTGCGGAAAATTACCGTCTTTATCTGCTAGTCCGGCTTTATTAACTACGCCGATTAATGTTCCGACTGTGTCGAAGAGATTGACAAATAAAAAGGTAAATACCACAATCACCATATCGAATGAGAAAATCTGATTCCACTCAAATTTAGCAAATATCGGAGCTATTGATGGGGGCAATGCCACAATAGATCCTTCGGGTAATTTAATGTCACCTAAAAACAGACCGAAAATTGTTGAACAAACAATACCTATTAATATGGCTCCATTAACATTGCGAGCAGTTAAAACCGCAATAATCAATAGTCCCAGAATGGCGATCCATACATTGTGTTGAGAGAAATCTCCCAATGTTAATAAAGTTTGTTCATTGCCTTTGATAAATCCTCCGCCTTTCAATCCGATAAGAGTAATGAAAAGTCCGATCCCGACAGGTATAGCTTGTTTTATGACTTTAGGAATACTTTTAACAATAAGCTCCCTGATGTTGAAAAATGTCAGTAAAATGAAGATTATCCCTTCGATAAAGACCGCCGTCAGCGCAAATTGCCAAGAATATCCCATTGTGATAACAACTGAATAAGCGAAAAAGCTGTTCAGTCCCATTCCGGGTGCTTGAGCTATAGGGAGTTTTGCCAGAAATGCCATTAATAATGTGGCTATAATCGTAGCTAAAGCGGTTGTTGTGAATAAAGCATGCCTGTCCATGCCTGCATCCGCTAAAACATTAGGATTTACCGTCAGAATATATGACATGGTAAGAAATGTAATTATCCCGGCAATCAATTCTTTTCGGATAGTCGTATTATTATCCTTTAGTTTGAAGTAATTTTCAATAAATTTCATCATAGTGATATTAAAAGTTCCACTTTGCAGCAATAGTAGGATTTACGTAAAAATCGTCATTTAAGAAATTATTACTTATCTCAATTTCAGAGCCAAATGATAGATTGGATGTTACATTGTACCAGAATTGAGGTTCGGTAAGAAATATAACTTTTTTTCCTTTTATATTAGGCCTATCACCTCTGTTTTTGTTCTCAGTCCATAAATCGAAAAATCCCGAAAGGCTAATCTTGTCATTCCATAAATTGGTGCTATAAACGAACGTCCATTGAAAATCATTGGAAACCCTGTCGAACGCATTATACTTATAAACGAGATATGTGCTGAAATTTAACTTATTATTAAACAACGTTGTGGCAAAAGATGGTCCTATAAGATAAGCATTAGGAATTGAAAACCCGGAGTAATTTTTCCCACGAACAATCCCCCCATTAAATTCGACATGAGCCATAATAGGTGATTTCCCGATTTTCTGATCTCTTGAAATTTCAAGATAACCAAGTCCTATATTACCTTTACTCTGATTGAAATCCAAATCAATGAATCCAAATGTAGACCCCCATTTATCAGGTTTAAACATCTCGAAAGTTGCCGTAAAATAATTTCTGTCGAAATCTTTACTGTGAAGCGCATGCCTTGGGTCGAAATGCAATTGAATGTTTTGAGAAAAAATACTAAGACTTGAGATTGAGATTGCTAATGCAAGAAATAATCGTTTTATCATATATCAGTTTTTATTATGAGAAAAAGATTGATTTAGAAATAAGTGCACAAAGTAAACTATAATTTCTATTATCGATATAATTGATGATGAATATTTATTAACAAGATATTATATTTGCATTGGAACGTCTAGATATAGATTTTTGCTAAAAAAGGCTTATTATTTTTTGTAAATAAAAAAGAATATCATATCTTTGCACCGCAATTAAGCAAAACGGGATGTAGCGCAGTCCGGTTAGCGCACCTGCTTTGGGAGCAGGGGGTCCCAGGTTCGAATCCTGGTATCCCGACAAGAAAAAGCCTAAGTGAAACTTAGGCTTTTTCTCGTTTAATATTTACCATAAAACCTTTTCCTTTTTATTTAATCCTTAGATGTCACTATTTCTTACTCAGTTTTAGAAATAGTTAAATTAATTATTAAGATAAACCTCTCTTTTATGAAATGATATGCAGGTAAAATTCAAATTGTTAATAGCGGTTTTTATTCAAAATGCTTATTTATTCTATAAGTGATTAATAAAATTAAATTTTGGCAATGTTTACCTTTTTTATTCAACAAAGAGTATGATATTTGTTCAGATTTTGTACTTTGAATACTTTATTGTCTTAAAATACATATCCTATGATAAATATCTCAGAAATAGCAGGTAATCTGAAATCTGTATCAAAATGTCTTTCGTTGAATAAGAAAGAATTGCATCTTGCGCTCGATTCTTTAATACATCATGTTCTTTTTCCTGTTTGCCAAAACGATCAATCAAGAGAAAAATCCTTGTATTTCTTTTATTCAGTAATGATTGAAAATATAACAACATTGATGGATAAGGATTTGGCTCATCAGGTTGTCGATCGTTTTGTTACTGGATTACCACAATTGCAAAAAAGACTATATGCTGATGCTGAAGTTTTCAATCAGAGTGATCCGGCTGCAAATTCAATTGAAGAGATAATAATTGCTTATCCCGGTTTTTTCGCTTTAACTGTTCATCGAATCTCGCATGAGTTTCACAAATCAGGTGTACCTATTATTCCTCGTTTGTTTTCAGAATATGCACATTCACTCGTCGGCGTAGATATTAATCCCGGAGCTAAGATCGGACATTCTTTTTATATTGATCATGGAACCGGCATTGTTATTGGAGAAACTACCATTATCGGTGATAATGTAAAAATCTATCAAGGTGTAACGCTTGGAGCTTTGTTTGTCACTAAAGAGTTATCGAATAAAAAACGTCATCCTACTATCGAGGATAACGTTGTTATATACGCGGGGGCTACTATATTAGGCGGTGAAACTGTTATAGGTCATGATTCAACCATCGGAGGTAATGTATGGCTTACCAAAAGTGTTGTGCCCTATTCGCAAGTGGTTCAGAATGTGCAGATAAGAATTCGCCGAAGTCCTGAATTGGATGATGCTATCGAATATTTTATATAAAAGAAGGTATAAACCAAAAACTATTTCTACCTTAGCATAGTAAAGCAAAATTGCAGGAATAATGGAAGTCAGAAGCAAAACACAGTCTTTAATTAAGGAAACGGCTCTTGAGGCCACCCGTATTCTGGCTGAAAGTTATCAGGGAACTGTACTTGATAATTTGCATATCGCAATAGATAAAGAAAGTGGAGAGGTCTTATTCTATGATTTGGATGAAAATTGTATCGCTTCAATCGTAATAGATGAATGGATGGGAAAAACATCTTTACCTGATTCCACTATAATTTCTGTTCTTCGTTCGGTAATAGGCGAGATCGAAGATGATCATGGCTTTGATTTGTTAGAAATTTATAAGCCTTTTTCAGTCAATTATTCAGATGAAAGCTTGAATGTTATTGAAAAACTGGCTCTGATAGGAGATGATATGAATTTAGAATCAGATAATGACCTGCTTGAGAAATTTGATCGTGAGTTCGATGAGTTCTTGGATAAATTGCTTAAAGAATAGTTATTATATTATTTCCTAACCTCGTTTGGGGAGATGCGTTTACATACCCATTGAGTATTATTTATTTTCAATATAAGCGTGTCATTTGTCAGCAACTTTATTTCTGTATATTTATTTGATGTCATATCATCTTTCTGGCAAGTTTCGATGTTGTAATTATTTATGCTAAATTTATAACTCGCAGTATCTTGTTGATTGATATGATATACATAATTACTATCATTCTTGAAAATGAAGATTGTAGTGTCTTTTAGGGGATAAGATATAGTGCTGTCGTTTGTCAGATGTTCAATTTTAGACAGTTTCCAATAGCCTTGCAACAATTGTTTGTTAACCAAGTCACTATCGTAAGGCTTACAAGCATAAAAAAGAAGTATACATGCAGATATGACAATAATGCTATGCTTAATCATTCATTTTTTTATAAATTTGTTTATAATGTAAAAATAATAAACTGATGAAGACTTTAGGTAATATATTGTGGATAATTTTTGGCGGATTTATGATTGCTCTTGAATATTTCATTTCAGGATTCATGATGATGTTAACAATCATTGGTATTCCGTTCGGGCTTCAAGCGTTTAAGTTGGGAATTTTGGCTTTATGGCCTTTTGGACATAAGGTTGAACGTATTGAAAGTTCATCGGGGTGTTTAAATCTGATAATGAATGTGATTTGGTTTTTTATTGGAGGTTTCTGGATTGCATTAACTCATTTGTTCTGGGGTGTAATTTTTTGTATTACTATTATAGGTATACCATTCGGGAAGCAACATTTCAAACTTATAGGATTGTCGTTATCGCCCTTTGGACGTCAGATAACTTAAATTCGGTGTTTATCTTAATGTACATTTTTGGAATAATAATAGTCAACAGAGCCTTCCTCAATTTGTATCACAATATTTTCTATGTCTTTATCCTTTCCTTCGGGCTCATATCTGCTTTTAAGACTATTTCCGAAGATACCGGCAAATAAATTATAAGCACCTGCTTTAAAATTACCCATTAATGCTTTTACAATATTATATGATGAGGTGTTGCATTCTCTATCTATGAGTTTTATTAATATCTTCCCTTGATTGCGAGTCATCTTTTTCATTTCAGGTTTGTAACGTTCCATCATGTATTTTTCCACTTCTTCAAGATGTTTCTGTTTAGCTTTTTCATTAGGAAGGGTTTGCATATATTCGTATGTTTCTATAATTGACGCAGAAACCATCTTTGCATAAGGGTATGTTTTTTTGACATCTCTAACAAGTTTTGTGTATTCCGATTTTTCTTTTTGGTTTTTAAATTGCCGAAGTGCAAATATATGTACGGGATTTAAAGAGTATACTGGTATTGTGTCATTATCTATGATAATGTAAACCAATTTTATAGTCCTTACCTCTTTCGTGTCTTCAGCTTTTATACAGACTTGTAGGTTAAAAAGGCAGAATATAATCAATAAATATTTTTTCATATTCAATGATTTTGAATTACATCAAATATACAAGAAAATGTGTTTTGCTTAGATTTTTTTAATTTAAAAATCAGAAATGGATAGAATAATAAAAGTAGTTTTCAGATTATTTATAAAGCAAAAATATACAATTTTTCTTATTCATATCAGGTAACCTTCCCTTCCAATCCTTTATGCTCAAAGTTTTGATGAATTCATCATTGCATGTTATATTTATTGCTATGCAAAGCTTGGTTGAAGGTTTGCATGTGCGGATGATATCATCAACCAACTTTATATTACGGTAAGGTGTTTCGATGAAAAGTTGTGTCTGATGTTCAGAATATATCCGCTGTTCAAGTAATTTGATTTTTTTTATACGTTCGTTGTTGTCAATGGGAAGATAGCCATTGAATGCGAAACTTTGTCCGTTGAACCCTGATGCCATCAAAGATAAAAGTATAGAAGAAGGTCCGATAAGTGGAACAATATTATAGTTTCTTGTTTGTGCGATCGCTACAATATCTGCTCCCGGATCTGCTATTGCCGGACATCCGGCTTCCGAAATAATGCCAACATTGAAGCCTTTGTCTATTGGGGTGAGATATGTATGTATCTGTTTGAAGTCCGTATGTTTATTTAACTCATAAAATACGAGAGAATCAATATCAATTGATGGTTCGGTTTTTTTTAAGAAACGACGCGCCGAACGTAAATTCTCAACTATGAAATATTTAATATTTCTGATAATCTCTTTATTGAATGTTGGTAGAACTTTCTCAATATCTGTTTCACCGAGTGTAACAGGAATAAGATATAAATGAGCAGATTTCTTATGATCAGATATTTCAATCATTTCGTTTATATAAGTAATAGGTATAAAATATTTTATTTATCGCAATGTCACTTATATAAGTATCAATAAGAGTATAGTTTGTCTTGAAAGCCGGTAAATCTTTAAAAAAATCGTAATTGACCGAAAAATTAGTCAGGATGACAAATTGTGTTTTTTTATTTTCAATATCTTTTTCCTGTTGATTGCGCATGTCCGGAAACATGTCATAAGGAATATTTGGTGTAATAAAATATTTTGTATTTGGCATGATGTTATAAACTGTGAAAATACTATTACCATACCCAAAGCCGAGATTTAATAACGTTGGATTGTTTTCTTTTTCGATAATCTTACCAAACCGATAAGCAAGATTATTAGGCTTTGCTTGTCTTATAAGAATTTCGCCCCCGACATTAAATAAATTTTTTTCCTTAATACCTACCATAAGTAAAATAATCAAACTCAAGATAGATATTTGTTTTACACATTTTATTGAAACATATTTCTTGACATATGCGCATATTGCAATTAATCCGAATCCGCAAAATATTGAGAATGGCAAAAGATAGTAATGATGAAACGTTAATCCCATAGATATGGATACGTAAAGCGATATACCGCAAAGGATAAATGCTAATTTTGCTATTTTTTTAGGTATTAAAGCTAAAGGAAAGATAAATACTCCGATAAAACTTAGAGCGAAAAAAGTCAGATTATAACGTGCCAAAGAGTATAGTCTTGCACTTAACGTTGTTAAAACACCCTGAACAGATTGTATATTAGCGTATTTGCTATTTAAAACAATGTATGTATTATAAGCGTCATCAAGGGCATTGTTTTTATAAAGATATAACAAAATAGGACAGGCTATTAATGCAACTCCTGATAAAAAAGCGATTATATTAAAAAATAGATTTTTGTATTTATGACTAAATATAATAAGAATGAATACTGCGATTAAAGGGAAGAACCATAATAGAACAAGATTAACTTTTGTGAAAAACGCCAATGAACACATAATACCATGGATAAACATCCACCATGGATTGTGTTCACCAATTTTAAGCTGACTAAAATAACGTAGAAACAGATAAGAACTTAAGGCGATAAAGGCCAAGACAAATTCTTCGGCTGATCCTCCGTTAGCAGTGTAGGTAAGGGTGAAAATTGGGAAAATTAGTGAAGATAAGAAGGCGAACTCTTCATCTAAAAATAATTTGGCGGCATTGTAGATTGATAAAATGATAATCAACCAAGCAATAAATTCTAATAAAAAAACACCGAAGAAAGACGTATTAGATATCAAATAGCCCAAAGCGTATATAAAGAAAATAACCGGACCTTTTTGATCGAAAGTTTCAGTATAGAGTGTATGCCCTTTTGTAAGGCACTTACCTATATTAAAGTATAAATTCACATCATCCCAATCATTAATAGGGTAGAGGGGCGACATTTGCGAGCAGAATGTCAACAAAAGTAAGGCATAAACAATTAGTAATATTAAATTGAATTTATTACTTCTGGGTTTTAAATCTGAATAATAACTTATCATCTTTGCCTTTTTATAAAGTTTATATGCCTTTAGAGAATCGGAATGTGCTTAGGTGCTGTACGTTGCACTAATTCAACATCTTCATTAGTCTTGTCGAATGGTCCCATTGTTTCAAGTTTTATGGTAGCCATAGCTGCAGCAAAACTACCGGCCTTATCAATATTTTCTCCTTTCAGGCGCTGATAAAGATAACCGATAAGATACGTGTCGCCACATCCGGTGGCATCCGTAACTGTTTTGGGAACGTAGGCAGGTATTTTATGATACGTCTTACCATCAAATATAACGGAGCCCATGCTGCCAAAAGTCATCAATACTTCTTTTACCCCCCAATCATAAAGCATTTTACCTCCTTCAACAACATCATCAGTGCCAGTGAGCGATTTAAGTTCTAATTCATTAACTTTGATTGCGTGCACATATTTCAGGGCTTCCTTTTTCTCTTTCCAGTCCACCGCGAAAACCTGTTGATCACGAACCTCACGTAAATATCCTTGAGAATCTATAACCACTTTTCCTTTTTGAGAAAGATATTTGATTATATCAACAGAAAAATCGTCAGCCAGTAATGCTCCTAAAAGATATACTTTAGCTTGAGTGTCTTTTAACTCATTAATGGTGAATGGATCGGCTTTCGCTAATACACGTTGAGTCCGGCTGTTGTCGATATCATCACCATAAATATTTTCAAAATAAACAGAATTCCGACTTGGGGCAACAGTAACATTGATTCCATCGGAGCGCATTTTTTCAACAACAGCAATTTCTGACTCTGCTAAACCGGCTATAAGATGATAGTCAATATCGTTAAAATGATTTATTGCATATGAACAGTAAAAAGCGGTACCACCGGGCATATGAACAGTATTTGAAGGAGTGACTACTTTATCAAGGGTTATATGCCCGATGCAACAAAGATCGAAAGTATGCATGTTATTTATTCTGTGAAAAAATTATCATAATAATTAAAAGTATGCGAAGATACATATTTTGAGGTTATTAATGATTGTTATAGCCGGAAAAAGCAGGGGGATATTGATTAGATTGTTTATAATCAAACTATTATTTAGTTATTTGTCTTTCATATTCCATGTGGATTTATGGTTTAATTACATACAATAATAGGTTTTGAATACTGTGATGAAAATTTTATGGATGTATGAGTATATTTGTCTGATATATTATTATTTAATACACGATAATATATTAAATAACTTAACGGATTGAACTTACTCAAAGAGGTTATACTAATAGCCGGTAATTATTTTAAGCTATAAAATTGTATAAATATCACTACTTTATGCTATTGCGGTTTGATGAATTTATATTGAACTTTGTAATGTATTTAAGCCATACAAATAATTATTAACTTTGATAAGATAATCCGGTGTACTTATGTGATATAAGCCACGCCGGTTTTTCTTTTTTAGTAGCCAACGAATAAATTTGGATTACACCCTTCCTGAGCACGTCTTGCACTACGTTTTTTAGAGATAACAGATACGATAATTTAGCTAAAAAAATATTTGTACTTTTACAAGTATAACAATGTTTTTGAATATACGGATTAATAATTTCAATTATATATTACTATGGCTAATTTAAAAAATAACTTATCAGAAAATCCTTTTCTTTCAGAATACAACACTCCGCATGGCACACCTCCTTTTGATTTAATAAAAAATGAGCATTATATACCAGCTATAAAGAAAGGTATTGAGAAACATAATATAGAGATTGAAGATATAACAAATTCAGAACTATCTCCAACATTTGATAATACGATTGCTGCTTTTGAAAAGTCGGGAAGACTTCTATCTCGAGTAACATCCGTTTTTTTCAATTTATTAAGCGCTGAGAGCGATGATGAAATGATGAAGATCTCCAAAGAAATTCAACCTCAACTGTCGGAACACTATAATAACATATACCTGAACGAGTCTCTTTTTAACCGGATTAAATCAGTCTATGATGGTCGGCTTGAAGACGACATGAATCCTGAACAGATGAGATTGACTGAAAAGATTTATCGGGGTTTTGAAGACAGCGGAGCCACATTATCAGGTAAGGACCGCGAAAAATACAAAGAACTCTCTGCAAAGCTTAGCCAATTAACATTAGAGTTTGGACAGAATACCTTAAAAGAAAGCAATAAGTTCGAAATGTTGCTTACGAACGAAAATGATTTAGCCGGATTACCTCAAAGCGTAAGAGATGCGGCTCAGGTAAAAGCGAAGTCGAAAGATAAAAGTGGATGGCTTTTCGACCTTTCAGCTCCAAGTTATATTGCTTTTATGAAATACGCTGAAAGTGCTGAATTGCGAAAGAAATTATATCTGGCTTATAATACAAGATGTATCAAAGGCGGAGAATTTGATAATAGGGAGAATGTAAAAGCAATAATAGCGGTTCGCCTTGAGATAGCAAAACTATTGGGATATTCCGATTATGCCGCATATGCCTTGCGTGATAAAATGGCTCGCAATAAAGCAAATGTTTACGGATTGCTCGACGAACTATTCGAAGCGTATGGAACAGCAGCTCATGAAGATGTTAAACAAGTTGAAAAATTCGCCGTTGACTTAGAAGGTAAAACTATTGATCTTCAGCCTTGGGATTGGTCTTACTATTCAGAAAAGCTAAAGGATACGAAATATAGTGTCAACGATGAATTAGTACGTCCATATTTTGAATTGGAGAATGTTAAAAAAGGAGTTTTCGGACTTGCGACAAAATTATACGGAATAACTTTCCATAAGAATACAGAAATCCCTGTTTACCATCATGAAGTCGAAGCATTCAATGTTTTAGATGAAAACGGTAAATTTATCGCAGTGCTGTTTACAGACTTTCATCCTCGCGAGGGCAAACGTCAGGGAGCATGGATGACCGAGTTTAAAGGGCAATATTTTGACGAAAATAATCAGGATTCACGTCCCCATGTCTCAATTGTCATGAATTTTACCCGTCCGACCGATAACATACCGGCACTGTTAACCTTTGATGAGGTAGAAACGTTTCTGCATGAATTCGGTCATGCTTTACATGGCATGCTGACTGAATGTCATTACGAATCTTTGTCAGGCACTAATGTGGAACATGATTTTGTGGAACTTCCATCACAGATAATGGAAAATTGGCTGACAGAGAAGGAATATCTGGACAGTTTTGCGAAACATTATAAAACAGGAGAGAAAATACCTGCCGATTTAGTGCAAAAATTAGTAGATGCCGCTAATTACAATGCAGGTTATTTCTGCTACCGTCAATTATCGTTCGGCTATCTTGATATGGCTTGGCATACCCTGAAAGAACCTTATAACGGAGATATCTTAGATTTTGAAAATAACGTGATGAGTAAAACGGCTTTATTGCCTATCGTACCTGATACTAATATGTCCGCTTCATTCGGACACATATTTTCAGGTGGATATGCTGCCGGATATTACGGCTATAAATGGGCTGAAGTGCTGGATGCGGATGCGTTCTCCGTTTTTAAGAAAGAAGGCATCTTTAATAAAAAAGTAGCAGGTGCATTCCGTAAGAATATTCTGGAAAGAGGAGATACTGAAGACCCGATGTGCCTTTATATTAAATTCCGTGGGCAGAAACCGACCGTTGATGCCTTGCTCGAACGCAATCAGATAAAAAGATAATCAAGTATATGGGGCGGTTTAGAAACCCATTCCTAATGTGAATGTAAACCGTCCCGTGTCGCTTGATGCGAAGTAGGAAAACTTACCCGTGAAATTTTTGAAAACAGTTAACCAAAAACCTCCTCCGTATGACGAATACCATTTATTCGAATCTTCATTAGGATACCAAACCCGACCGTAATCTACACCCACAAATACACCATAAAGCAACGATGTAAAAGGATTATGTAATTTACCCATATCAAGCCGTATGTCAGAATACTGATAGAAAGAACTTTTACCAATGAACCGATTATTTCGGAAACCTCTCAACTCAGTTGTCGCCGATTGAAAAAATTCAAACTTATCAGTCATTATTTTTTTCCCTTTCATCAGCGTGGCGAATGTTATGCGGTCTGTAATCTTAAAATCAGCACCCAAGTTGGCAGATAGATACGGATAGTTTTTAGCGGGATCACCTATATTGATAACCCATCCTGCCGATGCTTCGGCCTTATATTTAGCGATAAAAGAATTTGTGTTCTTCTTTAGTTTATAATTAGCATTGACGTCTAAATAGAACTTAGAATCATAGATGCTGTTTCCGTCTTCGTAAATTTGATTTATAAATCTGTCACGTCCTTTGGGGTTGCTTACTTTAATGGCTTGAAGTGAGGTAGCTAAAAATGTTTCCTGAGTTTTGTCTATTGTATAATAGATAGCAGGTGTGACAGCATATTTATGAATATTGGCACGATTATATTTTTTCTTTTCATCCTTATATCCGGGAGTTTGATTACCAAACCCGAAGAAGTTGGAGAAATATGCAGGGCTGCCTATAAATGCCAATATATGAAAGCTGCGTTTATTGTCATAATCGGGGAAAATACCCTGATAAGTTAATCCGTTCACATAATCGTAACTGAACTGATGACGGCTTGTATAAGGGCTTCGACCAAATCCGTATGTGGTGTATGCTACTGAAGTACCTAAGTTCAATCCAAGATCGGAGTCATATATGCCGATTGGTGTCACAGTCACATTCGTATGTCTAAGCCGTTCATAATTATAAGCCAATACATTTTCAGCATTTTTAGGAAAAACCGTTTTTATATTAGACAGTGAGTCTAACCTTTCTTTTTCAGAATTAGGTTCAAATACCGATGTTTTATGCCCGTTTTCAACATGATATTCATTTTTACCATTCCCCCCTATAACCACCAACGGTATGGTGTTATACTTTTTGTTAATCTCAAAACTGTCATTACCATCAAGTCCGTAAAGCCATATTTCTTTAGTCTTTTTAGCCGAATAACTTTGTTCAAATTCCGGTTTATTGGTCTGAAGATTGTATCGGCTAATATTGAGATTATGATCTTTATCTTCATTTATAACAAATCTGTCAGCTTGATTAGTACCCGTAATCACAGGTGTCTTTTGCAATTCAAGATAATAATCAGTTGCTATCTGAACGAGATCGTTAAGCCTATCTTTTAAATTTGCTCTGATGATGGAAGCATGATCATCTTGCATTTCAGAAGGCAGTAATTTAAAGGCTTCATCTATTTTCTGATCCGTTAAATTTTGTTGAATATACTTGGCCTCATTAATCCATACATCTTCATTGCACGATTGTGTCAATGCAATATCCAAAGGATAACCTAATTTGTTGAAATTCTTAGTGTTTTTAATGCGTGCAGTATAATCGTCTATAAAATTCAGTCCTAAAGCATGAATTAATGTCTTGAAAAATATACCGTCAACCTTAGTGAAACTATGACTGCGGTCTATCACTAAAGGATCATACATTGTAACATTGTCCGATTGTGACGCCTCCCAATACCAAGATTCAGGTATCTTATTCCAATCACCGACCAGCATATCGAATAATCGAGTTCTGACGTACAATGATTCGTTAATTTTATTGTTATTATCTGCGTGTAACTTATCTAAAAGCTGATCGACAGAAGATAATGATCGTTGCTCATCTATTGATGGCAATTGCGATACGCTGACCAACTTATTAAGCAGATTGCTACCATCGGCGATCGTGTCGCAAGAATGACTTTCAGACATATAAACAATATGTGGAACAGTAGACGGCAACGATAAAGAAGTAGCCATTTTATCAGCTACGACAAATGTGAATGGATGAACAATTGTATAAGCCTCTCCAATAAAATCGCCGATATACGTGTTTTTGAATTCGCTTCGTACATAAGATTTCCGAAAAAAGTTCGATTCCATAAATATTGTCGAACCACCCAAAGGCCTGAGGAAAAACAAATCGTTGTTTTTGCTTTCCAAAACAAGACCGTGTAACTTGGGTACTTGTGCTTTAATGGATAACCCGCCGAATAACGACTCTAACGATACCGATTTGACAGATACGGGTTTGTAATACAACGAACCATAATGTTGTCCCCATAAATAGCTGTAAAATGATCCTGATTGTTTGAATTGACCACCATATACAGATTTTTTTACAATACTGCCTAATTTAACAGGCAAAATTGAATCAATAATTTCGGGTTTCTGAGCATAAACAGATTGAACGCTGAATATGTAGATTGTAATGATTAATAAATATAAGCTGTGAAATATTTTGTTGTGCATCAGGTATGATTAATTAAAATTAACGACGGGATGCAAAAATACATTTTTTTTTCAAATCTAATCCTTTACGCTCCAATATTGCTTTTATAACAAACTCAGTATTATGAATTGATAATATGAACTTTGCGCAAATACATAGTTGGTTTAAATAGCTTTTTATCAATTATAAATTTTTTCTGACTCTAAGTAGAAAAAAATACATCAATTATGACGTTAAACTTTTGAAAGATGCTGTTTCGAGCTAAATTCTGACACTTTTTAATATGTCTTTTTTACGCTTTTCTTTTTTAAATGATTAGTTTTGCACCCAAATATCTTTGTTTAGCGTCTCATTGATGAGAAAATTACGGATACTTATATACATAACTTTAATAATTTTATTCTCGACCCCATTTTTTGCGGCGCAGAATAAATATATAATTCATCAGGATACTCGAACGGTAGATAAAGATACAGTACGGCTTGAGAAGGCACAATCACTTAAGACAAAATTAGCTCGTCCGTTGTATACAGACTCGTTATACACATACGATTCAATCAAGGTCAAATCAGATACCTTAAACCCTCTTACAGATTCTCTTGTACTGAAAAAAGATTCAATACAGCAAGATAGCATTCCGGCTAAGAAACCTGTACTTGACGCAATCGTGTATTATAAATCGGATGATTCGCTCATCGGTACTAATGATTGGGCATTTCTTTACGGAAAAGCGGAAGTCATGTATAATACACCGAAGCCAATATCATTAAAAGCCGAAAAAATATCTATGAGTGTAGATAGTAGTGTTGTTAAAGCTACATTCGGCAGGGACTCCATTGGTCAAGAATTCGGTTATCCTGTATTTAATGATGGCGGAACCGATTACGAATCTAAAACGATGCGTTACAATTTCAGAACAAAAAAAGGTTTTAGTCAAACTACAATAACTGAACAGGGCGAGGGGCATGTAGTAGCTGATAAAGCAAAAATGAATCCCGACAATACCATTTATATTCAAAATGGCAGATATACCACCTGCGACGATCATGAGCATCCTCATTTTTACCTGAATCTAACAAAAGCAAAAGTAGAGCCGGGAAAACGGATTGTTACAGGTCCTGCATATCTTGTTATTGAAGATTTGCCTCTGCCTTTTGCCATTCCGTTCGGGTTCTTTCCTTTCTCGAAAAAATATTCTTCAGGAGTAATTATGCCAAGTATCGGTACTGAACTTGAACGTGGCTATAGCTTGAGAGATGGAGGTTATTATTTTGCCATTAATGATTATATTGACCTTAAACTGACAGGAGAAATATACACAAAAGGTTCGTGGGGATTGAATGCACAGTCATCATATCGCAAGAGATATAAATATTCAGGCAATTTCAACCTGGGATATTTGGTCACAAAATTAGGAGATAAAGAAATACCCCGCGACTATTCTGTTGCCAAAGACATCAATATATCTTGGTCTCATCAGCAAGACCCTAAAAAAGATATGTTCAGAACCTTGTCCGCAAGCGTAAACTTCAGAACCAGTTCCTATAACAGGCATAGTCTGAACGAAATATATAATCCGGTCTCTAATACAACAACGAACGCAAGTTCAACAATAAACCTGAATCAACGGATACCCAATTCGCCATGGTCATTTAATGCGTCGGCAAGTGTTAATCAAAATATGAGAGATTCGACCATAGCGATGACATTGCCTAACCTGACTATGACCATGAGCCGTATTTATCCTTTCAAGAGAAAAGAGTCAGCCGGAGAAGAAAAATGGTATGAAAAAATACAGTTGAGCTATACAGGAGATTTCAGAAATAGCATCAACACAAAAGAAAACAGATTGTTAAAATCGGGGATAAGTGAATGGGAGCATGCAATGAAGCACAACATACCCGTATCAGCTACATTCAACTTGTTTAATTATCTGAATATTACCCCATCATTCAATTATACAGAACGATGGTACACAAATAAAATAAAGAAAGACTGGGATCCGCGTACAAATACTAT
This sequence comes from uncultured Dysgonomonas sp., assembly GCA_945273835.1. GTDB lineage: Bacteria > Bacteroidota > Bacteroidia > Bacteroidales > Dysgonomonadaceae > Dysgonomonas. Next base: position 71,058 of record CALYPL010000010.1, on the reverse strand, counting down.
TGCAGTAGTAGATACCATCAATCAATTCAATCGTGTTTACGATTATAGCTTCTCCTTAGGTTTTCAGACCAAGTTATATGGATTTTACAAGCCGCTGATCGGAGGAAAAAAGATTCAAGCTATCCGTCACGTATTTACACCGAACATCAGTTTGAGCTATACCCCTGATTTCTCTGCAGCAAGATACGGTTTTTATGAAACCTTGCATTATTATGACGCTGCCGGACGCGAGCAATTTCAGAAATACTCGCCATTCCAGAATGGTATGTTTGGTACAGCGCCATCAGGAAAAGCCGGAATGATAAATTTTAGCTTCGAGAACAATGTTGAAATGAAAGTGAAGTCTCAAAGCGACACTATAACAGGAACTAAGATCATAAGCCTGATTGATAATTTGGGAATAGGGTTCAGTTATAATATGATGGCTGACTCCATGAAATGGAGCGACATTAATACCAATTTGCGATTGAAACTCAGTAAGTCATTAACAGTCAATGTTAATGCCGTGTGGGATCCATATCTGTATAACCGTGTCTCAAGTGTGGATGGCAATCCTGAGAATGACAGGCTTATAAGAGTAAACAGAATGCGTATTTCGCATGGCGGAGGTTTCGGACGATTGATGCGAACAGGTTTCTCTATATCGCCATCAATAAATCAGGATACCTTTAATAAGTGGTTTGGTAAAAACAATGAAAAATCGACATCAGATAAGTCAGACAAGAAAAAAGACCCTTATGCCGGATACGGACAGAATGAAAAGGCTGAATCTGATGGTGAGCATACCAGTAAATTTGCCAAGAAGAAAGACGACAGTCAATACGATGAAGATGGTTACCTGAAAAATGAAGTGAGATGGAATCTTTCATTCAACTATTCGGCTAACTATGCTTACAGTTCGCAATTAGAAAAATACAAGAATGAGTACAAACGCAAACTTACTCATAACTTCGGTATAAACGGAAGTCTGCAACCTACTAAGAATTGGAATTTTACATTCAATACAAGTTATGACTTCGATCGTAGCAAGTTTGCTTATATGAACTGTACGCTCACCCGAAATTTGCACTGTTGGTCTCTTTCGGCGAGCTTTATCCCCATCGGACCATATAAATCCTACTACGTTTCGTTGCGAGCATCATCGTCACTATTGCAAGACCTGAAATACGAAAAGCGGGGTCGCTCGTCATCTTACGACCCGGATTGGGGACATTGATAAACTATTTTATTATCTTTTGCTCAGAAGCACCACATTTTCAACATGGTGTGTATGCGGAAACATATCGACAGGTCTTACTTTCTCAACTTTATATTTTGCGTCTAAAAGGCTGAGGTCTCGTGCCTGAGTAGCAGGATTACAGCTGACATATACAATACGATTTGGTTCAGCAAACAAAATTGTATTTATAACATCATCGTGCATTCCGGCTCTTGGTGGGTCGGTGATAATCACGTCAGGACGACCATGTTCATTGATAAAATCTTGAGTCAATATATCCTTCATGTCGCCGGCATAGAAGAGAGTATTATCAATTGCGTTAATTGAAGAATTTACTTTAGCATCCTCAATCGCATCTTCAACATACTCTATACCGATAACTTTTTTAGCTTGACGTGCCACGAAGTTTGCGATTGTACCTGTTCCCGTGTAAAGATCATAGACCAGTTCACTGCCTGTAAGTCCGGCGAATTCACGTGTTATTTTGTATAGATTATAAGCCTGTTCACTGTTAGTCTGATAAAACGATTTGGGTCCGATTTTATATTTAAGTCCTTCCATTTCTTCATATATAAAATCGTTACCTCTCCATACCAATACCTCTTGATCGGTAATAGTATCATTCGCTTTCTGATTAACGATGTATAGTAAAGAGGTTATTTGCGGAAACTCACGATCGATGGCGTTAAGAACATCTTCTTGCTTTTCCTTATCATCATCGTAAAATACCACAATAAGCATCAGTTCGCCTGTTGTGGAAGTTCTTACGATAAGAGTACGCATCAGACCTCCGCGATTCCGTAAATCGAAGAAAGTATAGCCTTTATCGAAGCAATATTGGCGTACAAAATTACGAATGCGGTTAGAAATATCATTTTGCAACCAACACTTATGTATATCAAGCACTTTATCGAAACACCCCGGTATATGAAAACCTGCGGCATTCATATTGATGTCGTCAAAACTTATGCCCGATTCAATTTGCTCTTGCGTTAGCCATTTTTTATTTGAAAACGTAAATTCGAGCTTGTTACGATAAAATTGAGTTTTATCCGATCCTAATATAGGCATCATTTCAGGTATATCAATTTTACCGATGCGGGTAAGATTATCGAAAACCTGCTGTTGCTTGTACTTCAGCTGTTCCTCATAAGGCAATATCTGCCATTTACAACCGCCGCATATCCCGAAATGTTCACAAAACGCTTTAACCCGATCTGGCGAATATTTAATGAAGCGAGCAGGTTTGCCTTCGGCATATTTGTTTTTTTTACGAGTCAATTGTAAATCAATTACATCGCCCGGTACGACGAAAGGTATAAATACAACCATATCGTCAACTTTAGCTATCGCTTTGCCTTCAGCAGCTATACCACTTATTTCCACATTCTCAATAAGAGGAAGCGTTTTGTTTTTTCTCGCCATATTTTTTAGTTAATCTTAAACGGATGCAAAGATAACGTTTAAAGTGCTAAAACCCATTATGCACTAAAGATAAACTAAGTGAATAAATTTTGTTACAGAGAACAGGGCTTGCTTTTTATTTGCTATCTTTCAGAGTATTTGCTATTTTCTCATCTTTCTTTTTGACTACTCTTCCGTATATGACAAGAGCTATTGCTGCCACCAATCCGATGCAGAAAAACACATACCATAAATAATGCGCATTAGCCGTTGCCGCCGCATAATCAGCTTCGAAATTAATTGAGTTTGCAAAACGCTCCGATTTAGGGTTCGGACAGAACCATTCGAGAAGGAAACCCGAAATTCCGAAAGCGACAAGTGATGATATAAATGAATGCAAATGGCTGAATCCTAAATATAGGCCCTCTTCACCTTTGGGCGATTGCATAGAAAAATATTCGAGAAAGCGGGGTGATATAAAACATTCAGCAATAGCCTGAAAAGCAATACCAACAATCATCATCAGAGTTATGGGGTGTATTTCAAGTCCGAAAATGTGTATAAGATCACTACCCATTATATTTCCGGAAGCCATAATCAAAGCCGATATCGGGATGATGAACATACCAACAGTAATGGAGGATAATGCTGTGCGTTTTTTCATGATGGTAGTCACTAAGTTTACGCACAATGCCACAACAAGAGGATTAACGTTGGCTATCCATCCCGGTGAAGCGTCTTCGCCTACCATGCGGATAACGTATTTAGGCATCGAAGCATACATTTGTTGTTGAACGATCCAGAAACCGCTGGTAATAAGTATCAAAGTTACCAAACGACCATTTGAACATACTTTTTTCAAAGCCGACCATAGCTCGCCGAAAGTTTTGCCCTGTCCTGCCGTTTGATTCGATTTATACATGAAATAGACGAGAATAAGGGCAATGAAAACCATAAAAGACGAGAAGTAATTCAGATAAACCAGTCCCCAGTCTCCAAGACTTTTGCGTAGAGGGTCAACCACCGTTTTTCCGGCGAAAGCTCCTATATTTATAAGCATATAAAAAATTGAAAAACCCCTGACTCGTGTTTCGGCAGTAGTTTCTTTTGCTACTGTACCCGATACTACTGATTTTATGAATGCACCGCCTACAACGATAAACAATAGCACCGGTACGATTGACCATTGGTGCGGACTGTCTTGCAAACCGGTGTAAACCGTGTTTTTACCAAATTCAATAAGTCCGATATTTTTGAAGAAAGCGGAGAATGCCCCTTTACCTTCGCCCGTTCCGTAAGAAACCAATCCGGCGTTTTCGAGCATAGTCGGCAATAAGCCTAAACCCAAATATCCGATAGTCAGCAATGAGAATGCAAGCATAATAGCTTTTCTGAATCCGATCTTATCGGCGTATGCACCCGCAAAAGTGGGCAGGAAATACAGGAAAGCCGAGAATACCCCTGATATGATACCTGCTTGCGCATCAGAAAATCCCCAGATGTTAGACAGATAGATTGTTAATACTATAAAAACAGCATAATATGCCAGTCGCTCTAACAACTCTACGGAGTTTGCGACCCAAAACGCTCTTGAAAATTTTGTCATTATTATTCAAGGTTTACAAATAAATATTTTAACTATTAGATACAAAAATAGTAAAAATGATATGAATTCTATTTAAAATTAGATAACATTGGCTTTTTATCAGCATTTGCTTACTTCTATGCGAATGATTGTGCCAACATTTAACTCTGATGATTTGACGTAGATTTTACCCTTATGGTAGGTTTCTATAATGCGTTTGGCTAACGATAGCCCAAGCCCCCAACCTCGTGTTTTAGTAGTGTATCCGGGTGTGAAAATTTCTTTAAACTTTGATTTCTGAATACCTTTCCCTGTATCCTGTATATCAATAATGATCAAGTCGGCTTTTTCTGATATAGAATAAATGATGGTACCTTGACCGCACATTGCGTCGATGGCATTTTTGGTGAGGTTTTCAATTACCCATCCGAAGAGTGGGGCACTAATGAGTGAATACAATTTGCGATCGGGAAAATTATGAATAAAACTGACTTTATTCGACATCCGTTTCTCCAGATAACTCACTGTTTGAGTTAATGAATCAACAATATTTGCTTTTTCAAGCGCAGGCACCGAACCTATTTTAGAGAAGCGTTCGGTCACGGTTTGTAGTCGTTCTATATCCTTTTCCATATCTGATAATATCGAGGCGTCAACTTCCTTCAGCTTCAAATATTCTATCCATGCCATAAGAGATGAAATTGGTGTTCCCAACTGATGGGCTGTCTCCTTTGATAACCCGACCCATAGGCGGTCTTGTTCCATTTTTTTAGTAGTTATCAGGGCTATGAACGAGATGATGAGAAAAACGGATATCACCCCAAGCTGAATGTATGGATAGGCTTGTAAGCGTTTCAGCGTATAAGAATCGTCATAATATACATATTGTTCAAAATCACCTGTCTCGATCAGAATCGGGTCGTGGCGTTTTTCAAAAGATAAGGCTTTCTCCTTCAAAAAAGTTTGCTCATTTTTGTTCGAAGTTTTTATATTATGTGAAGTATAATAATCATCTTTCTTGTCATAAAGAATAACGGGTATAGTCTTATTACTTTCTATAATTTGTAGTATAAGATTTATATTGCTCAACGCCACAGTGTCAGCGCAAGCAGCCTCTTTTGTAGCTTCAGCCCATATCTTAATCTTAGACTCTTCCTCTTTCGATAAGTCTTGAACAAGCTGATGCGATACAAATAATGAGCCTAATGCGATGACTATCGCAATTGCAATAAATAAATATTTGATAAGAGTTTTGTTCTCGAAAAATTTCATTTTTGACACATCAGGATGATATAATCACAACGGCATATATTCTATATTAGTATAAAACTCATAGATAAATTAGAAGTAAATATTCAGATAATTCTTAAAAAATAGTTGTAATTTGGTGGCATGAATCTTCCTCAGACCTTTATTGAACGAACTAAATGCCTTATCGGTTATGATTGGGAAAATTTTGCCGAGGCTTTGCGTCAAGATGTACCGGTGAGTATAAGGATTAATAATAAGAAATATCCGAATGGCGCATCTATAAAACAATATGCCCCTATTCCATGGTGTAAAGAAGGATATTATCTGGATAGTCGTCCGCAATTCACGTACGACCCTTTGTTTCATGCAGGTTGCTATTATGTTCAGGAAGCATCGTCTATGTTTATTGAACAGGCATTCACTCAATATGTCGATTCAGATGTATGTGTATTGGATCTTTGTGCCGCTCCGGGCGGAAAATCTACTTTGTTGGCAAGTCTGATTTCATCCGATAGTTTGCTTGTCTCGAATGAAATTATCCGTTCACGATCTAATATTTTGGCGGAAAATATGACTAAATGGGGCTATGCCAACACGATGGTAAGTAATAACGACCCTGTGCAAATCGGTAAATTAAAGAATGCTTTTGATGTTATTTTGGTTGACGCACCTTGTTCGGGCGAGGGGATGTTCCGCAAAGATGCAGGGGCAATTAGCGAATGGTCTGTCGATAATGTGAAGTTATGTCAGCAACGTCAGAGACGCATTATTGCCGATATATGGGACAGTCTGAAACCCGGTGGATTCATGATGTACAGCACCTGTACATATAATGAGGAAGAAAACGAGCAGAATGTGCAATGGATATGCAATGAATTTGGAGCTGAAACTTTGCCTGTAAAAATTCAGGCAGAGTGGGTGATAACTTCTTCTTTAATTAATGGAGTTGATGCCTATCGGTTCTTTCCGCATAAGACCAAAGGTGAAGGATTCTTTTTCGCCTTGTTAAGAAAGAATGCAGAAGAAAGGTATAAATCTGATGCAGGGCGAACTTCTAAAAATAAAGGACGTAAATCTAATGTTCTGCCCGATATGTATAAGGATTACATAAAGGACAAAAGCAGCTTTATGTTTATCGAAGAAAATAATTCTTGGATAGCACTACCTCAAGCCATTGCCGATAAGATGATTAATTTTCGTCAATCATTGCATGTTATTTCTTCAGGTGTATCAATGGGCGAATTTAAAGGAAAGGATTTTATTCCGTCTCAATCGCTTGCCATGAGCCTCGAACTTAATCGCTCAGCTTTTACTCAATATGAATTAGATTGGGGCACAGCTATAAATTATTTGAGGAAAGAACCTCTTATGCTACCCGACACGCCTAAAGGCTATATCCTTTTGACATATGAAAATATTCCGATTGGTTTTGTGAAAAATATTGGTAATCGGGCTAATAATCTGTATCCTCAGGAGTGGCGTATAAGATCAGCCAATATCCCCGATAATGAGGTCAAAGTGTTATGATTTGACAAAACCTGATATTCTGCCTATTTTACAGAACGCTCTGAAAATAAAAAATATCCATTTACGGGATAATATGATATCGGAGATATAAGAATTCTGTTCGAGAGTGTACAGTCGCTCCAATTTTGAAGCCGTAGAATAGGGTAGTTCTTCAAAAACAATGCTTTTACGTTCTTCGTGGATAAACTTACCGCCAATAGTCGAACTGAGCCCGTCCATATTGTAGATAACTACATCAATATCTTTGTATATAACTTCTTGATGATTAATGCCTATGGCAACAAAAAATAGTTTCCAGTCGGCGGATATTTTCAGACGTTCATCATAAAGACCATATTGATTGAACATATTCTTATTGATAAAAAACGCCTGATGACATAAATCTCCCGAATAAATATCATAGAGCGCGAAGCTCCAATCTCTGTTTTTATAAGGATATTCCTGTTTGAAGATACCTTTTGATTCCGTGATAAAGTTTCCGCAAATAAACGGAGAATTGATCGTTGAACTGAAAACTTCGTTTAAAACTGTATCGGATGCCAGTTTGTCGCCGGAGTTGAGGAAATACAGATAATCTCCTTTCGACTGTCTGATTCCTTTATTCATTGCATGGTAAATACCATTATCCGGCTCACTGATCCAATAGCTGATTTTGTGTTGATAGTTTTTTATTATATCTATACTGCCATCGGTAGAACCTCCGTCTATCACTATTAATTCATAATCTGGAAACGTTTGACAGGCAATACTTTCTAAAGTTTGACGCAAACCTTTCTCGTTATTCAGATTGATTGTTATGACAGATAATTTCATGACCTTAATTTACGAATGGCAAAGGGAGCGATAGGCACAAACATACGATAAAATCTTAAAACAGCCGTTGCTTTTTTTAAGCTATATTCTTGGGCAAAGCCTATTTGATTGTGATATATCCGTTTGATCTTGGCGATTATCTCTTGGTGATATTTCTTGCTTGTATATGTATTAAATTCAAAAAGCAAATATATAATCCACGCTGCTTGGCTAAGGGGACGTAAGGTACTTGATATGCCCGCCTCGTGTTTACGGTATACTGACATAATATCGGGTAAAATCCCCATCTTGCCTTTCGTACCCATCAATAATTGCAACGCGTAGTCACAATTCTTAATCTCACCATACCATTCGGGGATAGCCAACTCATCTGATCGGAACATAATCGAAGCCGTCATTATACCCCAGTCTTTTTGTATAATATCATTGATGTCAAGCTCTGTTGAGTTTATAGGTGGCAATTTTTTTAGATTGCCATATTCAAGGATATCGGCGTTATGAGCGCACATCGAATATTCGGGGTGCGCTTCCATCAGATCGGCTTGTTTTTGGAGCTTTAGCGGGTCTGTCCAATAGTCGTCACCTTCGCAGATGGCGATGTATTTCCCTTTGCAAGCCTTCATCGTCAATATCCAGTTTTGCGCCATTCCCACGTTTTTTGTGTGATATAAAGAGCGGATTTTGTCGGGAAATTTAGATATATATTCGTCACAGATCAGGCGTGTACTGTCTGTACTGCAATCTTCTCCGATAACTACTTCAACGTGAAAGTCGGTTTTTTGCATCAAAATACCGTCAAGCGTTTCTCTTATAAACTTTTCTTGATTGTATGTGATCAGACAAACCGATACTAAAGGCTTTTCCATCTATTTTGTTTCGCTTTTTGTGAGTTCGAGTTTCACATAGATTTTATTGCCGTCCTTATCAATGAAGTACGCGTTTTTATATTCTCCGTGGCTCAAAGCTCTCAGTTTGTCAATGGCTTCGCCCATTGTCAGCTTTTCATCAGGATTGAGTTGGCAAAGCCTGTTGTAATCATCTATTGAATGGTATTCTCCTTCTGTTTCAGGATTACTGATTGAGAAATTTCCTGAAACGATCTGAGCTATATTTTCTCTGAACAGATCCATTTCTGCTTTTAAAACTTCTTCGTAGGCTTCTTTTGATGTATAATAGCTTTTGATGGTAACTTCTTTGCGAGCGATTATTGCACCATGATCTACCTGCTCATCCATGATGTGGATGGTTGCTCCTAACCGATTGCCTCCGATTATTGCGAAAACCTGCGGATACCAACCTCTATTGTACGGATTATATCCGGGATGAATGTTGATACATAATTTTTTGTTGACTAACTCCGATGGAAAGATTTGTTTGCAATGTAAAGATATTATTATGTCAAAATCATGAATAACAGATGCATAGTCTTCTTTAATATTTACCTCTTCAAGATGCTCAATTCCCGCTGTGTAAAGCCTTTTTTTTGATGAGTTTTTACTTCTTTTAAAGGTAAAGCAGGGAGCAATCTCTTTAAATTCCGCATCAAGGATGTGTTTAACCTCGTTATAAAGAAGTCCGTTATCTGTAATGACCAATATCTTTTTTTGTTGCACCATTATTTATTTCTGATTATATCACATATTTTTCTGATCTCGCTTTCTTCAAGATGCGGATAAATAGGCAGGCAGATAATTTCTTTTGCCACTTGTGTTGCCACAGGCAGGTTGTCGGCTTTTGCCGAAGGCATACCTTTATAAGTCGGGAAATCACTAATTAAGGGATAGAAGTAGCGTCGCCCGAAAATATCGTGTTCCTGCATCTTTAGATACAAATCGTCACGGCTAATGCCGTACTCTGCAGTGTTGACACGTATCGGGAAGTAGGCGTAATTGTATTCTACATCTGATCTGCTGTCTTCGATAAAACTAATACCTGCAACTCCTGTCAATAACTCTTTGTATAAAGACGTTATTTCTTTACGTTTGACTATATAGCCATCAACATATTTCAGTTGTAATGAACCGTATGCAGCCTGCAATTCATTCATTTTGGCGTTTATTCCGGGTTCAATCACGGTAACTTCATTTCTGAATCCGAAGTTTTTAAGCAAGTCGATACGTTGCTTCGTTTTTTCGTCCTGACAAACTATCGCTCCGCCTTCAATTGTATTGTAAACTTTAGTGGCATGGAAACTTAATATGGATAGATCGCCCCAATTTAACACGGATTGTCCTCCTTTTTTTACTCCAAAGGCGTGAGCGGCATCATAAATAACGCGCAGGCCATATACATCGGCTATCCGCTGAATTTCTTCTACATTACAAGGATTGCCGTATACATGTACAGGCATAATAGCCGTGGTCTGCGGAGTGATGGCGGCTTCTATTTTTGCAGGATCTAAATTGTAACAATTTTCTTCAATGTCTACAAAAACAGGTTTGATATTGTTCCACCATAATGAATGGGTGGTGGCAACAAAACTAAATGGTGTTGTTATTACTTCTCCTGTTATGCGCAAGGCTTGCAAAGCGGTAATGAGTGCGAGTGTTCCGTTTGAAAATAGTGACAAGTATTTTACGCCGAGGTAATCGGCTAGTTCTTTTTCAAACTGTTGATGAAATGGTCCGTTATTTGTCAGCCATTTATTGTTCCAGATTTGCTCTAAATATGGGATGAACTCTTCTAATGGCGGCATTGCCGGTTGAGTCACATATATTTTGTTATCGCTCATGTCTTTGTTGTGTTGATTGCAAATTTTTTTATTCTTAAAAAGTAACACAGGTAACAGAATTCACCGTTTTTTTATTTGAGTAATTTTCTGTGATTGTGTTGTTATTATAGATAAATATAGTTCTTTCGGTTTAATTTCTATATATTTATTCTGTTATATTAAATGGTTTGCTTGTTTTCACTTAAATATATTTCTATAAATATTGCGGACAAATCGAGGTGTTATTTTCTTTACGGAACCTTTTACTGTTTTATCTCCGTTTAACATGATTTCAAGTCTGTTTTTATGCTGTTTAAACTCTTTTGTGTATTTATGATTCAGAAATTGGTCATACATATCAATCATGCGTATTACTTCTTTCATCTGGGCTTCATTACTCATGCCTGACCATTGTCCTTTGTCGTGTATGCGATATGCGGAGGTCACATCTTTCTGATATGCCAAAAATCCGTATTGCCCCATGATAATACCCATCAACCAATCGGCAAATTCTAAGTCAAACAGGTTTTGGGGCAAATGCCTGATCAGATTTCCTCGAAATACGCAGCAAGAAAATGTTCCGATACAGTTTTCTAAAACTTGCCGTTGGGCTGTTATGTATTTATATGTTTCGTCTGAATGCCAGTCAAATACTTCAAATCGATTTTGATCGACCCAATATCTTACATGCCTGTTATAACTCATTGTACATTCCCGATGTTCTTCTAAAAAGCTGACATGTTTGTCGAGGTGAAATGGACTTGTCCAATAGTCGTCTCCTTCAAGAATAGCGATGTAATCGCCTTTACAAGCTCCGAAAGCTCGTTGATAATTTTTTATGAATCCGAGATTAGTGGTTTGGGGCAAGAATGTAAATGAAAAAAGAGATTTATCGGAATACTCTTGAATAATCTTTACGGTGTCGTCTGTCGAAGCATCATCGGCTATGATGATTTCAACTTCATGAGCGGTTTTTTGCATTATTATACTTTCAACTGCCTGACGAATGTATTCTGAATGATTATATGTGATGAGTATGATATTGACTTTCATGACTGTCGATTTTCTTTTTTCAATTTTTTACGCCAAAGAACCCGTTTTATATAATTTATCGGGAAGAAAAAGAATGTTCCTAATCTGTATTCTTTTTCGCTTTTGATTCGTTGGAATGTGGCTTTGTAAAAAAGGGCTTCGTTGTGATCTCTTATCGGATTGAAGTACTTGAGATATACGGATAAATGATTTTTAAATATCTGAAGTATCAATTCTTCATTTTTTGCTTTGTCTATGAGGGTGGAACGTGATATATCTTTTATTCGATAGTTGTAGAAATAGCCGTCTAATTTTACTACTTTATCTTCCGGATTGATTAATGTAAGCCAAAAATCCCAATCTTCGAGACCATCATGCATGTTTAAATTATACCCTTGTGTTTTAAGGAAATCTGATTTTCGGTATATGCCGGCATGATGTATTATGTTTTCGTAGAGCAAATGTTTAAATGAATATTCTACGTCAGTTTTTGCATAATTCTTAGCTCCGAAAAAAATTGTATTGCAATAAACCAATTTAGTATTGGGGTTGTTTTCAAAAATCTTTAGTGCTTTTTCTATGTAAGGGGGAGCAATTTTGTCATCTGCGTCTAAGGGCATAATAAATTCGCCTTGAGCGTGTTTTATTCCAAAATTTCGAGTGTCGCAAACCCCGCTATTTGCTTTATAATAATATTTTATGCGTTTATCTTTATGACACCATTCCTTTGCCAGATTTTCAGTGTCATCAGGCGAACCATCGTTAATAATCAGACACTCCCAGTTTGTATATGTTTGATCTAAAACGGAGTGAAGGCATTCGGACAAATATTTAGCCTGATTGTAACAAGGTATTATTATAGAAATTGTGGGATTCATTGGGTAAAGTTACTAAAATCATTCAACCATTTCAACAATCCGAGTTTTCTTGCTGTTCTTACGGTTATGGAAGATTTTAATTTATAAAGTTCAGCTTTTTTTTGCATCCAATCTTGATACATAGTGAAAAACAAGGGGTAATTATTTTTGATGTGTTCGGATTTTTCTTCCCAAAGTTTTTTCAGATTGGCTGGATTAGAGCTTAATCCTCCTAAATAAAATCGTGCAAAGCACCCGTCAACATAACGATAAGTACATTTATTTTTCAATATACTGTCTAAGTAAAAAGCCCAATCTGCTACAATTTTTAAATGCTCGTTGTAATAACCGTATTCTGATAATCTTTCTTTTTTTATCAATGTGCCGGTATGTGACAAAGAGTCTTCGGCAAAATATTTAAAATCGGGTATTGCAGGATAAGTTTTTATAAAGCGGTTATTATCCGTTGTATTTGCTATTTCGAGATTAAAATAAATAATGTCTTCTGAATATTTGACTGTTAGAAGTTCTTTAAATTTTTTATGATCAGTAATTAAATCCCCGCTGTTAATAAACATGATATAATCGCCGGATGCGGCTTTAATGCCTTTATTCATAGCGTTATAAATGCCATTGTCGGGTTCGCTGACCCAAAAATCAATATGTTCTTTATATTTATTGACGATTGAAACGCTCTCATCCTTTGAACCTCCATCAATAACCAGATATTCAATATTATCTGTCTTTGATGAAATCACGCTGCTAATAGTTCTTTCCAAACCTTTAGCATCATTGTAGTTTATCGTTATGATGGAGATTTTCATTCGTTAAAGTTAATCAGGATAAACATTAAACCATTTGATAAAACCTAATTTTTTTAATAGTTTCAGGCTTCTCGAACATCTTAATTTATGCAATTCTTCTTTTTGAGTTGCCCATTCTTCATATAATCGGTTAAATGTTTGATAATGTTCGCGCACGTGTTGATCTAATTCATTAAATAAGATGATCTTATTTTCGGGTTGCGAACTAATGCCATCTTCATAGAAAGTGGTAAAATATCCGTTGACATGCTTATAGCTCAATTGCATTTTACAGATAGCATCCATAAAAAATGCCCAATCTCCGAATATTTTCATAGATTCGTCATAATAACCGTATTCAATTATTTTTTCTCTTTTGATAAATGTTGACTGATGAGGTAATGCATCTTTTATGAAATATCTGAAGTCTATGAAATCGGGACAAATTTTTATGAATTGAGTTCCCTGCTTATCTAATATTAATAAAATGTCGAAATATATTATGTCTTCTCCTGATAAATGTTCTATGACTGTTCTGATGTTAGTGTCATTATTTATTATGTCGCCACTATTGATAAATAAAAGGTATTCTCCATTTGCATGTTTAATACCTTTATTCATTGCATTGTATATTCCCTTGTCGGGTTCACTAATCCAATAATCAATATCTTTTGCATATTGTTTTATAATATCGACACTATTATCAGTTGAACCGCCATCTATTACTATATACTCAAAAAGATTAGTATCAAGGCTTGTTATGCTTTTTAAAGTTCTATCCAGACCAATTGCATTATTGTAATTGATTGTTATTATGGATAATTTCATGACTTTATATTTTGATTCAATATGTTTTTATACAAGTTTATGTATTTTTCAACCTGAATACTTTCCGAAAATTGATCTTTTGCATACTGTCTTACAGCTTGATTGTCAAATGTATATTTGTTATCCAGAAAATCTGCAATATTGGATTTCAATATCTCAGAGTTGATTTCGGTAATTAATATACCATTTTTGCCGGTGGCGATGTGTTCTGCCATGCCTCCATTACTGAAAGACATAACAGGGGTTCCATTGGCAAACGATTCAAGCATGACATTCGGCAAATTGTCTTCACGCGAAGGCAAAATAGTTATATCAGCTCCAGAATATAACATATTCAATTCGGATAGACTATTAATTTGTTCGATATGAATATGTTTGATGTTGTTATTTATTTCAAAATAATTACCACCTGCACCAATACTTATTAAATTGAAATCGGTTCGATTTAGGTTTCTTATGGCATCAATAAGCAAATCGAATCCTTTTCGATAGGAATTAATTTCATTTGCGACAAATAGTAAAGTCTTTAACCCGTTGTTTATCCCAAGTTGCTCTTTGGCTTTTTGTCTGTCTATTGATGGAAACAGGTTGAAGTCTAGATTATAGGGAATTACATCATGATAGTAATCATGCAGGATGTCACTGTTTTGGGATAAATTTCCTAACCATTTTGATGGACTGACAATAAAGATGTTGTCTTTAGTATGTATTGATTGATTCTTAAGTTGACGTATTTTCTTATCTGTTGCTTTAAAAAACTCATTTTTGTTTCTTTCATAATCACCATCATAATGAAAGAATCCTTTAAATGTGTTCATGTCATGGAGAGTCCAAACAATAGGCTGTTTTACCGATTTAAAAAATGTGGGAAAATTTAAAAAGTCAGAGACCCAATGTAAATGTATAATATCTGCTTCTTTTACAATCTGTTGGTCTTCTATTCTGAAAGGTGCTACTGGTAAGGTAGCAATATCGTACGACAATTGTTTCTTATTAAGGTTTTTGAAATAAAGATCATCATTTGAAATACCCAATTTTTTTTTTATTCTGTAAGAAATTGGATAATAGGGTGGGCATTTCAAAATATGCTGATTATCGTTTTGATTACAACTGCCTGATTTTACAAGAAAAGAAGAGTCTATACCTCTTTCAAATAATGCCTTATGCAGCCTAAAAGCGGCTACACCGGCACCTCCACTCATATATGTTGATACGTGTACAATTTTCATCTTAATTTTAGTTTTGCATATCTCAGCATGCAAAATATGACTTTTGGTTGTTTTATTATAAAAAGCATTCCAATCTTTATGTGGGTAAAGATAGGGATATTAAATTGTTTGCGGTATTTTATACATAGATCAAACCATGTTTGTCTAAAATATTTGTCTCTTTTTATATGTAATCTTTTTGCGTTTAAAGTCGATATATCGAATCCTTCAATGAAATACAAACCTTTTTTTTGAGAGCGATTGGAGACATTTGCGTTATGAACTCTATAATAATTTAAATTCTCGTTTATAAAACCTAAATTAACGTCTTGAGATAATAATGCTTCTGACCAAAAAAGCCAATCGCCGGAATATTTCATTTTGCATATTCTTTCCCAATTAACAGAGTTAGCTAATTCTTTTTTGAAAACAACCATGCTGGCATTATATAAACTGTTCCAGAATAACATATTTTCTCGAACGAATTTAGAACTTTTTATATATTGATCATCACTAATCTGTGAATTGCGTTTCTCTATGATTTTATTTTGCGAGTCGACTATAAATGATTGGGTAAAAACAAGAGCACAATCTTTAATATTTTGTAAAAGATACATTGATTTAGCCAGAAAAGTTTCATCAGAGTAATCATCACTTTCAGCTATCCAGATATATTCGCCTAAAGCAATATCAATTCCTTTGCGCCATTGCTTGAAAGTCGAACCTGAATTAATCTCATTATATATGATGTGACTTACATGTGAATTATTTCTATACTTTTCAATAATCTCCTTGCTGTTATCAGTTGAACAATCGTCCAAAATGATTAATTCAAAATCTTGATATGTTTGATTCAGAATAGAATTGATCCTTTGTTCGAGATATGGTGCGTGATTATAATTGGGTAGTACTACTGAAACCATAATTGAAAGTATAAACAGCTATAACTTTACAAATCTTCTAATTAAGCGATATAAAACATTATTTTGAAGTTTTTCAGATAAAGCAATCACATTGCATTTTTTGGTTAGAAGTTCTTTATACTTCATATTCTCATCAAGAATATTGCAAATGCTACCAAACCTTGTAAGATAAAGATTTGAATGTTTTTTTATTACATACATTTCCATGTCAAATCTGCTTTTTAGAAAACTATTTAAATTAGTGTTCCTTGAATCGGATTTGATTCTATAATAAAATCCTATATAGTTGATACGTTCTACTTTGGTATTAGTGGTGTTAATTAAATTAACCCAAAATTCCCAATCCTCATAACCATGAGTCATATTTATATCATAACCACCTATTTTACCCCAATCTGCTTTTTTGTAGAATGCAGTGCAAAATATTTGATTTTTAATCAATAATTTTTCAAAATCATATGCTTCTAATTCCCATTTACCCGTTTTGTCTCCGAAAAATTCGGCTTCACAATATATGATGCCGACATTATCATCTTTTTCAATGACCTGTACTGCTAATTCTAAATATTGTGGAGCAATTTTATCATCGGCGTCCAAGGGTAATATCCATTGACCTTGTGAAATAGCAATACCTGCATTGCGAGCAGCAGAAACGCCATCGTTATCTTTATATAAATATTTTATGCGTTTATCTTTGAGACACCATGTTTTAGAAATATCCTTAGTGTCGTCCGGAGAGCCATCATCTACAATTATACATTCCCAATTCTGATATGTCTGTTCTATAACCGATTGCAGACATTCGGATAAATATTGCGCCTGTTTATAACACGGTACAATAATGGATATAAGAGGATTTGATAAATTATTCAAAGTAATTATGATTTTCTAATATTATGGCTTATCTGGTTGAAGTAAACCTTTAGCAACCAGATTTTAAACGATATATCGTATTTTTTATTAATAATCGAATTTTTTAATTCATTTTTATTTAGTCGTTGGATCAGATATTGGGATAAATATTTTTTGAAGAATGATCTTTTGAAATAATTTTTAGAAGCGTTTACGGACCATAATTTAAAGACAAAACTTATGGATTTATAAATTGATAAAGAATAGTTTCCAATATACCCAATTTCTTCCGAATCAAGTACTTCTCCAAAATAAAAAGTCCTGTGTTTTTGTCTGATATTTTCTGTAAGCAAAGACTGTTGTTTTTGTTTTGACGAACTAATCTGTGCATTATGTCTACGGTATATTAACCCAACACCGGGAAGATTAGCCATTTTTAAACCCTTTTCAGCCATTCTTGTCCAAAGTTCATAATCTTCTGCATGGAGAAAGCTATGGTCATAAATTAAATTGTTGTTGATAAGATCATTCTTTCTGATCATTACAGTTGGGTGACCAAATGCTGTATTATTAAGTAGCTGAATTTTTATTAAATCATCCACCACAGGATGGTTTATAACTTCTTTAGTATCAGAATATCTAAATGCAGTGCCGATGATTGATACATTGGGGTTTAATTCCATATACTCAACCTGTTCACGTAATCTTTCGGGTAAAGATATATCATCCGAATCCATTCGTGCGATATATTTTCCTTTAGCTAAATTGATGCATTTATTTAAACTATATACTATTCCATAATTTTTTTCACTATGTATATATATTATTCTGGCATCCTCATATGCTTTTATAATTTCTGCCGTGCGATCAGTCGAACAATCATCGATTATAAAGAATTCAAAATTTTTATAGGTTTGGTTGAGGATACTATCAATAGCCTCCGAAATATACTTTTCGGTATTATACGCCGGCATAATGACAGAAACCAATGGATAATCTTGCTCTTTCATCAACAATCAATAATTAGCCAATTTTCAGGAATAAAATCGTGAATAATGTACTTAGCTTTCATACTATTAAACCACTGTGACGGAGCTAAAGTTAATCCATGCCTTTCAGATAGCCAGGCACCCCACCAGCTGAAAGAGCTGTTTGCAATAATATGGTGCTGACAAGAACTCATCAAATACATATCCTTCCAACAGTTAGGCCCGATATTTTGATAGATAATAGTTTTATTCTTAAGAAAGCTGAAAGATTTTTCAACATATTCAGTGTCATCTGAAAATACATAATAGGTAAGGTCTTGACCAAACTCTGATTCCAATCTTTCAATTGCTTTTAGGTAATAGTCATGAGGCAATACGCCGTGATAATCATTAATAACTGGTTTTAAGTAGTCTCCTCGGCGAACATGTATGCTTACAGACGTTTCCGATAGTATTTTAGCTTTCAAATCTGAATTTTGCACATCAAGTTGAGGAAACTGAAAATCATTCAATAAATCAGTTCTGATTTTCTTAAAATATTTTTCAGATTGAAAATAACCAGTTAGTACAATATCTTTAATATCAGGTATTTTAATGTACTCATTCTCAGTTTGAGAAATAGCTATAGGGCGAATGTTGAATAATTTCCGATATAGTCTTGCGAACCATTTATTGGAGAAAAGTATTTTTTTTTGCTTCTCGGTCAAAATTTTCGCTCTAATATTTGAGAATATGTTGAGTTCATAATTACGTGCTGTGAAAGTATCGGTCGAAACAGCATTTTCATCCAATAAAGATGTATCCAAATAGACCATTTTACCTTTATTGGTTTCATTTGCTCTGACAATGGCATATTGGAACATTTGATTTCCTAAACCACCTTGTAATCTAACAATCTTCATGATACTTCAGAACTGAAAATAACTTCTGAATGTAGAACCATATTATAAAGTTATTATCTCAGTTTGTAATTGATTAACTAAAATCCCCGTAGTTCCATCCACTCTGATAAGATTTTCATTGATCTCTTTCTGAACCAAAGCCACTTCAAATTGAATGTCTATATCGTTATAATATAACGACTCTTTACCTTTCGAAATACCAATTACTGCTTTATAACTTCCTTTCTGAAAATGCATACCATTACATGAAAACCTGATAGCATATTTTCCCGGCTTCAAATTCTGAGGAGGAGACCAAGTTGTAATAATCGGAACATCTAACGAAGTGCTTATACCAACCGCAAAAACAGTGTCTTTTATTTCATGCTGAACATCTATGTCAATTTGTGCATACCAATCTTCGCCAATCATCAATAAATCTGTACTTTCACCCTTTTCTCCGTAGACAGAAGCAGATAAAATGCACATATCATTATTTACAATCTCATTGGCGATAACGTTGCAGTTACCTTTGTTCTCATTCATGTATATATCTAATATAGAATCCACGCTGCCGTCACTCTGCACACTTCCGTCTTTTAATAACACGGCCCTTGTACACATTTTCTTTACAGCATCCATATTATGACTTACAAACAATATTGTTCTGCCTTCACTATGTGATACATCTTGCATCTTACCGATGGCTTTTTTCTGAAATTCCGCATCGCCAACGGCTAATACCTCATCCACAACCATTATTTCGGGTTCGAGATGAGCTGCCACGGCAAAACCCAGACGTACCGTCATCCCCGAAGAGTAGCGTTTTACAGGAGTATCAATGTATTTTTCGACACCGGCAAATGCCACGATCTCATCGAACTTACGTTTAATTTCGGCTTTAGTCATACCCAAGATAGAGCCGTTCATAAAGACGTTTTCTCTACCTGTAAGTTCCGGATGAAAGCCGGTTCCAACCTCAAGAAGAGAGGCGATCCGTCCTTTGGCCTTAATAGAGCCAAGTGTAGGAGCGGTAACGCGCGATAACAACTTTAACAGG
The DNA here is from genome assembly GCA_945273835.1 of uncultured Dysgonomonas sp. Lineage (GTDB taxonomy): Bacteria > Bacteroidota > Bacteroidia > Bacteroidales > Dysgonomonadaceae > Dysgonomonas. The sequence continues at coordinate 51,116 of CALYPL010000010.1, read as the reverse complement.
GTGGATTTGCCCGCACCGTTTTTGCCTATAATGCCCAATACTTCGCCCTGTTTAACATCAAACGAAATATTTTTCAAAGCCCAGACATATCCACTATTGCTTTTGGTAGTCCGATCATTGGTGTCTCCAATTTTCAGATAGGGATCTTCTTTACCTCTTATCCTGTACCACCAACGATTTAAATCGTGACTGATAGTACCTGTTCCTACTTGTCCTAACCGATATTGTTTGGATATATTCTCTATTTTAATAATGGTGTTCGACATGTAAAGTAAATATTTAAATTGTGTCAATAAAGTTTCGTTCAACTTTATTAAACATCCAGATACCAACAAATGCTATTACGATTGCAAATATGCAGCTGTAACCGAAAGAGAGCCATGAAAATGATCCTTCGCCTAAAAAAGCCAGACGGGTTGTTTCTACAATAGAGGTCAACGGATTAATTTGTAAAATCCATGCGTATTTTTCAACCTTTTGAGGTACAGCCGAAAGAGGGTATATAATAGGTGTGGCGTACATCCATAACTGGGTCAGGAATCCGAATAAAATAGCTAAATCTCTGTATTTGGCAGTAATTGAAGACATAATGATGCCGACACCGAATCCAATACCTGCTACAACAATCAGAATAAGGGGGAATAATGCGATATACGCTGTAAAATGAGCGGTAGTACCTTTTATATAAAAATATAGATATATCAAGAAAAATATAAATAACTGAATTGTCAATCGAATGAGGTTAGTAACCAATCCCGATACAGGAACAGTTAATCTTGGAAAATAAACTTTACTGAATACACCGGCGTTGGAGGAAAAGGTGCTTGAAGATCGCCCGAGACAATCTCCGAAATAGTTCCAACATAGAATCCCCGACATGTAGAACAGAGGTTGAGGTATGCCATCTGTCGGTATTTGTGCGATTCCTCCGAAAACAAACATAAACATGATAGTTGTAAAGACTGGCTGAATGATAAACCACAACGGGCCTAATATAGTCTGTTTGTACATTGTGACAAAGTCGCGACGAATGTACATTTTTATCAAATCCTTGTATTTCCAGACTTCATTTAAGTTTAACGTGAATTTATTTTCTCTGGGTTTGATTATGATATCCCATTCATCTTGATTGTCTCTGAGTTCCATAAAGTTTAATGATCGTAATAAATTTCGCTACGCAAATATAGTGATTTTATGGGACTAATGTAATTCTTGCTACAGGTAAAAGACCTACCTCTATAAACAAAAAAAACCTATATGAGGAAACTCATACAGGTTACAGCTAAAACTGTTTCTTTATTAGTTTGCAGCTTCTTCAGCTTTTTTAGCTAAAGAGTCAGCAGGAGCTACAAGAGAATCAGTTGGATTTTGAACTTGATTTTGTTCTTGATTAGCAACAGGTTCTTGAGTAGCAGATTGTTCTTGTGCGTTTTTATTTCCACAAGCAACTAAAGAAATAGTAAGAGCAGCAACAGCAAATAAAACTAACTTTTTCATCTTCTTTTTACAATTAAATTCTTGAAATATAAGTTGTCCTCACTTTTTGGACGCACAAATATAAGTATAATAATTTATATGTTATGCGACATATTTATGTTTTTTTTACTATTTGCGGAAAATTTCTATCCAAAAATTAGTAATAATTATTAAATTCATTATTCTAAGATTGATATAAATATCTCTTAATGCTTTTCTTAGGAGTTTTTTCAAACTCGGTCGGATATATCTGTATTGCTGAAATGTTTTCGTAGTTAGCTACTGCCTTATTAAGTATTTTTCGGTTCTCTTCCATTACTTGAGGCAGCATTTCTTGAGTTATACCAGCGGTATCCATTGTTTCATAGTCAGGATAGATCAAGGCAACAAGCAGACCGTTCCGCTCAACAATAAGGCTTTCCAATACAAAGGGCATATTGTTCAATTTAGACTCAATCTCTTCGGGGAAAATATTCTGACCGTTCGGACCAAGCAACATAGATTTGCTTCGCCCTTTGATGAATATACGGTTGTTTTTATCAATAGTCCCAAGGTCACCCGTTCTTAGCCATCCGTCTTCAGTGAAAGTAGCTTTCGTTGCATCCTCGTTTTTATAATATCCCAGCATCACATTAGTACCGCTTACCTGTATCTCACCAATCTTATTATAAGGGTCAGAAGAGTCGATACGAACTCTCATAATATGATCAAGAATTTTACCACATGATCTTGGTATGAAATCATAATATTGATCAACCGAAATCAGCGGACCGCATTCCGTCATACCGTAACCAACCGTAAACGGAAACTTTATTTTATAAAGAAAATCCTCCACTTCGGCATTTAGAGCAGCACCACCGATAATGACCTGATGAAAATTTCCACCAAGTGCATTAATCAGATTTTTTCTGATCTTTGCGTATATCTGATCTCTAACAATCGGAATTTTAAGAGCGGCTTTAAATGCAGGTTTTTCAATTTTCGGCAAAATAGATTTTCTGTATATTTTTTCAATAATAAGCGGAACCGTAACAATCAAATTAGGTTTCACATCAGCCAGAGCCTGAAGAAGAATTTTTGGCGCAGGCACTTTGCCTAAAAGAATGGTATGGCATCCTTGCGACAATGAGAATAAAAATTCAAACGCACATCCGTAGGCATGAGCTAACGGTAGGAACGACAAAATTTTTTCACCTCTTTTTAATAATTCCAAATAGGATACATAACCAACATTCCCGGCAAGACTACGACCGGGAAGCATCACTCCTTTACTGAAGCCGGTAGTACCAGACGTATAATTAAGCAGAACAAGCTCTTCATTATCCACTTCGGCATATTTAATATCTTCTTTCGTAAAGCCTTCTGGATATTTTTTGTTCATTAATTTATCCAGATTCTCGACGGTGGATGAAAGATGCTCATCGCCATGCTCGTATATACATTTGTATTTAAGATCATTCAATAAGAATACAGCCCTTACCTCAGGGATGTGTTCTTCATCAAGACTATCCCAGAATGTTTCGCCGGCAAAGACAAGTTTCGATTCCGAATGATTGATGATGTGTTGAATGCTGTTGGCTGGAAAATCTTGTAAAATAGGAACTATTACAGCGCCATAAGTTACAGTGGCAAGATAAGCGATACACCAAGGTATGTTATTTTTGCCGATTAAGGTTATCTTATCACCTTTCTTAATATGAGCTTCGTCAAATAAAATGTGTAAACGGGCTATCTCAAGAGCCAGATCCTTATATTTTAAGTCAGTTTTTTCAGAATAATCAGATAATGCAGGAAGATCCCAGTTGAATTTAAAGCTGTTTTCGTATACTTTTACAAAGTTCTTAACAATTTCCATTTGCGCACTTTTAAAAAATTTGTGCAAAAATAGGCTCTCTGAATATAAACTCCAAGTGTTTTATAGGGAAAATGAGAACATTTGTGTAATTTTGTAGCCTTCTCATTTAGAACAGAAAATGATAGACCATTCCGTATTCGAAAATAAATTGGCAATATACTATACCTTAGGTTGCAAACTTAATTTTGCCGAAACATCTGCGATAGGCAGGCAATTATCGCAAGTCGGGGTGCGCAAAGCACGTTCAGGGGAAAAAGCAGATATTTGTGTAATAAACACTTGTTCGGTAACCGAACTTGCTGATAAGAAATGCCGACAAGCCGTTCGCAAGCTGATAAAAGAAAATCCCGGAGCGTTTGTTATCGTAACCGGATGTTATGCTCAACTTAAACCTCAAGATATAGCGTCTATTGAAGGCGTAGACCTTGTGCTTGGTTCGGAACAGAAGTTAGATGTAATTACCTATCTTGATGAACTGAAGAAAAAAGACAAGGGACACATTGTTACTTCAAAAACATCGCATATAAAGACATTTGTACCCTCTTGCTCGCAAGACGACCGTACACGTTATTTTCTGAAAGTGCAAGATGGATGCGACTATTTTTGCTCTTATTGTACCATTCCAAAAGCACGAGGCCGAAGTCGTAACGGTACGATAGACAGTCTTGTGGCACAAGCGCGTGAAGTAGTTGAAAGGGGCGGAAAAGAAATTGTACTGACAGGTGTCAATATCGGAGACTTCGGGCGTACAACAGGCGATACCTTTTTCGATTTAGTAAAAAAACTGGATGAGGTTGATGGCATCGAACGTTTTAGAATATCTTCCATTGAACCGAATCTGCTTACAGATGAAATAATTGAATTTGTGGCAGGCTCGAAACGCTTTGCACCACATTTCCATATTCCGTTGCAATCAGGGTCGGATGCGGTACTGAAAATAATGAAGCGCAAATACGATACTAAACTATTTCGTCATAAAACAGAAATAATAAAATCCATTATCCCTGATGCGTTTATCGGAATAGATGTGATTGTAGGTACACGAGGAGAAACAGATGAATATTTTGAAGAAGCACGCCAATTCATCGAATCGCTCGATTTCTCACAGTTACATGTATTTACCTATTCGGAACGTCCCGGCACGCAGGCGTTGAATATTGATTACGTCGTTGATCCGAGAACCAAACATACAAGATCGAAAATTTTGTTAGACCTGTCTGACGAAAAAACACAAGGCTTCTATCGTTCACAGAAAGGAACAAGTCGGAAAGTTTTGTTTGAGAATACCTGCTATGATGGCAAAATGCACGGTTTTACCGAAAATTATGTAAAAGTAGAGGCGCCTTACAACGAAAAATTGGTCAACCAAATTTCTATCGTAACTTTAGGAGAATTTAATGACACGCAATCGGCATTACGGATCCAATAAAAATGAAACTGATTGATAAAATAACATATGGTTTGCTATCCGCTTGGATGCATCTCCATGCCTTACTCCCATTTAGAGTATTGTATATCCTTTCCGATATATTTTATTTCTTGGTATATAAAGTTGTAAGGTACAGATTGAAGGTGGTACGTGAAAATCTATCGAGCAGCTTTCCCGATAAAACTGAAAAAGAACTTCGGCAGCTCGAAAAGAAATTCTATCATCATTTTTGCGACTATTTTGTTGAAACCATCAAAATCCTTCATATCTCAGACGACGAGATGAGAAAACGAATGCAGTTCGAGAATCTGGATATGGTAAGAGAGGTGACCGCTAATGGTAATTCGGTGCTGATGCTTTTGGGGCATTATTGCAATTGGGAATGGATACCATCAATAGCCCTAAGTTTCAATGACGGCACTTTCGATAAGATGGGCGAGATATATAAGCCTTTAAAAAATAAGGCTGTCGATGAGCTGTTTCTGAAAATACGTCAACATTTCGGAACAATCTGTATTCCTAAAAACGATACGTTACGCAGTATTGTTAAATTGCGGAAAGATAAAGTCAAAATACTGATCGGTTTCATGGCAGATCAGGCTCCGACCATAAATAATGTGCATTACTGGTCCGAATTTCTGAATCATGATTCAGCTATATTTACAGGGGTGGAAAGAATTGCCAAACAGACAGGCTATATAGTTACGTATCTCGACATCGAAAAAATAAAACGAGGATATTATAAAGCAACAATGAGATTGGTTACAACTGATCCTAAAAACGAACCTGAGTTTGCCATAACTGAAAAATATATTCGTGCAATGGAAAAATCGATATTACGTGACCCTGCTTATTGGTTATGGACGCATAAACGATGGAAACGTTCACGTCAGGAAGTGGAACAGGCGCAGGCTTTGATGCATAAACGATGAAAAAGGTAGCGGTTGTTATACTTAATTGGAACGGACGCAAGTTGCTTGAGCAGTTTTTGCCGGCGTTGGTAGCCGATACAACAGCAGACGATGTAGAACTTGTGGTTGCTGATAATGGTTCGACAGATGATTCTCTCGTTTTTTTAGAGCAAGCCTATCCTCAAATAACCCGTATTGCTTTAGATCAGAATTTTGGTTTTGCCGAAGGGTACAACAGAGCCTTGAAACAAATTCGGGCGGAGTATTTTGTATTGCTAAATTCAGACGTTTTAGTAACCGAAGGATGGTTATCACCTTTGGTTGACTATATGGATACACATGCTGATGTGGCAGCCGTTCAACCCAAAATATTGGCTTATCGGAACAGAACATTTTTTGAATATGCAGGCGCATCGGGTGGATTTCTTGATAAATACGGCTATCCGTTTTGTCGGGGACGTATATTCGGTGATGTTGAAAAAGACGATGGGCAATATAACGTACCTTGTGATGTGTTTTGGGCATCGGGGGCATGTATGTTTATTCGTAGTGAAGCCTATTTTGCTTGCGGTGGTTTAGATGCAACTTTCTTTGCCCACATGGAAGAAATAGATTTGTGTTGGCGTATTTTATCGCGGGGACATCGCATCGTTTGCCTGCCTGTTTCGGTTGTTTATCATATGGGAGGGGCAACGCTTAACGAAGAAAATCCGCATAAAACTTTTCTGAATTTCAGAAATAACCTGCTTATGTTATTTAAAAATCTTTCGGATAAAGAGTTTAAAAAGGTTTTTCGCATACGCAGATTATTAGATTTTCTGGCTGCCGTACATTTCCTGTTGAGGGGTAAATCTGCCAATGCTAAAGCCGTACGCAAAGCCTATCATGAATTTAATGCGATAAAGCATAACTATATTTCGGCACGTCTTGAAAATCACGCAAAAGCCGTGCAATTGAATATTCAAACCATCTACCGAAAAAGTATTCTATTTGATTATTATCTGCTGGCTAAAAAAACATTCTCAAAACTCAATTTCTGAATAAAGTTTTATAAGCCGATATTGAAGTAGTAATGAGTAGAAAAGCTATGCAGGCACAATCGGATTACGTAAACAAATATCGCCAATCTTCGAGTGGCTGTGCCTGATACGTTTTTATGCCCATCTGAGAAGCACCAATACAATTGTCTTCTCTGTCATCTATAAAAAATACTTCCTCTGGACGTATATTTATATCGTCCAATACATATTGATAAATATGCCTATCGGGTTTCATCATGTGCAACTCAAACGATGTATATGTCTTCTCAAAGAAATCATTCACGGTATGCCCTTTGTATTTGAAATGCTTTTCTTTTGAATATTCCCAATGTAATTGATTGGTGTTACTGAGTAAAAATATACGGTATTGACTGCGTAAACTCAATAAAGTCTCTAATTTATAATCCGGAACATCGCCTAACAGCGTGTTCCATGCGTTTTTGATCTGAATGTCAGTAGTGCCTTTTCGCAAGTACTTTCTTAGTTCTGAATAAAATTCATCAACGCTTAGTTTGCCTAATTCAAATTCGTCAAAAGTTTTTTGCAGATCGGTCGTTTTCCAAAGTTGCAGGATATCGTCGTCGCATAATTCACTAAAGGCTCTTAAGGACTGTTCATATTCAAGATTGACCAGAACCTGCCCTAAATCGAATAGGATGACTTTTATGTTTTTATCCATCATGCAATCTTATATTTGTCGACCGATCAGGTCTTCAAAAAAAATTAAATTTATCGGATATACTATTATCTAATATAAGCTGAATAATGATATATCCGATTCCTGCCAATACTATCAATGCTGATATCGTATAGCCGGTTATGGTTAATACCTGTGAAAGTGTAGATGGCTTTACGGGCTTTTTCTCATCATTATAACAGGCTTCCGTAGTATCATCGGCAGCTTTCTTTTTATTCGCGAAGTTATTGACAACGATGCCTAAATTTACTCCTATAGCTATTATGATGATTCCTAAAACAATTTGAATTATTACCATTTTTACATCTTATTTTTAAGATGGTTAATGACTTTTGTATATAAGTATGTCCTGTTAGCCGCACCTCTTATCGAGTGATCTTTGTCGGGGAATACGAATAGGTCAAATTGTTTTCCCGCCTTAATAAGAGCATCTGTATAGTCGATTGTGTTCTGGAAATGAACATTGTCGTCGGCTGTGCCATGAATCAAAAGAAGATTTCCTTGCAATTGGTTTGCCAATTTGATTGGTGAGCCTGCGTCGTAACCGCTTGCGTTTTCCTGAGGTGTACTCATATAACGTTCTCCATAAACCGTATCGTAGAAACGCCAGTCCGTAACGGGAGCGATGGCAACACCTGCCTTGAATATTCCGTTTCCACGGCTCATACTCATCAAAACATTGTATCCACCATAACTCCATCCCCAAATAGCGATCTTGTCTTTATCGATATAGGGTAGGGTTGAGAAGTATTGTGCGGCGGCTATCTGATCGTCAGATTCTATGATACCCAGATTCATGTATGTGCATTTTCTGAATTTTTCTCCACGCGCACCTGTGCCTCTACCGTCTACGCAAGCCACAATAAAGCCTTGTGTGGTAGCGAAGTCAGTCCAATCTACCGAATATTCATCTAATACACGTTGTGAGTCAGGTCCGCTGTACTGAATCATTATCAGAGGATATTTTTTTGAAGGATTAAAGTCAGCGGGTTTCATTATATAAGCATTGAGTTCGCTTCCGTCATGTCCTTTAACGGTTATAAATTCCTTAGCCGGAATGGTTGGAACTGAAGTGAGTTTATTTTTCAGTATGGTGTTATCTTCGAGCACACGTAATTGTTTGCCCGATGCTTCATGCATTGTGATCAGAACCGGGGTTTTGGCATTTGTATAATAATTTACATAATATTTGCCATTGTTGCTGAAGATGGCTGTATTAACACCTTTCTGAGTGGATAATTTTTTTATATCGCCTTTTTTCAGGTCGATCTTGTTGATGGAGCGATAAAGAGCTCCTTCGTCAGCCGATTCGATGTAGATGGCTTTATTCTGTTCATCAACTGCAAGTAGCGAAATAACATCGTAGTTTCCTTGTGTAAGCTGTTTAATTTCCACTCCTGTATTGTCATACAGGTATAAGTGACTATAACCACTTTTTTCACTCACATAAGTAAATTGATTTCCGAAGAATGTTATAAATTTTAATAATTCCGAGTTTATATAATATTTACTTTCGTCACGCAATACTTCACGGCTGACAGTCGAACGTGCGTTCGCAAAATACATAACGAATTTGTTTTGTTTACGGTTAAGCGTCATTATAGCGAGTTCATCGCCTTGGGGTAAAAAGTGGATGCGGGGAATATACTCGATTTCTTTCATTGGAATATTCATTTCACGTGTGGTTTTCTCATTAATGTCAAACACACGGCAAGATACTTTCGAGTTTACCTCTCCTGTTTTAGGGTATTTAAATGAGATTAGTTTAGGGTATGTGGTATTTCCGTAATATTGGAACGAGTATTCAGGTACATCGGTCTCATCAAAGCGGACAAATGCTAATAGATTATTGTCTGCTGAAAAATCCATCAGGGAAGTTGTTGATAATTCTTCTTCATAAACCCAGTCTGTTGCCCCATTTATAACGTTACCATATTTCCCATCGGTTGTAATCTGCGATTCGGAACCGTAATCGAATTTAGCCAGCCAGATGTTGTTGTCAACAACAAATGCCGCCATACGCCCGTCGTGAGAGAAAACTGGCACCATTTGTTTCGATTTGTTTGCTGTTAATTTTTGCACCAAGTTGCGGCGCATATCGTAATAATAATAATTGGCTTTAAAAGAATGACGATAAATTCGTTCAGCATCGGTGTAGATTAGTAATCGCTTGTCATCGGGACTGACTATGAAACCTTGAAAATGTTTAAAAGGGCATTGTCTTGCTTTATCAATATTGAATACAGTGTCTGTTGGCAAGCCTGTTTTATATTTGTAACGGATTATCATCGTGTGTTCGTCATTCGGTTGGTAATAAGATTCACCATCTGATGACGAAAGCATGGAGTTTATTCTCTTAGCTTGATATTTGCCTTGGGTGATGTCTTTAAGCTCCAAACTTTGAGCATTGAGAATTGTAAAAGTAGCAATGCCGCTAAGTAAAAATAAGCTGAATATCCTTTTCATTTTATCGCATTAATTATTTTAAGAACAAATATAGGAAAAAAGCACTTTTTATGATTGCTCTGTGTTGATTAATCTATACTTATGAATAATAATAAGCATATGTGGTATGTTTGATTTTAAAATTTAAGATGGAAATGAGGTTGGCAAATTACCGTTTTATGGATTAAAATAAATAGCTGTGCCAAAAATTTGACACAGCAGTATATCTTATTAAAATTGTAGATCAAAAAACATCTGATTATTCATCGGATATTTTTTTATTCAATAATTCGTCATATTGTTTATCGTTTTTGATAATCTTGCAGGCATTCAAATATACTTCATTGATGCCGTTTATTACTTTGAAATAGGATGTGTTGTCATACAAATCCCTTGCAATTAATGCTTTGATCTGAACTTTTATTATCGGTAAAGAACGGATATATTCGTTTTCACTAAATTCAATTCTTTCGTCAGTATCAGATTTTGTGACGTTGTCTTTTATTTCATCTTTATCTGTGGAGTCTGTTTTATTCTCAGGCTTGAGATACAAATTTTCTTCTTCAGCATTGGCTATTAATTGTTTCAATAAATCATCACTTACTTCAAACTCCTTTAAGAAAATGTCTCCTGTCGGATATTTTTTCAACAATTCTTTTCTTGAATTATCGACTAATTTCATCGCTGTCTTATAAGTGATGGCGCGCGCATTCAGATTACGCAGATAATTGGTAAAGCCAATAGTATCAACCGGAACAAAATAATCCGGCATTATTCCTCCTCCTCCGTAAACAGTCCGTTTGTTAATGAGTGTCTGATATTTGAGTGAATCGGGAAAATGTATGCTGTCGGCATGCATCATTTCGCCTTTGTTGTAACGCTCAATAACATCCATTGCATAATTTTCCTCTTTGCCATTTTCATACGGTTTCTGTATACAACGTCCTGTCGGCGTATAATAGCGTGCGGTAGTTAAGCGTAATTGTGAACCGTCGGGCAATGGAATCTGTCTTTGTACAAGCCCTTTTCCGAAACTGCGACGACCGACAATAACGCCTCTGTCCCAGTCCTGAATGGCTCCTGAAACAATCTCGCTTGCCGAGGCTGAATATTCGTTGATTAGGATAATTAATTTACCCTGCTCAAACAACCCCTTACTTGTCGATTTTTCGTTTTTCTTGGGTTGATTAGCTCCTTCGGTATAAACGATCAGTTTATCTTTATCCAAAAACTCGTCAGCCAATTCGATGGCGGCTGTTAAATAGCCACCTCCGTTGTTCTGTAAGTCGAGTATGAGGTTTTGCATACCTTCTTGTTTCAGTTTTTTGCAAGCCTCATTAAACTCGTCAGTGGTTGTAGCACCAAATCTGTTCAATCTGATATAGCCTGTTTTTTTATCAATCATGTAGGCTGCATCCAAACTGTAAATAGGTATTTTATTACGTGTAATGATAAACTCAATCAGATCAGGAACACCTCTTCTCAGTACTTTTACATCAACTTTAGTTCCTTTAGGCCCACGTAGCAACGACATCACTTTTTTGTTCGGCATTTTCACACCAGCAATCAGCGTGTCGCCTACATAGATTATTTTGTCTCCGGGAAGAATCCCGACTTTTTCTGCAGGACCGCCCGATATTGTTTCTATTACATAAAGTGTATCAGTCATCATATTGAAAGAGATTCCCACACCATCGAAGTTTCCTTCTAATGGTTCGTTCATTTCCTTTACTTCTTTTTCCGAAATATAGGATGAGTGTGGATCAAGTTCATGGAGGAGAGCTTTTACTACATCATCTGATAATTTTTTTTCATCTATTTTATCTACATATAATTTGTTGATAAAATACATGGTAAGCGCCATTTTTTCAGAGCTTTTCGTCAATTTTACCTGTGCATTTGTTGATGCCGATAAAATTGATAAGCTTATGAGTGTGAATATCAGTTTTTTCATATTTAAAAGTTAACTCAGTTTGGGTATATATCTCTTGTCATTCGGTTGGAGATAATTCGCTATATTCAGCTGAGCTGGTATAAATTCTGTAATGTCACGTCCAAACTGAAGCAGTTCCCGAACTATTGTTGAGCTTATATGTGTTAGTTCTGGTTCAGTAAATAAAATGATGGTTTCGATGCCCGAAATGCTTCTGTTCATATCGGCTATGGTCTTTTCGTATTCATAATCGTTAACAGACCTTATGCCTCTAATGATAAGTGACGAATTGGTTTTGGTTGCAAAATCAACAGTCAGACAATTATATGAATCTACGCTTATTCGTGGATCATCTTTGTACAGATCACGTATCATTTGCAAACGTTGATCTAATGAAAAAAAACTTTGTTTAGCTTCGTTAACACCGATAGCTATAACAATTTCGTCTACTATATTGAGCGATCGGCTGACTAATGAATAGTGGCCGATCGTAAAAGGGTCAAAAGTTCCCGGAAAAATAGCTTTTGTCTTCATTTTTAATTTGCCATGTCCGAAATAAACTTGATGCGGACAAGTCTTATTTCATCCTCAGAGTATTCGCTGAGTTCTTCAATCGCGTTCTTCAAATTATCAGATTCGGCTTCTTGAAAATATTCAAAAATATCTTCTATACGGTCTTCGTCAATAACTTCGTGAAGAAAATAATCTATGTTGATTTTTGTTCCTGAATATACAATAGCTTCTACTTCTTCCAAAAGTTCCGAAAATTCTATGCCTTTGGATTCTGCCAAATCGTCTAATGCCACCTTACGGTCAATGGCTTGAACGATAGCGACTTTTAGTTTTGACTTATTGGCTACGGTACGAACACGTAAATCTTCAGGTCTTTCGATTTCATTTTCGATAACGTGTTTCCGTATTATATCTATAAATTCTGTTCCATAGCGTTTAGCTTTACCTGCTCCTACACCGGGTATGTTTTGCAACTCTTCCATGTTTATAGGGTAGATGGTAGCCATTGCTTCTAATGAAGGGTCTTGGAAAATTACGTATGGCGGAACATTCAGTTTTTTTGCCATCTTCTTCCTTAGGTCTTTCATTATCGAGAACAGTACGGGATCGACGGCTGAACCGCCGCCTCCACTTTTGACAACAACATCTTCGTCGATCGAGTCTTCATCCAAGTTGTCGTCATCTTCGGTAGTAATTTTAAATGATACAGGTTTTTTCAGGAAGTCTTTTCCTTTTTTTGTTACTTTCAGTAATCCATAATTCTCTATGTCTTTTTCAAAGTATCCTCCGATAACTGCCTGTCGTATAACTTCGTTCCATGTTTGTTCATCAGCATCTGAACCAGAACCAAATACTTCTAAATCTTGATGGTTGTATGTCTCTATCTCTGATGTCTCTTTTCCTCTGAGGATATTGACAACATAATCAGTTTTAAATTTTTCTTTTAAAGCTAGTACAGCTTCAATAGCTGTCTGTAATAAATCTTTTGCTTCCACTTGTTTTTTAGGGTTTACACAATTATCACAATTTCCACAACTTTTCTCTTTATATTCTTCTCCAAAATAATGTAATAAGACCTTTTTTCGGCACATTGCTGTTTCGGCGTAAGCAGCGGTTTCAAGTAATAATTGCCTACCTATTTCCTGTTCGGCAACTGGTTTCCCTTGCATAAACTTATCCAGCTTCTGTAAATCTTTTGGCGAATAAAAGGCTATACATTTGCCTTCGCCTCCATCGCGTCCGGCACGTCCTGTTTCCTGATAGTACCCCTCCAGGCTTTTGGGCATATCGTAATGGATCACGTAACGAACATCGGGTTTATCTATCCCCATTCCAAAGGCAATGGTTGCTACTACCACATCGGCTTGTTCCATTAAAAACGCATCTTGATTGGCAGAGCGTGTTCCAGCGTCAAGACCTGCATGATATGGAAGTGCATTGATGTCGTTGGTTTGCAGGATTTCTGCAAATTCCTCGACTTTTTTGCGGCTTAGGCAATAAATTATTCCAGATTTATGACCTTGAGTCTTGATATATTTTATTATATCTTTATCTACATTATCTGTTTTGGCACGTACTTCGTAATACAGGTTTTCCCGATTAAACGATGATTTGAAGAAATCCGCGTCAGTCATTCCGAGATTCTTCTGTATGTCAAGTTGCACCTTGGGTGTAGCAGTTGCAGTGAGTGCTATGATTGGGTGTTGACCTATAACGTTGACTATTGGACGAATACGTCGGTATTCGGGGCGGAAATCGTGTCCCCATTCCGAAATACAGTGTGCTTCGTCAATAGCGTAAAATGAAATTTTAATTTGCTTCAGAAAATCTATATTTTCTTCTTTCGTAAGTGATTCTGGCGCTACGTATAATAACTTGGTCTTGCCAGAAAGAATGTCAGTTTTTACTAACTCAATTGCTGATTTGTTTAGCGATGAGTTCAGAAAGTGAGCCACGCCGTCTTCTTCACTAAAGTTGCGCATGGCATCTACCTGATTTTTCATCAAGGCTATAAGTGGAGATATAATAACGGCTGTCCCTTCCAGTAGGAGCGCAGGTAACTGATAACACAGAGATTTGCCTCCTCCGGTTGGCATGAGTACAAAAGTATCCCGACCGTTCAGAACATTTTGTATGATATTTTTTTGATTGCCTTTAAATGTATCGAACCCAAAATGTTTTTTTAATTGAGTCGTTAAATCAACTTCTTGATTAAACATAGCTGAGTAATGTAGTATCTTTAGTTACTAATTCGCTTATATATATACTGTAAATACCCACCATATTTTGCTCCGTAAAAGAATAATTGACCATATGTCTCTATACCTCATTTATATTGCTACGAAGATAGAGTGTAATTTTAAAAAAGCAAATCTATTGAAACTTATTTTTAAGAAAATTTTATTTTTTAACAAGGCATTTTAGTCTTACTAAAATGGGAATTATCCAGCTGCTCAGCAGCATACTGATGTGTAATGTGCAACTGAGTCTTTTTTGATGATGGTATCGTGAACATGGCATCCATCATAATAGTCTCTACTATCGAACGTAATCCACGTGCACCAAGTTTATATTCGATTGCTTTGTCAACAACAAATTCATAGACATCTTCGTCGAATGTAAGATCCACTCCATCCATCTTGAATAATTTTATATATTGCTTAATGATTGAGTTTTTAGGTTCTGTCAGTATTCGGCGTAATGCGTTTCGATCCAAAGCTTCAAGATGGGTTAATATAGGTAGCCTTCCGATTATTTCCGGGATTAATCCAAATGATTTTAAATCTTGAGGTGATATGTATTGCAACAGATTTTCACGATCAATCGGTGTATTATTTTTTGCACTTGCATATCCAACTACATGAGTGTTCATGCGTTGTGCAATTTTACGTTCTATGCCGTCAAAAGCTCCTCCACAAATAAATAGAATATTTTTTGTGTCAACTGCTATCATTTTTTGGTCGGGATGTTTACGCCCGCCTTGTGGTGGTACGTTTACGATTGAACCTTCGAGCAACTTTAATAAACCTTGTTGAACGCCTTCGCCACTAACATCACGAGTTATAGACGGATTGTCACTTTTGCGTGCTATCTTATCGATCTCATCTATAAATACGATTCCTCGTTCGGCTGAAGCTACATTATAATCTGACGCTTGTAATAATCGGGTTAGAATGCTTTCTATATCTTCACCTACATAACCGGCTTCGGTGAGTACGGTGGCATCTACTATGGCAAAGGGAACATGCAGGAGTTTTGCGATAGTACGAGCCATTAGGGTCTTACCTGTACCGGTGGGGCCGACCATGATGATATTTGATTTTTCAATCTCGATACCATCATCGTCTATGTCTTGCATAATCCGTTTGTAATGGTTATAGACGGCTACGGACAGATAGCGTTTAGCGCTGTCTTGGCCTATAATGTATTCGTCCAAATATTTTTTGATGTGTTCGGGGTCGGGTAGTTTCGATTTGTCAAGACTGTTGTTATCAGCCTTTTTACCGGATCGAACTGTATCTTTGATTATCTGATAGGCTTGTTCGATACAGCTGTCGCAAATGTCAGCTGACAATCCTGATATCAGCATATTCACTTCTTTGTCACTACGACCGCAAAAACTGCAAAATCCCAGATTATTTTCTTTCTTAGCCATTAATTGCTTTAGTATTTTTTATTTGTTTCTTGTTAGGATATCATCAATCATACCATAATCTTTGGCTTCATCTGAAGTCATCCAGAAGTCACGATCTGAATCACGTGCGACTTCTTCAATTGATTTGCCGGAGTGATCTGCTATGATTTTGTATAATTCATTTTTAACTTTTGCTATTTCCCGGGCTGTGATTTCTATATCTGATGCCTGTCCTTGTGCACCACCAAGAGGCTGATGTATCATCACTCGTGAATGTTTCAATGCAAATCGTTTACCTTTTTCTCCGGCAACGAGTAATACTGCTGCCATAGAAGCCGCAATTCCTGTACAGATTGTTGATACATTGCTGCTGATAAACTGCATGGTGTCATATATGCCATATCCTGCGTAAACTGATCCGCCGGGAGAATTAATGTAAATTGAAATATCTTTACCTGAATCAGCTGAATCAAGATACAAAAGCTGAGCTTGTATTACGTTGGCGGTGTAGTCGTCTATTTGAGTGCCAAGAAAAATAATACGGTCCATCATCAGGCGTGAAAACACATCCATTTGCGCAACATTTAGTTGACGTTCTTCAATAATTGTCGGCGAAATGTAACTGCTGGTTATATCCATATATTTATCTAAACCATTACTGTTTATACCCAGATGTTTGGTCGCGTAATTTTTGAAATCGTTAATCATTACGTTTATTTTTTTATTTGTTAATAGCTGAAATTATTATCAGGAGTTATGCAATTATCATGCCATAATAATCTCATAAAAAAAAGCTTTATGAAACAGCTCTGTATATTTAAACAAAGTTATGAAGAAAAAATAAATTGCAGTCTAATCCTTTTCTAAAAAAATAGTAAAGATAAAAAGCCAAAATATTACGAACCGTAATATTTTGGCTTGAAAAGTAAGTTTGCGTGCGATTATTTTGACGGGATATTTTTTAATATATCCAACAAGAATTCCCACCATTTGGCAACGGAGGGTATATGAACTTTCTCGGCGGGAGAATGTGCTTCTGTAATGGTTGGGCCGCATGAAATAATGTCGAGATGCGGATATTTCTCAAAAAATAAACCGCACTCCAAACCTGCGTGTATTGCCATTATTTTAGGGTCCACCCCGAAAAGGTTTTTGTATGATTTCTTGGCGATGTCAAGCACTTTTGAATCTGGATTAGGTTTCCAGCCCGGATAACCTTCATTTGATTTTACTTCCGCGCCTGCCATCGTAAATACTATGTGTATAATATTTACGGCATTATCTTTCAATGAGACTGTAGAGCTTCTCTGGCTTGTTCCTACAACGATTGTATTGTTTTCTTTCATTTTTATCGAAGCCAGATTTGTTGAAGTTTCAACCAGTCCGGGTACATCGTTACTCATTGCTAGTACTCCATGAGGGCAGATATAGATGGCGTTGAGTAGATTGTCTGATGTTTTTTTGTCGATTACATATGCCGGTGCTTCGGTCGACGTAACCTGAATTTTCAATCCGGGATCAGTGATTTTCAGTTCAGCTTCAAAATCAGGTGTCATAGTATTCAATAGCACTATTACCTCTTCTTTTTTGTCGAATGGAACACCTCCTAAGGCGGAAGCTTCACGTGGAATGGCGTTGTGTAGATTTCCACCGTCAATTTCAGACAGTCTTAACCCCACATTTTTATTTAGTTCCCAGAGATAGCGGTTCAATATTTTATTGGCATTGCCAAGACCTTTATTAATTTCTGAACCTGAATGACCTCCATTAAGTCCGTTGACAATGATTCTGAACCAAAAATAATTTTCGGGTGCGTTTTCTCTATTATATGTGAAAGTTGCATGTGTTGTTTTACCTCCGGCGCAACCAATGTAAATCTCACCTTCTTCTTCTGTGTCCAGATTTATCAGAATGTCGCCACTAAGAAAATCTTTACCTAAAGCATAAGCACCTGTCAACCCTGTTTCTTCATCAACTGTGAATAAGCACTCCAATTTACCATGTTCAATAGAGTCCGAAGCAAGAATAGCGAGTGCCGCGGCAACGCCGATACCGTTGTCGGCGCCAAGAGTAGTACCCTTAGCTCTTAGCCATTCACCATCGACGTAAGTCTCAATAGGATCTTTATCAAAATCATGCTTCGTGTCTGTGTTTTTTTCGCAAACCATATCAACATGCCCTTGTAATATCACGGTAGGTAATTTTTCTTTGCCTTTAGTAGCCGGTTTTGTTATAAGTACGTTGCCTGCATTATCCTTTTTGGCTTCAAGATTATGTTTTTTTGCAAACTCAAGGAGGTAAGCTATAATTTTATCTTCTTTTTTTGAAGGACGAGGTATTTGGGTTATTTCATGAAAATAATTCCATACAGATGCTGGTTTTAAGTCTTTTATAGTCATAGATTCCAATATTTTTAGAATTGTTAAATTATTAATAAATATAAAAGTAAGCATCCGAAATACAAAAAACAATATTTTTAGAACTTTTAAATGTTGTATGTTAGCTTTGTTTTAACATAAAAGTATATCTTTGTTCAGATGATATGTTTAGAATATAAACGATATCTATAAAGAAGAAATCTTGATAACCTGATAATTAATTATTACTTTAGACTAAGATGAAGAATATTTCGTATTTGATTAATGGAGTGCTGGCTGTTGCGGTGATCATCCTTTTTATATTGTTTTTTACTTCTAAAAAAGGTGGAGCTGAAGCTCCTTCACTTACATTTCATGGCGGAGACTCTTCGGTTGTATTGCCTGTTGCCTATGTAAACCTTGATTCGTTATTATTGAATTACAATTTTCATAAAGACGAGAATGATAAGTTGATGCGTAAGGTTGAAAGCTCAAACGCAACAATGAATCAGAAAAAGAGACAGGCAGAATCTGAAGCTACGGATTTTCAGAAAAAAGTTCAGAATAATGCATTCTTAAGTCAAGAACGTGCGGAGCGGGAATACGCAAGAATACAAAAATTAGGAGCTGATTTGCAAATATTGGCTCAGCGTATGGAGAATGAAATCGCGCTTGAACAGCAACGTATAAGCCAACAGACTGCCGATTCAGTCAGAGTTTGTGTAAAAGAGTTTAATAAAAAAGCTAATTATCAGATTATCTTTAGCAATAGCGGAGTCAACAATATCTTATGGGCAAAAGAAAGCTATGATGTTACCCCTCAATTGATTAAACTGATGAATAGCCGTTACACTCCGGAAAAGAAATAATAAAATATCGTGCTTATAAAGTAAGAAATGATAATTTAAGATAGAGTAATACTTTTGAAAAACAGAGGGTTGCTCTATTTTTTTTGTATATGCCTGTTTATGAAAAAATATGGATTATTGGGATATCCTCTAAAACACTCTTTTTCGCAGAAGTACTTTACGCAAAAGTTTTCAAAAGAGCATATTGAAGCCGCTTACCTTAATTTCGAGATTGAGGATATAGCTGACATTTGTAAAATTATTAGAGAAAATCTGGAACTCGTTGGTCTGAACGTGACTTTGCCCCATAAAGAGACTGTGATGAAATATCTTACTGATTTAGATGAGGAAGCAAAGAATATTGGTGCTGTAAACGTGATCAAAATAGAAAGAGTATCTGACAATAAAACTTATTTGAAAGGGTATAATACTGATATCATAGGGTTTACAAAACCGCTAAAAGTATTTTTAAATGACGATATACATAAAAAGGCGTTGATTTTAGGGACAGGTGGAGCTTCGAAAGCTGTGTATAATGGTCTTGTAAAGTTGGGGATAGACCCTGTTTTCGTATCCCGAAGCCCTAAACAAGGAGCTTTTACCTATCAGGATTTGAATAAAGAAATTATGCATGAGCATACGATTATTGTAAACGCCACACCCTTAGGTACATTCCCAGATGTAGATAAATCACCTGATATACCATACGAATATATCACTTCTCGTCATTTACTTTACGATTTAGTGTATAACCCAGCCGAGACTAAATTTTTAAAGTTGGGTAAGGAGAGGGGAGCTAAGATTAAAAATGGAGCTGATATGCTTGAAATACAGGCGTTAGAGGCTTGGAAAATTTGGAACGAACTATAAATATAGAGAATATGAAAGTCATCAACTTGTCGGAGCAAAATACAATATTGAACCGATTTGTAAGCGAGCTTCGCGATATTGAAATACAAAAAGACCGTATGCGTTTCCGTTCTAATATTGAGCGAATAGGTGAAATTATGGCTTATGAGATCAGCCGTGAATTAAATTATATGAAATTGAAAACGCAGACTCCACTGGGGGTATCCGAAACAAATGTTCCTTCCGATAAGGTGGTTATCGGTACAATATTGCGTGCGGGTCTTGTTTTTCATACAGGATTTCTGAATTTTTTTGATACAGCTGAAAATGCTTTTGTTTCGGCATACCGTAAATATAAAGAAAATCATCAGAGCTTTCATGTACATATCGAATATATCGCCTCTCCTTTAATAGATGATAAGGTTTTGATTATTACTGATCCGATGCTGGCCACAGGCGGTAGCATGGAATTATCTTATCATGCGCTCAAGACAAAAGGTGAACCAAGTCATATACATATTGCAACCATTATTGCCAGTCGGCAGGCAGTGGATTATTGTTCGAGCAATTTTCCTGCAGATAAGACTACTATATGGGCTGCTGCTATTGACCCCGATCTGAATGAATCATCTTATATTGTACCCGGACTGGGCGATGCGGGAGATTTAGCTTACGGTGATAAAGAATAGTCTGAAAATAAATTTATTTGATACAAAAAATCCCGAATAAGTACTTCTTATTCGGGATTTGCTTTATAGAAAAATAAACTTATTCATTGATTTCTTCATAGGGAACATATTCGCCTTCGTCAGAACCGAAAACTTTGTCGTGTTTAGACGGATTCTGGTATGAATTGTTGTTTCGCCGATAACCTTGGTGCTTGTCTGTTGTTTTAGTTGATTTACCGAAAAAGAACAGGATAATTTTTTTCAGTAAGAATTGTGCTACTGAAATGAATAAAACAAAGATTAAAACAATTATCAATAAATAATTTAGCATGTTTATCGTATTATATGTTTAATACAAATGTATTGATTTTAGTTTTAGAGGGTACATCTCTTCAGTTTATTTAACAAGTATTCTGCCATTGTTTATTATATTATATCTATATTTTGCATATTATTACTTAATCTATTTTAAATTAAACTGTTAGATGGGCTTGTTGAAAAAGCCGGGTTTCTTCTGTTTTATCGCTTCGTGCTGACACGATGGCAGAAAAAAACATTCCGGCATAATCATATTGGGAGTTTCGTTTTTTATTACTTCATTTTACTCCTATATTCTGATGGTGACATTTTTGTGCTATCTTTAAATCTCCGACTGAAATAAGCCAGATTATTAAATCCTGATTCATACGCTATTTGAGATATTGAAAGGTCGGAATAAAGAAGCAATTTACATACATTTTCGATTCTGATTTTGTTCAGAAACTGAAAAATCGTAATTCGAGTTTTACTCTTAAACGCACGACAAAGCGATGCGGGTGTTAGATTAACATATCGTGATATGTCTTCGAGGCTTATCTCGTTTTTCATATTTCTGTACAGATAATCATATACTTTTTGTAGCGAGCCATGATTTTCACAGAAAGTGTTTTTAATATCATACTGATTTTCGGATATTAATCTGAAATTTTTATCCATAGATAAAGTTTCGAGAAGACAGAACAAGCTGTTTATCTTATTAATTCCTCGTTGATGTTGAATCTCATGAATCTGCAGTTCAATTTTTTTAGACAGTACCTTGTTTCGGAATATAAGCCCGTTCTGGCTTTTCAGTAACAAGTGGCTGATAAACATATAATCCGGAAGTTGGTGTAATTTTTCAGGAAACAAATCGGGGGAAAACTGTAAGATCTCGCTTTCAGACGGTGAAATATCTTTTTTTGCATATTCATACAAAGACGAACAATGTGGAACGTTGCGCCCGAAGAATAATATATCCCCTTTTTGATAATCAACGATACATTCTCCGACCATACAAACTCCCGCCCCTTTGGTTATAAGACGCAGTTGATAATCGTCGTGCTTGTGCTGAATATATATGTAATCTTTATTTTTCCCATCGGTTTTGATAAACTTGATATTTGTGTTCAGGTCATATGAAACTTTGCGATCAATAATTTCTCTTTTGTTCATGATTAATAAAACGAATTAGGAAAATATAAGATATTCTTATGTAAATATAAGATATATTAAGACTGTTTACAACTTATATCTTTACAAAACTCTTTTAAAGAACTGTTTTTTACTTCGATAGATAGTAATAACACCCAATTTTTAGCGAAATTATTAATTGGTTTTTTATTGTTATATTAACGTTTTAAGATGTTTATATGACAATATTCTTTATTATTTAATAGTATGATAATTAGATGTTTATATGGCTATTTATAGCTAAATTACGATTGAAAAATACCTGCTATTTGTTATTGATCGGCTCTGATATTCGGGAGAACTTTGTAGTCTAAAAAATAAAACCTTAATTTATAAATAGCACGTTTGATGAATAAAGGCAAAAGTCATATAGTAAAGCTATCCATTATTGTATTATGTATCATATTATTTCTACCACTTAATGCACAACAAAACCAATATTCTGTAGTACAAGGAACAATAAAAGGTGGCGGTTCAATACTTCCGTTTGCAACGATTTATATAAAAGGAACGCAAATTTCAGCGAGTTCAGACGAAGCCGGTAATTATAATCTGAAAGTACCCGTCGGTAGACAAATTCTTTGCGCTACCCATTTGGGATATCAACCTTTTGAACAAGAAATAACTGTGCGTCCAGATCAGAATCTTATTATTGACGTGCAACTCAAAGAGGATAATAACAGGTTGAAGGACATAGTAGTTAAAGGCAAGACTTCCGTGCAGCGTATTAACGAGTCAGCCTATAATGTAGTGGCAATAGATACCAAAGCTCTGCGAAATACGAATATGGATGTTGCGAATGTACTGGATAAAGTGACCGGAGTAAAAATTCGTGAAGAGGGTGGAGTAGGGTCGTCGACACAGATTAGCCTGAATGGTTTTACAGGCAGACACGTCAAATTTTTTATGGATGGTGTTCCATTAGATGCTTCGGGAGACGGTTTTCCGATTAGTAACATTCCCTTAGGTTTTGTCGATCGGCTCGAAGTCTATAAAGGTGTAGTTCCCGTTGAGTTTGGATCAGATGCCTTAGGAGGAGTGATAAACCTTGTAACTAATAGAACTACGAACACAATTATCGACGCGTCTTACTCTTACGGTTCTTTTAATACACATAAATCGAACTTCAATTTTATGCATACACTGAAAAACGGCTTCACAATGCAACTGAATGCCTATCAAAATTATTCAGACAATGATTATAAAGTTAAGGTAAATGAATACCTTGATGTTGAAACAGGAAATCTGATATTGGAGCCGAAATGGTTTAAACGTTTCCACGATAAATACCATAATGAGGTTGCGAATGCGAAAGTCGGATTTGTCAATAAATCATGGGCAGACCGATTGATGTTCGGAATTAAATATGCACATGAGGACAGGCAAATACAGAATGCCAATATTATGACTATCGTATTCGGGAAGAAAAAACAAAAAACAAAAAATTGGTCTCCGTCTTTAGAATATGAAAAGAAAGATTTATTAATCAAAAACCTGAATGTCTCGTTTTCGGGACGATACGACAGATCGACAATCAATAATATAGATACGCTTGCACGCCAGTATAGCTGGACAGGCGACTATATGCCTAAGCCGACACAAGGAGAAGCGGATAAAACCGAGGCTGAACAGATAGATAAGTCAGGCTATATTTCATCGAACATGAATTATAATTTATGGAGTATTCATCATTTCTCATTAAATAACATTTTCAGCGACTTCAATCGTAAAGATCGGGATGCTGCGACAGATAAAAATTCTGATCGTAAATCCCGAAAAGATGTAGTTGGTTTTTCTTATAAATACGAGCCAAATCAAAAATGGAATGCTCTCGCTTTTGTCAAATATTACTATACCCGTGTAGTCGGTCCGGTTGATACGACCAAGAATTCATCGGGAAGATTTAAAACACGCACAACCGATTATAGTCTGACGGGATTCGGTGCGGCTACTACCTATAACCCTGTGACGAATTTGCAGATTAAAGCATCATTTGAAAAAACATACCGTTTGCCAACCCCGAAAGAATTATTTGGGGACGGAAGCACCGAAAAAGGGAATGCGGCTATAAAACCGGAAAATAGTCGGAATCTGAATGTTAATGTAGTCTTGAATCAGCCTTTATCCAAAGCCCATACGCTAACAGTAGATGGTGGTTTCATCTATCGCGATATAAGAAATTTCATTAAACGCGAAATTGACAACAAAGGATTCGGTGGAAGTCTGAATTTAAAGAAAGTGCTTAGCGTAGGCGGCGAGTTTGAAGTCCATTATTTCTATAAAAATAGATTTTCAATCGGAGGAAATCTGTCTTATCAGGATATAAGAAACAAAAATAAAGTTTCAGCCAACAACTCTAAACACAATATATACAATAATATAGTGCCCAATATACCCTATTTTTTCGGAAACGCCGATGTTAAGTACAATCAGTTGAACCTATTTGGCAAGGGCAATAATCTATCAATAGGATATGATCTGCATTATGCACACCGCTTTTACAAACAATGGCAAAGTGAAAGCACGGAAGTATTTGTTCCGAGACAATTTTCGCACGATGCACGCTTGATTTACGCTTTGAAAGACGGTATATACAATTTTGCATTTGAAGTAAGAAATCTGACGGACGAATTATTATACGATAACTTTTACCTGCAAAAACCGGGTCGGAGCTTTACCGTGAAATTCAGATATTACTTTAACAGGAATAATAATTAATAATAAACAGATAGTGTATGATTGAAAAGAAGATGTCTTTTAAGAAGTATTTAGCAGTTGCGATGATCCTGTGTACCTCGCTGTCCTATATGTCATGTAGCGATGATAATGATGATACACCTAAAAGTACGGTATATGATAAAAAAGGAGAATTTTTAATAGCTGTCAAAGGAGCGAGCGCAGAATATATCATGCAAGCCAAATCATTAGATGGAGGAGCAGATTTGCCGATTAGCTCAAATGTACTTCAATTACCGATGACAGATTATTTATGGTCGTTCAACAAAGGTGTTGCCGTTGGATTAGTATATCAGCAGGGTAGCCCTGGCATAGGATATGGTTTCAGATTGAAAAGTGATAGCACACTACATCAGATTGCACAATTTATTGTTTCAACACGATTCACCTCGTATGGTTTTTTCAATAGCTATTTGGTTACGAGCGTGGGCGGACAAACTCCTGTTGATGACAACGGGAACGCCATTAAAGACGAAAACGGTACAAACAGAGTGGATGGTGCTACATTCGTATTAAGAAGTGCGGATAATTTTTCAATACAAAAACAAAAAACTATTCTGACCAAAGATTTAACATCTAACGGCAATCTTGTGACATTTTCGGGAGTAGTCGATCTCGGAAACAATCAATTTCTGACAGGTATGATACAATCAGAATATCAGCAGACGTCAAGCGATAACGGAGGATCAAGTACAGGCAGAATCACATATCCTGACAGTGTACGTGTTGCAGTAATAGATGGTAATCTGAATGTGGTGCGTACTTTCGGGGACAATCGCATCAGTTATTCATCAGGAAGATACAGATCACAATATTACTCTCAAATAGGAAAAACCGACGATGGAACGGTCTATGTTTTCTCCGGCGCATTCGGAGGTGAAAATTCATCAACAAAACTACCTTGCGGTGCTTTAAAAGTAAATTCCAGCCTGGATGGTTTCGATAAAAATTACTATTTCAATATTCAGGCACAAACAGGGGGGTATAAGTTCAAACGTCTTTGGTATATCGACGGACATCGATTTTTACTTGAAATATATAATGACAAAGCTGTAACGCTTGCCAGCGAAGCCACTCAATACGGAATTGTAGATATGTCTACCAAAACATTCAACTGGATAGGAGGGTTGCCCGATAAAAGTACAATAAGTTATATGGGAATACCTATGATTTATCAGGGAAGCATTTATCTGCCTATAACCGTATTGAATGAAAATGCGGCAATATTTAAAGTAAAGCCAAGAGAAACACAAGCCATAAAAAGTTTATCCATTATAGGTGCTTCACAAATCAGAGCTATCGGTCATTTGACTGTTAACTAATCAATTTCTTTAAATTTAAAAACTATAAAACAATGGGAAAATTCAAATTTATTAAAAACATTTCGCTTGCATTATTATCGGGAGTTTTTGTATTATCATGTAGCGATGATGACGATTCGTCTACTAAAAATCCTGATGTTGTAAAACAAAAAATCAGCTATGTTATAACATCGGGCAATGCCAAAACCGATCTTAAAGGAGGAAATTCGTTATTAGTCTTAAATGATTTATCTAAATCTAAAGATACAACAGTTTTAAACAACCCAAATGCTTTATTTGTAAAAGATGCTTTTACTCAAGTGTCATATAATCAACAATCAAAGGTGTTCACAGGTTATATCTATGGTCGTGGTGCCAATGAGTTAGGCTCGGCAGGATTAAGATCGTATGTTGTTGCCGACGGAAAACTAAAAGTTTTGGGCGATCCCGTTAAGTTAAGCAATTTTGGTAATACAGGAACTTTTGGCAAAGTTTCTTACGCTGCAGCCATAAGCGCATCTTCAGTTATGGTTGTTTCTCGTAACGGCGAAACAGTGACAGGTCAGGAGAAATTAGTCGATCTAAAATCTTTTGCCATTGATGGTACTACACCTTCAATCACAGGGATAGTTGATCGTGGTGACAACCAACTTGCAATTGCATTGAATTATGCAAATCATGATACAGCGGCAGTTGCTTTCACAAATTATAATCTTGAAATATCTTCTGTTCAATACGATAATCGCATAGGCTCATCATACGGAGCTTGGCGTAGTGTGCGTTATGCCCAGATAGGTAAAGATGCGAACGATAATCTATACGTATTCTCCGGAACAGGTAAAAACGGTGTAGGAGCATTAAAAATCAAAAAAGGAGAATCATTATTCGACAAAAATTATTTTTTCGATATACTTAAAGCGTCTGACGGATACCGTTTTCGTAAAGTATTTCCAATTAGCGATGATTATTTTTTGCTTGAATTCTATTATGAAAAAGATAAATACGGAAACATGGATAATTCAGGCAGGTTTGCTGTAGTTAAGATGAGTGATAAATCTTTTAAATGGGTAACAGGATTACCAGTTTCAAGCGAAATAAAAAGCATAGCATGGCCTGACGGAAATGATGGTACTATTTACTTGCCAATAAATCTGGTAAAAGGTAAACCTACTATATATGCAATTAATGCAAAAACTGCAGAGGCAAAAGTCACTCTTAGAGTTGGTGAATCAGAATTATTAAAAGCCATCACCATTATTAAAGAATAATCGGTTTTATCATATAAAAAAGGTTACGTTATTTAAGCGTAACCTTTTTACTATTATAAAGTTTGATGTTTCAAATTCGTTTATATTATACAACAATGTGGTTTAGTACATTCGCTGATAAGTGATATATAATTCCCTTGTATATTGGGAAGCGTCTGTGGAGTTGTGATTATCGACCCATCCTGTAAAAAACAGACGATACCATTTGCCTATGTAAAATACGTCAATGGTCATTGTTTCTTGCGAAATCGATCCGTAATCCAATGCTTTCGCAGGAGTAGACCTTCCTTCAATCATATTTTCGCCTGTACCCATATACATACCGTTATCTAGATTTTGAAAACCATTAGGCGCAATTAATACATTACTTCTGCCACGTCCTTCGAACGATGTTACACCCCCCCACCAAAGCTTAACAGGTTGATCAGAAATATTATAAATACGAGGTATAAAGGGGAAAGGTATTTCAGTTGTAGATGGGCCGTTGAATGCAGCATCCAACCTAAATACATCTTCAATAATTGGCATATTTTTGATATAATCGCTTGCGAGAACAGGTATGTTCAGATTGTCTATAATTGTACCGTACCTACCAACATTGGCAGGCATACTACCATGCCAATATATAACTTCTCCTTGTTTAATCGTATTTTCACCAACTGTAGCTTGGCAATTTATACCGAAGGCATCAATATTGAAGGTCGCAAGAGCAGGGCTGGATGAGGATGGCGTTCCAGAAAGATTATATACAAGATCCCCGTTACCATATGCTAAATATCCTGATTGTAATACAGCCTTAAGTCCTGTAACTCCGGAAGAAAATATGATATTGCCTCCATTGTAATATGCGCCGTTTCCACCGGAATAAGGAATAATAAGGGTACCTTCATAATTTTCTCCGGCTGTGTAACGGGAAGGCTCCATTCGTGCGTTAATGCAATCCAGAGCCCCAATATATGGAGCTTTACTGGGACTTGTGACAAATTGTACCCATTCTGCGCCATTCCAATATAAAAAACCGATTTTTTTCAAATTTCCCTCTCCTGTGTTAAAAACAAGTAATCCAAGAGCAGGGTTCTTGATAGTAACTGTATCCGTGGGGGTATCAAGTGAGACTTTTGGAACTAAGACGCCTTTATTTAATGAATTAATATCTAGAATAGCACTCTGATTCGGAGTCGTTGTGCCGATACCGACACTACCGGTTGAGGTAACCACAAAGTCGTTGGCAATCTGTTGCTTTGTCGGTATAGAGTCGTTGTCTTTTAAACCATCAACATGTAATGTGGTGAGTGGATATTTAGTCCCTATTCCTACATTTCCTGATTGATAAATATCTTGGGTGTTAGACGTTGCTTGTTGGTTAGTGCCTTTTATAAACCAAGGTTCGATTGAAGAAATGTTTGATCCGCCTCCTGTTCGGACCCATTTACTACCGTCATTAATGTAAAATCCCGGCGTTACGTCACCGGTAGTAGCTAAGTTATATACTAGCATTCCTGCAACGTGTGCAGTTAATGGACGGAAATTGTCGGTACTTATTAAGGCTACACGTGGTAATAATAATCCTTTAGTTGAAGTACCGGTATTATTCTCTTTTAAATCTAATAATGCATTGTCGTCAGGCTCAAACCCTGATCCGATCGTGACTTGCGCAAAACTGCTGATACATGATATCAAAAGTATCAGAATGCTAAATAATGACCTCTTAGACCTCATAATTAATTTTACCATTTATGGTTAATGTTCTTTATTTAGAAGGTCTTACGCAAATATATGATCTTATAATTATTTATTGGTGTTAATTAACTTATTTAACTTGAAGTTTAACATCTATGGGTTTAGTGAATAAAAACGGCACATATTCATGTGCCGTCTTAAGTGTTTAGTATTTATTTAAGTAATGTATTGTCAAGTAATAATCTTATTTCAGGACTTGATGGCCGTGGTGCTTCTTGCGAGACAATCAGACCGTTTTTATCTATGAGAATGAAATGTGGAATTCCATTCAGTTTATACGGTTTTGAAATATCGTTAGCTTTGTCACCCGCAAATAATTGTACACCTTTCATATTATTATCAACGATAAATTTTTTCCATTTGGCTAAATCGGATTGTGCATCTATCGATACACTTAAGAATACAATATCTTTGTCTTTATATTCTTCTTCTAACTTAATCAGATGAGGTATTTCTTTTTTGCATGGTCCGCACCATGTTGCCCATATGTCAATATATACGGCTTTTCCTTTAAAGCTCGACAATGATATTTCTTTTCCTTCCGAATTCGGGAATTTAAAGTCTATGGCAGTATCTCCTTTCGAATTCTTGGCTTTGTTAGCGAGCAAAACTTTAAACCTTTCATTCTGACTTTCTGTTGTCAGATATTTGGAATATTCTTTCTGAAAGTTCAGTAATCCTTCTACGGTTTGTTTATGTTTGGCGTAAATTAATACAAGTTCGCCTTTCAATAATTCATCTTTGATATTTGAAAGCCCGTCATTCAACAATGCTGAGGTTCCAAATTCTATTGATGAGTTGGCTTTCTTTTTTACTTGATAGGCGTACAAATCTATATTTGCCAGTAAACGGTTTCCAAAAGGGTAGTTCATCAGTTGATCTGAGTTACAAAGTTTACTGAATGTAAAGTTTTTATAACAGTCAGGCTGATAATTAATGTCAGGCTGTTTTGTTTTAGGCAAAAAAAGGAACTGCAAAGCATCTAATGCTATATCATACTTTCTGAATGTCAGGAATGATTCGTCAAACGTCTTATTATCAGATTGCGGGAAGTTCCAACTTTCCGCCTTTTTAAAGACTTCTTCCAAAATAGGGTAATATTCAGCATATGTCATAAACATCCCTTTTTTAGAAGAGATTGTATTCAGATTGATCGGTTTTAATAGGTCAAACCATTCTTTCAAAGTTTTGTTTTCGGCAGTATTTTCTCCAATCAGTTCATAATCATTAGTTCCTATACTAACATTAAGTTGATCATCGGGTTTTAAATAAAATATAAATTTCCCGGTCATTAGCTGACTGTTTTTTGTGCCGATGACATAATAACCTTCTTTATCAAGGTTTAGAGCGAATCCAAACTTTTTATCTTTAGCAATTATGTAATTAGCTTTTTCTTTTAGCTGACCATTTTCAACTTCGTAGAAATAAACAGTATTTCCATTTCTATTCCATGTTCCTGAGACGATAGTTAATGCATTTGTATAACCTACATAGCAAAGAACTAAAAGAGAAATTATTAATATTTTTTTCATTTTATTGTTCCTTGTATTCGATGTCGACTATTTTACCGAGTCCACTCCATGACATATCAATCTGATATCCGTTTTCTGCCGGTTCTTGTGGATGTTTAGCTATTGTAAGATCACCATTCTGAACATTGATTTCATACATCTTCAAGGTTCCAGCTTTATCAAGCGAGCCATTTGCTTTATATGTAGCTATTGCCAGAAGCGGTCTCTTGATTTTCTTCAACATACTTTTCAGACAAGATACCTTTTCTCCTGGAGGAAGTACTTCGTCTGTTATGTCACGTACATCAATATTTGATGTTGTTGTAATAACACGATATACTTTATCTTCGGAAGCCATATATAGTATTGGTTCACTTGGATGGTGTGAATAATACTTTATTTTAGCCATGTCAATATTAGCAGGTATTATTTTACGAGATTTACTTTTATCAACTATATTGGCACTTCTAGTCATTGAAAATTTAAGTAGTTCGTATTGCCCTGTTATCTTCTCTTTAACTATTGCAAATACGTCATTATAGTTTGTTGATGTATTTACCATTATATTGGTAATATTAGTATTCGACATATATACCAAATCGTAGTTCGGATTATTAAATCGAAACGCGTCATCAGGATTATCCGCGAGTTTTACTGTCTGAAATAAGGCTTTTGTATTTGTAAGATCGCCCCAAGTGTATTTATGCAACATGAAGCAATGATCATCTTCATTATATATAATAGCTCCGAATCGCACATTTGCGATATATGGTGGGGTTTTATACGTGGTTTCTTCCCCTTTGTACATGTTGATCGGATACATGAAAAATATTGAAGTAGGCATCAGATTCATGAAAAACCAATTACCGCCCATATATGCGTAATAATTTTCACCGTTTTGATAGGCCATTTTAGTAGCTATATACTCTTTAGGCGCATATTTATCAGGAATATATGATACCTGACTAATATTGTAACTTTTTTCTTTAAACGAGAAATCTTCAGGTTTAATACGATCGGTATTTTTGTCAGTTAATAAATACACAGAGTATTTTATCCTATTGGTATTAGGGTCTATCGGACTTGGAGCATATATATCTTTAAATGCATATATTCCGAGAGGTTTGCGTCCTGCTCGTGGAAAAGCTGATTTTTTTAACTGTAATATATCTGTATGAAGAGTCAGTTCTTCGACTCCATCTTTCATAAAAGCAGCTATAATATCCAATTCCACACCAGCATCCTTTTCAGTTATTGCAAGAAAACCAGTTTGTAAACGGTCTTTAACTGTCACTTGAAAGGTTTTCGAGAATGATAGATTTGTCAATCTGTTTGTAGCTCTAAAAGTCACAAGGTGTGTTTTAGAAATTTGCATCTCTTCCGGTAACAATATGTCAAGTACCGGTGTTGTGTCAGACTTAGATAGTTGAAGTATTGAAGATCCGTCAGCGCTTGAACAAAGGAACCATTCATAATAAAAGTCATCTTTACCAACACCATCCGTTATTGTTATTTTGGGATCAATAATTAGTCTGCTTGTAAACTCAACTTGGTATGGCGGGTCATAAGCACTATTTTTTGGATAATCCATTTCGATCGTGCTTACTTTTTTATAATCATAATTACCTTTATCGTCAACACATGATGTAATGAACGATAGTAAAATAAGGGAAATTCCCATTAAAGATATATATGTCTTAAGTTTCATTTTCAAATTATTTTAGATGATCTGATTTTATGATTAACTGAAAGAGAATGGAAATGTAACAAGAGCACCATTTTCATCTTTGAGTTTTTCTCCATGCGCTGTTTCATAGTCTTTTAAAGACCTGTTGAGTAACATTATCCAAGAGAAAGATGCCAATGAAGGGAATCTCGCTTCAGCTAATTCTCTGGGATTTTTTTCTACTGCTGGATCATAACTAAATAATTCTTCAGGAAAATTTAGCGTTTCGCAAATAAATTTATATTTAACTTTAGAGAATTGTCCAAAAAGCCTGTTAAAATAACTTTGTGCATCTGCCCAAAGTATAGGCATATCATTGCTTGAGTCAAAATACAATTGCGATAAATTCCAGTTAATATCTTTATTAGTATTTGAGTCATAAACGTATTGCGCTAAGAAATATTCGTTAGGCAGTAATTTGAAAGTTAATTTTATTTTAGATTTATCGGATTCTGGAGTTTCAATTAATCTTACAGATATTTGACCTGAATTAGAGTTTGCTTTTACATATGATTTGTCGTATAATAACTCTACATCCTTACCTAATTTTGCTGTTGAAAGACTATCTACTATCCCGAAATTTATAGGCCGATTATAATCAGTGACATCTCCTATTACAATTGTTTCAATCGTGATTATTGAATCTTTTTTGTTGTCATAACCTAAATGAAGAATTGAAATTTTGTCTTCTTTATCTGCATTTGCAGTTGTGCCTGTTTTGAAATAAATATCATTCCGTCCTGAATATGTATCTAATTCAGACTGATCACAAGAGGTTAAAAACAATCCGGCTATTGTAGTTATACTTAAAATTATATTTGATATTTTACTCATATTCATTTAATTGTTTATTTCATCATCAGGTATTGGTACAACATAATTTGTAAGATTCATATTCATAGAACCTGCACTGTAAGATTTATAAATTGAGGTAGATTTTGTTCTTTTTAAATAAAAGAACGTTTGTCCTTCGGCAAAAAATTCTCTATAATATTCCTGCT
This sequence comes from uncultured Dysgonomonas sp., assembly GCA_945273835.1. GTDB lineage: Bacteria > Bacteroidota > Bacteroidia > Bacteroidales > Dysgonomonadaceae > Dysgonomonas. Next base: position 17,690 of record CALYPL010000010.1, on the reverse strand, counting down.
TCAAAATATCTTTTAATGCAGAGGCAGAAGTATTAAGCTTTATCTCCTCATTCGATTTATATCCCCTTCTTCTTAATACAGAATTAAGTAGCTTTATCGCATCATTTGTACGTCCGCTTTGTATATCATTTTCAATGATTATATAGTATAATTCTGTTATTCTCATTAACGGTTGCAGGTTGTATGATAATCTACCTTTTGTTTCAGAAAATTCTGTAAATTTTATAGAACGATATAGATCTGACCCTAATGAGGAAGATACTGTCCATTGATATTTTGCTCGGACATCTGATACTAAATGCGGAGAATCTTCAGTAGTGTTCAGAATGTTTTTTAGCAGATTTTGAAGATTCATAACGTAGGCTTTGCCTTTTTGCGTTGATTCTGTATAACTTTTCCATCTCGGATATAAGTCAGAGTTTTCTATGCCAAACAAAACTTCTGTGCTAAATACCATATCAGACTTGTCCCCTGCATTAATATTATTGAAAACAACCCATTTAAATTTAGCATTTTCATTGGAGCCATCTATATTTTCTATCATATCCGGCATATCAATTATTGCTTGAGCTTCTTTAGCAGCTTCATTTTGTTGCCCTATATACATCAGAATTCGAGCTTTGAGAGCCTTGACTGCAATCAGGTTAAGTCTTTTACTTCGTAGATAACGAGCAAATATATCGTTAGATGTGACAGGTGTACTATCGTCGTTGGGATTCATTATCCCATATTTTAAAATAGGATCATTCTTTAAATATTCCTCTGCTACATTAATATCAGCTAAAACCTTTTCCACAAACTCTTTAGAAGTCAACAGCTGTTCTGTTTCGTTTTTTGAAGGATCTGTAATCCTCATTTTATAAGGTAAACGTTTTTGCTGGTCACTTTCATCATATATGTTACCAAAGAGTCTTAATAAATCGAAATGTATGAATGCTCTAATTGCATAAGCCTCGCCTAAAAGCACATCTCTTTTTTCAGTAGTCAGGACTTCTGTGTCTTTGACATTTTCGATGAACTTGTTGGTCTGTGCTATTAGAAAATAAGCTTTTGACCAGATAGGGCTGAATGTCTTTTTTACAGAAGATTCTGTATAATTATATGTCTGAAGATCATAAAATAGTTGATAATCAGCTTGGTTGATGGTGCTTGATGGTGCATAATAATAATGAGCAAGTTGTTCAATAGTTGACATCGTCATCCTGCCACCATATAATTCTGTACTGGCCATGCCAATATAAATTCCATTAAGCACGTCATTAATATTTCTTTCGGTCGAATATTGCTCTTTATCTGTATTCTGTCCTACAGGCGGAACATCCAGCCAGTCTGAACAACTGGATAGGCTAATTGTTGTGGCTATTACAAATAGGGCGAGTATATATTTTCTCATAACTGTTTTTTTAGAATCTTGCTGTTAAATTAAATGCTATAGAACGTGCAAATGGGTAGTCTGTACTTCTTTCAGTTTTAATGTTAGATAGTCTGAATAAGCTATTCATTGATATACCAGCTTTAAATACATTAAGTCTGAATTTTTTCACCCATTCGTCATGTGAAAAATCCCACATAATTTTACCGGTTTGTGCTTCAAGATAATTTTCGCGTTGTACGTATCGTGAAGACAGGGGATTACTGTTTGACTTTATCTTAATATCGGTAAATCGGGCTTTATCTCCAGGAGATTTCCATCTGTTATACAATGCTCTTTTATCTTGATTGTACAAAATACTTACGTTGGTTATATTTTCTACCTTATTATATAAATCGGAGTTAACTTTATCTGCTCCAATACTATATTGGAATGTTAAATTGGTTTCTAATTTGTGGTATATCAATGATAAGCCGAATGTTCCACGAATTTTAGGCGTCATATCTCCAACGCAAACTCTGTCATTTGTATCGTATTGGAATGTCTGAGAACCATCTTTTTTGATATAGATTTCTTTTCCACTTGCAGGGTCGATTCCTGCAGAACGTACTGCCCAGATAGAATTAGGACTATAACCATCCTGATATTGTAACAAAGCTTGAGATGATAGTTTATCTTCAGCTAATAACTCGTTCTCTATATTCAGCAAATCTCCCATTTTGTGAAATTTACTCTTGTAGTGAAAACCATTAACACGGAAACCTAATAAAAAGTTATCTTCTAAATTATATACAGGATAATATAAAACACTGAATTCATATCCGCTATTTGTCATTTTTCCATGATTTATCGGATATTCCGACATTCCCGTTGAAGGTTTTTGGGTCAATGATATTACTTGCGGCGAAGTTATTTCTTTATAAACATTGAAACCAAGCGTTAAGCGTTTATCAAATAGTCCGGCGTCAACTTTAAAATCTAATTTCTTTTTCTTTTCCCAATTAAGGTCGGGGTTACCAAATTGGCTAATATAAGCTCCTTGCCCGAAAGCAGTATTGCCGGAATAATAAGAGTAGATTGAAGATGTAACATATCTCTTTTGTTGGTTTCCGTTTGTACCCATTGAACCTGTTAATTTCAGGTTAGAAAGCCATTTCCAATCTTTTACAAATTTTTCTCTATCCACGTTCCATCCAAGACCAACTGACCAGAACTCTTGGAATTTATTATTCTGACCGAATGCTGTAGAACCTTCTTCATTAAAATTGAAATCTAAAAGATAACGGAAGTCGTAGTTATAATTAAATGCAAAAATTCCTGTCACAGCCCTGTATTTGTTTACTGATGAAGTCGGAGAGCCATTTACATAACGACCTGCTGAGGCTAATTCTCCAGAAGTGCCTTCGGGAAATCCTTCAGCTGCAAAACCTTTCAATCTTGAATTTTGCTCTTCTAATGATCCGATTAGGTTGAATGTCAGATTATGATTGCGAGCGATTTGTTGCGCATATACAGCTGACATACGTCCCTCAACACTCCAATCATTTCCATTTGTTGAGCTATATTGTCCTTTTTTATCATATGTAACATTGGCGAACATTGTGTTGCTTGGGTCAACAAATTGGTCATCATCCGTTAACACTCTTTTCAGACTCAATGATCCATTCATGCGAAGTTGGCTGATAATATGCCAATCGATACTTGTATTGTTGGTAAAATAAAAATAGCGAGCGTGCTTATATGAACTCAGACCAGCATTGTAAAGCGGGTTATAAGCTATTTCTCCATCTTTTCCGTCAATAAGTGGATCATATGGACCTTTTTTATAGCTATTCAGAATCATCGGAATTGAACCGTCATCATTTCTTTTTTTATAATATGGGTTTGCATTTACGAATTGTCTGAAACTATTTCCAGTCGTCCACGCTCCATCGTTTGCGTTAGTTCCTGTAACAGATGCGTTATTACTGATATTAACATTGTTGATACCTCTATATGTTATTCTAAAATTAGCACCATAAGTTTCACGACCTGAGTCTTTCATTACACCTTCTTGGTTTTTATAATTTAGACCTACATCGAACAAGATGAATTTCTCTCCACCTGAAATGTTTAAAGAATGACCGTGTGTGAATCCGGTTCTTAATGGTTCTTTTAGCCAATAAGTATTAACACCGCCTTTAACAGCTTTCAATCTTTCGTAATATAATGCATGTTGATCGCCGGCGGTTCCTGGATTGCCTATAGTTTCATCTAATCCTACATTTCCATATAAACCAGCCAATCTCTCAAATTCAAGTTTTTCAGCCGCGTTCATCATATTATAAACGCTTAAATCCGCAAAGTCTAAATAGAAGTCACCGTTATAAGTCAGCATAATCTGACCTGACTTTGGTTTAACTGTTTCCACAATTACTACTCCGTTTGCACCTTTCGATCCGTATATAGCGGTTGATCCTGCATCTTTAAGTATCGTCAAACTTTCGATGCGGTTGATATCTAAGTCGTTAATCTCTTGCTGAGTTGCTTCAAATCCATCTAATATAAATAGTGGTTGATTGGCATTTGATGTCGTTTGTTGACGCTTTGCAGTTACATCCATTGTACTCTGACCTCGTATTTCAATATTGAGCATGGCATTCGGGTCAGATCCTGATATGGCATTATCTTTTATGATGAAGCTGGGGTCAACGGCACTTAAACCTTGTAAAGCGTTTGTGCTTCCGAGTGATTTTAATTCTTTCCCCGTAACACTTGTAATGTTTCCGGTAAACCCTAATTTATTTCTTTGCATAATACCGGCTTCTACCACTACACTGTTAAGTGCTGTAGATCCGTCTTTGAGCACAACGTTGATATTCTTTTGTTTGTTATATTTTATTTCTTGGCTTTCCATACCTACAAACGAGAAAACTAATATTGCATTTGTTTTCCCTTCAGGAATGAGTATACGGTATTCACCGTCAACATTCGTGCTTGTTCCGATTGCTGAATTTTTAAGAATAACTGTTGCGCCCGCAAGTGGTTCTCCGGAATCGTCTTTGACAGAACCAGTAACAATAGTAATATTTTTTTGTTGTTGAGCCGTTTGATCGGCAGCTTGGGCATAAGTGTGCATGCTGAATTGAGGGATACTTATCATCAGCATACACGCAAATAGTGCCTTAATGCGATACTTAATTTTATATTGCCATTTTTCCATATTTAACCTCTTCATAAATAGATTGTTGGTTTTTGTTTTAATGTTTATTGGGCGTTAATATTTATTATTTATTAATTCAATTTTAGTAAGATAGAAATTAAAGACATAAATTCTTTGAGAAGATTGATATGTATTTCTTTTCTGTCATTTATCGTTTGTATGTCTTTAAATATATCTTGATAATTAATGATTTTTTCGAACGAATGTTAAACAACTATTTGGTATTTTATAATTACTCGTTAAGCAACAAAGGTATTTGTCAAAATGAATCACCCCGATTTCATATAATTTTTAACTTCATTATTTTTTCGATATAATGGCAGAAATTAATAAAAGTATAAAAATAATGTTAATTTCTGCAATTTTTTTGCTTAAGAAATTTAAATGAAACTTAATGCTTGCTATTCATCTGTTTTTTATATTCAATAAAAAAGTTTATTTTTTTGTTTTAAAATATTTAGATGCCGGATGAATCAAAAATCTTAGATATTTTTTATGAAAATGATCTTTAAAATCACAAGCTCTACAAAATAATCATTTTAAAATGTTTTATTCAGAGTTAAAACGAACTAATACAGGCTATTCATATTGCCAATATAATCGATGTTACCGTTTAATAATTAATCTCGGTTTTTAAAGCTTTTGTCTTATGTTGACATTTCTTAGTTGATCGGATATTTCTTATCTCTTTTCAAAAATATTTTATAACGATTAATCAACTGTTTATTAGCGAAATGCTTTTATCAAAACCGTATTTAGGTATATTATATCAGCTTTCTTGCAACTGCAAATATACAAAAAGTAAATTATTTAGCCTTATTGCTTACTATTTTCTTTTTGTTAGTGTGAAAATAATTCTTAAAATTGAGCTATTCTTTATAATTTTAATATTTATTAGAATAGTTGGATTTTGTTTGCTCAAACTTTGTCATGCTAATGAATCTTATCGTTTATATCTATGTTTTAGATTTTGTATCCAACTTTTCATGATCTGATTCACACTATTATGCATTGAAATATAAGAATAGTTTATAGTGTGTTTATGCCAAATTATATTAAGCGAATATGCTTAAATGATTGCATTATTTGGTACATTTGTCTGTTAAAAAAATTATATCATGATTAAAATAATTGATATAATAACCGGGGATATTAGCTGAGTTTATATAGACTTAATATTCGTTATCAAAAAAAATAGCGGATTTGACATAAATTGTTTAATAATAGCATATCGGAGCTAATGTAAAATCCTATATGAAAAATAAATCTTTTATTACGTGCCCTTCTGAAATGGATTGAAAAGTATGGATCGCATTTCGCTACGATAGTTGTAATTCTACCAAAAACGAAATAATTGTGAATATTGAGAGCCTTCGTGAATATTGTTTATCTAAAAAAGGGGCATCAGAAAGTTTTCCCTTCGATGTCGACATAATAGTCTTTAAAGTAATGGGAAAGATGTTTGCCTTTGCTCCGTTGACCCCTAAATGCGGCAACTTTTTTGTGAATCTGAAATGCGAACCGGATTATGCAATAGAACTAAGAGAAAAATATGCTGGTGTGGTAAAAGGGTATCACATGAATGCTAAATATTGGAATTCGGTTTTTATTGAGAAGGATGTTCCGGATAACATTATAAAAAAGCTGATTGATCATTCTTTAGAAGAAGTGATCAAAAAATTGCCGAAGAAAAGTCAGCAGGAATATTTAAACAATGATTTTGTTGATTGAGTACAAATTGGTTATTAATTATGAACTTTTTATTAGCTTGATAATAAATGCGAGATATAATTCCGATATATCCAATTATACATGTTGAAGAAATTTCTTCAACCAACGAATATTTCAAATTGCAAGCTAATTTCGATGGAGTAGGAGAAGGAGCCATTGTTTACGCCGATTATCAGACTAAAGGACGAGGACAAAAGGGGAATGTCTGGGAATCAGAAAAAGGAAAAAACTTATTGTTCAGTATGGTTTTATGTCCTCATATATTGAAAATAAACGAACAGTTTATAATCTCGCAAATAGTATCGTTAGCCATACAAGAATTTCTGAATACCGAAACAGGAAGTGTCAAGATCAAATGGCCGAATGATATTTATTGGAGAGATCAAAAGATTTGTGGCATTTTGATTGAAAACATACTAAAAGAAGCAACCATTGAAAGGTCGATAATCGGGGTAGGATTAAACGTCAATCAGACCGAATTTTCAGGATGGATACCTAATCCCGTTTCATTGAAAATGATAAACGGCAGAAATTATGACATAAAAAGCGTTGCAGAAAAGATACAAACACGTATATTGACTTATTATCATCAGTTGAAAAAAGGAAACATAGAAGAGATACGAAAAAAATATAAAGCCAATTTATATCGTTCCGAAGGCTATTATATGTATGCCGATGCCGAAGGCGTATTTGAGGCCAGAATAAAAGATGTAGAAAATAATGGCGTTATCGTACTCGAAACAAAAGAACAAACCGAAAAAAAATATTTTTTCAAAGAAGTAAAATACATATAATTTACATCCATCAATAAGCACAAATCCTTTAACAAGAGAGTAAAAACATTTAATTAGTCTTTTTCATTCTATACCACACAGTCCGCACTGCCTTTGAAATACAATTGCCTTATGATAATATCTTCTCATAATTTGTAGAAATATGAATATTTATAATTTATTTTCTTCATAAAACTGTTATACTATTTAAATTAATGTATATTTTTGCATTTAGATTGTATATTTATACATTTATGAGTAAGATAAATCGGCACGAAGCCATTAAAGAAATAATTAAAGAGTCAGAAATCGCATCACAAGATGTGCTTTTAGAAAAGCTTCAGAAAAGAGGCTTTGAACTAACACAAGCCACTTTGTCGCGCGATATGAAAGAACTTAAGGTGATTAAAGCACCTACTGCTGATGGGCTTTATCGTTATCGTTTGACCGAAAATGTTGCTTCATTAAAATCAGAAACTTCTCAGTTGACAACATACGGGTTTGTAAGTATTGAATTTTCAGGTCAATTGGCAGTTGTGAAAACCCGTCCCGGATATGCCATGAGTATAGCCGCAGAAATAGACAGCAAAGCCGCCAAAACAATAATAGGTACAGTTGCCGGAGATGATACTGTGCTTTTAGTCTTGCGTGAAAATGTAAGCCGACAAGAAGTTATAGACTCACTATCCGGATTTATACCCGTATAAATTAAATAGCCGCGATGGAAGTGATGATGAAATTAAATAATCTATTAGCACATAAGCCTAAAGGCGAAGGGGTAAATATACAGGTATTGATTGCCGATGAATCCCATATCAATTATGTGCAGACCATTCTTGACACAATTGAAGCTGCCGCCAAAGTACGTGGAACAGGTATTGCCAAGCGTACGCCCGAATACGTGCAGACTAAAATGAAAGAAGGTAAAGCCATCATTGCTTTAGCCGATGGCAACGAATTTGCCGGATTCTGTTATATCGAATCTTGGGGAAATAAACAATTTGTAGCCAATTCAGGTCTGATCGTAGTCGAAAAATTTAGACAACATGGACTTGCTAAACGTATCAAGGCAAAGGCATTTTCATTAGCGCGTGCCATGTTTCCCGATGCTAAAGTTTTTGGACTGACTTCAGGAGCAGCTGTTATGAAAATAAATACCGACTTAGGATATGTACCCGTGAGCTTTGCACAACTGACGGACGATGATGCTTTCTGGAGAGGATGCGAAGGATGCGTGAATTATGATGTGCTGAAACGCACGGACCGAAAATACTGTATTTGCACAGCTATGCTATTCGATCCCGCAAAACATAAAGACAAAAAAGAAATCAAAGAACAGATTAAAGACATAAAAAAAGTGTTGAAGAAATGAATAAGAAAAAGGTAGTCTTGGCATTCAGCGGTGGGCTTGACACATCATTCTGCGCCATGTATCTGTCCAAAGAACTTGGTTACGATGTGTATACCGCAATAGCAAATACAGGCGGTTTTACATCTCAGGAACTGAAGCAGGTAGAAGAAAAAGCCTATAAGCTCGGAGCAATCAAACATGCCACCCTTGATGTAACACGAGAATATTACGAAAAAAGCATAAAATATATGATCTTCGGTAATGTGTTGCGAAACGGCACTTACCCTATATCGGTCAGTTCCGAACGAATATTTCAGGCTATCGCCATTATAAATTACGCCAAAGAAATAGGTGCCGATGCCGTGGCGCATGGCAGTACAGGAGCAGGCAACGATCAGGTACGCTTTGATCTGACTTTCGATGTGCTTGCTCCGGAAATTGAGATTATCACTCCCACTCGTGATATGATTCTGACACGTGACTATGAGATTAACTATCTCAAAGAACATGGGTACGAAGCCGATTTTACCAAAATGGCTTATTCAATCAATAAGGGACTATGGGGAACAAGCATCGGGGGAAAAGAGACCCTGAAATCCGATCAGACCTTACCCGAAGAGGCTTATCCGTCACAATTGACAAAAAACGAGCCTGAAACGCTTACGATTGATTTTGAACAAGGAGAGCTTGCCGCTGTCAATGGACACAAGTATGCAGATAAAATAGAAGCAATAAGAGAAATCGAAAAAATAGCTTCAGCATATGCCATCGGTCGTGACATGCATATCGGCGATACCATAATCGGGATAAAAGGACGTGTCGGTTTTGAAGCCGCTGCGCCAATTCTTATTATAAATGCCCATAAGATGCTTGAAAAGCATACGTTGACTAAATGGCAACAATACTGGAAAGATCAATTAGGCAACTGGTACGGCATGTTTTTGCACGAAGCCCAGTATCTTGAACCCGTGATGCGTGATATTGAATCTTTTCTTATCAGTTCGCAGCAGAACGTTACAGGGCGAGTTACAGTTAAGCTCATGCCTTATCATTTTGTATTAGTAGGAGTAGAAAGCGATTTTGATTTAATGAAAGCAGACTTCGGAGAATATGGCGAAGTAAACAAGGCATGGACTTCGGACGATGCCAAAGGTTTTACCAAAATATATTCCATACCGAATAAGATATTTCACAGCGTGCAGCAGAAAAATAAAAAATGATATTCTTAATCAGAATTTTTCAAAACATCAGATATAAAGATAAAAACCAGAAATGATTAAAGTCGGAATAATTGGGGGCGCAGGGTATACGGCAGGAGAATTGATTCGGTTGTTACACAATCATCCTGAAACAGAATTGATATTTGTAAACAGCACAAGTAATGCGGGTAATTTGTTGAGCGATGTGCATGCCGGACTTTTGGGCGAAACCGACATGCGGTTCACAGATCAATTACCTTACGACAAGATAGATGTGCTGTTTTTCTGCGTAGCTCATGGAGACACAAAAGCATTCATGGCTTCAAACCAAGTTCCCGATCATTTGAAGATTATAGATTTATCTACCGATTATCGGCACAAAGCCACCTGCAATAATTTTGTCTACGGATTGCCTGAACTGAACAGTGAAGCAATCAAAACCGCTTCAAGAGTAGCTAATCCCGGATGTTTCGCCACTGCGATTCAGCTTGCCTTACTGCCTTTAGCCAAAGCGGGATTATTGAATAACGAAATTCATATAAACGCTTTAACAGGTTCCACAGGAGCGGGAGTTAAACCCGGCGCGACATCACATTTTAGTTGGCGAGAGAATAACATTTCCGTTTATAAACCTTTCGGGCATCAGCATCTGAAAGAAATAACAGAGTCTCTGCTTCAATTACAACCCGGATTTTCGGCAGATATAAATTTTATACCCGTAAGAGGTAATTTTACGCGGGGCATATTCGCTACCGTATATCTTAACTTTAAAGGAAAAATAGAGGAAGCTAAAGATTTGTTTGTCAATTACTACAAAGATAGCCCCTTCACGTTTGTTACAGATGTTAATCCCGATTTAAAGCAAGTTGTCAATACGAATAAATGTATCTTATATCTTGAGAAGCATGGCGATAAGTTATTGATTATTTCATGTATCGACAATCTGTTGAAAGGAGCGTCAGGGCAAGCTGTACACAACATGAATCTGATGTTCGGTCTTGACGAACGCATGGGATTGAGGTTGAAAGCAAGTGCATTTTAGAATATATCTGTCATTTTAATAAGATCAGATTACCATTATAATACAAGCAAAATACGTTCAGCCAATTCAGCGGGTTAATAAATGAAATGATGTAAATTTGTTACTCATGTCATTAATTACAACAAAAAGTAAGATAATCAACAAAGCAAACGATGTTTAAATAGAACGGCGTTAATTTAATTCTAAAAACATGGCTTTTGAAATAGATGATCAGACCCGAAAAGACTTGGATATATTCGGCGTACAACAAGGCAGTATGTCGGTATATACACTCTTTGATCAATGCAGATATAAAGGAAGTAGGCTGAAACTTCACGCTTATCTATCAACCCCTTTAACAGATTTGCGAACCATTAAAGAACGTTCAGAAGCAATACAATTCTTTTATTCGCACATCAACGAAGAATTAGACATAGAGCGTGAAGATTTTGATTTTGCAAATTATTATATGAAGCACGCCTTGCCGGTTCGTAAGCCCACAAAATACAGCGCTATGGGGCGAAAGCTGTCAGATATCTTTACGTCGGGAGCAGAATATTTTCTGATCAATAAAGGAGTACAATCTATGTTGTCAGTGCTGAAAGGCTTACATGCCTTTGCACGTATAATGAATGATAAAGTCGACTCGGAAAGTTGCCCCCAACTGATGCGTAAAAATAATATTCAAATACTTGAATTGCTTGCTAAAACAGAGTTTACTAAAATTCATTCAATAAAGAAATTAACGGCATACGAAGTAGCCGTACTCGACTATCAGTTCAGATCAGCCTATCGGAAAGATATTAAAGCTGCCTTGAGTATGATAGAAGATTATGACGTTTTTCTTACCGTGGCGAATGTTGCCCGACAGCATGATTTCAGTTTTCCAGAGATGCTTCCCGAAACTGAGAACTGTCTTGAAATAAAAGGACTTTTCCATCCATTTGTCAACAATGCGGTTCGTAATGACACTTCTTTTGATAAAGGGCAGAATCTAATCTTTATAACAGGACCGAATATGGCGGGTAAATCAACATTTCTAAAGGCTTTTGGAGTAGCCGTTTATCTGGCTCACGTAGGATTCCCGGTTCCGGCTGAAAATATGCGCCTGAACGTGATGTCAGGATTATGCACAACTATCAATATTTCCGACAATCTAAGTTCGGGTTACAGTCATTTTTATGCGGAGGTAATGCGTATTAAATACGTAGCTGAAAGGTTAAGGGAAAATAATAGACTGTTCGTTATCTTCGATGAACTATTCAGGGGAACAAACGTCAAAGACGCATTTGACGGCACATTGGCAGTAGCATCCGCCTTTTCTGAAATACGAAGTTCGTTTTTCATTATTTCCTCACATATAACCGAAGTTGCCGAAGAATTGATAGACAATAAAAATATCGGATTCCGTTATTTCGAGACACTTGAAGAAAACGGTCATCCTGTTTATACCTATAAATTACGGTCGGGAGTATCGTCCGAACGTTTGGGTATGTACATCATCAAACGAGAAAAAATTATTGAAATGATACTCAAAGCTAAAGATGTAGAATAAACATATCTATGATATCCTTCAAAGTATTATAAATGAAATTTCGCCAGAATTTCTGGCTGCCATTCAGATTTAATTGCGATTAAAAACTATTAATAGATGAAACCATTTGACGTATTTCCGTTGTTCGATATAAATATAATAAAAGGAAAAGGATGTTACGTATATGATGATAAAGGGAATGAATACCTCGATCTTTACGGAGGACATGCTGTTATATCAGTCGGGCATTCGCATCCATATTATGTCCGGAAAGTAACCGAACAACTCAATAAAATCGGTTTTTACTCTAACTCCGTTATAAACCAGTTGCAAGTTGAACTCGCGGAGAAATTAGGAGAACAATCGGGCTATACTGATTATAGCTTGTTTTTGGTAAACTCCGGGGCGGAGGCCAATGAGAATGCTTTGAAATTAGCATCATTTCATAACGGCAGAAAAAAAATACTTGCTTTTAGCAAGGCTTTTCACGGGCGGACATCAGCCACTGTAGAAGCTACTGACAGCAAAAGTTATTCATCGCCCATCAATAAGAATGGACTTGTGGAGTTTGCTCCCTTCAATGATATAGACTTTGTATCCAACAAACTCAGAACACAAGAATATTCGTCCGTCATAATCGAGGGAATACAAGGTGTTGGTGGAGTTCAGATACCAGAAGATGCATTTCTGAAATCGTTGCGTGAGCTATGTACCCGGACCGGTACAGTTTTAATCTTGGACGAAATCCAGTCCGGTTACGGACGGAGTGGCAAGTTTTTTGCCCATCAATATGCAGATATTAAACCCGATCTCATTACAGTAGCTAAAGGAATAGGCAATGGTTTTCCTATGTCAGGAGTACTGATCAGTCCGATTTTCGAAGCTATTTATGGGCAGTTAGGGACAACATTTGGCGGAAATCATCTGGCATGTGCGGCAGCTATCGCTGTGTTGGATATAATGAAAAATGAAAATCTTGTGGAGAACTCCCGAAAAGTAGGCGAATATCTGATAAACGAGCTGAAAGGTTTCCCCCAGATAAAAGACGTGCGGGGACGTGGACTGATGATCGGTATGGAATTTGATAATCCGATAGGAGAAAAACGTAAAAGGCTGTTGTTTGAAGAAAAAGTGTTTACAGGTTCATCAGGAACAAATGTGTTTCGCCTTCTTCCGCCTTTATGCTTGAGTATGGATGAAAGCGATAAATTCCTGACCCGTTTTCGGAAAGTTTTATAACTTTGTATCAGGCGCATCCAAAAGCGCATCTGATTGATGAAAAGAAAATATTTGCTGTTTAGCGGATTTGGTCTCATTTTCCTGATCTTATTAGTACTCGGGCTTCGTTATTCATTTTATAATGGACTTATTCGACTGAACTACCCATCACAGTCACGTTATCCTATACGCGGAATTGATATTTCGCATCATCAAGGTCGAATTGATTGGGATAAGATTGATAAAGCTGACATCCGTTTTGTATTTATCAAAGCTACTGAAGGCGAGAACCATCATGATTCTCTTTTCGTTGAAAACAGAAGGCAGGCTCATGCGCGCGACATGGCAGCCGGAGCATATCATTTTTTCACATTTTGTAAAAGCGGGGTAGTACAAGCACAAAATTATATCTGCAATGTGCCTGCTGATAGCATTGATATGCCACCTGTTATTGATTTGGAATACGGTGGCAATTGCCGTAAGGAAAATCGTTTTGAAAACCTGATCATGGAGATTGACGATTTTATTAAGGCGGTGGAGACGCATTACGGCAAAAGGGTACTTATTTATACCACTAAAGAATTTTATAATAATTATTTGTCGGAAAAATTTCCTGATAATCCTATCTGGATAAGAGATATTATTTCTGAACCTAAATTGATTGATAACAGAAATTGGACTTTTTGGCAATATGCCAATCGGGGTAGTTTAGATGGAATTTACGAGCCTGTTGATCTGAATGTTTTTTACGGCAATGAGGAAAATTTTAGAAACTATCTAAGGACTGGATTGCCGAATTGAAGTTGATCTTTCTATTACATGGGAGCCAAGTAAATAAAGGGATAACAGTTTATGTTCCTTAATATAGTGTAAATGACTATTATTGCTAAAAATATCCATGCAAAATTAGATGAAATAATAACCTTTGTTTGATACTTCTCACTCTTTACTATATATTGCTGTACTACGATATAATAGAGATAGATGAGGAACGGCAAGCCGATTACAAAAAGAAAATTATAATGCAAGGCTGTGAATATTTGTCCATGCAGTAAACTGTGTAACGAACGCTGTCCACCGCATCCGGGACAGTAAAAACCAGTCAAATATAATAAAGTGCATTGTTTACCTTCGGTCAAAGTATCCGCTTGGTAATATGCATAATAGTAATATAATACGACGAGAGGTATTATTACAGATAATGTTAAAGCAGTGTATCTGGTTATTTTTTTCTTCATAAAAAAATAAAAGGTAACCTTTTACAGTTACCTTTCTGTATAGAATCCTGGTTTCTTAATAGTTCAGCAAGTTATTATATCCGCCTGATTGTAAGTATACTAGGAAGATTATGTATAATATAGAGATAATGATGCCCAAAATATCAATAACTAAACCAATGATTGAAAATATTTTCGCATTTTTTGACGAGTTCTGTGCTCCAAAATAGTCTCCATTATTATATTTTGAGTCTACTTGTGTGGCAAATACTATTGCAATTATACCCAATGCTAAACCTATACATGAACACATACCTAAAATCGTTGTGATTATCGAGAAAACTAAGTGATTATCAGGTTTAGGTGGCTGTATGTTGTTATCAGTATCAAACATTGATTTTGGCTGAGAATTTGATGGAATTTGGTTGAAGTCACTCATGATTGTTTATTTTAATAATAAATATTTTTCCAAAAGTAATAATAATTGTATTAATTTAACATAGATAACGTGTTAAATTTAAAATTTGAATTGCGATACTTAAAATCCTTAATTAAGTTTAGTGTGAAGACGGATTGCATAGATAAGTGATAAACATTATTTAACTTTTATATATTGTTGATAATTACGTAATAAAATCTTTGAATATGAATTTCGCACACTTTTTATCAGTTTGTGCATTGTGGATATAGAACTTTGTCTTACCTTTGAAGTCTGTTAAATTGGATAAGACAGGGAAAGGAAACGTATTTCTTGTAATAACTGATAATGGAAAATACTTTAACTTCAACAGATTACAGCTTTCCGAATCAAACCGGAATTTACCACGGGAAGGTAAGGGATGTATATAGCATCGGCAATGATCTTCTCGTTATGATCGCAACAGATCGCATATCAGCGTTTGATGTAGTTCTACCACAAGGCATCCCATATAAAGGACAAGTTTTAAATCAGATAGCAGCTAAATTCTTAGATGCCACATCTGATATAATCCCCAATTGGAAAATGGCTACCCCTGACCCTATGGTTACAGTTGGTTTGAAGTGCAGCCCATATAAAGTAGAAATGGTTATCCGTGGCTATTTGACGGGTAGTGCATGGCGTGAATATAAAGCCGGAGCAAGATCGTTGTGCGGAGTACCTTTGCCTGAGGGTATGAAAGAAAATCAGAAGTTTCCTCATCCGATTATCACACCTACCACTAAGGCCGATGAAGGGCATGACGAAAATATATCGAAAGATGAAATCATTGCTCAAGGTCTAATCTCTAAAGAAGAATACGAACAGCTTGAACAATATACATACGCATTGTTCCGACGAGGTTCGGAAATAGCCGCTCAGAAAGGTTTGATTCTTGTCGATACAAAATATGAATTCGGTAAACATGATGGCAAAATCTACTTGATAGATGAAATACATACACCAGACTCTTCACGATACTTTTATGCCGATACCTATAACGAGCTTTTTGAAAAAGGTGCTGAACAAAAGCAGCTGTCCAAAGAATTTGTTCGTAAATGGTTGATGGAAAACGGATTTCAAGGAAAAGAAGGCCAGAATGTACCTGATATGACTCCGGAATATTGTAATAGTGTTTCAGATAGATACATAGAGCTATATGAAAAAATAGTCGGCGAAAAGTTTGTTAAAGCTGACATTAATAATGTAGCAAAACGTATTGAAAAAAACGTTGATAACTATTTGAAGTCAATTTGATTTGAAATAATTATAACACCAATTGATAGTATGCCAAACTTTTACATCATATCAGGTTGCAATGGAGCCGGAAAAACAACCGCATCATATACCATGCTGCCTGAGATGGTTAAATGTAAGGAATTTATCAATGCCGATGAGATAGCAAAAGGTCTGTCGCCGTTTCAGCCTGAAAAAGCTGCTATACAAGCAGGACGCATAATGTTGCTTAGAATGCAGGAGCTGCTCAAATTGAAGGAAGACTTTGCTATCGAAACTACATTGGCAACTAAATCGTACGCTAAATTTATAACACAAGCCCAAAGCGAGGGCTACTTTGTGACTTTGATTTATTTTTGGCTTAACTCGCCGGAACTTGCCATTAAACGAGTTCAGGAACGTGTTAAGGCCGGAGGACATAATATTCCGCAAGATGTCATCAGACGAAGATATCGAGCGGGAAAAGAAAATCTTTTTAAATTATATACGCCGGTTACCGACTTTTGGATGGTGATTGATAATTCGGTCAATCCTTTCGAACTCGTAATAGAAGGAAAGCGTGAACGGGTATTATGTGTACATAACTTAGAAACATATAAACAAATTAGAGAATCATGAATCGTAGAGAAATTGTTTTAAGAAATAAGCTGTTGAAGGGTATGCACCTTTCGTATAACCGCTTAATTGAAGAGAAACAAAAGGAAAACGGAGCACTTTTCTTTAGTAAAGAAGGTAAGATTGTAAAAGTCAAGGCTTGCAATCTTGCTAAAATCGAAGAGCCTAAAAACTCATAATATGACTTATGAGGCGGAAAAAATAGTTCCCTATCAGAGTCAAGAACGAAAAGGAAAACAAGTCGAACAAATGTTCGATTCGATAGCTGAGAACTATGATACATTAAACCACACACTGTCGATGGGAATCGATAAGGGGTGGAGAACAAAAGGTCTACTCACATTAAAAAAACTCAACCCTAAAACCATATTAGATATTGCTACCGGAACAGGTGATTTAGCAATACAGGCATGTGGGCTTTTGCACCCTGAGAAGATATTAGGTATAGATATATCAGAAGGAATGATGGATGTAGGGCGCAAAAAGGTCGAAAAGAAAAATTTATCGGATATAATAACATTTGAAAAGCAGGATTGCACGAATCTCAGCTTGCCTGATAATACGTTCGATGCAGCAATGGTAGCTTTTGGTGTGCGTAATTTTGAAAATCTCGATCAAGGATTGAAAGAAATATTACGAGTGCTGAAACCTGAAGGTCAATTGATGATTTTAGAATTATCCACGCCCCGATCTTTTCCGATGAAGCAAGGTTATTGGCTTTATTCGAAGCTTTTTATTCCTACAATCGGACGATTAATATCGAA
>CALYPL010000009.1 GCA_945273835.1 uncultured Dysgonomonas sp. | reverse complement strand
GAAATGGGAGATATTTTACAACTGCCATAGAAAATCGCCGCTATAAAAAAATACACTATAAAGTTCTGAAAAAATTTCCTCAACAATCGGTTATCTTTACCCAGTGTATGCAGACTAATTACTGTTTAGCGGCAGCTTTTTTCTTATTTGACATCAATGCTCTTCAGCAACATTTTTCATTTCATCATATACATCAGCTGTAAGATGCTGATACTTAACTCTTCCTTAAGTTTTAATAGTTCCATTTTGGGGGAGTCTACTTCCTTAGTAGCATTCCGATTAGTCCTGCCCCTTGCATAGATAATGTTCTTACCTGAAGATTCATATTGTTTTGCTTGATAAAAGCACGAATCCAATAATTAATACAAGCAAATAAGACTGTTAAAAAAATTTTACTCTTAGAACGATATCACACTCCTTTATTTTATCCTGACTTTGGTTGACCTCTTGAAAACTCTGCAATAAAGTTGCAATTATCACTTTTTAACTTTGTTGTATAAATAACAAAATAAATATAAAATGAGAATAAAATTAATATTTTATCTATTAACACTCCCTTTTATATTAAAGGCTCAGAGTGAAAGCATAGGCATTACACTGGAAGAGTGTCAGCAAAGAGCTCGGGATAACTATCCCCTTATTAAACAATTTGAATTAATAGAATCGTCTAAAAAATACGACGTTGAAAATCTATCTAAGAAATATTTGCCTCAGATTGTATTAAACACTCAAGCATCTCTCCAAAGTGAAGTTATTGCCTTACCCATACATATTCAGGGAGTGGAATTTCCTGAAAAAAGTAAAGATCAATATAAGATTGCATTAGATATTACTCAATCTATTTGGGATGGAGGTACAACAAAATCAGAAAAACTCATTTCAATAGCAAATAGTAATATAAAAAAACAAAAAATAGAAGTAGAACTATTTCAGATAAAAGATAGAGTAAACCAATTATACTTTGGCATCTTATCTATAAATAAGCAATTGGGTATACTTGATATTTACAATGAAACCTTAAAAACAAATCGCGAATTTGTAGAAGCCTTGTGTAAGAATGGTGTTGCTCTTTCATCTGATATAGATATAATTGCTGTTGAATTAATTAATAATGAACAGAAAAAAATAGAATTACAATCTCTGAAAGCCATATACCAAAAAATTCTCTCTGGCTTTATTAATCAAAAATTGACCGAACAAACAATATATAATATACCCGAAACAAATGTAGATCTATCCTCATCCTTGATACGCCCCGAAATATCTCTGTTCAACCAAGAACGCTTATTATTAGATGCTCAAACATCATCTATAAATGCAAAGAATATGCCTAATCTAAGTCTTTTTGCCCAAGGTGGTTATGGAAGACCGGGTTTAAACATCATGAGTAACGATTTTGATTTCTGGGCTATTGGGGGAATAAGAGTCAGTTGGAATTTTGGCAATTTATATACCCGAAAAAGAGAAAAAAGAATTATAAGAATAAACAAAAGCATAATTGATACGGATGAAGAAACTTTCAGATTTAATAATAACAATCAACAGATAAAATATGTAGAAGAAATAACCAAGAACAAACTATTAATAGATAAAGACGACGAAATAATCAAATTAAGGAACAAGGTCCGATTAGCTTCCGAAAATCGATATAAAAACGGAGTATATAATATTAACGATTTGGTTAGGGATATTAATATTGAAAATCAGGCAATACAGACAAAAGCAATACATGAGATAGATTATATACTAAGTATTTACAACTATAAAAATGTCAAAGGAGAATAAAATCATGAAACAATATATTACTTTTTTATCATTAATAACACTACCATTTTTCTATGCATGTAATGGAAATAAATTTGAAAATGATGCATCAGGAACTTTCGAAGCTACCGAAGTAGTTGTATCCGCCGAAGTTAATGGTAAAATAGAGCAATTTTTTATACAAGAAGGAGATATTCTCGATAAAAATCAGGATGTGGGGTATATAGACAGCACACAATTGTATTTAAAAAAGAAACAACTCATCGCCTCGGGAAAAATTATTTCAGCACGTCGTCCTGATATAGGGAAACAGATTGCTTCGCTGAATGAACAAATTGAAAAAGAAGAATTTGAAAAAAAAAGAACCGAACAATTGTTAAAATCCAATGCAGCTACTCAGAAACAATTAGACGATATCAACTCCAGAATAATTGTATTGAAAGGACAATTGTCTGCACAAATGAATACCCTATCGACAACAGTCAATAGTCTAAATGAAGAAAGTTTTTCAGTACAAGTACAAATAGAACAAATTGAAGATTACTTAGAAAAAAGCCGTATTAAAAATCCGATTGCAGGTACCGTACTGACCAAATACGTAGAAGAAAAAGAAATGGTAACTGAAGGAACTCCACTGTATAAGATTGCTGATACCAAAAATCTTTTCTTAAGAGCTTATGTAATTTATGAGCAAATAGAGAAAATAAAGTTAGGGCAAGAAGTTACAGTTTCAATTAATCAGACACAAAAAACGTACAAAGGGACAGTTTCGTGGATTTCAGATAAAGCTGAATTTACTCCCAAAACGATCCAAACAAAAGATGAACGAGAGAATCTTGTGTATGCAATTAAGATTGCTGTGAAAAACACTGATGACCAAATTAAGATCGGTATGTATGGCGACGTCAATTTCTAAAAGAGGATTTTTATGATTTTAATTGATAATATATCAAAAACATATGGTAAGGGCGATAATGAAATAATTGCTTTGGATAATATCAATATTCAAGTCGAAGCTGGAGAGCTTTTTGGGCTGATTGGTGCTGATGGTGCGGGCAAAAGCACATTATTTAAAATATTAGCTACACTAATAGACACAAATAAAGGTGAAGCCACGATTGATAATTTTGACGTTAAAAAAGATAGATTAGATATCAGAAAGATAATAGGATATATGCCCGGAGAATTTTCATTGTACAAAAACTTAACAATACAAGAAAACTTAGAGTTTTATTCAAGTATTTATGGCGTTAAGTTGAAAGACAATTACGACATCTTTAAAGATATATATTCTCAGATCGAACGTTTCAAAGATAGAAGAGCCGGTAAGTTATCAGGAGGAATGAAACAAAAACTGGCACTTTGTTGCGCCCTCATTCATAAGCCAAAGGTTTTGCTTCTTGATGAACCTACAACAGGAGTAGATCCCGTATCGCGAAAAGAGTTTTGGACCATACTCAAAGGTCTCCGCTCATTTGGTATAACATTGATGGTATCGACACCTTATATGGATGAAGCCACACTTTGCGATAATGTAGCATTGATACAGTCCGGTAAAATAATGACTATCGATTCGCCCTCAAATATAATTAAAGACTACATCAATACACATAGGATATATGCATTGAAAGGAGTTGATAATTATACACTTATGAAAGAAATGGAGAAAGATCCTAACGTTCAGTTATGCTATACTTTTGGAGAGTATCTTCATGCTATTTTCTACGATGACTCTAAGATAAATATAAGTGGCGCAGAAATAAAAATTATAACTCCTAATATAGAAGATTGTTTTATTCAATTAATGAACAAGTATGAAAGTAATTGAAGTGAATAATTTAACAAAAAAATTTGGCAGTTTTACCGCTGTAGATCACATAAGTTTTAGTGTGTCGGATGGTGAAATATTTGGATTTTTAGGAGCCAACGGAGCTGGAAAAACAACAGCCATGCGTATGCTTTGTGGCTTACTAAGACCAACTTCCGGCAACTCAAAGATTGCTGGTTATAATATATACAATCAGAGTAATATGATAAAAAAAAATATCGGATATATGAGCCAAAAATTCTCTTTGTATAACGATCTGACAATAAAAGAAAATATCAATCTTTTTGGGGGAATTTATGAAATGAATGCCAGAGATATTAAAGAAAAATCAATACAACTAATAGATAAACTTAATTTAAATAAAGAGCAGAATCAGTTAGTTGGATCCTTACCACTTGGTATTAAACAAAAATTGGCTTTTGCGGTATCGACATTTCATAACCCAAAAATTATTTTTCTGGACGAACCCACAGGAGGTGTTGATCCAATTGCTCGACGGGTATTTTGGGATATGATTCATGAGCAAGTTCGCAATGGTATGACTGCTTTTGTCACGACCCATTATATGGACGAAGCTGAATATTGCGATAGAATATCAATGATGGTTGATGGACAGATTGTTGCATTAGATACCCCATCTAATCTAAAAAAAAGCTATGAAACAGATAATCTGGATGATGTATTTTTTGCATTAGCCCGAAAAGCTACGAGAGGAGACGACTAATGAATATATTTATAAGTTTCATAAAAAAAGAATTTCTTTATATCCTGAGAGATCGAAGAACATTGACTTTATTATTGGCTTTGCCTATCATTCAGTTAATTATTTTTGGATATGCCATTACCACAGAGTTGAATCAGATACCTTTTGCTGTTTATGATCAATCTAAGAGTACGACTTCAAGTCAACTTATAGAACATTTTGCAAATAATAAATACTTTAATCTGACAGAAGAGGTAAAACATCAGCACATAATGGAAGATGCTTTCAGACGAGGAGATATTAAGCTAGCGCTTATTATTCCATCAGACTTTGAATCTGAAATACACAGACCCGGATCTGCTAATATCCAAATTCTGGTTGATGCATCCTTACCCAACGAAGCTGAAATGATAATGCAATATGCAAAACAGGTTATCAATCAATATCAATCTGATATTCAAAGCAATAACCTCAATCATCAAAAGGTCACGATTACGACCAAGATGCTCTATAACCCACAAATGAAAAGTGCATACAACTTTGTTCCGGGTATTATTGGCTTAGTTCTTATGCTGGTTTGTACAATGATGACCTCCTTGTCTATTGTTCGGGAAAAAGAAGAAGGAACTATAACAACTCTTATTGTGTCGCCAATGAATCCGATATATATGATTCTTGCCAAGATGACACCTTACCTCGTGATTGGTCTATTTGACATTATTATCATACTTATAATATCCAATACCTTATTAGATGTACCTATTGTAGGAAGTATATTTACAATACTCTTTTTAAGTTCGTTATTCTTACTATCAGCTCTTTCTTTAGGTCTTCTGATTTCATCTTTGGTGAATAATCAGCAAGAGGCAGTGATGATTAATCAGGCTGGTTTAATGATTCCGACATTGGTATTATCCGGTCTGATTTATCAGATAAATAATATGCCGCTCATTTTACAGTACATAGCCAATATACTCCCTGCTAAATGGTTTATCTCAGCAATGCGTAACGTAATGATAAAGGGTGTCGGAGTGGAAGGAATTATAGTTGAAGGTTCAATTTTAATTTTGATCACTTTCATCTTATCAATAATAAGTTTTAAACGATTAAAAAAAATCTATCGGTCATGAACATAAAGGTTTTAAAATTTCTTATCCGAAAAGAATTGCAACAAGCCAAACGTGACAGAGCAATCATACGTATGGCAATCGTAATACCATGCATCTTACTTTTGATATTACCTTGGGCTGCTACATTCGAACAGAAAGAGATACGTCTTAGCATAATTGATAATGACCATAGCAGTTATTCCCAATTATTGTTGGATAAAGTTACTTCATCTGATTTATTTATTATCAACGATTATTCCAGCTCTTATACCAAAGGCTTAAAGCAAATAGAGAAAGATCAATCCGATATGTTAATCGAAATACCTCACAATTTTGAGAGAGATTTTAAGCAGAATAAAGATGTTGAATTAATGGTATCGATAAACTCAATAAATGGGCAAAAGGCTGGTCTCGGTTCGAATTATATCAATCAAATTATTCAGAATTTTAATAAAGAATATAAAAAAGATAATCTTACCAACCAAATAACAATAGCTCCATTTTTCAAATATAATGATAATATGGATTATAAAATCTTCATTTTGCCGGGGATACTCGCCATGTTACTGACAATTGTTGGAGGAACTCTCTCTGCTCTAAATGTAGTAAGAGAAAAAGAAAATGGAACTATTGAATCATTAAATGTAACCCCCGTATCTCGTACGACTCTGATACTTAGCAAACTCATCCCGTTTTGGTTAATTGGTATATTTGTTTTAACTATCGGATTACTGATATCTTGGGCAGTATATGGGCTATTTCCCGTTGGAAGTATATTGATTATTTATCTTTCTGCATTTGTGTATTTACTTACATTTACAGCATTGGGGTTAGTTATAGCCAATTACTCCGAAACACAACAACAAGCTATGTTGGTTGCTTTTATGTCATTCCTTGCTTGTTTTATGTTGAGTGGTATCTTCACTCCAATAAGTAGTATGCCCAATTGGGCTCAAACGGTTACAATGTTCAATCCGATAAGGCATTTTGTGGAGATTATCCGCCTGGTATTTATGAAAGGCAGCAACCTGATAGAGATACATATGCGATTAATATATATCTGTATCTTTGCTATAATATTTAACATATGGGCTGTTTTAAGTTATAAAAAAGCAAAATAAGCTAATGATAATAAAACAATATGGATTCAATATACGAGAAACGCTTAATAGAAAGAGGAATAAAACCAACAGCTGTTAGAATACTTATATTTAAAGTTATGTTGGAACAGAATAAAGCTTTTAGCCTGTACGGATTAGAAGAAATTCTTGATACAGTAGATAAATCGACTTTATCGAGAACTATCAATTTATTCCATAGCAAGTTGTTGATCCATAGCATTGATGATGGATCGGGTTCAATGAAATATTCAGTTTGTAATAAAGACTGTTCTTGTTCTATAAATGATTTACATGTACACTTTGCATGCGTAAAATGTCAAGGCACTTTCTGTCTTGAAAGTATTTCTATTCCCAAAGTTCAACTACCTCAAAATTTTGTTCTACAAGGTGTCAATTTCGTATTAAAAGGATTTTGTGATAAATGTTCTATAAATTTTGATATTTAAATAAATAGCACATATGTAGTAAATTTCAAAATTAAAAACCATTCATATTCATCTCATCGAGATCATCATTTATATCTTAAAAAATAAATAGAATTAAATAGAGACTTGCAGGTTTATTCGATTGGCAGATGTCAAACCAATCACATTCAACTTATAAAATAAAACTGCTTTTTGATATTTTTAATCAATGTTTATCAATACTTTGTAATTCTTTAAAACGCGATGAAGCCATTCACTACTATTTTAAAGAAAAATAAATCAAGATTAACATAGCTTATTGCTTTTAAAACTAGTCCGCTATTTACAAAAAATTTACTTTAGCAAACTATAAATCAATAAAATAATAGAACTTTTTAAATATATTACAAACTTTTAATTACAGAATCACTAGATAAAATATTATTAAAAAAGAAACATTCCAATAGTAATACAGCTCTTTTTACAGAAAATCAAATATGAATAAACAACACGATTATTATAAAACTTTTATACGACTTTAATGATAATTTGTAAGTATACGCAACGAATATTTAATAAATAATCAACATATTTACAAGCTAAAATTTATATTTTTGATATAATATTAATACAATTTTGCATACTATAAACATAATGAAAAAAAAATTCCTGCTGGTGTTGCCCATTTCGTTATTAATAGGTTGCATCGTACAACCAACTAAAAATGATGGTGCAAATCCCAAGATAGAAAAAAAAATTGCTCTTGAATTATATTCTCTCCACGATGATCTAAATACCGATTATACTGAAACCCTGAAAAAAATCAGTGAAATGGGGTTTGCAGCTGTCGAAGCTGATAGTTACATCAATGGAAAATTCTATAACCGCTCACCGAAGCAGTTTAAAAAAGATATAGAAGAAAATGGAATGACAGTACTTTCATCGCATGTCAATAGAGAATTATCTAATAAAGAACTCGCCTCGAAAGATTTATCCAATGCTTTAAAATGGTGGGATAAATGCGTGGAAGACCATCTACAAGTCGGTGCTAAATATATTGTAGCTTCAGAAATAAATGTACCCAAAAATCTGCAAGATTTAAAAACCTATTGCGAATATTTCGATCAGATCGGAAAAAAATGCAAAGAAAAAGGACTTGCATTCGGCTATCATAATAAATCCTTAGACTTAACTAATATCGAAGGAGAGATAATGTATGACTATATGCTTGCTAATACAAATCCCGACTATGTTTTTTTCCAGATGGATGTTTATTGGCTGGTAAGATGCGGCAAAAGTCCTGTGGATTATTTCAAAAAATATTCGGGACGATTTAAATTACTCCATATAAAAGATGATAAAGAAATCGGGCAAAGTGGCATGGTGGGTTTCGATGCTATATTAAAAAACATTGAAATAGCCGGAATGGAATATCTAATTATCGAGGTTGACAATTATAACTATACACCATTAGAAAGTGTGAAAATGAGTCTTGATTATTTACTCAATAACTACCGACTTTAAAACAGTCTGTTTAAAATAACCTTATAACAGTATATAAAAAAAGCTGCCAATCTGTATGATATGGCAGCTTATAATTTACCTATAAATCTCTGATTATTTTAATATTTTTTTCAGTTCACGCTCCAAAAAATCTCCGCGTAAGTTTGAATTAATAATATTGCCGCTTTTATCAAACAAAAGAGTGAATGGAATTGAATTAACTTTATAATAACGACCGGCACTTTTGTCCGAATCATGCAATTGAATCCAATCCATACCTTTCGCTTTCACAGTCTTTTTCCAAGCCTCCACGTCATCATCAACAGAAACTCCTACAATTTCAAAATTTTCACCCTTATACTTATCATAAACTCTCTTTAAAGTAGGCATCTCCCGCATACACGGTCCACACCATGTTGCCCAGAAATCAACAAGAACATATTTTCCCTTCCCTACATAATCAGATAATTTTACTTTATTACCATTCATGTCTGTTACGAAAATCTTATCAATTGAAGAAATCTGATTGTCCAATACGTTTTTCAAATCTTTAATTTCAGGCATATTTATAAAAGAAGTATCAGCCAGCTGCAACAATTCTTTCATCTGCTCAGGATCCAAAATATCACTAGATGTAAAGAACATAAACTCACCAGCTTTATTATTCATATTGGTTTTCAGGAAATTATAAACCTCAGTCTTCATCTCTTTACCAATTTTTTGCATATTCGTGATAATATCCTGTTGGCTTTTTTCAGTATTTACTCCCGTACTCGCAGCAACTTGAGCATCATGCTGCATTTTTTGAGCTTTATTGATCAAAGCAACAATCTTATTTAATTCCACATTACGTTCAGTTCCAGCCAACGTATAAACTGACTTATCGAGATTTAATTGAATTTTACCGGGTTCTAAGACCAAAGTAGCCATAATCGCGTTGTCACGATCATTGTTCAAATCCTCCATCTTTCCGACCGAAATAAACCCAATATTCGGAACATTTTCTAAATTAGTATTCAACGTAAATTTACCATTCTTAATAATGGCCGAATCAATGATATTTACGTTTGCCGCATTGTTTAAGTCAACAGTTTGTAAATAAACACGTTTTTTATCATTCGCATTATCATTGAATTTCCCTTCAATATGAATGTTATTACCACTGCACGAAAAGAGTGAAGTGAAAATAGACATAATCAAGAAACTAATAAATAAAAACTTTTTCATAATAAAAATTAAATTTCAATAATATATAAGACAATAAGTTACAAATATAAAGAAAGAATCGTTATATATTCTGAGAAAAACAAATAACCTCTTATATCGGGCATTATTAGACAGGTTGTCACGTTAAACATATATTCCATCTGTATTTTTGTCAGATTATATCTTTGGCACAAATTTAGTATAACATGTATTCGGAAAATAAAAATTATTAATATTATAATAACCTATAAAAAAAATAGCATTATGAAAATTAAACCATTAGCAGACAGAGTTCTCATCAAGCCAGCTGCTGCAGAAGAAAAAACAGTTGGTGGTATCATTATCCCTGATACAGCTAAAGAAAAACCGCTTCAAGGTGAAGTAATAGCAGTAGGTAACGGAACAAAAGATGAAGAAATGGTTGTAAAACCCAACGATAAAGTGCTTTACGGTAAATATGCAGGAACTGAAATCGAATTAGAAGGCGAAACATATTTGATCATGCGTCAATCTGACGTTTTGGCAATCATCTAAAAAATAAAATACAGATATCATTTCTGCTTAAAAATTTTCGCATACAAGACTGAATTATAATAACAATTAAATAAATATATTGCAATGGCTAAAATAATTGAATTTAACATAGAAGCCCGCGATCAATTAAAAAAAGGCGTGGATCAATTGGCTAACGCCGTGAAAGTAACCCTTGGTCCTAAAGGTCGCAATGTAATCATCGAAAAGAAATTTGGTGCTCCTCACATCACTAAAGACGGTGTTTCAGTAGCAAAAGAAATCGAATTAGAGTGTCCTTTTGAAAATATGGGAGCTCAATTAGTGAAAGAAGTTGCTTCTAAAACAAACGATGATGCAGGTGACGGTACAACAACAGCTACTGTACTTGCTCAATCAATCATAAGCGTAGGATTGAAAAACGTTACCGCAGGTGCAAACCCAATGGATTTGAAACGTGGTATCGACAAAGCCGTAGCAAAAGTTGTTGAAAGCATCAAAGCTCAATCATCAGCAGTTGGTGACGATTTGAAGAAAATCGAACATGTTGCTAAAATATCAGCTAACGGCGACGAAGCAATAGGTAAACTTATTGCCGAAGCAATGGGTAAAGTAAAGAAAGAAGGCGTTATCACTGTTGAAGAAGCCAAAGGAACTGAAACTTACGTAGACGTTGTTGAAGGTATGCAATTCGACAGAGGTTATATCTCACCTTACTTCGTTACAGATACAGAAAAAATGGAAGCTGATCTTGAAAATCCATATATTCTGATTTATGACAAGAAAATTTCAGTATTGAAAGATATTCTTCCTATCCTTGAAAAAACAGCACAATCAGGACGTCCGTTGTTGATAATCGCTGAAGATCTTGATTCTGAAGCTCTGACAACATTAGTAGTAAACCGCTTGCGAGGTACATTAAAAGTAGCAGCAGTAAAAGCTCCCGGATTTGGCGATCGCCGTAAAGAAATGTTAGAAGACATAGCAGTTCTTACAGGTGGTGTAGTTATATCTGAAGAAAAAGGATTGAAACTTGATACTGCTACTATGGATATGCTTGGTACAGCAGACAAAGTGACAATCAATAAAGACAATACTACTGTTGTGAACGGTCATGGTGATAAAAAAGCTATCGATGCACGTGTCGGTCAGATCAAAACTCAAATAGAAAAAACTACTTCTGATTATGACCGTGAAAAATTGCAGGAACGTCTTGCTAAACTTGCAGGTGGTGTGGCAGTTTTATATGTAGGTGCTCCATCCGAAGTAGAAATGAAAGAAAAGAAAGACCGTGTAGATGACGCTTTATCAGCAACACGTGCAGCTATCGAAGAAGGAACTGTTCCCGGAGGTGGTACAGCATACATTCGTGCTATTGCAGCATTGAAAGGCTTAAAAGGCGAAAACGATGACGAAACAACAGGTATCGAAATCATCAAACGTGCTATCGAAGAACCACTTCGCCAGATAGTAAACAACTGCGGTAAAGAAGGTGCGGTAGTAGTACAAAAAGTTGCCGAAGGAAAAGACGACTTTGGTTACAACGCTCGCATGGATTCTTACGAAAATCTGAATGCAGCCGGTGTTATCGACCCTGCAAAAGTAACTCGTGTAGCTCTTGAAAACGCAGCTTCAATAGCCGGTATGTTCTTGACAACAGAATGTATTATCGCTGACAAGAAAGAAGAAAATCCAACCCCTGCAATGCCTCCAATGGGTGGCGGAATGGGTGGCATGATGTAATCACATCAGCTTATCATAATAATAAACCCTCGAAAAGTAAATCTTTCGAGGGTTTTATTTTGGACAAAGATTTAGCATAGCCGATATTTAAAATCTTAATCCAAAAATTACGCTTCAATGATCATAAAACAACGCAACTCAGATTATTCACAGGAAGCAAGCAAATCAATACAATAAACTCATAATCTAATATTTATACTTCAATAACATTAGAAAGCCACATTCTGAAAGAAAATTAAACAAAGAAGCCCGAATACCACAAATTACATTCTTATATGTATCTTTGCAGAACAAAAACTATAAAAACATAAACATGAGTAACAGAATAACATCCCTTTTCGATATAAAATATCCCATCATCTCCGGTGGTATGGTTTGGTGCAGTAGTTGGAGACTGGCTTCGGCAGTAAGTAACGCAGGCGGACTTGGACTTATCGGTGCAGGTTCAATGCACCCTGAAACCCTTCGTGAACACATCCAAAAATGCAAAGCTGCCACCGACAAACCATTCGGAGTAAACATTCCGCTGATGTATCCCGAAGTAGAAAAGATTATAAATATTATCATAGAAGAAGGAGTAAAAGTAGTCTTCACATCCGCCGGAAATCCGAAGCTATGGACTAAAAAATTGCAAGAAAACGGTATAAAAGTCGCTCATGTAGTATCAAGCTCTAAATTTGCACTCAAATGTCAAGAGGCAGGAGTAGATGCAGTTGTAGCAGAAGGTTTTGAAGCCGGTGGACACAACGGACGTGAAGAAACAACCACAATGGCATTAATCCCATCAGTACGTAAAGTACTTGATCTTCCACTCATAGCTGCAGGAGGAATTGCAACAGGCGGGGGAATGTTGGCGGCTATGGCTTTAGGAGCCGAAGGCGTACAGATTGGTACTCGCTTTGCCCTCACTGAAGAGAGTTCGGCAGCCGATCAGTTCAAAAAACTGTGTATAGATTTACAAGAAGGCGATACAATGCTTTCATTAAAGAAAGTCAGCCCTACCCGATTAATCAAAAACGATTTCTACAAAGAAGTTCAAGACGCCGAAGATCGTGGTGCTACAAGCGAAGAATTGCGGGAGCTGTTAGGACGTGGACGTTCTAAAAAAGGTATATTTGAGGGTGACCTCAAGGACGGCGAATTAGAAATCGGACAAATTGCCGCTTACATTGACGATCTACCCAAAGCCGCTCAGGTTGTGGATGATATTATAAAAGAATACAACGATAAGTTGAACGAAATTATCAATAATAAACCTTTGTTTTAAGTAAACATCCAATTGTTAAAAAACAAATTATATTACATATTATCAATTATCTTTTTTGTATCCATCATTTCGTGCAACAGTCGCCCGAATAAACACAAAAAGGAAGTATTGAATGATTTTGAAGCAATTCAGAAGAAAGATACGCTTACCGTATTGACCCTCAACACCTCCACTTCATATTTTATATACAAAGAAGAGCCGATGGGTTACGACTATGATTTGGCAAAAGGATTTGCCGATCATTACGGTCTGGCATTAAAAGTAGTTGTTGCCGAAAATGTGAACCGTCTGGTCCAAATGTTGGAAGAAGGAAAAGGTGATGTGATTGCCTATAGCATCAATATTCAGAATGAGCTGAAAGACTCAATCATATATTGTGGCAACGAGCAAATCACCCATCAAGTATTGGTGCAGCGTGCGCTCAAGCAAGATTCTTTGCTCACAGACGTAACCGACCTTATCGGCAAGGAGATATATACACTCGAAAACACGAAATACTATCAACGGCTTTTAAATTTGAATGCCGAACTTGGCGGCGGCATTATCATCAAAGACATTGAAAAAGATACGATAACAACCGAAGACCTGATTGAAATGGTTTCGCTCGGTAAAATCAAATATACCGTAGCCGATGATTTTGTGGCGAAAGTAAACCGCACCTATTATCGTAATATAGATATATCCATGCCCATCAGCTTCGAGCAAAGAGCAGCATGGGCTGTACGTAAAGATTCGCCGTCATTAGCAAAAGCCCTAAACGAGTGGTTTGCCGCAAACAACAACGCTCCCTCATACAAAAACATCAACAAAAAATATTTCGAGCTTAGCAAACTGCCGTTCGACGATAATAATCAAACACCCGTAAGTTCTCCCAAAGGAGCTGTATCGCCATACGACGAACTCTTTAAAAAACATGCCTATGGCTCGAATTTCGATTGGCACTTACTTGCAGCCATATCGTATAATGAATCACGGTTCAGAAACAATCTTACCTCTTGGGCAGGAGCAAGCGGCATAATGGGGCTGATGCCTAAAACAGCCCGATCTATGGGACTTAGTGACGAAGATCGGATGAATCCCGATCTGAGCATAGGTGCATCCGTAAAATTACTAAGCAGATTGAATAATATTTTCAAAAATGTGAAGAACCACGATGAGCGCATGAAATTTATTCTTGCGTCATATAATGGCGGTAACGGTCATATCAATGATGCGCAGAACCTTGCACGTAAATACGGAGCAGACCCGTATATATGGGAGGGAAATGTGGAAAAATACCTTGAACTGAAACGTAATCCCGAATATTACAACGACCCCGTTGTAAAAAACGGTTATTTCCGTGGTACTGAGACTATACACTATGTAAACAGCGTTATGCAAACGGCAGAGCGATTCAAAAAGATTGCAAAATAAATCGGATTGTAAATTATAAACTATTTCTTACTTTTGTGTTCCCTAATCATTTAGAGTGAACAAGAACATGGAAATAGCAAGTAAATATAACCCCGCCCAAGTAGAGGACAAATGGTATAAATATTGGATGGAGAATAATCTCTTCCATTCGGAACCCGATAGCCGTGAACCATTTACAATAGTCATACCTCCGCCCAATGTAACCGGAGTGTTGCATATGGGGCATATGCTCAACAATACAATACAAGACATATTGATCCGTCGTGCGCGCATGATGGGTAAAAATGCTTGTTGGGTACCCGGAACAGACCATGCATCGATTGCCACCGAAGCCAAAGTAGTTGCTAAACTTGCGGCAGAAGGTATCGACAAAAGTAGCCTCACACGAGATCAGTTTCTCGAACATGCTTGGGAATGGACACATAAGCACGGAGGCATTATTCTTGAGCAACTTAAAAAGTTGGGAGCATCATGCGATTGGGAACGCACTTGTTTTACTCTTGATGAAAAACGTTCAGAAAGCGTAATCAAAGTCTTTGTAGACTTATACAATAAAGGACTCATATACCGTGGAGTACGCATGGTTAACTGGGATCCGAAAGCGAAAACTGCTGTTTCGGATGAAGAGGTTATACATAAAGAAGAACACGGCAAACTCTATTATCTACGCTATAAAGTTGAAGGTGAAGACACTTATGCTATTGTAGCTACCACACGCCCCGAAACCATTTTCGGTGACGTTGCAGTTTTCATCAACCCCAACGACCCTAAAACAGCATGGCTCAAAGGCAAAAAAGTTAT
This sequence comes from uncultured Dysgonomonas sp., assembly GCA_945273835.1. Lineage (GTDB taxonomy): Bacteria > Bacteroidota > Bacteroidia > Bacteroidales > Dysgonomonadaceae > Dysgonomonas. Next base: position 74,127 of record CALYPL010000009.1, on the reverse strand, counting down.
CGTTCCGATAGTAAATCGTATCGTTCCGATTATGGAAGACGAATATGTAGACATTGAATTCGGTACAGGATGCCTTAAAGTAACCCCTGCGCACGATGTAAATGACTATATTCTTGGCGAAAAATATAATCTTGAAATAATAGACGTATTCAATGACGACGGAACTCTGAACCGGCATGGATTGCAATATGAAGGGATGGATCGTTTTGCCGTTCGCAAGCAAATAGAAAAAGATTTGCAGGACGGCGGTTTAATGGAAAAAGTCGAAGCTTACACCAATAAAGTAGGTTTTTCTGAACGTACTAACGTTCCCATCGAACCGAAACTGTCCATGCAATGGTTTCTGAAAATGGAACATCTTGCAAAACCTGCTTTAGAAGCCGTTGAAAACGACACTATAAAATTCTATCCTGCTAAATTCAAAAACACGTATCGCCATTGGATGGAAAATATCAAAGACTGGAACATCAGCCGCCAATTATGGTGGGGGCATCGTATTCCCGCCTATTATCTGCCCGAAGGCGGTTTCGTTGTAGGCGAAACTTTAGAAAAAGCACTTAAAGAAGCACAGAAAAAGAATCCGAACCTTAAAGCAGAAGATCTCCGTCAGGACGAAGACTGTCTTGACACATGGTTCTCATCATGGTTGTGGCCTATTTCAGTGTTTGATGGGATCAATAACCCTGACAATAAGGATATTAAATATTATTATCCGACAAACGATCTTGTGACAGGTCCCGATATTATATTCTTCTGGGTTGCACGAATGATTATGTCAGGTTACGAATATCGTCAAGAACCTTGTTTCAGCAATGTATATTTCACAGGTATAGTTCGTGATAAATTGGGACGTAAAATGTCGAAACAATTAGGGAACTCTCCCGATCCGCTCGAACTTATCGAAAAATACGGTGCTGACGGAGTACGCATGGGTTTACTGCTTACAGCTCCCGCAGGAAACGATATACCTTTCGATGATACTCTTTGCGAACAAGGACGCAATTTCAATAATAAAATCTGGAACGCTTTCCGATTAGTGAAAGGATGGCAAGTCGACGAAAAAGCCGAACAGCCTAAAACTTCCGAATTTGCGGTTAAATGGTTCGATGCTATTTTATCCAAAGCGATTGAAGATGTAGAAGATGCTTTCGGTAAGTACAGATTGTCTGAAGCCCTGATGACCCTCTACAAATTATTCTGGGACGAATTTTCGTCTTGGTACTTGGAAATGATTAAACCTGCCTACCAACAACCTATTGACGTCAAGACGTATGAACATACGTTAGGCTTCTTCGATTCGTTGTTGCGCTTATTACATCCTTTCATGCCATTTATCACAGAAGAGCTTTGGCAGGCGTTGGAAAACAGGAAGGATGGCGAAAGTCTGATGATTGCTCAAATGCCGCAAGTATCGCCTTATGATCCGTCACTGATCAGCTATTCAGAGACTTTAAAAGAGATTATTTCGGGGATACGTAATATCCGACTACAAAAGAATTTGCCGAACAAAGACGAATTAAACCTTGAAGTTACAGGCGATTATAATTCTTCAATGAACCCGATGATATGTAAAATGGCTAATGTGTCGGAAATAAAAGTCGTGGAACAAAAAGACCCGCTTGCCGCTTCGTTTTTGGTTGGCACAACCGAATTCAGCATACCGTTAGGGAATAACATTGATATTGAAGCTGAATTGAAAAGATTGAATGACGAACTTACGTATATGCAAGGCTTCTTAAAGTCGGTAAGCGCAAAATTAAGCAACGAAAAGTTTGTTCAGAATGCTAAGGCTGAAATTGTGGAAAACGAGCGTAAGAAGAAAGCAGATGCCGAAAGCAAAATACAGACCATCATGGAAAGTATAGCAAATCTTAAAAAATAAGATTGGTATTCCACCCTTTTAGGTAAATATATTTTTCAGAGGTACAGCAATCGGTAAAGTCCGACCATTGTACCTCTGATTATTTTTTGAGAATAAATTAGATATCCAGCTTTTCTATCACTCTACGCATCAGAAAAGCCATTTTAGGTTGAGCTATCTTCGCAGCTTCTTGAACATCTTCGTGGGTTACTTCAACAATCCTACCTAAAATACCTAAATCTGTTATAATGGAAAATGCCAACACTTTCATGCCAGCATGATTTGCAACTATAACTTCTGGTACGGTAGACATACCGACAGCATCCCCTCCGATGATACGAAAATAATTGTATTCGGCAGGAGTCTCAAAAGTAGGTCCCTGAGTTCCCACATAAACGCCATATTGAAGTTTTATATCATTTTCTTTAGCTATTTCAATAACCATTCGGCGTAGTGCTTTATCGTAAGCATTGCTCATATCAGGAAAACGAGTACCCAGTTCATTATAATTTTTGCCTCTGAGCGGGTGTTCAGGGAACAGGTTGATATGATCTTCAATAAGCATTATATCGCCAATTTCAAATGATTTATTCATACCACCGGCAGCATTTGAAACAAACAGGTATTTAATACCTAATGCCTGAAATACCCGAACCGGGAAAGTTACTTCTGACATTTTATACCCTTCATAATAATGAAATCGACCTTGCATAGCCAAAACAGGTTTGCCACCCAGTTTACCGAATATAAGCTTACCGCTATGCCCTTCGACTGTTGAAAGTGGGAAATTGGGTATGTCATGATAAGGTATTTCTTTCTCAATCAGAATGTCATGTACCAGATCGCCTAATCCAGTACCCAGAATAATAGCTACATTTGGAATTGTGGTTAACTTACTTCTTAAGTATCGCTCTGTCTCTTGTATAGTCTCTAACATGGTTAAGTATTTTTTCGTTAAATTGTAAATTTTCTTCACTTTCGATAAAATCAACCTGTATAGGCAGATAGAAGAATTTATCTTTCAGTTCATCACTTATCATTTCGCCGAACAGCATAAGTCGAGTCGCATCTTTTTCAGTGGTAATAATTACTTTATCATCCGTAGTTAAGCTGCTGAACTTATCAATAATATTTTGTATATCGCTTTTTCGGAACGAATAATGATCGGGATATGTTAATTTTTCAATTTTAGAAGTATAATTATTCAACTCACTCTCAATCATCTGAGGAGAAGCTATACCGGTCACCAACAATACAGTCTTTCCCTTTAGATGCTCTAAATCCTGTATCGGAGATTCTTGTTGACTAAAAACCGGATGCAGTCTTTTGTACACTATTTGTGAATAATATACGCCCTGATACGGAAAAGCATCCATTTCATGACGCAAAATGCGGAAATCTATCGGCTGTAAATCGTTCGGACATTTTGTGACTATTATATCATTGGCACGATGAGCATTACGTGAAGGTTCGCGTAAACGTCCGACAGGCAAAAGTTTATCTTTGTACATCGGTCTATTATAGTCCGACAGGATAACTGTATAGGATGGTTTAACTGCACGATGCTGAAAAGCATCATCGAGCAAAATCACTTCAGGCGGATTATCCATTTTCAGTAAACGATGTATCCCTCTTCTCCGTTTCTCATCAACAGCCACAATAATTTCAGGGAATTTCTTCTTAATCTGATAAGGTTCATCGCCAAGTGTGCGCGCGGTGTCACCATTGTCAGATAATATAAAACCACTGGTTTTACGTCCGTAACCACGACTTAAGACAGCTACCCTTTTTTTATCCTTCAACAAACGGATCAAATATTCAGTATGCGGAGTTTTTCCTGTGCCTCCTACTGTTATATTACCTATGCAAATGACGGGAATATCAAACTCCTCACTGCTAAACCATCCCCAATCGTAGAATTTGTTACGAAAGAAAATGATTATTCCATATATCCACGAAAGAGGCAATAACCACTTATTCGTTTTTACACTTACTTTTTCTCTCATCAGTTATCGAATATCTTTTTAAAATTAGTGAATAAACGATACCGAAGTAAACAAATCACTTTTATTTTCATTTTTTTTATTTTTTGCGCTAAATAAGCAAGTAAAAAATATATTTAAAAATGTTAATCATCACATAGACAAACCCTATGGTAATGCAAGATTTACAGGCTCATATAAATCTTTTATTCAAAAAATTATTACCTTAGCGCCCGAATTAAAGAAGATAAAAATATGATTAAACCGATTACAAAAAGTATCGAGTTGGGTGATGGAAGGACCATTACTCTCGAAACCGGTAAACTGGCAAAACAAGCTGACGGCTCAGTAATGCTCAAAATGGGCAACACCATGTTGTTGGCGACAGTTTGTGCCGCTAAAGATGCAAAACCGGATGTTGATTTTATGCCGTTGCAAGTGGAATATAAAGAGAAATTCGCTGCTTACGGTCGTTTCCCCGGAGGTTTCCAACGTCGCGAAGGACGTGCCTCTGACTATGAAATCCTTGTATGTCGTCTGGTTGACCGTGCATTACGCCCGCTTTTCCCCGATGATTATCATGCCGAAGTATTTGTAAATGTCATTCTTTTCTCAGCCGATGGCGAAGATATGCCCGATGCCCTTGCAGGTTTGGCAGCTTCAGCAGCTATCGCTGTTTCAGATATACCTTTTAATGGACCAATTTCAGAAGTACGTGTAGCTCGAATAGACGGTCAATTTGTAATTAACCCTACTTTTCAACAACTTGAAAAAGCTGATATGGATATCATGGTGGGTGCAACTATTGACAACATCATGATGGTGGAAGGTGAAATGAAAGAAGTTTCTGAAGCTGAAATGCTCGAAGCTATTAAGTTTGCTCACGAAGCTATCAAAGTACAATGTCAGGCTCAATTAGAACTGATGGAAGCAGTCGGCAAAACCGTTAAACGTGAATATTGCCACGAAGTAAACGATGAAGAGCTTCGTAAAGACGTTTGGGATAAGTGTTACGACAAAGCATATGCTGTTGCTACATCGTGCAATACAAACAAACATGAACGTGGTGATAATTTTGCTGCCATTGTTGAAGAATACAAAGCCGGCATGAGCGAAGAAGACCTTGAAGCTAAAGGCAATTTGGTCAGTCGCTATTACCATGACGTAGAAAAAGAAGCTATGCGCCGTTCAATTCTTGACGAAGGTAAACGTCTTGACGGACGTAGCACAACAGAAATTCGCCCTATCTGGAGCGAAGTAGATTATTTGCCGGGAACACATGGTTCAGCTATTTTCACACGTGGAGAAACTCAATCATTGACTACAGTTACGTTGGGTACTAAACTTGACGAAAAAATAATTGACGATGTATTGAACAACGGAAAAGAAAGATTCCTGCTACACTATAACTTCCCTCCGTTTTCAACAGGTGAAGCTCGCCCTCAACGCGGCGTAGGTCGTCGTGAAATCGGACATGGTAACTTGGCACATCGTGCTTTGAAACCAATGATACCTGAAAATTATCCTTACGTTATACGTGTCGTATCAGATATACTCGAATCCAATGGATCTTCATCTATGGCTACCGTCTGTGCCGGAACACTGGCTTTGATGGATGCAGGTGTTAAGATTAAAAAACCTGTTACAGGTATTGCAATGGGACTTATCTCAGAAAAGAAAGGTACTAATTATGCGGTACTTTCCGATATCTTAGGAGACGAAGACCACTTAGGCGATATGGACTTCAAAGTATGCGGTACTCGTGATGGTATTACTGCCACACAAATGGATATTAAGGTAGACGGATTGTCATACGAAATCCTTGAGAAAGCTCTTAATCAAGCCAAAGCAGGACGTATGCACATCATGGATAGAATATTGGAAACATTGCCTGAACCACGTCCTGATTTGAAAGAAAATGCACCACGTATCGAAGTGCTTATCATTGGTAAAGATTTTATCGGAGCAGTCATTGGACCCGGTGGTAAAATCATACAAGGTATTCAGGAAGAAACCGGCGCAACCATCACCATCGAAGAAATTGACGGTTACGGACGCGTTGAAATATCAGCTACCAACAAGACTTCTATCGATGCCGCCATGGCTAAGATCAAAGGTATTGTTGCCGTTCCTGAAATTGGAGAAGTTTACGAAGCCAAAGTACGTTCTATCATGCCTTACGGTGCTTTCTGCGAAATCCTTCCGGGTAAAGACGGATTGCTACACATTTCCGAACTTTCATGGGAACGAGTTGAAGATATGGAAAAATCGGGCTTGAAAGAAGGCGATAAAATTGAAGTTAAACTTATTGACATAGACCCTAAAACAGGTAAACTGAAACTGTCAAGAAAAGCACTTCTGCCTCGTCCACCACGTCCGGAAAAACCCGTGACAAAAGAAGACGGTAACAATTAAAACATCAAATCCTTTATATATAAAAAGGTTCGCATTTGACATAAATGTGAGCCTTTTTTGGTTTTATTTATTCTTATTAAACCCCAACAGGCATTATAGATTTCACATTTTTATATTAAATTTGCACATAACTAATTTGAATGTGCATAACCATGTCTACGAACAAGACACGTAATATGTTGATAGATGTGGCTCGTCAGCTTTTTGCCAAGCTTGGCGTTGCCAACACAACAATGAACGATATTGCCGTAGCTTCACACAAAGGTCGCCGTACACTTTATACTTATTTCAACAATAAGAATGAAGTCTACCAAGCCGTTGTGGAGAATGAGATGGATCAGATGTACAAAGCACTGCAATCTGTTGCAAATAAAGATATTCCTGCCGATCAAAAATTAATTCTTTTCTTTTATACCCGATTTGACGCCATAAAAAATGTAGTAGCACGCAACGGAACGCTAAAAGCCGATTTTTTCCGTGATATATGGCGTGTACAATTTGTGCGTAAGTCTTTTGACAGAAAAGAGATTCAAATATTAGACGAAATCCTAAAAAAAGGAGTGGAAGAAGGCACTTTCGAAATGCCCGACACTCATGCAATAGCCGAAATATTGCATCATGCCCTCAAAGGATTGGAAGTCCCATACATACGCGGACAGTTGAATCCCGCAAATCCCGCAAATGAATCGCAACGCGAAAATATAGCATACCTCATCTTTGAGGGAATACGCAAGAAAAAAGAAGAAACTATTTTTTAATACATTTATTTATTATGGAACTATTAAAAGGTAAAACCGCCCTTATTACCGGTGCCGCACGTGGAATCGGAAAAGCAGTTGCACTGAAATTTGCTCAAGAAGGCGCAAACATCGCTTTCACAGACTTAGCTGTCGACGAAAACGCTAAAGCGACCGAAGCTGAGATCGCTAAGTTGGGCGTAAAAGTTAAAGCCTACGCATCTAATGCCGCGAACTTTGAAGATACTCATAAAGTTGTAGAAGAAATTCATAAAGATTTCGGACAAATTGATGTATTGGTTAACAATGCCGGTATAACCCGTGATGGTCTTATGCTCCGTATGACTGAACAACAATGGGATATGGTAATAAACGTAAACTTGAAATCCGCTTTCAACTTTATACATGCCGTAAGCCCTATTATGGTTCGCCAAAAAGGTGGCAGTATCATTAATATGAGTTCTGTTGTAGGACTTTCAGGTAATGCCGGACAAAGCAACTACTCTGCTTCTAAAGCAGGTATGATTGGTCTTGCCAAGTCTATCGGTAAAGAACTCGGTTCACGCGGTATCCGTGCGAACTGTATTTGCCCCGGATTTATTATCACCGAAATGACAGGCGTATTGTCTGATGAAGTGAAGAAAAAATGGGAAGAACAAATTCCTCTCCGTCGTGGTGGTACACCTGAAGATGTTGCAAATGTTGCCGTATTCCTTGCATCAGACTTATCATCTTACGTAAGCGGACAGGCTATTCCTGTATGCGGTGGTATGAATATGTAATTTATCATTAGAAGACCATATAAGCTCCGATTAATTTCGGAGCTTTTTTTATTTTAAACAGACTTTACAAGCATCAGATTTAGGACAGATTTTGGAAAAGAAAAATTTATATATTTGTAAAAAATATAAGTTTGATTCTTATGCATATAGCCGTGCTTATTCCTTGTTATAATGAAGGTTTGACAATAAACAAGGTTGTTAATGACTTTAGAAAAATACTACCTCAAGCTACAATCTATGTCTATAACAATAATTCGACTGACAATACCGAACAGGAAGCTGTGAACGCAGGAGCTATTGTGCGTAAAGAGACAGAACAGGGTAAAGGCATTGTTGTTTTAAGAATGTTTAGGGATATTGATGCCGATTATTACCTTATGGTTGACGGCGACGATACTTATCCGGCTGAATCTGCACTTGAAATGATCGATACTATCATAAAAGAAGATGCAGATATGGTCATCGGTGACAGATTGTCAAATAAAACTTATTTAAATGAGAATAAAAGACCATTCCACAATTTTGGAAATCTATTAGTAAAAAAACTCATAAATAGATTTTTCAATTCAAAATTGAGTGATATTTTTTCAGGTTACAGATTATTCAGCAGACGATTTGTTAAGAATTATTCATCCATGATTTCAGGCTTCGAGCTTGAAACCGATCTCTCGGTCTATTGTCTGAATTATGGGTTCAAGATCCGTGAAGTGCAAGTACAATATCGTGACAGACCTATCGGAAGTGTATCTAAACTTAATACCATTAAAGATGGATATAAAGTTGTTCGATTATTCTTCAACCTATACAGGCTTTATAAACCTCTGAGCTTTTTCTCTTTCATATCATTTATATTACTCATAATAGGATTTGCTTTAGGTATTTTACCCATTATGGATTATATTGAATACAGTTATGTTTATAGAGTTCCGACGGCTATAGCGGCAGTATCTATCACAATTATAGCTGTCCTTTTATTTACATGTGGACTGATTCTGGATAATATTTCAAAATTCGATAAAAAGAACTTCAAACACACTTTACTGAATTACGATGAGAATCAGAAAAATAAAAGATCAAAAACAGTTGATTACCCTTAGTGTAATCTTTATTTTATTTTTTCTTAGCTATTCTTTTAATACATGGCATATATCTACATCGAACTTTTATACATTTGAACGTTCGCCAGAGGGACTTGTCATAGGAAAAATGGCTCGATCTCAAAAAGATGGTGTATTTGCCTATGGGGGCTTGACCGGTAGTAACTTGATTGAATTACCTTCCGGGGATTTGGCTGAAGAACTTGAAGTCAGTCTTGCGGCACAACACGATATTTATCTGAAAAATAAGGATTTACCGGAAAAGTATATACCATATAAAAGTCAATCAGGAGGTCATGCTATATTGTACAGCATAATACAAAGCATTGTGCCGGGAAGCAATTACTTTAAACTAAAAGTTATCAAAACTTTAAACGCCTTACTTACCGCTCTATGCATAGTATTGTTTATTGGTTGGGTATATCGTAACAACGGTTTTGGTTGTAGCATCATCACAGGAACTTTATTACTTCTTTCCCCGTGGCTTAACAATTTCAGCCACAATTTATGGTGGTCTTTTTGGAATTTTTATGTGCCTTTCCTCTCCGCTCTTTTACTTCTTGAATATTATCATAACAATCCTAAAAAGTATTCTTTTTGGGGTTTAGGATTAGTTTTCTTTTTTGCGATATTAATCAAATGTATTTTTTCGGGTTTCGAATATATAACCACCATATTACTATCAGCAATTTGTCCATTAGTTTATTATGCAATATACGATAATAAGAGTGCAATTGATTTCATTAAAACTTCTTTTCTTGCAGGATTATCTATGATAGTTGCGATTATTACAGCAATAGTAATATTGATTTTACAAATCGCATCTGTCAGTGGTTCCATAAACGATGGCATTCAGCATATTTTATATTCTTTTATAAAACGTAGTACAATAAGTGAATCAATGGCTCATGAGTCACTTATTGGAAATACTCTCAGCGATATATTTTTTAAATATCTGGGAGGAAATGCTTTTGGTTTAGGATTTTTACCGAGCAGCTTTAAAATAACGTTCGGATTGTTAATCCTAATTATTTTTATATGCTCAATTATAACATACTTATTAGACAAAAAAGAAACCAATAAAGCCAAAAGAACTAATAACACGCTGATTATAACCACCCTTTTCTCTTTAATATGCCCAATTTCATGGTTGATTATATTTAAACAGCATGCCGCTGCTCATCCTCATATCGATTATATAATTTGGTATATACCTTTTCTGTTATATGGCTTTGTAATTATAGGTAATGCATTCACAATAATCTTCAAAAAGTTAAGTTCTCACAAATCAGACAAAGCAATTTGAAATTCATCCATCCTTGCTATACCACAAAGTCCTTTACGTCAATTTATCTATATAATACTTATATTTGTAAAAGTCTTTAAAATGATACAATAATGAAAAAGTGCCATAATTCAAATTTGGCATTTTGTAAAATGGCATAATTGTGTTACTTATGTTACTTTTTAACAATCATAAATGAATTATATCTCAATTAATGACTGAAGTCTTACACACGGACATTAAGTATTTGCAAGGTGTCGGCCCTAAAAAGGCTGATATTCTGAATAAGGAAATAGAAATATTCACTGTTGAAGATTTACTTTATTATTTTCCATACAGATACGTTGACAGAAGTCGTATCTATTTCATTCACGAGATAGACGGCAATATGCCATATATCCAACTTAAAGGGAAAATCACTGCTTTTGAGACTTTTGGTGAAGGACGCAATAAGCGTCTTGTTGGTCATTTTACCGATGGAACCGGTTTTATAGATCTTGTTTGGTTTCAGGGTGCTAAATTTATAACAGACAAATATAAGACACATTCACCATACATAATATTCGGTAAACCAACTCAATTCGGAGATCGGTTCAATATTGCCCATCCCGAGATTGATCCATTTATTACGGAGGAACGACGTCAGACAGGTTTAATGCCTTTCTACAACACTACGGAAAAGATGAAAAAGCATTATCTTAATTCTAAAGCTATACAGAAAATAATGCTAAGTGCGTTCCAATCAGTAATGAATCATTTGTCTGAAACCTTACCTGCAAGCGTTATAAGAGATAATCGGTTGATGGGATTGAAGGATGCATTACGCAACATCCATTTCCCTGAAACTCCCGCTTTATTGCGCGAAGCACAACACAGGCTCAAGTTTGAAGAACTTTTTTATATACAACTGAACATACTCCGTTATACGGCAGAGCGTAAGTCGAAATTAAAAGGATTTGTATTTAATAAAGTCGGCGAATATCTGAACACCTTTTATGCAAAAAATTTGCCTTTTGAATTGACAAACGCTCAGAAGCGTGTAATAAAGGAAATTCGTCGGGATATGGATACAGGCGAGCAAATGAATCGTTTGTTACAAGGCGATGTGGGGAGCGGAAAAACACTTGTCGCATTGATGCTTATGCTCATTGCTATTGACAATGGTTTTCAAGCCGCTCTGATGGCACCTACCGAGATATTGGCGACCCAACATTTCGCTTCGATCAGTGAAATGATCAGAGGATTAGGTTTGAATGTCGAACTACTTACAGGCTCAACCAAAAAGAAAGATCGTGAACGCATTCATACAGGGCTATTAACAGGAGATGTGAATATATTGATCGGAACTCATGCCTTAATTGAAGACACCGTACAATTCAGTAATCTGGGCTTAGTGATAATAGATGAGCAACACCGATTCGGGGTAGCGCAACGTGCAAAATTATGGACTAAAAATTCTAATCCGCCGCATATGCTGGTTATGACAGCAACTCCTATACCCCGTACATTGGCTATGACCGTTTATGGAGACTTGGATGTTTCTGTTATTGATGAACTGCCTCCGGGACGTAAGCCAATTGAAACGTTACACGTATATGATAAAAAGCGTCAGGGATTATATCAATCAATACGCAAACAATTATCAGAAGGCAGACAGGTTTATATAGTTTATCCTTTGATTGAAGAAAGTGAGAAACTCGATTTAAAGAATCTTGAGGAAGGTTTTGAGCATATACAGGAGGTATTTCCTGAATATACGGTTTGTAAAGTTCACGGTAAGATGAAACCGAAAGAGAAAGATGCCGAAATGCAACGCTTCGTAAACAATGAAGCGCAGATTATGGTTGCGACTACTGTTATAGAAGTTGGGGTCAACGTACCAAATGCTTCCGTAATGGTCATCGAAAGTGCGCAGCGATTTGGGCTTTCTCAACTCCATCAGCTTAGGGGGCGTGTGGGACGAGGAGCAGATCAATCATTCTGTATACTTGTTACGCCATATGAACTTTCAGCCGATACACGCAAACGCATCAACATCATGGTTGAAAGTACTGATGGTTTCGAGATTGCAGAAGCCGACTTAAAGTTCCGAGGACCGGGCGATCTTGAAGGTACGCAACAAAGTGGTATTCCTTTCAACTTAAAAATCGCTAATATAGTCAAAGACAGTGAAACGCTTCAATTTGCAAGAAGCATAGCCCAGAAACTGCTTGATGAAGATCCTCAACTTGAAAAACCCGAACATCTAATTTTAAAGAAACAACTACGCAAATTAAGCGGTAACCGTTATAATTGGGGTATGATAAGTTAAGTTATCGATTATATTCCACGATCTGAAATATTTTATTGACGACAGCAGCCTGATTATTCCATTTATTTTGTTTTATCATAAAAGGATATCCTTTCCCTTTATTATATATAACTATACTAAGCGGGAGATTTGACTGGTATAAGGCTGTAAATTCAGCTTTTGACAGCTTTGTAGAGAATCTGTTTTTCCAGTTATCTTTTTTATAAGGCTCAATAAACAATAATTCAGCTGAATCACATACAAAACGGTCTTTTCCATTCGTAAAAGCTATGGAGTCCGTTGGTAAAGGTCTATTAGTAATATATATATAATTAAAAGTTATCGAATCTACTGTAGATACATAAGTCAGATCATATTCTAAACCACCGGGAAGTTCGCGGCACTCAAAATCTTTTTGCGGATGAACAAACAGAACATTATAATTTTCACTTGTCCTAAATGAATACTTATTTTTTATATTCTGTGCAGACAAATCTGATAAAATAAAAACCGAAATGATAATAGTAAAATATACTCTCATGTATTATAGAAAAAAGAAAGGGAACCCATGTATAGATTCCCTTAAAATTATTAGAAGCTCATTAATCTCCGTAAACAATCACTTCGTGAGTTGAAACGACACCAAATATAGTATTTACATGTTCGTCTATGTGACTAATATTATTAATACCGGCAGATTTAGCGGCAGTTTGGATGCTTGCATCACCTACAGCAATTAAATTAAGATAACTTTTTACAGAAGCTCTACCAACTTTTTTACCCAAAGTATTTCCAGTTGCGTGTAAACCTGATGTTACATCAGTATACATATAACCCTGTAATGGACTTTTTGTTACACCACAACTTGATACAATTAAAGCCGTAGCTAATGCTAAAGGAAATAAAAACTTTTTCATTTGTAATTTTGTAAATTTTAATTATAAAATGGATTTAGTTCTTAAGAACTAAAATTAAGTTTATCTATATAGTAAACCTGATATTAAAAAAAAAATCTAATTAAACACAAAAGTACAAAAATTATATAATTTAACATAAAACATGTAAAATATATTATTTGTGAAGTATATTTATATCGCCACCTCTTTTATACTTCACTCCGTCCGCACCTTCCGCATCAATCACATAATAGTATGCGCCGGGACTTACATAACGACCGTTATGACGCCCATCCCAACCTACTGATGGGTCTTTCCATTCATAAAGTTTCACACCCCAACGATTAAAAATAGTGCATTTGAAACGTACAAGTGATTTATAAGCTACTTTAAACTCATTGTTAACACCCGATACACTTCCCGTAACAAAAAAATTAGGCACATCAAGGAACGACTCGGTTATCTTAAAAGATATACTTGTTGTATCTGAGCATGAAGATTCCCGATTGGCAACTTCAAGCACCACTTTATAATTACCCGATTTATCGAAAGTATAAGATATATCCTTATCAGTAAAGCGTATTATCGGATTATTCAAGTCTTTAACATTATAAATATTCCAAGTGTAAAAACGGCTGACCGGCTCGTTGGCATACCCTTGAAAGTGAATAGTCAATGGAGCTGAACCGCCCGGACTATTATCTACCTTATTATCACTATCCTGTTCGTAATTAATATGCGCCTCCGTTGCCACGGCATGATATAAGCCAGTTTGAAGGACTTTATCTATTCTGAAATGACGAGCAAACTGATCGCCTGAAAGTGAAAAATGAGTATCTTCCAAAGGTGCTGAAACAATGAATTCAGAGGCTATCTGGCTTTCATCAGAAGTAAATAGCTTTGTATTAAATCGGTCATCTTTCCATTCCATCGTATTATACGATACATTGTAGCGACAGGTTACTGTACGTTTAATACCGCTTGTGGTATAATAGAATAAATCCTCTTGCTTATCGATAAGCAGTTTGATAAGATCGCATTTATCGTCATCCTCAACAGGTACAATGGAATGAAGTTTAGTCTGGTGTAAGCTGTAATCAATAACCCATTGAACTCGTATTGGATTGGTATCGATATAATAACCATAACCATCCATAAGGTTTGAAACAGTATAAACAGTACCCTGCACTTCCTGCGTCTCGCTAATATCCGATTGCGGAATCAATTGTTTATCGGCAATAGAATTTTTATAACGATATATACGTATCGATGGCGAAGAGGATGTAAATGAAATTGATGCTCCTGAAAGACCGTTGAATAAATATACAGCCTCTATGCCCGTACCGACCAAATTTTCTTTATAAACATAAGGATCACCCATTCCTCCCGATGCTTTAATCTTTTGAGCGTAAAGACCATAATGCGCTGTGATAAGCATAATAAGAATATAGAAAAATCCGGTTTTCATAAATCTGTAGATATCATTAATCACAAAGTTAATAAAAACTTATATTGATTTAACGGACCTCTACCTTTAAGCATATATAATAATATGTATAACAAATACATAAGCAATATAATGTAAAAATCAACATGCATCATTTTTACATGTTAATGAACTATTTTTTACATTATTAACCGTTTTTTAACGGTCTATTTGTACTGTCTTGACCTGACAAATCTTAATCAGAAATATAACTTAAACCATACTTTAATTTAATACCTGAACCGAAAAATGAAAATCAGATGTATTTTATTCTTTCTACTGCCCATTCTGTACAATGCAAACATTTGGGCGCAAACAACAACGGTAGTTGGCGTGATTACATCGGCAACAGACAATGAACCCTTGCCCGGTGTTACCGTGAAAATAAAAAACTCTGCTGAGGGGACTATGACCGGTATTGACGGAGAATACAGTATAAAAGCATCACCCGATGCCATACTTGAATTCTCCTATATTGGCTTCAAATCTCAGGAGATAAAAATAGAGGGCAGAAAAACAATAAATGTCGCAATGACAGAAGATGCTTTGATGCTCAAAGAAGTTGTAGCCGTAGGATATCGTACCGAACGTAAAGCCGATCTTACAGGGGCGGTATCGGTAATAGATGTAAAAGAAATGATGTCAACACCCGACAATAATGCTATGAAAGCCTTACAAGGACGTGTTGCAGGGATGCAAGTAACAAACGATGGAAATCCAGCCGGCAAAGCCACCGTGCGTATTCGTGGTATAGGCACACTAAACAACAATGATCCGCTTTATATAATAGACGGTGTGCCTACCACCGCCGGCATGCACGAGCTGAACTCAAACGACATCGAAAGCATACAAGTGCTTCGTGATGCCTCAGCAGCAAGTATTTATGGATCACGTGCAGCAAATGGTGTAATAATAGTTACGACCAAGAAAGGTAAAAAAGGCGTTCTGAAAGTAAACTTCGATGCTTATCTTTCGGTTGCCGATTATGCCAATAAACTCAAAGTTCTGAACTCACGAGAATATGCTCAGGCTTATTGGCAGGCAACTGTAAATTCGGGACAAAACCCGAATAACAACGGTTATGGTTTTATCTACAAAGAATCGACAAGACCCGATGGCACACGTATTTTTGAAGATGTATATATACCTGAATTTATGTACAATAAACGAGGGCAAAAGATGCGCACATCAAATACTGACTGGGTAGATGAAATAACCAGAATTGGCTTTGCCCAATCCTATAACCTGTCAGTAACAAACGGTACGGAGAAAGGAAATTATTTTTTCTCGCTTGGTTATTACGATAATAACGGATTAGTGAAAGAAACTGATTTTTCCCGTATCTCAGCCCGCATCAATGGCGATTACAAACTATTTAACAACGTGTTGACCATGGGTGAAAATCTGTCCATTAACCACACGACTGAAGTAGAAGCCCCTTATCAGATAACTGAAGCAGCACTGATAGCCGTTCCATTCATTCCGGTACACACAACGGATGGCAAAGGTTGGGGCGGACCAACAGGTATATTACCGGACAGAAATAATCCTGTACGATTATTACATGACAACAAAGATAACCGATACCGTTACTGGCGAATATTCGGCAATGCCTTCGCAAACATCAACCCGATGAAAGGGCTTAACATACGCTCCAATTTCGGGTTAGACTATTCAAATATGTACAGACGCACCCTTGTACATAGTTTCATTAACGGAAATATTGAAAGTGACCGAAACGAATCCATTATGCAACAGGAACATTGGACAAGATGGACCTGGACTAATACGGCTACATATGATTTCCAAATCGATAAAAACCGTTTCGAGACTCTTCTCGGCATGGAAATGTTCAGAGAAACATATCAGAAATTCGCCGCGAGTGCCGAAGGATTCGCAAGCGAAGACCCTGATTATATGTGGCCCGACGAAGCAACTGGTAGCAGTATCGGTTCAGGTTATAACGCTGTGTATTCGCTGATGTCTTATTTCGGTAAAATAGGGTATGCTTATGATGAAAAATATCTGGCTTCGGTAACCTTACGCCGTGACGGCTCATCACGTTTCGGCAAAAATAACCGATGGGGTATGTTTCCAGCCTTCAATTTGGGTTGGAGAGTTTCGCAAGAAACGTTTATGCAGAAAACAACCGATTATCTGTCAGACCTCAAATTGCGATTCGGATGGGGTCAGACAGGTAATCAAACAATGGGGAATGACGCTATTTACAGTATTTACAAAACCGATTATGGCAAAGGTGATCCTACATGGAATTCGATTTGGGGTACTGCCTATGACATTGACGGAAAAGGCTCAGGCACATTACCCGCAGGATTTAAACGTGTGCAATTGGCTAACCCCGATCTGAAATGGGAAACTACAACTCAAACTAATATTGGGCTTGATTTCGGATTTTTTGATCAGTCGCTGTACGGATCAGTGGAATATTATATCAAGAAAACCAAAGATATTCTATATCAACCACCTTATTCGGGTATAAAAGGCGAGGGTGCCAATAAATACTTTAATGGAGCCAAAATGGAAAATAAAGGATTTGAGTTTACACTGGGGTATCGTGGACAAACATCTTTCGGGTTGACCTACGATCTGGCGGGAAATTTCTCTACCAATAAAAATAAAATCACTCATCTGCCTCCATCAGTATTGATCGGTTACGGTGGAAACGGTAAATGGGACAATGCTATCGGCAGACCGGTGGGAAGCGAGAACTTTTACGGATGGATAGCCGACGGTATTTTCCGCACGCAGGACGAAGTTGACAAACATGCTTATCAATCGGGAAAAGCAATCGGTCGCATACGTTATCGGGACTTGAATAATGATGGTAAAATCGACGATAACGACCGCACATGGATAGGCGATCCAACCCCTGATTTTGAGTATGGATTGAATATCTCATTAGGATATAAAAATTTTGATCTGACCATGTATTTTCAGGGTATAAACGGCATAGACATTTACAGCGACCTGAAAACCCGTTCCGATTTCTGGAGTGTGTCCGATACCCGTTCAAATAAAGGAAGACGCTTATTGGATGCTTTTCATCCTATAACCAATCCGAATTCTAAAATACCGATGCTATCGGCTGCCGATAATAATAACGAAGCAAGACGATCTTCTTATTTTGTAGAAAATGGTTCTTATCTGAAAATGAGAAACCTACAAGTTGGATACAACATACCCAAATCAGTACTTGATAACATCAAAATCGGTAGTTTACGTACCTATCTGAGTGTACAAAATGTATTTACAATCCACAGTAAAAGTTTTACAGGAGTAGACCCTGAAAATCCGGCTTGGGGTTATCCCATACCGCTAACTTTCACGCTTGGTGTTAATGCCTCATTCTAACAATTAAAATCAATACAATAATGAAAAAACTAACATATACAGCCATTATATTATCAATTCTGCTATTAGCAGTAAGCTGTAATTTTCTGGATGAAGACCCTCAGGGATTTAAGGACGAGAAAGAAATAAAGAAAGCCGATCAAGCAAACTCTCTTGTAACCGCCGCATATTCCGCACTCGGCAACGACCATTACGACACACCATTCAGCCTTTGGGCATACGGCAATGTACGTTCAGACGATGCCTACAAAGGAGGAAGCGATATAAACGATATTTCAGCTTTCCATTATTACGAAATAAATACGGATACACAACCCAATTTCGGAGAGGCAGACCGTTTCTGGTTTCAATGCTATAAAGCAATATCACGCTGCAATACAGCCCTTAGCGTTCTCAAAAAACTCAGCACAGACGACTATGCAGACAAAGATGTACGAATGGGTGAAGTCTACTTTCTGAGAGGACATTTCTATTTCATAATGAAAACAGTATTTGGTCACATACCGTTTGTGAATGAAGATTTGCCGGTCGATGATTACGACAGTGTACCTAACACATTACCCAACGATGAACAATGGGCATGGATAGTAAACGATTTCACAAAAGCCTATGAACTTTTGCCCGAAAAACAACCATCGGTCGGTCGTGCCAACAAAATCGCCGCAGCTGCATATCTGGCAAAAACATACTTATATAAAGCATACCGACAAGACGAACGAAATAATGTGACAGGAATAGATGATGCTGATCTGAAAAAAGTGCTTGTTTATACACAAGTCGCAATGAACTCATCATACGGATTAGAACCCGATTTTGCATTCAATTTTTTACCAGGTCCTTACGAGAACGGTAAAGAAGCAATCTTCTCAATACAATTCTCGAAAGACGACGGTACAAAATTCGGACGTCTCAATTTCAGCGATGTTCTTTCTTTACCTCAGGGACTCGGCTGTTGCGATTTTCACAAACCAAGTCAAAATTTAGTGAACGCATTCAAAACCAACAACGGATTGCCGATGTTTAAATCTTATAATCAAAACAATTATAACCCAATGACTGACAACGCCGATCCACGATTGTTCCATACGGTAGCCATGGATGGATTTCCATTCAAATACGATGAAACACTTATCTATAAAAATTCATGGAACCGAAATCCGAATGTTTACGGCTATTTTGCATCATTGAAAGAAAACGTAACCCCATCGTGCGATTGTTTTGTCACCATGTCGCCATTCTATGCAAATACCAAGAATCGTATTGTGCTGCGTTATGCCGATGTTATGCTGTTCAGGGCAGAAGCATTAATCGAATTGGGCATGCAAGATCAGGCATTACCGATTATCAATGAAATACGTGAACGTGCGCGTAAAAGCACAGGCTTAATTACCTACGCGCAACGAATAAACATATCCACATATAGCTCTCAGGGATGGACTCAGTCATATGCCCGTCAGGCTCTGCGGTGGGAAAGACGGCTTGAAATGGCGATGGAAGGTTCTCGTTTTTTTGATCTGGTACGTTGGGGCGAAGCCGATAGCGTTCTGAACACATTCTATAAGGAAGAATCGCCAAGAAGGGATTACTATAAAAACGCCAATTTTACCAAAAACAAGAACGAATACATCCCGATACCAAGCAATCAGATCAGCTTTAGCGGTAACAGATACAAACAAAATCCGGGATGGTAATTCAAAATTCCATAATTAAATAAACGACGATGAAACAATCTATATATTTCTGCACGACACTCGTTTTTGCTATCATCATAAGTTTTAGCTTTATCAGATGTAATGATGATGATCACAAAAATTTAGATATATCGGGTGAAACTAAAATTACCTCTTTCAAAATCGCGAATCAGGGAGATGTTATTTTTCAACATGAGGATGGTAAAGAACGCATCATCATCATGCTTCCCAAAGGCACAGACAATACAAAGCTGACACCTGAAATAAATGTTTCGGAAGGAGCAAAGATCATGCCCGAAAGCGGAACAACAGTTGACCTGTCCAAAGAAACCGTATACAGAGTTACAAATGGTAATCTGTATACTGACTATTATGTATCAACAGATTACATATCCGGAAAATTTGAGACATTCGGGTTCGGTAAATTCAAAGGAATTATTGATAATGATGCGTTGACAGTCACATTCTTTTATCCTCAATCAGCTGATGCAAAAAAACTTATTCCATCTTTCACATATACTAAAGGTGCGAGCGTTACTCCCGAACCGGGAGAGCCTGTTGACTTTACCAATCCTGTTGAATATACGGTAAATTATCACGGACAAAAATTTATTTATAAAGTCACAGCTATTGAATCGCCATCATTCGCTTATCTGGGAGTATATAATGATGCTTCGAGCATCGAAAACCCTGACGAAAAGGCTGCTTATGAATGGTTTTCCGATAATTTCCCGAATGTCGAATACGTATCGTTTGAGAAAATTAAAAACGGAAGTATTGATCCGGCTCATTTCGCTGCCATGTGGTGGCATACTGACGGAAATATCCGCACATTGCCCGATGCGGCTATGGATGGAGGCGTTGTCTCAAAACTGAAAAATTATTACAAACAAGGCGGGGCTTTCTTTTTCTCATCATGGGCTGTAAAATACGCTGCGATTTTGGGTATCCCTAACGACGGAAAAGCCGTGAATAATGAATGGGGTGAAAGCAATGCTGCCAATGGTGTTGAGCTAAGCGAAAATTGGGGATTATGCTTTGCCGGTCAGGAATCACACCCGATATTTAAAGGACTGAAAACACCTTTAGGGGTAAAAAACAAGGTATATCTGCTCAGCCGAGGAATAAAAGTTAAAGGACACAATGCCATCTGGAACTTCGCTGAAGACTGGTCGGAATATAAAAATAATATAGAAGGCTGGAGTCACGACAGCGGAGCGAAAAGTTTGGCCAGTTTCCATTGGGATGACGATGCCAAAAGCCGTTCGGTGATGTTTGAATACCCGCCTCGAAATAGTAATTACGGAAGAGTTGTTTGCATTGGCAGCGAGGCTTACGACTGGTCGGTGGTTGGCACTAATAGTCTAAAAGATAATCTGGAACAACTTACCACCAATATATTTTATTATCTGACAAAGCATTAATAACCTGCCTTAGTATGGAGTAACCGTCATCTGGCAAAACATAAATCATATCATGAAAGGAAAATTTGCTGTATTCAGTTTGTTGTTAGCCGCGATAACCCTATCGTGCAGTAACGATTTCAACTACGAGTGTAACGAACCCGGCGTAAATCTCAAAACGTCTGCCCCTTATTTTGTACAAGACCAATATCAGGTTTACAACATGTTCTACAAACCCAATCATGGATGGGTGGGCGATCCTATGCCGTTTTATAAAAACGGAAAATTTCATATTTTCTATTTACAGGATACACGTCCCGCACCTGATACTTTCCATCCTTGGTTTTGCGCTACAACATCTGATTTCTTGAACTATGTGGATGAGGGCGAAATGATTTCATGCGGATATAAAGATAGCCCCGAAAAGGCTTTAGGAACAGGATCGGTCATAGAACACAATGGCAGGTATTACGCATTTTATACTGCACATAATGGAGATTTAGGGAATGATTACGACAATCCTCGTGAACGCATTCTGATGGCTACATCCTCCGATCTCAAAAATTGGACTAAAGAACCAGACTTTGTGCTGATGGCTCCGAGTGGGTATGACCGTAACGAGTTTCGCGATCCGATTATCATAAAAGAAGATGGTAAGTTTAAGATGCTGATTGCCACTCGTGCCGATTATAAAGGTTCGTGGCGAGCCGTCATCGCACGTTTTGCATCCAACGATTTATATAACTGGCAACTTGAAGAGCCTATATATGACGATACTAACACGTTCATTCTCGAATGTCCCGATGTATTTACAATGGGCGATTATCAATATCTTCTTTACTCCGACATTAACGACAATGATCGTATGGTACATTACCGTTACCGCCATTCAGGTTCTTCAGAATGGATAGTTCCAAATCGGAGCAACCTTGACGGTAAGGCATTCTATGGTGGTAAGACTGCATCGGACGGAACTGACCGTTATGTGTTTGCATGGTGCCCTACTCGTGAACAGAATCAGGATGACACTAATTTTAATTGGGGAGGTTCGCTTATTGTACACAAATTAATTCAGAATCAGGATGGAACATTAAACGTTTCAATCCCTCAAAGCATTGATGACAGATTTATAAACCCTCAGCAGCCCAGAGTAATTAGTCCCGATAAGCAACAAGCAGCCTCTTATACACTATCCGGTACTGGAGATAAACAGGATATTGTCATTTTTGATCGCCTTGAAAAAGGAATCAGCAAAATAAGCGCAAGTATCAAACCCCGATCATCTGCAGCTTTTGGCTTTGAATTCAATTCGGGAGGTAATCGTGAAGAGACGTATACGATCACTTTCAATTTAGCTAAACAAGAGCTTCAATTCAACCGCATTCTGAATAAAACCAATATCGTTAACCGAACTAAAGTTTCGTTGCCCTTATCGGCTCAATACGATGTTAAACTTATTATTGAAAATTCGGTCTGTGTTATCTATATCAATAATCAGATTGCATTTACAAACCGTATCTATCGGATGAACCAGAATGCCTGGGCTATTTTTTCTAATAACGGAGATGTTGATTTTACGAATTTAAATATATATCTGTAAAACTATTATCCTATGAACAAGCATTTTTGTATATCATTCATCAGTTTTGCCATGATTACTTTGGTAAGCTGTTCATCATCAGACAAAATTATTGATGATTTTGAGTCGGGCTCATTTAGTAAATGGACGGTTGAGGGTGATGCTTTCGGAACGATGCCCAATGATAAGCCCGAACCGGGACAGCAGGAAATCATCGGATACGAGGGTAAGTCGTTCGCCGACAGTTTTCATGGAGGAGACGATTCTCGGGGAACGCTGACCTCATCACCATTCACGATTGAACGTGATTTTATAAATTTCCTGATCGGTGGGGGAATAAGTTCTGATGTTTATATGTCGCTCGAAGTTGAGGGACAGAACGTGTTCATTTCTCGTCCGATTGTTGAAAGCGAAGCCTTGCATCAATTATCGTGGGATGTGAAGAACTATAAAGGCAAAAAGGCTGTTATAAAAATAGTTGATAATCAGCGCGGCGAATGGGGGCACATTCTGGTAGATCAGATAGTTATGAGTAATACGGACAAAAGCAACATTATGGTTAACTATAAACAGTCTTACAAAATAGACAAAAAATATTTGCTTATACCTATCGAAGATAAAGGCCCTGTTACCAAAGTTCATTTACAACAAGATGGAAAGAATATAAGTCCATTGCTCGAAATACGCATAGCACAGACTAAAACTGATTACTGGGTTCCTATCAACGTTGAACCTTACAAAGGACAACAAATAACCTTATTATTTGACCTTGTAAAAAAAACTGATATAGGGTTTTCTTTAATTAATCAGTCCGATACTTTCGATTTCGACTATAATGAGAAATATCGTCCCGACTACCATTTCTCGCCTTATTATGGTTGGACAAACGACCCCAACGGCATGGTTTATCACAATGGAGAATATCATCTCTATTTTCAGCACAATCCTTATGGTTCGATGTGGGGCAACATGCACTGGGGGCATGCTGTAACTAAAGATTTTATTAAATGGGAACATTTGCCTTTCGCTCTCGAACCCGACTCGTTAGGAACCATGTTTTCGGGAAGTGCCGTTATAGATAAAAATAATACAGCAGGATTCGGAAAAGACGCGATGATAGCCATATATACTTCAGCCGGAAAAATTCAGTCACAATGTATAGCTTATAGTCTTGATAATGGACGCACGTTTACCAAATACGAAAATAATCCTGTGCTGACTGATGCAAATTATGCGGATTTCCGTGATCCGAAGGTATTTTGGCACAATGCCTCCAACCAATGGATAATGTCTTTGGCAACCACCCAGACAATAACATTTTACAGCTCGAAAAATCTGAAAGAATGGACACGGCTTAGTGAGTTCGGAGATGGTATAGGCGATCATGGCGGAGTATGGGAATGTCCTGATTTAATTCCTCTGACTTATCAGGGAAAAACAAAATGGGTATTGTTTGTCAGCATTAACCCCGGAGGTCCTAACGGAGGAAGCGCCACCCAGTATTTCATAGGCTCATTCGACGGAAAGAAATTTATACCTGACGATCTACCCTACCCACTTTGGATTGATTACGGATGCGATAATTATGCGGGTGTGACATGGGAAAATACTCCCGATAAACGTCACATATTCATTGGTTGGATGAGTAATTGGAGTTATACCAATCAGGTACCTACACTTAACTTCCGTAATGCAATGACCGTTCCTCGTGATATAAAATTAGCCGATAATGGAAAGCATCTGATAGTTGCTAATTATCCTGTGAAAGAAATTGATAAACTACGTACAGATTCAGTTTCAATCAACAACTTCGAGGTAAAGACCAAATATACAACCGATAAATTATTGGATAATAACAATGGTGCTTACGAAATTGAAATGACTATCAGAAACACTTCGACACGAAATTTCGGTTTCAAACTCTACAATCGTAAAGGAGAATCTCTGAATTTTGTTTTCGATACAGAGAAAGGGCAATTTATCGTAGATCGCTCCAAGAGCGGTCTTGTAGATTTTTCCAATAATTTCGCCTCACACTCAATTAATGCACCTCTTGTACCAAAAGAAACGTATAAAATTCGTTTGCTGATTGATAAAGCATCATCTGAAATATTTATAAATAATGGAGAACTGGTTCAGACAAATACCATGTTCCCTACCGAACCGTATAATAGCATCGATTTTAATGTTGACGGCGGAACAATTAATATTGAAAACTTCAGAGTATATAGATTAAAACAATAGATATCTAATAAATATAGATAACAAAACGAGTCTTTTCCGAGACCGGAAAAGGCTTGTTTTATTATTAACTGTATTTCAACACCATAAATCAGGATGTAAAAAATATGTGCATCATTTTTACATACATTTGAACCAAATATTATATTCCCAAAATAAATTTATCAGGAGCTTTGCAACGTGGAATTACAACAATATGATCTAACAAAAATCAAATAATCATGAAGCAACAAAAAACGCTCAGTTTACTTGTCCCTATTATGTTGGGATTTTTCGTTATGGGATTTGTAGACCTTGTAGGAACAGCTACAAACTACGTCAAAGCAGATCTCGGACTATCGGATACCATGGCAAACCTATTTCCATCAATGGTATTTCTATGGTTTCTTATATTTTCGGTGCCAACAGGAATGTTGATGAACAAAATTGGTCGCCGAAAAACCGTATTATTAAGTTTAGTAATCACCGTTCTGTCGCTCTTGTTACCGGTATTGGGGTATTCATTCACAACCATGCTTATATCCTTCTCACTCTTGGGCATTGGTAATACATTAATGCAAGTATCACTCAATCCGCTTCTTTCAGATGTAGTATCAGGCCATAAGTTAGCAAGCTCGCTGACATTAGGTCAATTTGTGAAAGCAATAGCCTCCTTTTCAGCACCGTTCATTGCGAGATGGGGTGCAATGCAATTCAATAACTGGAAAATATTGTTTCCGATATTTATGGTTGTCGCCGTTGTGTCTATCATATTATTAGGAATTACATCCATCAAAGAGTCGCAAGAACTGAATAAAAGAACCACCATCGGACAATGCTTTGCCTTGTTGGGTAATAAAGTCATTTTACTATCCTTCCTCGGTATAATGTGTCACGTAGGTATAGATGTAGGCATAAACGTTACCGCTCCTAAAATTTTATCAGAGCGTTTAGGCATGAGTGTAGACGACGCAGTCATAGCAACAAGCGTATATTTCTTCTTCCGCTTAGCAGGGTGTCTTACAGGAACTTTTGTACTAACCCGATTTTCACCAAAGAAATTTTTCGGAATAAGTGTCGCTCTGATGATCCTTTCTGTCGTAGGATTGTTTATATTTAACGGATTATTGCCAATATATATTTGCATGGCACTCATCGGATTCGGTAATTCTAATATTTTCCCGATCATACTCTCACAAGCCATGCTTTATATGCCCGATAAACGAAATGAGGTATCGGGGCTGATGATGATGGGTATATTCGGAGGTGCGATATTCCCGCTATTAATGGGACTTATGTCTGATGCCCTCAAATCGCAGGCCGGAGCGTTGATCATAATATCAATTTGCATTTTGTATCTACTTATATTGACATCAAAACTTAAAACAGATAAATAAACATGACAGACATTGTAGTTGGACTGGGAGAAATCCTATGGGACATATTCCCCGAAAGAAAAGTATTGGGCGGAGCACCTGCTAACTTCGCTTACCACGTGTCACAATTCGGTTTTAACGGTTATGCGGTAAGTGCTATCGGAGACGATCTTTTAGGCAAAGAGATACTTGAGAATCTCGAACAAAAAGGATTGAATTATCTGATTGACAAAACAGCTTACCCAACAGGTACGGTACAAGTCACCCTTGAAAAAGATGGTATCCCTCATTACAAGATTTTAGAAAACGTGGCTTGGGATAATATACCTTTCACAGAACGTACCGAGAATCTGGCTAAAAATACGCGCACAGCCTGTTTCGGCTCGTTGGCGCAGCGCAATGATGTTTCAAGAACCACCATCAGAAAATACCTTGAGGCGATGCCCAAAGACAGTCTGAAAATATTCGACATTAATCTTCGTCAGAATTTTTACAGCAAGGAACTGATACACGAATCGCTCAAATTAGCGAATATGCTGAAAATAAATGATGAAGAAATATTAGTGGTCGCTGATCTGTATGGTTGGTCGGGCGAAGAACAAGACATCTGTAAACGATTGCTTAATGAGTACAAATTAGATATAATCATCCTGACTAAGGGTACTGAAGGAAGTTTTGTTTTCACACCACGACAAACTTCTTCTCTGCCCACTCCTAAAGTGCATGTGGCAGACACAGTCGGAGCAGGAGATTCTTTCACCGCCGCATTTGTTGCAGCCTATATGCACGGCGAACGCATCGAAGACGCCCATCGGTTAGCAGTCGAAGTATCGGCATATGTTTGCCAGCAACACGGAGCTATGCCTAAATTGCCGGACTCTCATTTAGAATTATTTAGAAAGTAATCAGCAGAAACATATATAATGTTAAGCGTCATAACTGTCGAATAAGTTATGACGCTTTTTCGTATATTTGTGCATGCCCAAAATCCCATCCCTGATTAGATACCTGTTTCATATACAGATACTCCTGAGCCTTTTGTTATCCTCATGCGGGACTAATAAAGATAAGGAATACACCATCGGTGTATCTCAATGTAGCGATGACAGCTGGCGACAGACTGCCAACCGCGAAATGCTGCGGGAAGCCTCCTTTCATTCCGATCTGCATATACATATCAAGTCAGTCAATGATAACTCAAACCAGCAAATAAAAGATATTGAAAACTTCATTGCCGAAGGTGTAGACCTGCTGATAGTCTCTCCGAATGAAGAAGAGACGCTAACTCCCATAATAAAAAAAGCTTACAATGCCGGTATTCCTGTAGTTTTGCTTGACAGACATATAGAGACTAACGATTACACCGCTTATGTGGGAGCAGACAACCGTATGTTGGGTTATGAAGCAGGGTTGTACGTTGGTGGCATATTGAAAGGTAAAGGCAATGTGGTTGAAATGCGTGGTTGGGAAACATCATCCGCCGATACTGAACGGCATGACGGATTTACGGAAGCAATCGCCAAATTCCCCAATATTCAGATCGTGGCACAGCCTGCAGGCGATTTCCTGAAAGACAAAGCTAAGCAACAAATGCTGAATGAAATTGCCAGACATGATAAAATAGATGTGGTTTTCGCCTTCAATGACAACATGGCACTCGGCGTACAAGAAGCATACAGTAAATACAGTGGCAGACGACCCTACATAATCGGTGTGGATGCTTTGCCTGTTAAAGACGGAGGGATTGAGAGCATCAGTAAAAACCTGATAGATGCCTCATTCATTTATCCCACAGGTGGCGATAAGGTTATAGATGTAGCCTATAAAATACTTAAAGGTGAACCTTACGAAAAGCAGAATATTCTGTACAGCACCGTAGTGGACAAAAGCAACATACGTGTTTTACAACTGCAAAACGAACAGATTGACGAACATCAGGCAAAAATAGATAACATAAATAAACTGCTTAACAAAAGCATTGCCCGATACACGAATCAACGTACACTGTTTTACATTTCAATATCTGCCCTTATTCTTATTTTCACTCTACTGGTACTTGTTTATATCGCTTATCGGGGCAAAAACAAGGCAAATAAGCAATTGAAATTACAGAACGATGAGATAAGCAGACAGGCTCAGGAACTGGAACAGCAGAAACAGCAACTTATTAATTTGTCTCAACAGCTGGAAGAAGCCACACAATCTAAATTAGCCTTTTTTACAAATATATCCCACGAGTTCAAAACTCCCCTATCACTTATTATCGGACCTGTTGAAACTTTGCTGACCGATAACAGCCTGAAAAAAGGACATCATCAGTTGCTTACTCTTGTCAAGAAGAACAGCGATAAACTTCTTAGCCTTATCTCACAGATCATCGAGTTCAGAAGCTATGAGAACGGCAAGATGAAAGTGAATTTTGTACAAGATAACTTTAAAGATTTCATTCAGAGTCTGACATCGCCTTTTTATGGATACATAATGCGTAAGCATATTGCCTTGCTTTTTGAGACGAGTGACGATGACTTTACGATGTGGTTCGATAAGGATAAAGTGGAGAAAATCTATTTTAACCTCCTATCTAATGCCCTGAAGCATGTAAACCATGGCGGGATCATCAAAGTCAGCCTGAACAAAGAGATGATTGACAAAAAAGAATTTGCCCGACTTAGTGTGTTCAACAGCGGTTCATACATACCTCATGATAAGACTGAGGCTGTATTCGGACGTTTTTACAAGCTCGATACTCACCAAAACAGTTCGGGAATAGGACTCGCTTTTACATATGCTTTAGTAGACATACACCATGGCAACATAACCGCCACGAGTGAGGAGGGTAAAGGAACGACTTTCATTATAACATTGCCATATCATCAGGACAATGTTAATGAATCTGAGGATGGCTCATATCAGGAAGGGTACACGCATAGTCATCTTGCTATGGAAAGCATTGACAATCAACAGCAAATCGTTGATGACTTCACACCATTGGAATCGGATAAACCGATACTTCTTGTTATCGAAGATAATGCTGATATGCAAGATTATATGGCTCAAATCCTTAAAGATGATTATTCTTTAATACAGGCGTCTGACGGACAGGAAGGTATTGAAAAAGCCGTGAAATATATTCCCGATGTCATAATCAGTGATGTGATGATGCCTCGCAAGGACGGCTACGAAGTGTGTTCCACAATAAAAGAAAACATTACCACAAGCCATATTCCAATTATTCTACTGACAGCTTGTTCTATGGAGGAACAAAAAGCCTTGGGTTTCAAATATGGAGCGGACGCTTATATTCCAAAACCGTTTAATCCTGAATTGCTTAAAATCAGAATCGCTAAACTAATTGAGAACAGGCAGAAAATCAAAGAAACTTTTAGCAATAATCTTATTACCGACAACAAGAAAACTACTCTTGCTGAGGTGGAACAGCAGTTTATCGACAATTTCAACAGCTATGTGGAAGCGCATATTTCCAATCCTGAACTCAATGTGGAAGATATAGCCAGACATTTGGGTTTGTCTAAATCGCAGTTGTACAGAAAAATTAAGTCGCTGACTAACTATTCTCCAAATGAGCTTGTACGGATCGTAAGACTTAAATACGCCAAATACTTGTTGAGCCTCAAAAGCAAAAACATAACCGAAGTTGCCTACGAGACAGGCTTCTCATCGCCGTCTTATTTTACTAAGTGTTTTAAAGAATTCTACAACCAAAGTCCTACCGAATATATTTCACGGACTGACAGTTAATAATATTCTATACGATACGAGTTCCTGAATCAGAGCCAAGCTCCGAAGCCATTGTAATTACTACCTGTTTCACTCCTGATGATACGGCGGCAAAGGCATTTTCCAATTTAGGTATCATTCCGCCTTTTACAACTCCATCACGCACCAAATCCTCAAACTCAGGTTTTGTCAAACGATGGATAACGCTCTCATCGTCATTTTCATCCATCAATACACCTTTTTTCTCGAAGCAAAAAACAAGTGTAGTATCGAAATGATTGCACAATGCCTTTGCTACTTCAGCGGCTATGGTATCGGCATTTGTATTAAGCAGGTTGCCCAATCCATCATGCGTGAGCGGAGCCATTACCGGAACAACTCCCTCTTGGACAAACTTGGCGATAAGTTCACCTTTTACTTTCTTTACATCGCCCACAAAACCATAATCAATTTCACCGACTGGGCGTTTATCTGATCGGATTACATCCATGTCTGCACCTGTTAGACCAAGGGCATTTATTCCTAAAGCCTGCAGACCTGCCACTACTTTTTTGTTGACTAAACCGCCATAAACCATAGTAGCCACATCAAGTGTAGCGGCATCGGTAATACGCCGGCCATCTACCATTTTATTTTCAATTCCAAGCCTTTCGCCCACATTGGTAGCCATTCGTCCTCCTCCGTGAACTAATAATTTATATCCTTTGATTCCTGCGAAATCATGTAAAAACAGTTGCAAGGTTGCATCCATCTCAACTACTTTGCCCCCAACTTTAACAATCGTCAATTTTTCCATATCACAAAGATTTGCATTATACTTATAAAAGTAACAAACGTAACAACTTTACATCATATTTTGATTATATAACCTGAGAAACTAATGTATCATCCATGATAATATCGGAACGCAAGTTGATAATATTTATATAATAAAAAATATATAATTTTGTTCACGTGTACTCCCCCCATTTAAACTCAACTATTATAATTGAAAATTCAAGCGCAAAGCTGTTTTACTCTCAAAAAATGTTTTCCTCATGGAACAGATAAACATTTTCAAAAATCTAAAAATACCTTATAATTCCTATTGCTGATTTGCATCAACAACACAGTTATCACAATATTAGTAAAGCGTCAGGAGCCAATATCAAAAAAAAATAGTTACTTTGTGAGGATTAAAACTATCAATAATAATAAATCAATAGTTAAAAAAGACAACAAGAATATGTCCGAGGATATTTTTAAGAAAATTGTATCGCATTGCAAAGAGTATGGTTTTGTTTTTCCGTCGAGCGAAATTTATGATGGATTAGGTGCAGTCTACGATTATGGTCAGATGGGCGTTGAGCTAAAGAACAACATCAAAAAATACTGGTGGGACAGTATGGTTCTGCTTAATGAAAACGTTGTAGGTATTGATTCTGCAATATTTATGCACCCGACCATTTGGAAAGCCTCAGGACATGTTGATGCTTTCAACGACCCGCTCATCGACAACAAAGACAGCAAAAAACGTTATCGTGCCGATGTGCTTATCGAAGAGTATCTGGCTAAAATAGATGATAAAATAAATAAAGAAGTTGAGAAAGCGGCTAAACGTTTCGGTGAATCTTTTGATGAAGCCATGTTCCGCCAGACTAATCAACGCGTATTGGATCAGCAGGCTAAACGTGATCAGGTTCATACACGATTTGCTGAAGCATTAAACGAAAACAATCTTGATGAGATACGTCAGATAATTATTGATTGCGAAATAGTTTGCCCCATAAGCGGAACCCGCAACTGGACTGATGTGCGCCAGTTTAATCTGATGTTTGCAACGGAGATGGGTTCGACAGCGGATGGAGCGATGAAAGTTTATCTTCGTCCTGAAACGGCTCAAGGTATCTTTGTTAATTTTCTGAATGTGCAAAAAACAGGACGTATGAAAGTTCCTTTCGGTATTGCGCAGATCGGTAAAGCCTTTCGTAACGAAATCGTAGCCCGTCAGTTCATATTCCGTATGCGTGAGTTTGAACAGATGGAAATGCAATTTTTCGTACGTCCGGGCGAGGAACTACAATGGTTTTCCAAGTGGAAAGAAACCCGCATGAAATGGCATAAAGCTCTTGGGTTCGGAGATCAGAAATACCGATTCCATGATCACGACAAATTAGCTCATTATGCTAATGCCGCAACCGATATTGAATTCGAAATGCCATTCGGTTTTAAAGAGGTTGAGGGTATCCATTCACGCACAGACTTCGATTTAAGCAGCCACGAGAAATTTTCGGGCAAGAAAATTCAGTATTTTGATCCTGAACTTAATAAATCGTACACACCTTATGTAGTTGAAACATCAATTGGTGTAGACCGTATGTTCCTGACCGTTATGTCGGCAGCTTACACGGAGGAACAGGTTGAAGGAAGTGAGTCTCGTGTTGTACTGAAATTCCCGCCTGCTTTGGCTCCGATAAAATTAGCTGTGTTACCACTTCTCAAAAAAGATAATCTACCTGAAAAAGCTCGTGAAATAATTGACTCGCTGAAATTTGATTTCAAATGTCAATATGACGAGAAAGACAGCATCGGTAAACGCTACCGCCGTCAGGATGCAATCGGTACGCCGTATTGCGTAACAGTCGATCATCAGACATTACAGGATAATACGGTAACTATTCGTTATCGCGACACGATGGAGCAGGAACGGGTGGCTATCGATAAACTTTCTGATATTATATCGGACAAAGTAAGCCTGAAAACATTACTCAAGAAATTGAATTAAATATTCTTATGTATAAAATAAAAAAATACTTACTATTGTCTCTTGCTCTTTGCGGAATACTGCTTACTGTATCTTCGTGCGGGGACGATGATGATGACAATAAGTCGTCACAAGACTGGAAAGAATTTCAGATCAAAATTTATAACGGGTTTGTGAGTAACTCCGATTATAAGGAGGTTCGTTCTCGTACCGGCAACGGCTCTGTGTATTTGAAGAAATATACTGAAGCAAATAGCCCATTCAAAGAAGTTACGAGATCAGTTGGTATAACTCCTCAATATGGCGACACGGTGGTTGTCCGTTACATGGGTTGGTTCTATAAGTTTGACAAAACCCCATATATATTCGATGGTACTGAACAGGGTGATTATTACATCGACGGTGTAAAATACACATGGGGTAAGAATCAAGAAAACGGGGTTACTTTTGTATTACAAAAGGGAGGAGTCATTGAAGGATGGAATACTGCTCTTTATGCTATGCAAGAAGGTGATGCTGTAAACGTGGTTATTCCTTCTCAATTAGGTTATGGAACAATCACGCAACAAAGTATTCCTGCAAATACAACACTCAGTTTCGACATAAAACTTTTAAGGGTTAAACCGATCAAAAGATAGCGTCACAGATAAGCTGACAATAATTTCTCAATGGCCTTTACAACTGTACTGTAAGGGCCATTATAATTATTAACCATGATGCTGAAAGCCAATTTTCGGTCTCCCTCAACATAGTAGCCCGCATAGCATCTGACTTTCTCAATACTTCCACTCTTAACATATACTGAACCTTTTAAAGTCGTATTCTTCATAAAATTACGAACCGTCCCTTCGTTACCTGCTTTGGGCAAAGACTTAAAAAACGCATCTGCATTTCGGCTTTTTGTCTGCATATATACTAACATATCGCACAAAAACTGAGGACTTACTGCATCTGACGGAGCAAGACCGCAACCATCGTACATAAACAGGGCATCTGTATCAAGTCCTTTTTCTTTCCAAAGATTATTTATTGATGTTATACCCGAATCTAAGGGATCAGTGTAGTTCTCAACGGTTTTATTATTTTTTCCGATAGCACGGATAATGTGCTCTGCATAGTGATTATTGCTTCGTACATTCACTACCTTTATTATATCTTTTAATGCAGGCGATTTATAGGTATAAAAAACCTTTCCGTTAATGATACTATTCAAATTTCTAATTTCATCGGTGTGGTTACGTGTAGTTTGCACTAAATCGACCGAATATCCTGATTCTGATAAAGGTGAAATCAGGCATTCTCCTAAATACAGCCCTGGATCGGGAATTGAGCCTTTGATAGTGAATGATTTTTTGTTTGCTGGAATAGAACCCACTAACTTACGTACATTTGAGAATGGTTCGCCTAATATATATCCGTTATCTTGATTTTGTTGATTTGTCGACAATTCATTTTCAAAATTTATAAAAGGCATAACAGGCTCTGTTCTTATAATGATCGGGCAAGTATCATTCCGTTCGGTATTGATTAATATCCGATAGGTATTATCATATACGCTTATTCCATAGCTGCCCGAAGCAAAATAATTGCCGATATCTTCACGAATCCATTTGCGCGACAGACCGGCATAGCCATAGTAACTATCATCTATCAGTATATCAATTTTTTGCTTATCAACATTATTGCAGATGGCGTTTGTCCATTCTTTGATAAAATCCTTATTTGCCATATACTCACTTCCGAGAGTGGGATCACCCTCACCCGAAACAATGAGTCTCTTGTTCGCCTCGTCCCATATAAGTTTGGTGTTGAACGAAAAATCCGCACCCAACATTTCAAGGGCTGAAGCGGTAGTCACTAATTTGAGTGTGGAAGCGGGAGTTAATGATTTTTCACTGTTATAAGCAAGAATCTCACGTCCGTCTATATCTTTGATACAAATACCGACTGAGGCATGTTTTATAGCCTTCTGATTGAGAAAAACATCAAGTCCTGAACGTGTAGCTTGCTGAGCAGACAAACTACAAAAATTTATAAATAGCAATCCTAAAACAAGCAAATAGTATCTAAAACGCATATATAATCTATATTTAAAATTCTCAAAATATCCATGAAATAAAATATCTTTGCAAAGATAACAATATATATAGCCCTATACATAGATATATAATGGGACAAATAAATAGTCGCCCTTACACCTTCGATCGCACCGTACGGCTCGTTATAAGTGTACTTTCGTTTTTAACAGCATTGTACTTTTTGTACATGCTGCGTGGCGTATTGTTACCGTTCATCATAGCATGGCTTATAGCATACATGCTCAATCCGGTTGTGAAGCTATTTCAGCGTAAGTTTAAGATTGCGCATAGTTTTGCTGTTGTGCTGACACTGTTATCACTTTTAGGGGTACTTTGCGCTTTGTTTCTCGGATTATCGCCATTTATAGAGCAAGAGATCTGGCAGATAAACACGTTGATCAATAATTACCAATTGCCGACTATCGGTAATGACGGCATATCCCTCACTCTTTCGGAAATTATAAACAGATATATTAATTTCAATGAAATCAACGAATTTCTTACTAAAGACTCGTTTGCTGATGCAATTGAAAAATTCAGCCCCACAATACTGCAATTATTTTCAAATACCATCGCTCTTTTAGTAGGTTTAGCTGTAATTTTCATTACTATATTGTACCTTATATTTATAATGATGGATTACGACAAAATAAATGAGCTGCGAAAAAACTTGATTCCTCCTAAACACCGCTCTACGGTAAACCGTGTGCTGAGCGACGTAGAGGTAAGCATGAATAAATATTTCCGCAGCCAGGCTTTGATATGCTGTATCCTTGCCATACTTTATGCTATTGGTTTTCAGATCATCGGGTTACCTATGGCTATAATATTCGGATTTATAGTCGGATTTGTTCACATGATACCTTATCTTCAAGTCATAACGTTCCCGATTGCCTTACTTTTATGTTGGCTCAGATCTTCGCAGACAGGAGACAGTTTTTGGGCTATGATAGGGCTGACAATTCTTATATACATAATTGTACAATGCATTATGGATTTAGTGCTCACTCCTAAAATTATGGGAAAAGCCATGGGACTCAATCCCGCCATAATTTTATTATCTTTATCTATTTGGGGATATCTATTCGGTATTTTAGGTATGATAATAGCTATACCGATGACTACTCTGCTACTATCATATTACAAAGAGTTTATTAAAAAGGAGGAACAAGTTATCAAAAGCCTGAATAATTGTTCTGAAATTAATGAGAAAAACGATACTAATTAAAAAAATATAAAATGGTACTGACAGCTAAATTAATACAAGTAATGCCCCTGCAAACCGGTATGGGTAAAAACGGAGAATGGAGAAAACAAAACATCATATTGGAAACTGACGGTATGTATCCTAAAAAAGTTTGCATATCTATGTGGGGAGACAAAATTAACGAATCGGTATTGCAAATTGGTAATATGCTGGAAATATCGTTTGATATTGAAAGCCGTGAATACAACGGCAACTGGTACACGGATTTACGGGCATGGAAAGTTGAATTAGCGGGTGCGCCGTCAGCTCCACAGGGTACACCATTTACTCCCGGCGACGATCCTGCTTCAGCACAGCCTATAACTTTCAAAAGCGATGAAGTGGACGATCTGCCGTTCTGAAAAACAGAAAAATGGCAAAATCATTGGTATATAGATAAAATATCATTACCTTTGCGTTGTTTATAACACACATAAATTTAAACATATGTATTTAGATTCAGCGAAAAAGCAAGAACTCTTCGCAAAATACGGAAAGTCTAACACTGATACCGGCTCACCTGAGGCTCAGATAGCATTGTTTTCATACCGTATTTCGCATTTGACTGAGCATCTCAAGTCAAATAAGAAGGACTATAACACAGAAAGATCATTGAAAATTCTCGTAGGTAAACGCCGTAGATTGCTCGATTATTTGATCGATAAAGACATCGAAAGATATCGTTCAATCATCAAAGAACTGGGAATCAGAAAATAATCTTCAGAAAAAAACAAATAGTAAAGGCGCTTCAACAAAAAGCGCCTTTATTGTTTTCAACATATCGAATAATCAACTACACAAAACCTAACAACATACTCAATATGAATATTCAAGAATATTTCCCTCAAATTATAGCATCGGGAATAACCGTGATAATCATACCTATATCTAAATACATTGCAAAAAAAATAATAAATAAATATAGCGCAATCAGTCTCAGACCAGAGACCCGTACGGGACATATAAAACACATTATATCAGTACTTATAAATTGGACTGGTTTATTTACGCTTGCTGTAATATGGGGAGTAAAGCCCGAAAACATATTAATTGCTATTTCCTCTATTTTTGCGGTCATCGGAGCAGCCTTATTTGCCCAATGGTCTATATTAAGTAACATAACGGCAGGGATAATCTTATTCTTCACCACAGCTTATAAAATAGGAGATCAGATTAATATAATAGACAAAGATATGCCTATCGAGGCAACCATTGAAACAATACAAACTTTTTATACACATTTGAGGACTACTGATAATCAATTGATAATCATACCAAACAATCTGTTTCTTCAGAAAATGATATCAATAAAAAAATAATGCTTTAAACGTAATACTTCAATCCAAAAAGCGAATAAAATTCATATATTTGTCTATAATTAAAGTAAAAATAATTATGTCAGTTAATAAAGTAATACTCATCGGAAACGTGGGTAAAGACCCCGATATAAAATATTTCGACAACGGCAGTGCTGTTGCCAATTTCACCCTTGCTACTACCGAACGAGGCTATACTGCTGCAAACGGAACGCAAATACCTGACCGTACTGAATGGCATAACATTGTATGCTGGAGAGGACTGGCAAAAGTAGTTGAGCAGTTTGTGCGCAAAGGCAGTCAAGTATACATTGAAGGGAAAATCCGCTCAAGAACATACGATGATGCCAACGGAATCAAGCGCTTTGTAATAGAAATATACGCTGACAATCTTGAACTACTCGGACGTAGACGTGAAGGGGAAGAAACAATGCAGAATCAAACGAATAATTTTATACAAAGTCAGCCAAGCCAATCGTTTAACAATACATCAACCCAATTCAATCCTGACGAAGCGGACGATTTGCCATTCTAAAAGCTATTGGTCAGTCACCCATCATTAAAAAACAAACGCAAACATTAATGGAAACAAACAACAAAGCTTATAAAATCGGGATAGCCCTAAGTGGAGGAGGTGCTAAAGGGCTCGCCCATTTAGGAGCATTACAAGCCATTAATGAAGTCGGGATATACCCTGAAGTAATATCAGGGACAAGTTCCGGTGCTTTTGCGGGTGTATTTTATGCGGACGGACATAGTCCGAAAGATATTCTGAGTTATTTCCAAAACAAAGCATTTCGCGAATTTGCCGAATTTACCCTACCAAAATCCGGAATTTTCAAAAACTCAAGATTCAATAACTTCTTGAGTGACCACCTTACAGCCCGTACCTTCGAAGAGCTGAAAATACCTCTTCATATAGTTGCCACCGATATTGAATTCGGTGAATCACATATTTTCTCTTCCGGAGAACTCATACAAGCTATTATTGCATCCTGTACCGTTCCTATCGTTTTCACTCCTGTGAAAATTGGTGAGCATCACTATGTAGACGGTGGTTTGCTGAAAAACTTTCCTGTATCCATTATCCGTAAAAAGTGCGATAAAGTGATCGGAATCAACGTTAGTCCACTGACACGATCAGCCTACAAAGAGTCGTTAAAATACGTAGCTGAGCGTTCTTTTCATTATATGTCAGCATCTAATACCCTGCTTGACCGCAATCTCTGCGATTATCTGATCGAGTCACCCAACCTGTCAAAATATTCAATGTTCGATTTGGACCATACACAAGAGATATATGAATTAGGCTACCACATGACGAAAAACTATCTTGTCCGAAATCAAAAACAAATGGAACAAGATCTCGGAATAACCTTTAAATAAAAT
This sequence comes from uncultured Dysgonomonas sp., assembly GCA_945273835.1. Lineage (GTDB taxonomy): Bacteria > Bacteroidota > Bacteroidia > Bacteroidales > Dysgonomonadaceae > Dysgonomonas. The sequence goes on along the minus strand of CALYPL010000009.1, from coordinate 35,145 downwards.
AATAAGATGAAACCGAAAATAATTATTTACCAAGTCCTGCCGAGGTTATTTGGTAACAACAACACATCTAATAAGGAAAACGGGTCAATTGAAGAAAACGGTGTAGGTAAATTTGCTGATTTTGATGATAAAGCGTTACAGGAAATCAAAAATATGGGTATTACTCATATTTGGTACACAGGAATAATAGAACATGCTTCAAAAACAGATTATACTGCTTACGGCATACCTAAAGACAATCCGAATGTAATAAAGGGTATGGCGGGATCGCCTTACGCTATACGTGACTATTATGATGTGTCGCCCGATTTAGCGATAGATATTAATAACCGCATTCAAGAATTTGAGGCTCTAATAGCACGCACTCACAAAAATGGGATGAAAGTAATCATGGACTTTGTACCCAATCATGTCGCAAGGCAATACCATTCGGATATGCGCCCGCCCAAAACAAAAGATTTCGGAGAAGAAGACAACAATGAATTGCCATTTTCTCCCGACAATAATTTTTATTATATACCCAATCAGAAGCTGGAACCTCAATTTCCCGATCAGGATAAAGACAATCCATACACAGAATATCCGGCAAAAGCGACAGGTAACGACAGATTCGACAATAAACCGACACTTAACGATTGGTATGAAACAGTAAAACTCAATTACGGAATAGATTACCTGAACAATCATACAAAATACTTTACGCCTGTTCCTGATACATGGTTAAAAATGAACGATATATTAAATTATTGGGCTGATATGGGTGTAGATGGATTCAGATGCGACATGGCGGAAATGGTTCCCGTAGAGTTTTGGAGCTGGTGCATACCACGTGTAAAGAATAAAAATAATGATCTTATATTCATAGCCGAAATCTATACGCCGTCGCAATATAAAAACTATTTACAATTGGGTCAATTCGACTATTTATATGACAAAGTAGACCTTTACGATACATTGCGGAACGTAATCTGTGGCAAACAACCTACATCCGATATTACTTTTTGTTGGCAACGCATTGATGGTTTGCAAAGCCATATGTTAAACTTCCTTGAAAATCATGATGAACAGCGAATAGCCTCCCGCTTTTTTGCAGACGACCCCTTTCGCGCCATTCCCGGCATGATCGTTGCCGCTACAATAAACACCAATCCTATTATGATATATTCGGGACAGGAGCTGGGTGAAAAAGGGATGGATCAGGAAGGCTTCAGCAAACTTGACGGACGAACTACTATATATGATTACTGGTCGGTTGCTACCATCCGTAACTGGCGGAACTACGGCGAATTCGACGAAGGAAAACTCACTTCAGATCAGATAAAATTACGGAACATCTATATAAAGCTCTTACATATAACTAATAGCGAAGATGCCATAGTTCAAGGTCAATTTTACGATCTCATGTATGCCAATTACGAAAACGATAAATTCGATTCCACAAAAATATACGCGTATTTCAGATGCCACGAAAAAAATCTGATTCTGATTGTAACCAATTTTTCTGCTAATAAAATATCAGCCAATATAAATATTCCGCAAGAAGCATTTAATTTTGCAGGAATAATCCCTCAAAGTTTAAATACCGTAACTGAACTGTTGACAGGTAAAACAACCCAATTACAAACCGAATGGCATAAATCATTTACAATTATGTTAGATAAGTTCTCGGGGCAAATGCTTAAATTCACATACGTTAAAGAATGAATAACAGAAAAGGAGCAAAGAGCTTTAAAGAAATATCTCCCGAGATATTACAGCAATTAACACAAGGACGTATTCAATCAGCCAATCTTACAGAATGGCTCGCGATTGATCATGTTGAACTTGTAAAAAATATTTTACCAGCGCAATATCAGCAAGAATGCCTGAGACAACTGGATATACTTAAGACCAAAACAGCCATGCAATCGATCAAAATTATTGGTGAAGCACTGGCAACAATTATCCGACAAAACAATGATGATAAATTGCTCAGCCAATTGAGCACTCATACTTCTGACTCAGTGCGTTGTTGGGCTGCCTATATTATTGGTTCTGACAAATCATATGCTTTTAATGAAAAGATGCTAAAAATTAAACCATTTGCAGCCGATAAACATTTTGGAGTCAGGGAAATAGCATGGATGGCTGTACGTAGCGACATTGAAACAAATCTTGACCAAGCCATCCGGATTTTTTGTGATTGGGCTATTGATATAGACGAAAATGTCAGGCGTTTCACAACAGAAGCTACACGCCCCAAAGGTGTTTGGTGTAAACAATTAGAAATATTGAAGCATAATCCAGAAATGGCATTGCCGATATTAGAGCAACTAAAAAACGACGAATCAAGATACGTGCAAGACAGTGTAGCCAACTGGCTGAATGATGCCTCCAAAACTAAACCCGACTTTGTCGTCATGCTTTGTCAACAATGGGAAAAAGACAGCAATAGCTCTGCAACCAAGTATATTATAAAAAAAGCACTGCGCACAATAAGTAAAAAATAACAGAGGATAATATTTATTGCCCAAATTGTTTTTATAAATTTGCAGAATATTCTATGCATACAATAACCAACCAAAAAAATTAAGCAATAATGGACGACGCTCCTTTCAAAGTATTCTCGGGAACAAATTCTCGTTACCTCGCCGAAAAAATTTGCGCAAGTTTAGGCTGTCCGCTCGGACGAATGAATATTGAACACTTTGCTGACGGCGAGTTCTCAGTTTCATACGAAGAATCAATAAGAGGTCATCAAGTATTCCTCGTACAATCAACATTTCCAAGTTCCGACAATATAATGGAGCTTTTACTGATGATTGACGCTGCCAAAAGAGCATCGGCACGCTCCATCGTAGCAGTTATACCATACTTCGGGTGGGCGCGTCAGGATCGTAAAGATAAACCACGTGTATCAATTGGCGCAAAACTTATCGCAGATATGTTGAGTGCAGCGGGTATCAATCGTCTTATCACGATGGATTTACACGCCGATCAGATTCAAGGCTTTTTCAATGTGCCTGTTGATCATCTTTACGCATCAGCCATATTCATTGAATACATCAAATCTTTGAATACTGAAAACCTTGTTATTGCTACACCCGATGTGGGAGGTACTAAACGGGCGAGTTCATACGCCAAGTTTTTCGGGATTCCAATGGTTATTTGCTATAAATTACGTAAAAAAGCTAATGAAATATCTGAAATGCAGATAATCGGCGATGTTACCGATATGGACGTTCTTTTGGTTGACGATATTGTTGACACTGCAGGAACTATAACTAAAGCAGCTGATCTTATGCTTGCGGCAGGAGCACGCTCGGTTAGAGCAATGGCAAGCCACGCTGTAATGTCTGACCCTGCATCTACACGTGTTGATCAATCAGCTTTAACGGAAATCGTGTTTACTGACAGCATACCTTATTCAAAGAAAAGCGAAAAAGTAAAAGTTGTTTCAGTTGCCGATATGTTTGCCGATGCAATTCGCCGTGTATGCAGCAATGAATCAATCAGCACACTATACGTATTATAATATTAACAGTTTATATAACAAAAATGAGGAGCTTCTAAATGAAGCTCCTCATTTTATTTTTACTTGTAATCGTCTTAAAAACCTCGTTGTCGCATGGCTTCAAATGTAATAACGGCTGTCGAAACTGAGACATTAAGCGAATCTATTACTCCACGCATCGGTATTTTTATCCGTGCATCAGAATTGTTAATCCAGAAATCAGTAAGTCCATCGGCTTCAGTACCCATTACAATAGCCGAAGGATTGGTAAAATCTGTTTGATGATACCATTCTGAAGCCTGCAATTCAGCAGCGAAAACCTGTATACCATGCTCACGCATATAATACAAAGCGTCTGCCGACGAACAAATCGCAGTGGGAACTGTAAACAAGCATCCGACGCTTGAACGGATTGTATTAGGATTGTATAAATCAGTATTTGGGTCGCAAACAATCACAGCGTCAGCCTTAGCGGCATCAGCTGTTCGCAAAATCGCACCAAGATTGCCCGGTTTTTCTATTGCTTCCAGTATAATAACAAAAGGATTTTCGGGTAAATGCAAATCCGCCAAACCATGACGTTTAGGTTCTGCAAGTACCATTAATCCATCCGAACCTGTTCGGTAAGCAATCTTCTCGAAAACTGACTGGCTCACTTCGCAACACAAATCCATCGGAATGCCATCTAAAACATCAGGATATTCGGTGCGGGCAAACAAATCGGGGCATACAAATACTTCTTTCACTGCATAACCGCCTGCACGGGCAAGCATAAGCTCCCGTGCACCTTCTATGATAAACAAATTTTGCTGAAGTCTCTCTTTATGTTTCGACAATCTGACAATATTCTTTATACGTGCATTTTGCAGGCTGGTAATGAGTTGCATGATTTATACTAATGTACTTTTATGTTACAGATTTCTTTACTATTAATTATTTGCCCGTCTGAAAAGCGGCATCGATTTGAGCAAGCAAACCTTGCAAATGCGAGCGTTTTGTTCCTACTGAAGTGTTTGCAGCGGCACGTATACTTTTTTGTAAATCCACTAACTGTGTACGAGCTATATTGGCTGCATCTGTTGCTGAAACGGAAGGTCTACCCATACCATCTTTAGGATAAGCAACTTTTATAAGTGCATTTATATAGTTCTTTTGCAAATTACGTCTATATATATCTATTTGTGCGGAACTGTAAAGTTCAGACCAAATATTCTTATTCAAATCGCTGAACATAGCAGTCGGTGTATAAGCTGAATTACCGTTTAGAGCTTCATTATCAAACATTTTATCAAGTGTCCACTTACTGATCAGACGATCAATAATTTGTTTCTGTGTGCTTTCAATACTTCCTACCGGATCAACTGAGGCAAGATCAATCAGTTTTCTGTCTATTAACCATTTAGGTGTTGTAAACAACTGCTTGTTCAGGAATTCTACAGCTTGTTTCTGGATATCAGCAGGTACATATTGGGAAGATAATCCTTTTTCTTCAACTGTACGAGGTGTGTTATATATTCCTCCTATATTTTTAGCGACGTGACCAACATAACGTGTATACTGACCTACTACTTCGCCATATATTGTAGAGGCAAGCCTATAACCTTTATCCGGCTGACGTGTCCACTCTAAAATATTTGGAACTATTCGCTGAAGATTCTTTATTCCGTAGGTATTGGCTAACATTGCATTGTCTCCAAGATCTTCGTTCTGATTGCGTGGGTCGCTTGGATCTGACTCTGTTCCGAATGTATAACGCTTATCTTCTGCCAGTTTTTCAATAATCCAATGATTCAGATAGGTTCTTTCAGAATCAGCGGTAGCAAATTCAGGCAGATAACGATATCCCCATTCAATAGCCCATTTATCATACATGCCTACACGTGGGAATAGTCCTTCTCTTGAGATACTGTCTTCGGGTTGAGCAACATAGTTAAAACGTGCATAATCCATTATTGAAGGTGTGTGTCCATTGGCTTCGACCCATGCTTTATTTCTTAAATTTTCAACGGGCACAGTAGCTGATGAACCGTAATTGTGTCTCAAACCAAGTGTATGTCCTACTTCGTGTGAGGATACAAAACGTATTAATTGTCCCATCAAATCGTCATCTAATTCCGCTTTACGGGCACCTGGATCAACTGGTCCGGCTTGTATCATATACCAATTACGCAACAGGAACATAACATTATGATACCAATTGACGTGAGTTTCGATAATCTCGCCGCTTCGCGGATCATGTACGTGCGGACCGCTTGCGTTAGAAATATCTGACGGTTTATAAACAATTGCTGAATGGCTTGCATCTTCAAGACTCCATGAAGGGTCGTTCACGGGTGCTTCGAGTGCATAGATCGCATTTTTGAATCCGGCTTTTTCAAAAGCTTTCTGCCAGTCATTTACTCCGGCAATCAGATATGGAACCCATTTTTTGGGGGTAGCTGGATCGATGTAAAAAACAATGGGTTTTTTAGGTTCAACGAGCTCGCCGTTCAGATATTTTTGCAAATCTTCAGCTTTGGGTTCAAGTCTCCAACGGGTAATCATCGCACGGCGATCAATTCCTTGCGGATTGCTGTCAAAGTCAGTATAACTTACAGCAAAATAACCTACACGTGGATCGGAGAAACGAGGTTTCATGGGTTCTTTTGGCAAAAGTATCATCGAACTGTTCAACTCGTATGTAAGTGGACCATTCGGATAATAATCCATCATCGATGGCATCAAACCTTTCGGTGCTACTTGGGCATAAGTTTTTACAGTTTTAATCTCTACATTTATCGGGTAAGATTTTACGGTATCGATATAACTTCTGTCTTTGTAAAAATTACCTATCCCGCTTCTCTTTTTCAAATATGGACTAAAGAAAAAGACATCATTATCTGAGTTTAAATAATCTGATATATCGATTACGCTATTTTGATTATTGTTAGTAGTATCTTTCTTAACTGTTTTAATGTCGAATGATGCTGCTATTGGTTGTACATTTGAGTTCAGCACCGACTTATACATGCCAAGTGTGTCTTTGGCTTGTTCAAGGTAAGAGATATTGCGGATGAACATTTTATTATCCGGACCTTTTTCGAAACGAATTACATTCTCGCTTATTTGGTCTCCCGGATAACCAACATTTGATTTATAAAAGTTTGCCGGAGCTTTAACAATCCTATTTACGATAAGAACATCACGTCCTAAAAGTGTATCAGGAATTTCAAAATAATAACGTCCTTTTACATTGTGGATAGTAAATAAACCAACTGAAGTTTTAGCGTCTTTTGTAACAACTTCATTATATGATTTCAAACCACTGGGATAAGATGGTGAAGCCGAAGCGGCAGTTGTTGAAGGAGTTGCACTAACCTCTTTTTTGTTTTTCCCTTTGCTCTTTTTCGAGGTCTTGTCAGAAGCGGCATTGAGGGATACCAATCCGAAAGACAGAAAAACAGCGACGAGTAAATTTTTTCTGATCATAATGGAGAAAAGATTTTTTTAATTACACTTGTACTAAAATATGTGCAAAAGTAAAGAAAATTACTTAGATTAGGTTTTGGACATACTAATTCCCATATATAATCATATCAGATGAATCCATATAGACTGGTGCAAGAACATTATTCGCATCGGATTTGCGTGTGCCGAAATTTGATAGTTGAAAATTATATTTAAAACTAATCATCCAATAACGATTGATACCGCTTGTCCACGATTCTGTTATGCCTCTTGAGTTCTCTATGCGTGACAAATTATTTCTTTGATTCAGCAAATCGAAAGCTTCGACTTTCAGTGTGCCTTGTTTTCCTTTCAATATCTTCTTGCTAATAGAGGGATTCCAAATAATTTCGCTTTTTTTATAATTAGACCCGAAACCCCACCTATAAGTTAAATTAGTCTCGTTTGAGATCAAAAAATCAAGTGGAAGGTTTATTATTGAGCGGTTGGATATGTTAATTATCGTAGAGTTTATAGACTGAATTTTCGTGAGATTATTATCTGATGTGCGGTAAGATACATTAAGACTTAGAAAATTGCGGACTTTTTTACTCGTAAAACGTAATTGTGCAGCACCGCCAATATTATAACTGTTGGTTCTGGATTTATCATTGTTATTAAAGCCGATAGAACGACTAAAGCGAAAATTCGGGCTTGTCATTATCGAAAACTTCTTGTTTCGAAGCGTCTTGTTGTAGGACGCATAGATATAAGCCGCCATCTGCCCATCTACATTCCGAAATGTACTGACGGATTTGCCGTCACGTTCAATGGTTATGTAATTTACAATGTCATTGAACGTGTAGTTGAAGCTGCCGGATACATTTAGTATGGTTTCTTTTTCATAATCGAACGAACCGAAATTCAGGCTTAAATTATTACGTAAAGTCATTTTCAGATCAGGGTTACCGACTCCACGTGACAGTGCGCTATAAATAACAGTATCGGCTGATAACTGCGATATTCCGGGTTGGTTTGTATTTCCTGAATAGTGAAACGTCAGACTTTTCTTTTTAGAGAAATTGCGTCTTAAACTAAATTCGGGCAAGTAGTCAAGTGTATTTTGCTTTATATTTTCAACCAAAGAATCGATTAACAAAATTTTGTTTCTGTTTGATGCGGGATTAAGTGCGAAAGATAATGTGTAAAACCATTTAGCATCATAATCTTTCGATTGTAAACTTATTCTAATATCCTGATTGATATATTTGTTCTTTGTATTACGTGTATATGCGCTGTCAATCACCGTATAACTATCGGCAAACGGATCTGCTGAATCCCTTTTCCGAGTATTGTTATCGCGTGAAGCATTATTAGTCTGAATGTTATATGAAAAGCTTAAGATAAAATTTTTACTGATAGGCTCATTGTATGCCGCTGAGAACATAAATCCTGAATTATTATTTTTTGATTTAATCCGCTGATCTATTATGTCATTCTTCTGCGTGGGGTAAATTGTAGATGAATAATTCAATCCGTTTTCATGTCCACGCCTGATTGTAAATATTAAGCCTGTTTCAAATGAACGTCCTTCTTTACCTAAATTGCGGGCAAATGATAAATTATTATATGTTGAAAAATTATATTGATTATTATTTCGGTGCGATGTTCCAATTGTTGTGCTATCAGGTACGATGTAAGAAGAGCTATAATTAAAAATATTGTTTTTAGATTTCATGAAACTGGTTGATGTATTGACATTCAATACTGATAAAGAATCAAAATTCAATCTAAAGTTAAAATCAGCATTATATACTCTGCCGATGTTATCAACTGTTGAATGGTTTGTTCCAAAACGATCGTCTTTTTCATCAAGGAATGTTTGTGTGTCTTCTCTTGAATTAACGGTACTGTGTTGATTATCAAAATTCATACTTCCTTCAATATTCAACTTTTCCGAAGGCTCATGCACAATGTTCACTCCCACTTTACTCGTACGGTTTTCACCTTCATTCATCAAGCCGCTACCATTGATATTATTTTTATTAGCGAGCAATGTGACATTGGTACTTTTCCCCATATTGTTTAGAAAAGCATCAGCCATATACCGATCATCGCTTCCGTAACCGCCCGTTACATTTCCATATAACGTCATCTTGAATTCTTCTTTGACTACCAAATTAAGTACCGGATTTTCGTCTTTATCTTTCAAACCGGTAATTTTAGAAGTTTCTGAATTTTTATTGTATAATTGAAGTTTCTTGATCATTGTAGCCGGTAAGTTTTCAAGAGCGGTTTTGAGATCACTACCGAAAAACTCTTTTCCGTCCACAAGTATTTTATTTACGACTTTTCCATTAATTTTTAAATTGCCTTTTTCATCAATTTCCGCTCCCGGAATATTTTCAATCAGATCCTTTAACAAAGCATTATCATTCACTTGAAAAGCATTGGCGTTATATTCAATGGTATCACCTTTCATAACTATATCCGGCATCTTGCCTTCGACGGTTATATCATGAAGCATTCTTGCATCTTCGGCAAGAAAAACACTATCTATTTTAAGGTGTGATTTTGCTCGATCTAACTTAATATTGATATAACGATCTTCATAACCTAAGTATGTGAAATGAAGGATAAACTCACCCAATGTAGAATTCAAGCTGTAATATCCTTTTTCATCTGAAAATGTACCTTTTATAATCGTACTGTCTTTATCTGACAGTAATCTTACCGATGCTCCTGCTAAAGACTTTTTACTATTGGAATCATAAATATACCCATTCAAATAAACTTGAGTATCATGGTCTGTAACAAAAGTTGTTTGACCGACAAGCTTCATCGAAAATACAAGTATAAAAAAGAAGAGTATTAACTTCATAGCAAGCAATTGAGCCAATAAAAATATACCTTTTTATTTCTTGGCACAAAAATTGGTCGCAAATCATAATAAAGAGATAAGGCTATTATCTGAAAAAAAATAGTTAATATAATAAGATAGACCTCAACAACTCACATTTATGATGATTCATGCCTAATTCTTTTTCAATATAATTATCTAATGAGCCATACTTTTTTCGTATACATGATAATCCGTAACGCAGATTAGAAAGGTCAACATTACTGATCATAGTCATTGCTTCCTGCTTAGATTCGGACATATTATCTGCATCTTTAAAGAACATCGGTCTTTTAATGAACTCGTTAGAAAGCATATAATCTTCTTCCGCTGTTTCAACAGGCACACCCAAAATATATAAAAGTATATAAGCAGCTAAACCGCTCTGATCTTTACCGAGTAAACAATTAAAAGCTATTGGATAGTTATTCTTGTTGCACAAATAATTAAAAAACTCAGCATATTCTTTACGATAATTCTCGACAAAATTGCGATACATGTCCTGTGTGAAAATAATAGCATCTCCTCGCAAAAAACGATCTTCCATTATTTTGGATGAAATAGATTGATAACCATTTTTACCGATAGGAATGCGAACATAATTTTCTACATCAAGGTTATTACCTTTAAATTCATCCTTAACATCTTTAGTTCTTAAATCGATAATGGTTTTGATACCCAACCTTTGCAACTTCGTCCAATCTTTGGCAGACATATAACTGAACGTTCCCGAACGGTACAACATACCCCAACGAACCATTTTTTGTGTATTCGTGTAGTATCCGCCCAAATCTCTGAAATTCTGTATACTGTCCATCAAAAAATAACGATTCGAAATAATTCCTGTACTGGTATTACGAAACTTTATTTTGAAAAACATCCGCCTTGTGCTGTCCGGTTTATTGTCAACAACAGAAATAAAGTCGTCCGCTCTCACTGATTTAGTCGGAGTGGAAGGAAATGTAGTGTCATTATATGAAGCAAAAATATCGATAGTAGCAGACTCGTCCGGCTCAGGAAAAATCTCCCACTTCAAGATATAATTGTTCCGAGCATCAATTTCACTAAGAGCATTAATAGAAACAGATGGCTCGGAGCAACTCGAGCAAACCGCAATAATAAAGATGTAAACTAAAGCTCTAAACATCATTCGGATCAGATTAGATTCTCACCAACATTTAAATTTAGGTATGACAAATTTACATAAGCAATACTCCCTTAGAAGAATATTTAATGTTATTTTTTACAAAAAGTAACTTGGTAAGTATACCTTAAATAAGCAAAAAGAACAAAGCATTAAAAGTTACACCATAACAATAATTCTAAAATCATATTATCTTTGCTAAATATAAGCAAACGGGTACAAACTCATATGGAGAACAAAAACATTAATATAATTGCCCATATTATTCGACAGTGCGACACGAAAGCCGCTTTTCTGACAATTAAAACCGAAGATCACTGGCAATTATTTGGAGGATACAGTCCCGAAACAATAGACCAGACAAATCCGATACTTAGCGGCAGCAAATCAGGAACTTACAATCTTGACATTGACACAAGCCGCCATATTTTCTTCAAACTACAAACCAAGACTGAACAAGGTATAATTGCTGAAAAACATCTCCCGATGAAAGGGGGATACAATTTTAGAGATTTGGGAGGTATGGAATCCAAGAATAAAAAGACTATTAAATGGGGCAAGATATTTCGATCCGACGATCTGCAAAACCTGTTGCCTGATGATATTATATACCTCGCGAGCATACCTATAAACGCAATAGCTGATTTACGAACTCAGGGCGAATCTAAACAGGCTCCTGATAAACTGCCGCCTAGTGTCAGACGCATTTATCCTTTAAGCATAACTTCGGGCAACCTCTCTCCTGAACGGATCACATCTTATCTGGGACGTGACGACATGGACACTATGATGATGGATATGAACAGATCTTTTGTAACGGAACCCGATTGTTTGGAAAACTTCCGAATACTTTTCCACATTTTACAAGACAAAACAAATTTGCCGCTTTTATATCATTGCTCAGCTGGTAAGGACAGGGCAGGAATGGCAACAGCCCTAATATTATTCTCGCTTGGAATACCCGAACAAACAATCATCCAAGATTATATGCTTTCCAGAAAATACCTCGCCGGTAAATATTCCATGATAATTAAAAAATATCCGCAAACTAAACCACTTTTTACGGTAAAGCCCGAGTATCTTAAAGCCGGAATAGATCAAATAAAAAAAGATCATAAAACAATAGATGCTTTTCTTACTAAAACCCTCAATGTAGACATTCATAAAATGCAACATATATATCTTGAATAAAACACTTAAACAAGGTTTCGGGACATATAGTCTAAATATATATTTAATATAATATTATTATAAATTGTTTATATCTTAAACAAAACCGCTCTTCAAATCGTTTTATTTATAATTAAACTTTTTAAATAAATTATTATGAGCGCTACAACAGAAAAAACAAAGACAATAGCAAATACTGCTAAGGTAGGAGCTTTCATCGGAAGAATTGTATCATTTAACACAAGTCTTAAACTTTTTCATTGGCACATAACCGGCAAAGGCAGTTATGCACAACACATTTCACTTGATGAAGCTATTGATTCACTGTTAGATGTGACCGATCGTCTGACTGAAACTTCTTATTCGCTACTTGGCGATATAGAAATAACTGTGCCTGAAACAAAGACTCCTGAAAATATAGTAAAACATGCCGAAACATTTTTCAATTATGTCGGCGACGAACGTAAATTATTTCCAGAATCTTATACACAAGCCATATTGGATGATTATCAAGAAGCAATCCAACAATTGCTTTATCGTCTGAGACGCTTGCAGTAATAGTAACAAGCAATTAAATGATTATTACTAAAGGATGCTCTATAAAGGGCATCCTTTTTGTATATTTGTCAAATAAAAGATTTATAAATCACCTAATGAATAAGATAATAACATTGAGTATATTCTTACTTACTCTTAACACATTAAGCAGCCTCAATGCTATGAAGAAAGATGAAATAAAGTTGATAAACACCGGGGACTATGAAAGTCCTTATCGCGTACTTACAACTGAAAACAGGGAAGATTCTATATTTTTAAGGCAAAAATGCGAAGATATAGACATCAGAAACATCAATGAAGACAAAGATTTGCATACATTTATTTACCGTCTGAAAAAAACTATGATTGCCGAATTGGGAGTAGGAATAGCTGCCCCTCAAGTCGGAATCGGGCGCAACATATTCCTTTTTTCCAGAATAGACAAATCAGGATCACCCATAGAAGTGGTTATAAACCCTAAAATAGTAGCTCATTCAGAAAAAACAATTTGCTTTGAGAGAGACGGTTGCTTATCAATTCCAGGCATAAGCGGTAATTCGCTGAGATATGAATGGATTGAAGTTGAATATTATGACGAAACGGGCAAACTGCATAAAGAACGGCTTTCAGGAAATTCACGCAAAAGTGATTATACAGGAATAATATTCCAGCACGAATACGATCACCTGCAAGGCATTTTGTTTATCGACAAACTATGTCAATAATTTTCAGGTATAATAAGCAAATTCTCACCTAAAATCTTAATTTTGTAAATTAGTATTCATTTACGCAATATGGAAAAACTTGATTGGGCCAATCTGTCTTTTGGATATATAAAAACTGACTATAACGTCAGAAGTTACTACAAAGAGGGCAAGTGGAGTAAACCTCGAGAGACAACCTCCGAAGAAGTGACTATGCACATGGCATCAACATGCCTGCATTACGGACAAGAAGCTTTTGAAGGTCTAAAGGCTTTTAAAGGAAAAGACGGAAAAGTACGTATATTCAGAATGCGTGAAAATGCGCTCCGACTTATAGCATCATGTCAAGGTATAATGATGGCAGAATTACCGGTCGAGATTTTCGAAGAGGCAGTAATAAAAGCAGTCAAATTAAATGAACATTTTGTCCCGCCTTACGGAAGCGGAGCATCTTTATACATACGCCCTATACTGTTCGGTACAAGCCCTCAAGTAGGAGTAAAACCTTCAACCGAATATCAATTCATCGTTTTTGTAACACCCGTAGGACCATACTTCAAAGGTGGTTTTAAACCAACTCCGGTAGTTATATTACGCAGTTACGATCGGGCAGCGCCTTTAGGAACAGGGACTATAAAAGTAGGAGGCAATTATGCAGCCAGTCTTGTTGCCGGAAACAAAGCTCACGAGTTAGGATATTCAGCAGTATTATATCTTGATGCGAAAGAAAAAAAATATTTAGACGAGTGCGGTCCTGCAAACTTTTTCGGCATCAAAAATAATACTTATATAACGCCAAAATCGACATCCATACTGCCATCCATAACTAATAAAAGTTTGATGCAGATTGCTAAAGATATGGGGCTTAAGGTTGAACAACGTCTTATACTTGAAGAAGAGCTATCAACATTTGAAGAAGCCGGACAAGTAGGTACAGCTGCCGTAATAAGTCCGATATTGAGAGTAGACGATTTAGAAGAAAATAAACAATATATAATTTCGAAGAACGGAGAAGCAGGTTCTATAAGTACTAAACTTTATAATAAATTGCGAGCTATACAGCTTGGAGATGAACCTGACAAGTATAACTGGGTAACCGTTTTAGACTAAAAAATCCGTTATAACAAAAGATGGAGCAAGAGCAACAACAGCCTCAAGATCAAATGGTGCTACGAACCGAAGATTTGGTAAAAAAATATAAGTCAAGAACCGTAGTTAATCACGTTTCGATAAATGTGAAACAGGGAGAAATTGTAGGACTATTAGGACCTAACGGAGCTGGTAAAACAACCACTTTTTATATGACGGTTGGTTTGGTTATGCCTAATGAAGGGCGTATCTTCCTCAACGATATGGAGATAACTAAATATCCTGTTTATAAACGTGCTCAAAACGGAATTGGCTATCTTGCGCAAGAAGCCTCTATATTCAGAAAAATGACGGTTGAGGACAACATTAAGTCTATTCTGGAGATGACGAAAACATCTTCCGAGTATCAAAAAGAAAAGCTTGAAAGTCTTATTGATGAATTTGGATTACATAAGGTTCGAAAGAATTTGGGAGACAGACTTTCGGGAGGTGAAAGACGGCGTGCCGAAATAGCACGATGTCTTGCCATTGACCCTAAATTTATTATGCTCGATGAACCATTTGCCGGAGTTGACCCAATTGCGGTACAAGATATACAGGAGATCGTAGCTAAACTAAAGTACAAAAACATCGGTATTTTAATTACCGACCATAATGTGGATGAAACGCTGAGCATCACAGACAGAGCTTACCTTCTATTTGAAGGTAAAGTTTTGTATCAAGGTACTGCTGAACAGTTGGCATCAAATGAAATTGTTAGAGAAAAGTATCTCGGACGCGACTTCGAGCTCAGACGCAGGAATTTTGAATATTTAAAGTAATAAACTAAAAAAAGATATTCATATCTTTGTTAAAATAGATGGGAAGGTTTTTAGCAATCGATTATGGAACAAAGCGAACAGGTTTGGCTGTGTCGGACACTTTGAAGATCATAGCCAACGGTCTGACCACTGTGCCTACACATTCTCTATTAAACTATTTGCAAGATTATCTGCTGAAAGAAGAAATAGATGCCATTATCATCGGGTTGCCAAAACAAATGAATAATGAATATTCAGACAACATGAAGCATATCAAACCTTTTGTTTCTAAATTAGAAAAACTTTACCCGGATTTGCTCATTGAATATTACGACGAACGTTTCACTTCCGCCATCGCTCATAAAACAATGTTAGAAGGCGGTTTGAAGAAAAAAGACAGACAAAACAAAGCACTGGTAGACGAAATCAGTGCCACAATAATATTGCAGGATTATATGGAAAGCCTGCGCATGCGAAACCAAAAATAGAATTATGATTTTACCTATATATACTTACGGACAGCCGGTTCTAAGACAGAAAGGGAAAGATATTACTAAAGATTACCCTAATCTAAAAGAGTTGATAAATAATATGTTTGAAACCATGTATAACGCTGATGGTGTAGGACTTGCAGCACCGCAAATCGGATTAGATATACGGTTGATCGTTATTGACTTAGAACCCTTAGCTGAAGAGAACCCTATTTTCTCAGGATTCAAAAAAGTACTCATTAATCCTGAAATAATTGAATATTCAGGCGAAACAGTAAAGATGGATGAAGGTTGCCTAAGTTTACCGGGAATTAATGAAGCGGTGGAACGTAAAGAAAAAATAAGAATCAAATATTTTGACGAAAACTTTGTTGAACACGACGAAGAATACGATGCGTTTTTTGCCCGATGCATACAACATGAATATGATCATATTGAAGGTACTCTCTTTATAGACCGTATATCAGCTATACGAAAACAATTAATAAAAAGTAAGCTCAATAACTTGATCAAAGGCAAAACCAGATGCCACTACAAAATAAAACCAATGCAAAAATAAACACTGATTGATATACGTTCTTATATGAAGTTAAACAACATATTGTTATTATTGTCAGTTTGTTTATTACAAGTCATGAGTTCATGTGTAACTTCAAGGCAAACCGATTTATTGCAAGATATATCACAGAAATATCCTAAAATAACCAATGCCGGAGAATATAAAATCATATCGGGTGATGAATTGTCTATCACAGTTCAGTCTTTAGACCCTGAAATAAATACTTTATTCGTGGGTTATTCCCCCATTGGCCTAACTGTAAGTTCAAGCAATATGGATACGTGGGCAAACATATGGACTGTGCGAAATACCGAAATGAATATGAATGTAAAACCCGTTAAGGTTTATAGTGACGGAACAATAACATTTCCTTACATCGGTAAAATTTATGTCCAAGATCTGACAATTTCCGAAGCTCGGAGAATAATCTCTCAAAAGCTCAATGAATTTGCGGAAGGAACTTCTGCCGATGTCAAATTATATAATACATACTTTAGCATATTGGGAGAAGTTGGACCACAGCGGGTATTGATGCCTAAAGGCAAAATAAATATATATGAAGCCTTAACCTTGGCAAATAATCTTGGAGAATATGCTGACCGATCGAAAATAACAATTCTCCGTCAAACAAAAGACGGTACGGATGTCAAAACATTCGATCTTAGAAGTAAAGATATTATAGATACAGATTTCTATTACGTACAAGCAAATGATGTTTTATATGTTCCTCAGATGAAACGTAAATTCTTGGGAGGAACAAACTCATTTGTTGGAATCTTCGGACTTTTATCTTCACTTGCAGGTCTGATAACTTTTGCTGTAAGACTGTTTTAAGATGAAAAAATATATATCATACATATTAATAACCTCCATGCTATTTTTAGTAGGATTAACATCTTGCATATCAAGCGAAGACACAGGTTATTTACAAAAAATAAAATCCAAGAATATGTCTATGAAGCCATACGAGGATTATAGACTTTCAGTTGCAGATGTCATTGTTTGTTATATTACCTGCAGCGATAGATCATTTGCGTCCGACTTTAACGGTGTTATATCAAATAATAGTAGTAATTTGGGCAAATCCCTTACCATATATGAAGATGGAGCAATCACAATCCCGTTTTTTGGTAGTGTGAAAATAGCCGGTCTTACTTTACAGCAAGCCGAACAAGCTATACAGAAAAAAATGCAGGAATCAATTCTTGACGCACAAGTAAAAATTGATTTAGCGACAAACTTTTTTTACATTCTATCTAAAGAGCAAAAGGGAACGTATAAAGTATATAAAGATAAACTAACTATTTTTCAAGCGCTTGCCATATCTGGTCAGACTACTGAAAAGATGGACATAAGCCAGGTTAGTATTATCCGAAAAGATATACAAGGTAATTCAGTTGTTAAAAAATTTGATCTCCGTTCACAAGACATAATTGAATCAGAATATTATTATATAAAACCAAACGACATTATCTATTTTCCTACTAATAAGAATGCATTTTTTAATATAACATCTTTAAACTCATTTTTCACAACAATAATGACTCCGCTCACATTCCTATTGTTTGCGGCGACTTATAAATTTTGAAGCATACTTCTTGAACGAACAGATTTACAATGAACAAAGGAGCATACAAAAAATATAACGATATAGGAGATCCATACTTCGATGAAGTAAAACCAAAATCAAATTTCTCATTCGATTTAGTTTTGTGGTTTTATCGATTACTCAAATATTGGTATCTGTTCTTTATCTGTGCTGCCATCTTTTTGGGTATTGCTTACTTTCAGAATTTATCATGGACTCCCTACTATGTTGTACAATCTACAATAATGCTTGAAAACCGTGGTAACGAAAGTGTTGTATCACGATCCGTTTCAAGAGGAGCACTTCTTAGTAATGCAGATAATCAGCAGTTGATATTGCAGTCAGGAGAAATGATATTGAGAACTGTTGCGAAAATGCCACGAAGCATGTATGTAGATTACTTTATTAAAGACAGATTTAAAACGACCAATCTATATAATGACAAACCTGTTGAAATAATAATTGATTCTCTACGTCCTGAAGCATATAAATATATTTATAACATAGCCTACATTGACGACACCAAATGTCAAATTTATTTTGAAGGGGATGAAACTCGTCCTGCATTTTCATACATCGCTAAATTTGGAGAAACTGTATCGGATAACAAGTTAACTATCAAAGCACAAAAAACAAAAAGTTACAATCCCGGTTTTGCAACATACAAATTCAGATTCTTAACTAAAGAAAATCTTGTAAACCTTTTTAAGGGGCGAATTTCTTCAGCTCTGGGAGAAGGTGAATCTTCAGCCATGACACTAACGATGAAAGGAGCAGTACCTTGGCGGGATAAAGACTTCATGGATTCACTTGTTGCATCATTTCAAGACAAAAATCTTGAGCTAAAGAACGAGCAAGCAGACAGAACAATTAACTATTTAAGAATGCAAGCAAACATTTTTAAAGACTCGCTAGATTTAGCAGAAACAAATCTTGAAACCTTTCAGCGTGAAACAGGTATATATGAAGTATCGTCACCTTCAATAAGAGGAGAAATTGCACAAGCTGATAATGAAAAAGAAAATCTAATGTTAAAAGAGCGTCTTCTTCTGCTTATTACACAACAAATTACAGGACCTATACTTGAGGCTAAAGAACTTGTAAGTCCAAGCTCATTCGGGTTGATAGGTCCAGAATCAAGCAGACTTGAAGAATACATAAAGCTTTATAATCAAACTTTAAATTCAGCGCAGAATCTGGGTGATAAAAATCCATTATATCTCAAAACCATTGACCAACTTAATAATTATCGTAAAGGCATTCTCGAAGAACTTAAAATTATGCAGGTCAATGTAAAGGAACAAAAAGATGGATTGCTTTTAAAATACATTGAATTAGATGACCAAACTGAAAATATTCCTCCTCTTGAACGTAAGTTATTGAAATATCAACGTTCATTAGAAATGTATCAAATGTACTATCAATATTTGAAACAACGTGAATCGGAAGCCGGAATACAAAAAGCATCAAATACACCTGACAATTTCTTACTCGAACCGGCACGTATAACAGGATGGCAGATCAATTCAAAACAAAAAGGTGACAGGTATTTCAATTATTTAATATTTTCACTCATTGCGTCAATTGGATTAATCGTGTTGAAAGAAGAAGTCTTAAACAACACAATAGCAAGTAAAGAAGATTGCGAGCGTCTTTCGGGGCTACCAGTTATCGGCACAATTGAAAACGTTTCAAAAAAATTCAATAAAGGAGTTGTGCTCGTTAAAAATTATCCAAAATCTAGTTTTGCGGAGTCGTTCCGTAATATGCGAGTACGCATTGAATACATGGCACAACGTGAAAGTAATATCGTTATACTCGTTACATCAGCCGAACCGGCTGATGGTAAAACATTTGTAGCCACTAATATTGCTTCAATTTACCAACTTATGGGTAAGAAAGTTATAATAGCCGATTTCGACTTACGCCGTCCTTCAGTATCCAAAACACTCGCCTTAGATACTAACAAAGGACTTTCAAATTATTTGATAGGACAAATAACATTGGAGGAAGCTATTATATCTAACCCCGATTACGGATTCGATATTATACCGGCAGGAACATTACCACCCAATCCGAGCGAACTCATAAAAACCGCTAAAACCGAAGAACTTATAAAACACCTTAATCAAGTTTATGACTATGTTATAATCGACTGTAGCCCGGTAGGATTGGTTTCTGATGCATATATACTCGCTAAGATGGCAGACACCACCCTATTCGTCGTCAGACGAGGTAAAACAAACAAATCATTCTTCAAGAGTGTCATGACACAAATCAAGAACGATAATGTCCAGAATATAGCACTCGTATTCAATGATGTTAAAGGTCGAGAAGGATATTATGGTACATCCCGCTATTACGGTGATAAAACCTACTATTTAAAAAAGAAAACATCATATTATCATGATGATTATTTTGAATCCTGAAAAATCTTTAAAAAAAGGGCTTTAAAAAGCCCTCTTTTCTTATATCGCATATCTTTGCCCATATTCATTAACCACTAAGCGTACGGATTTCGTGAAAAAACTTATTATTTTAATATCGCTCGTTATCAGTAGCATAACAGCAATAGCACAAATAAATACCGATAGGGTAATGATCATCGGACGAAATGCCCTTTATTTCGAAGACTATGTTTTGGCAATGCAATATTTCAATCAAGTAATAAAAGCTAAACCCTATCTGCCTGATCCTTATTATTATCGGGCGATTGCCAAATATTACTTAGACGACCTTAAAGGTGCAGAAAATGATTGTACTGAGGCAATTGATCGTAATCCGTTTATGATTAAAGCATATCAGTTAAGAGGGGATGCGCGTCAAAATCTTGAAGATTACAGCGGAGCTTTAGCTGATTACCAAACTGTATTAAATACTTATCCAAACGATAAAATAACATTAATAAACGTTGGTATCGTCAATATACAAGAAAAAAATTACGACGAAGCCGAAAAAGAACTCAATAATTTATTGCGCCTCTATCCTACATACGTACAGGGCATGTTGGTAAGAGGAACTATGTATCAGGAAAAAGGCGACACTCTGAAAGCTTTTGAGAATTACAATCAGGCCATTAATCAAGATAAATACTTTGCACAATCTTACTCCATGAGGGGGGTATTGTATTGTCAACAAAAAAAGTTTGATAATGCTATAGCGGATTTTGACGAAGCCATTCACCTCGAACCGACTCAAACAGGCAATTATATAAACCGTGGATTAGTACGATATTACAAGAATGACCTTCGAGGAGCCATGTCAGACTATGACAAAGTAATTGACATGGATCCGAATAATATCATTGCAAGATTTAACCGTGGATTGTTAAGAGCACAGGTGGGCGATGATAATCGTGCAATTGAAGATTTTGATGTTGTGCTTACTTATGAGCCCGATAACGATATGGCATATTTTAACAGAGCATTACTCAAAAATAATATAGGGGACTATACCAACGCTCTTAAAGATTTAAATCGTATATTGGCGGAATATCCTGAATTTTATTCGGGATTTTACCTTCGTGCTGAAATTAAACGTAAACAAAACGATTTGAAAGGCGCTGAACGGGATATCAGATATGCACAAAATGAAGAAAGAAATATAAATAAAGAACTTACTTCACAAGGTAAGGATGAGAAACAAAAATCAGTAAAAACAAGAGAAAAATCCGATAAGGACATTGATAAGTTTAATCTTTTAGTTGTAGCCGATAAAAAAGACGAAGAAAAAAGTAAATTCAAGAGCGAATCAAGAGGAAAAATACAAAACCGCCAGATAGTAATACGTCCGCAAGACAAATTCATACTCACATATTACGAAAAATTAACTGATTTGTCTCACTTTGTATATTTCAGTCCATTGGTAGACAATTTGAACAAAAAAGCAGTACTTCCTAAAAAATTAAAGATTACGAATAAAGAGGCATCATTAAATGCTTTGCAAATACAAGAACATTTCAACTCAATAAATAATCTTTCAAAAGAAATTCAGGTAAATCCGTCAAATGCAAATCTTTACTTTGCGCGAGGCATAGATTATATGCTTGTTCAGGATTTTACAAGTGCAATCGAAGATTATAAAAAAGCTACTGAATTGAATCCCGATTTCGCTTTGGCATATTTCAACCTTGCGGTAATTTACACTAAGCAAATGGATTTGAAAGAAAATGCATCAGATGTAGATAAAGCCGGTATGCTTCTTGAGAGTGGTAATTCGACTAAAAATAATAATTCTGCAGATAAAGTCTCACATTCAGCAGATAAAGATAAGTCAATTGACCCCAACAATGTTGAATATGAAAGCATTATTAAAAATTATAATAAGACAATAAACATTGACCCAAATTTCGCTTACGCTTATTATAATAGAGCTGAAATCAGATTCAGGCAACAAGATTATCGAAATGCTATATTGGATTATAATGAAGCTATAAGGCTCGACAAAGAATTTGCCGAAGCATATTATAACAGAGGATTGTGCCGATTTTATATAAAAGATTATGACAGAGCTCTCGAAGACATGCGAAAAGCCGGTGAGTTAGGAATTGTGGAAGCATACAGCATTATAAAACGTATGACAGAATAGGATTTATCAACAGACAGGATAAAGGCGAGGTTTTACTTATCGGAATTAACCTTCTGGCATATTGTTTTTTTACCTAACTTTGCCTACCGATTATGGAAGATTTTGATATTCACAAAGGTCATATAAACGATAGCGAAAAGGATTACGAAAATGCCTTACGCCCACTCTCTTTCGGTAGTTTCAGCGGACAAAGTAAAGTTGTTGAAAATCTCCAGATATTTGTTACTGCTGCCAGAATGCGGGGAGAATCGCTTGATCATACCTTGCTGCACGGACCTCCGGGATTAGGAAAAACTACCCTTTCCAATATTATAGCTAACGAACTTGGCGTTGGTTTTAAAGTTACTTCCGGTCCTGTACTCGACAAACCCGGAGATTTAGCAGGAATACTAACTTCGCTTGAACCAAACGATGTGCTTTTCATTGACGAGATACACCGTTTGTCACCCATAGTAGAAGAATATCTATATAGTGCAATGGAAGACTATCGTATCGACATTATGATAGACAAAGGACCAAGCGCACGATCAATACAAATTGATCTTAATCCGTTCACTCTGATAGGAGCCACAACTCGCAGTGGTTTGCTCACGAGTCCGTTACGAGCACGTTTCGGAATAAATATGCACCTCGAATATTATGATAATGAAACACTTGCCAGAATCATTCTGCGGTCATCCAATATACTTGATGTGCACTGTTCGCAAGAAGCTGCAGCAGAAATATCTTCTCGCAGCCGTGGCACACCCCGAATAGCAAATGCGCTGTTAAGGCGTGTACGTGACTTTGCACAAGTTAAGGGTTCAGGTAAAATAGATAAAGCTATAGCCACTTATGCTCTTGAAGCATTGAATATTGACCGTTATGGATTGGATGAAATTGATAATAAAATACTGACAATCATTATCGATAAATTCAAGGGCGGTCCGGTAGGTATTACAACTATTGCTACAGCCTTGGGCGAAGATGCAGGAACAATTGAGGAAGTGTATGAACCGTTTCTTATAAAAGAAGGGTTCATGAAACGCACTCCAAGGGGGCGTGAGGTGACTGATCTGGCATATAAGCATTTAGGCAAAAACCGAATCAGCGAACAAGGATTTTTATTCTGAATAATCAAAAATTATCTACATTGAACGTCGAATTATTCATAGCGCGTAAAATCCACTTTAACAAAAATAAAGGTGAGAAGAAGGTATCTGCTCCTGCCATCAAAATAGCCACCGCAGGAGTAGCAATAGGTTTGGCGGCAATGATTCTTTCAGTATCAATTGTAGTCGGATTCAAGAAGGAAGTACGCAATAAAGTAATCGGCTTCGGTTCGCATATACAAATCACCAATTTCAATAACAGCACGTCATACGAAACCAAACCCATTTGTGTGAATGATGCACTTATACAGCAATTAGAACAAACACAAGGGGTTAAACACCTTGATCTATTTGCTACAAAACCCGGCATAATCAAAACTGACGAAAACTTTCAGGGTATTGTGCTTAAAGGTGTAGGGTCAGATTACGATTGGGATTTTTTTAAACAAAATCTTGTAGATGGCAAAGTGTTCAATGTAAATGACAGCAGCATCAACAATCCTGCACTAATTTCGCAGAATATAGCCAACAGGCTTAAATTGAAAACGGGTGACAAGTTTATCACCTATTTTGTCGAAAACCGATCTAATATACGAGCTCGTAAATTCACAATTACAGGTATTTATAATACTAATTTTGAAGACTACGACAATATGTTCGTCCTAACGGACATATCGCTCATTAAACGACTTAATGAATGGGACGAGGATGAAGTAAGCGGCATTGAATTACTTGTTTCTGACTATAATAAACTTGATGATGTAAAAAGCAATGTCTTTTTTGAAATGATGTCTTATCGTGACCGTAAAGACAATACATTTTTTACGCGCTCTATCAAAGAAATGAATCCGATGATTTTCGATTGGCTTGAGTTATTGGATATGAACGTATGGGTTATTATCGGTTTAATGATGGCTATATCCGTTTTCACAATGATCTCAGGTTTACTCATTATCATACTTGAACGTACCAGCATGATAGGAATACTAAAAACATTAGGTGCGCGAAGCGCAAGTATCCGAAAGACATTCCTTTATGTATCTTCCTTTATCGTTCTCAAAGGAATGCTTTGGGGCAATATAATCGGCATTCTCCTTCTGCTTATTCAGAAATACACAGGGTTCGCCAAGCTCGACCCGAATACTTATTATGTATCTGAAGTTCCTGTAGATCTGAATATGTTATTCATTCTTCTGCTCAACCTTGGAACATTGCTTATATCCGTATTAATGATGGTCGGCCCCTCCTATCTCATAGCCCGAGTGTCTCCTTCTAAAACAATCCGTTACGAATAAAACAAAGACTTCCCAACTAACTTTCTGTAAAACAGAATTATAAATAAAATGGTAAATAAATGTTCTCGTTTTTTTTGTTTTAACTATCTTTGTTTACAATATCAAAAAATATGGAAACTAAGAAAGTAATCAATCCGGCAAATAAGTTATTGCAAGAGCGAAGTTCAATTCGGAAATACAACAAAAACGTAAAAATAAACCGTGAAGAGTTGAAAAATATTCTGCACGATGCTATGACCGCACCGTCTTCACTTAACCTCCAACCATGGAGATTTGTAGTAATTGATTCTGAAGAAGGGAAAAAACTGATAGAACCTTGTATGATGTTTAATCATATTCAATGGGAAACATCATCAGCCATAATAGCGGTTTTTGCAGACAAGCAATGTGCCGACTATACTGAAAAAATAATAGGTGAAGATATAAGATTAGGATATAAAACTGCAGAGGAGGGTCAGAAATATATTGAAAAAATCAAGACGTATACTTCAAGTTACAGTCCTGTAAAATTAAGTAATTCAATTATGCTTGATTGTGGTTTTGTTATTATGCAGTTGATGTTTTCTGCAAAGAACTATGGTTACGATACAAATCCTATAGGAGGATATCTGCATAATGAATTATCAGCTGCATTAAATATGGATACTGACAGATATTTACCTGTTTTATTAATTTCAATTGGTAAAGCTGATGAAAAATACAAAGACACTAATCGCTTTTCGGTAGATGAAATAACCCAATGGGTTTAGAAAACAGGAATTAGTAATTTGAAATAAAATACAATTAAACCTGATATAATTTTTATATCAGGTTCATTGGTTAAAATTTCCTATATAACGAAGTTTATGTATATAGTATAAGATTATTGAAATCTTATTTTAGAGTAGAAATACCATCTTTTAATCTAATGAATTCAATTAGTTAAAAAATGATCAACAGTACAAACTAATTTAGATTATTATTTGGATATTAATGCTTTAAATAGGTTGAGATCACTAAATTTAAAAAAACAAGATCAACTCAAAGTATTCAAAAATTGAGTGTAATTATGGTAAAAATAACCGAATGATACAATAAAAGAAACACCTGTTAAGATATACCTTAAAAAAAATACAATTTACAATTATCTACTGACGAAATTTAATGCAATAACAATTAGGGATCGTCAGTAAATCATCAATAAATAACTGACTCTATATGAACAATGAAATAACCATATTCTGTACTAACACAAACAAATATGAAAATTTCCAACCCGGAACAAGTTTATTAGAAATCAAAAACAAACTTTCAATAAAAACGTCCGATAAGATAGTGAGTGCAAAAGTCAATAATAAAAATGAATCATTAGCTTTTCAACTATACAGTAATAAAACAATTACTTTTCTTGATCGGACTAATTCAAGCGGAATGCGCACATATGCCCGTTCGCTGTTCTTGCTACTTGCCAAAGCTGTAGATGAACTATTTCCGACTGAAAAAATTAAGATCGAACATCCTATTTCTTTAGGCTATTTCTGTAAAATATCAAATCTTGAAAAAGTTGAACAAACCACCGTTAATTCAATAAAATCCAAGATAAAAGAATACATTGCCAATAATGATCCGATAGAAAGTATTGAAGCTGAATCTTCAAAAATAATCGAGATGTTCAGAGCAAAAGGACGCGATGATGTAGCTACTCTACTTGAAACGAGCGGCACTATTTATAATAAATATTATAAAACAGGCGATTATATAGACTATTTCTACGGCGCAATGGTTCCATCAACAGGGTATATTGACTTATTCGACTTGATACCTTACGAGAACGGTCTATTATTACAAATACCTAATAGATTAAATCCCAAAGAAATTGAGCCAGTCATACAACAACCCAAAATGTACGCTGTATACAAAGATCACCTTAAATTTTTAAACATATTGGGAATTAACAATGTGGGAGATCTTAATCAGGCGAATAGAGATGGACAAATGTCAAATATTATAAAAGTATCTGAAGCACTACAAGAAAAAAATATTGCTTCTATCGCCGAACAAATAGCATCGAACTATGATCGGGGAGTAAGAATTGTATTAGTATCAGGTCCATCGTCATCAGGCAAAACAACATTCAGAATGAGACTCGAAGTGCAACTTATGGTCAATTTATTGAAGCCTGTAGGGTTGTCTCTTGATAACTATTTCGTTAATCGGGAACATACTCCTAAAGATGAAGATGGTAACCTTGACTTTGAATCGCTTTACGCGCTTGATCTTGAATTATTTAATTCAGACCTTGAAAAACTGCTGAAAGGAGAGCGAGTTTCATTGCCTACTTTTAATTTCACCACAGGACAACGTGAATACAAGGGGGATGAATTACAAATGGACGAAAACAGCATATTGGTTATAGAGGGTATTCATGGTTTAAATCCGGAATTGACTCCTCTAATTCCGGCTGAAAAAAAGTTTTTGATTTATGTGTCCGCACTGACGTCAATATCACTTGATAACCACAATTATATTCCGACTACGGACAACCGTTTATTGAGACGTTTGGTAAGGGATTTCCGTTATCGCAACTATTCTGCCATAGATACGATTTCACGATGGCCCAGTGTTCGTAAAGGAGAAGATAAGTGGATATTCCCTTTTCAGGAAAATGCCAATGTCATGTTCAATTCAGCCATGATGTATGAATTGGCTGCATTACGCAGATATGCTGAACCTATACTTGCGCAAGTACCACACATAGCACCCGAATATAGCGAGTCGCATCGACTAATGCGTTTCTTAAGTTATTTTAATTATATAAATGACAGAGAATTGCCTCCTACCTCATTGCTAAGAGAATTTTTAGGCGGAAGCAGTTTCAAATATTGATCAAATAACTATAATCCACTATTATAGTTGTAATTACTCCAGCAAGACTAACTATCTTAGCTGCCGGGAAAGTATTTGAACATATAGCACAATCCAAGTCTGTGCCATACTGACACAAAATATAATCTTTATAGATGATTTAATATCATAATAATATTGTATAAAACTGCCAATAATAAGGTAGAATAAAACAAAAATAAAATGCAAAACACAATCAAATCTGCCGTTACTATATTTTTAGTCACGGTTTTTGTTGTTTCATGCAACGAAAACAAGAACAATGAAACAAGTGAATTACTGGACAGAGCCGAATCTGTACTTAACAACAATCCTGACAGCACATTAATTATTCTCGATTCTATTTTATTTCCGGATCAATTAAACAAAAAACTATATTATAAGTACAAACTATTACAAATTCAGGGAAAAGACAAAACATCAAAAAATATTTCTGAAGACACAATCATATTCGAAATACAAAAATATTACAAGAACATTGATGATGTCCGTTACGCAACAATTGCAACGGTCTATTGCGGACGTGTTTTGCAAGAACAAAATCAGTACGAAAAAGCTATAAGTAATTATATTGAAGCTCAAATATATGCTAAAAATATAAAAGACAATAATCTTGACGGAATGATTGAAAGTTACATCGGATCGATTTACAATAATCAGTTATTGATAGAAAAAGCAAATACAAGTTATTTTAAAGCAGCAGATTATTACCATAAAGCTCATAATTACAAAAACGAAATCTCTATTTATATAAAAATTGGGAATTATTATAACATCGATGAACAATTAGATTCTGCACTTTACTATTATAATATTGCTAAAACATTAGCAGATGAATATAAGCTATCGAAAGAACAAGCAGCCGTAAATCAAAATATTGCTGTAGTGTATAGAGAAAAGAAAGAATTTGGTTTAGCCAAATATTACATTTACGAAGGATTGAAATATGCAGAATCGGATATAGACAAAGCTAAAATTTATATTAATTTGTCAAAAGTATATCTTTTTAATAAACAGTATGACTCAGCAAGTTACTACATTGACAAATCTTTAAAATTACAATATCCCGGAGATAAGGATTACTACCTCTTAGCCAACACATACAAACTACTAACATCGCTGAAAGAAGAAAGAAATCAATATAAAGAAGCACTCGATTATCATAAAGAATACAGCAATGCCTTAAAATCAATAATAAAACAAAATAATAACAAAGCAATAATCGAATCCGAAAAAAGATATAAACTTGAGTATGTACAAAATGAAAACAATCGGATTAAAGTACAAAACTTAGAGACAATACTCACTTTAATCATCATTTTTTCTATAGTAGCCGTAGACCTATTCATTATAATAGTATATCAAATCATAAAACTCAAGAACAATAAGAAAAAAATAGCTGAATCTGAAACAAGTATCTTCGAATTACAGGAAATGGCTAAAATCTACAAAGAAGAAAAGAAGACTTTGCGTAACATCGTTCTACACAATTTTGACATTTTACGAAAAAATGCTGCTTTGCAAGAAACATTAATATCTAAAGGAGATAAATTAAGTCCTCAAAAGATAAGTCGTGAGACCAATAACATACTCTACGGACAAGATAACATTGATTGGGATCTGCTATACCTCTCAATGAATGAACGTCACAATCGTCTATTTGATAAGATGAAATCAAAATACCCTCAACTCGACGAAGACGAATTCAGGATATGTTGCCTGAATTATGCTAAATTTAATTCTCGGCAGATAGCTATTATCATGCAACTAAGCATCAATACCATCCACAACAAAAATACGCTCATCAGACAAAAATTAGGCATTCCAAAATTCGGAAACATAGCTGCTTTTCTCGAAAACATGGAACATAGTTGATAAAAATAGAATAAGGCGCCAATAAAAATGAAAGTCAAAAGTTACGTTAACGTTTTCAAACAACACTAAATTTCAACACTTTACAGGTTATTTAAGATTCGAAAAGTTACATGGGGTCATTTAGCTATTTCAATATCATAGCAAGTGTATTACTTTTGACCTCGGGCAGTTGAGAATAAGCTAACGTTTTTAGAATACAAATTTTAAAGAGATTTTTTTTTTAAGTAAAAACAATAATATTAATGAAAAACGTATTACAAATTTTTTCGCTATTGTCACTACTTTTGGTTGTAGACATACATGCAAAAAAAAAGGAATTTGACGTAAATCGCGAATTGGACATGATGGGCGAATTGCTTTGGCCACAAGAGAGAAGTATTCAGGGTAACAAAAAAGATATCAGAGTATTTCAAAATTCTGAAAAATTACAGGCTATTATAAAAGGCGATTTTGGAGTACTCAAAATTAATATAAAACATGAAGGAAATATAATCTATACCACTACATTAAACACAACAATTCAGAAATCATGGACATTTGATTCTGAAAAATTAAAAAAAGGCTATTATATCATCGAATTTAACGATTCGAACAACAGGCACTTAACCGCACACTTTACACTTTAACTACATTAATAGAGCCAACAATTAAATAAATGGAGAGAGGGGGGATATTCAGTTAATCTGATATCCTCTCTTTTTTTATACCCCATTGAAAACATATACTGCAAATCATTGACAGTAATAAAATAGTTGTTTCTATCTTTGCATAAAATAAAAAGTTGCTATTCAGCATAGCAATTAAATCACCAGAAATGTCAGTTAGTTGTGTTATTAAAATAAACAACTGGCTATAAGAAACTTATATTTAAATAAACGAATGAAATATTGTTTACTTCTGACTTTGTGCGTTTTTATATATGCAGGTTGCTGTCAGAATGTCGATCAAGTCAAAGAAATAGAAAAAAAAGAAAATTATACTCATTTTTCAGGAGGTTATAACAAATCCTTCAACGATACCCAAGAGTTACATATTGAATCTGCAAAACGTAACGGGGTTGGACCATTAGTAACTCGGAGCGACACAGTACTATACGCAGAAAATCTTATAAGAATACCCGATGAATTGGTTATATTTAAAACAGATCCTCTAAAATATTCCATACCTTATCTTGTTCCTAAAGCATCAAAATTATTGACAGATATATGTATTAATTTTCATGATTCGCTTGTGGCAAAAAAGATGCCACTATACAAGCCTATCATTACAAGTATAACACGCACAGATGAAGACGTACGCAAGCTTGTACGACGTAACCTTAATGCCAGTGATAACTCGGCGCATCGCTTCGGAACAACATTCGATATATCGTGGTCAAGATTCGAAAAGCTTGATACAACAGATAGAGGTGAACAAAGCAGCGGAAAGCTCAAATTAGTACTTGCCGAAGTTCTTTATGATCTCAAAGAACGGAAACGGTGCTATATAAAACATGAACGGAAACAAGCCTGCTTTCACATAACAGTACAATAAATAATGAAAAGATACTTCATATACCTTTCCTATAACGGAGCCAATTATTGCGGTTGGCAAACGCAACCCAATGGTATAACCGTACAAGAATCAATTGAAAAAGCATTAAGCATAATCTTACGGACACCAACACCTATTGTGGGAGCCGGACGAACAGATTCAGGTGTGCATGCCCGAACTATGGTAGCACATTTCGATAGTGCTGAAGAATTAGACAAAGAATTTGTCACCGAAAAACTAAACCGTATATTACCATGGGAAATTGCTATACATCGTTTAGTAGAAGTCAAATCCGATGCACACGCACGTTTTGATGCCACTTCACGCCAATATAGATATTACGTAACAACCGAAAAAAACCCGTTCCAACACGAGTTTAAATACAAAATACAGTTTCAACCCGACATAGAAGCAATGAACGTCTGTGCTAAGATACTCTTCGATTATATAGACTTCACCAGTTTCAGTAAACTTCATACAGACGTTAAAACCAACAATTGCACCATCATGCAAGCTGAATGGGAACGACAGGGCAATGATTATATCTTTACAATTAGAGCTAACCGCTTTCTTCGCAATATGGTACGCTCCATAGTAGGCACACTGCTCGAAGCCGGACGAGGCAAACTCAACCCAGAGGGTATGCGGAATATCATTGAAGCCAAGAACCGATCAAAAGCGGGAACTTCAGCTCCGGGACATGCACTCTTTCTTGAAGATATTACTTATCCTTCAGAGATTTTCATACAGTAATCAACTTCTACTTTTCAGAATTATACAATCCCCACATTCTTCACATAATAAAAATACGTAGCTTTGTGTCATTAATATAGTAAGATTAAAGATTATGAAATATTATATTGCTATCGCCTTACTTACGGCAGCAAGTGCGATGAACGCTCAAAATATTGTCAAGATGAGTGCCGTTAAGGCCAATAATTATGGAGTAACTTATTCGTTACCCAACACATCAATAGTAATTACCGCTGATTATACCAAAACTACACGCAAAGCCGGACAATTCTACCAATATGCCCAACGTTACCTCAATATCTCGAATCCTATTATGGAAGACGATGTAATTTATGAAATCAATAATATTGAAGCAAACACAAAAGGTATTGAAGATAAAGACAAATCATACCTTGTGGAGTTTAAGCCAAATTGTATAGCACCATTTGTAAGCCTCACTAAAAACGGTTTGATATGTGCCATTAATTCAGATTATACATCGCCTAAGCAAGAGACGGCTTCAAACATACCCGATCAGAATACACAGACAATAGACCCATCATTATATTTTTCTGAAGAAATATTACGTGCCGGTTCAAGTGCTAAACAGGCAGAGCTGATTGCAAAGAAAATATATCAACTGCGTGAAAGCCGCAACAGTATTCTTAATGGCGAAGCTGATAATATGCCGCCTGATGGTGACGCGTACAAACTGGTAATGAAACAGTTGGAAGAACAGGAAAAAGCCCTTACGGGAATGTTTACAGGAACTGAAACCGTAGAAAATTTAAAATACGATTTCACCATTGTACCCGACGAAAAAAATATCAGTGATAAAGTCATTTTCCGTTTTTCGACTAAAATGGGAGTTGTTGATGCAGACAATCTTGGAGGCGCTCCCGTTTATCTGACATTAAAAAATCTTCAGCCTAAACAGGATTTGTTATTAACGCCAAAAGAGCAAAAAGACATTGAAAAGAAATTTTCTAAAGGCATAATCTATAATATACCGGGCAAAGCCGATCTTAAAATCGAATATAACAACAAAACATATGTCAATACCGAATGTATGGTTGTACAATATGGTACGCAAGACGTGTTAACACCTGAAATGTTCGACAATAAGAAACAGCCGATCAAGGTTATCTTCTACCCTGATCAGGGTTCTATAAAAGAAATCATACAATAACCTCATATTTAAATAATTAAAGCAAGGAATATATATTCTTTGCTTTTTTATTAATCAGATTAATTCATGCAGTAAAACAGCACAAATTTTAAAAGAAATCATGTTTATAGAAATTAAAATCAATTTTTGAGAGATGCTTTAAATACAGTGATAACTAAATTCTATCCATTTAATGGTAGTTAATGTATTTAGTTCTATTCTATCAACTTATTTATTTTGTTAACTTTGCCAATAATTTTGTATACTGCTAAATGCAGAATGGCCAAAAACACCGAGCTAAAACATAAAGCTCTGATTATTAACATCACAAACAATGGAATCTGAACAAGATAATAAATATAAAATGCCGGTTAACGACTGCCGGGGTACTTGCAAAACTCCAATCGGATGTTCTTGCGATAAAATGGAGGATGGCGATGAAAAAATGTCGCCCGAAGATACAAACTCATCTAAACCTACAAACGATCAGCCAAATGGTTGCTGCAAAAAGCTAAACGGATTATGTTGCAAAAGATCAGGGATCGGATGCTGTTGTAAAGGTAAAAACAAATTAGAAGTTTATGATTGGTTGAACGATATACCGCTGGCTCAGGACGAAACTCAGATGGTGGAAGTTCAATTTAAAAATACCCGAAAGGGATATTATCTTAACAGCAACAATCTTGAATTATATCGAGGCGATATGGTTGCGGTTGAAGCATCGCCCGGTCATGATGTAGGTGAAGTGACGCTTACAGGAAAACTGGTGAAACTGCAAATGCGCAAAAATAACTATCGTGGTGAGATTAAAAGAATATACCGCATTGCTAAACCAAATGATCTTGAGCGACTTAACGAAGCACGGGCCAAAGAGCATAAAACAATGCTCCGAGCACGGGAAATAGCCGAAGAGCTGAAGTTGAACATGAAGATAAGCGATGTTGAGTATCAAGGAGACGGAAACAAAGCTATCTATTATTACATAGCGGATGAACGTGTCGATTTCCGTCAACTCATCAAAGTATATGCGTCCGAATTCCGTGTCAAAATAGAGATGAAGCAGATAGGTGCACGTCAGGAAGCAGGACGTGTAGGAGGTATAGGACCATGCGGACGCGAATTATGCTGTTCAAGTTCAATGTCTAATTTCGTATCAGTATCTACCTCCGCCGCACGCTTACAAGACATACCACTTAATCCCCAAAAACTTGCAGGACAATGCGGCAAACTAAAATGTTGCCTCAACTTCGAGACGGATGTTTATGTGGAAGCGCAACGCTCCCTGCCTTCGAGAGATATTCCTCTTGAAACCAAAGATTCGACTTTCTATCACTTCAAAACCGATGTTTTGGCGGGAATGATGACCTATTCGACCGACAAAAATTTTGCAGCCAATTTGGTTACAATCCCTAAAGAACGCGTATTTGAAATAATCAGAATTAATAAACAAGGTAAACGACCGGCTCAGTTAGAGGCTGACAATGTTGTGCAGGATGAAAAACCTGTTTCGCATGATGTTTTAGAACAAGAGAGCATTTCCCGTTTTGATGAAGAACGCAACAGAAAGCGGAAAAAGAAAAAGAAAAAGCCGCTAAATAAGCAACAAGCTGATAATGCATCCTCAAATGATAATAACGTAGAAGACAAAAGCGTCAAAAAAGAAAGGGTTATTGTGCTGAATAAAAATCCTCAGAATACAAATCAACCTAAAGAACAACAAAACAGCGAAAGAAGAGACAATCAGAACCGCAACAGACGAAACCGCAACAGACCGAATAATCGTCCTCATCAAAATAATAAAGAACGGAATGACAACCCTAAACCTCAAGAATAAAAAACTCGGGCTGATATCCTCTGCTGTATTTATTCTAATGCTTCTTACCGGATGTGACAAGCGTGAGCCATATTATAGGTTTGAGCAGATAAAAGATGCTGAATGGAAACAGACAGACACACTCGTATTTACAATAGATTCTACGATTGTCAGTCCTAATAAGGTATATGATATATCAGTTGAGATTTCTAATAATAATAAATATTCTTACCGCAATCTTTGGGTTTATACTACAATTAATGCGTCG